>NZ_JBITRX010000024.1:0-101155 GCF_044540325.1 Streptomyces sp. NPDC086023
CAGGGCGAAGCCCCAAAGCCCCAGGGGTGGGCCTGCCGCTGGGCCTGCAGGCCACGACGGGTCAAGCACCGAGGGGACCCACACACCACACGACCCACCCCCGAAGCTCCGGCAAACGACGGCACCCAAAGCTCCGGCGACCCAGCAAAGCACCACGCCCCCCTCCCGCCCCCCCACACACAAACCAGTGCCGGCCCGAAGTCGGCTTCGGACCGGCACCGTACCCGCGGCGGACGCGGGCGTCAGGGAGGGGGAGCGTCCGCCCCGGGGGCCTGTGAGGGGGCCGCCGGCCCCCGGTGTCTAGCGGCAGGCACGCCCGTCGTTGATGCAGCGCACCGCCCGGGCCATCAGCCCGTCCGACATCACGTTGATGAAGTCCCCGTGGTCGGTGACGGCCTTGTGCAGCTGCTCCGGGAAGCTGTCGACGGCGATCCGCGCCCCCGGCGGCACGCTGTACACGATCCGCTGCACCAGCTGCGGAATGGCGGTGAAGCCGTTGCCGCACCGGCCGTCGCGGGCCGCGGCGAAGGCCACGTGGGTGCGGTGGTTGGCGCTGTCGATGTTGCGGCCGTCCCAGCAGCTCTGGAAGGTGAAGGTGCGGACCACGTCGCTGCCGCGCGGGCAGACCGGGTACTTGTCCTTCAGCTGCCGGTTCTCGAAGCCGGTGCAGCTCCAGGAGGCGTTGGCGTTGGCCGTGCCGTTGGTGAAGGCCTTGGCGTCGCCGGTGATGATGCGGAGGAAGCGCGGCATCGCGGCGACCTTGCCGACGGGGCTGCCCTTGAACTGCAGGGTCACCTGCTTGGGGGTGAGGATCGTGCCGACGTTGGCGTCCTGCCCGCCACCGGGAGCGTTCGCGTCGCGTTCGCGGCGCCCGTCCCGCAGGCGCAGCACCGGCCAGTAGTAGGTGGACTGGTCGCCGTTGGTGCAGGTGGTGCCGGCCGCGGCGAGGCTGTCGTTGGTGGAGAAGGCGTCGGTGGAGACGTTGCCCACGTAGTCGTGCATGTGGTGGGCGCCGTTGCTGACGCCCGGCGCGACGATCACGTTGTCGGGGTTGAAGTGGCCGTTCCTGTTGCGCCCGCAGGACACGGAGAAGGACCCGGTGGAGGCGCCGTTGCGGTTCGCGGGGCGGCGGACGTTGGGCCGTACGGTCGTGATGGCGACGAAGTCGCGCCGCGAGGGACCGCTCCGGCTGCCGGCGGGGCCCTGCGCCCCGGAGCCACCCTGCTCCGCCTGGCCGGTCTTGACCGCGTCGGACTGCACGGAAGCCTGCTTCATGGTGCAGGCGCCGAGTCCCTCGATGTCCGAGGGGCGCCGGCTGAAGCGGCCGATGGCGTCGGCGACGCGGTCGATGCTCGCCTCCCGCTGCTGCTGGAGGTCATCGAGGAGCCGCGCCTCCTGGCCCGCCTGACCGCCACCCTGAGCGGCCTGGCCACCCTGGCCCGCCTGGCCACCCTGCCCCGCCTGCCCCGCGGCCAGCTTGGCGTACGCGTCCGCGAGTTGGGCATCGAGCTGGGCGAGGTTCGTGTCGACCTCGGCGCGGGCCTGGACGGGCACGTCGCGCAGCTGGTCACCGACGTCCGGGCAGTCGATGGTGGCCGTCACCACCGCCGTGCCGTCCTGACCGGGTATCCCCTCCTGCCCCTGCCCCTGGCCCTGTTCCTGCCCCTGCTGCTGACCTTGCTCGCCGCGGTCGCTGATGCCGGCGGACGCCTGCTGGGCGATGAACGTCGCGCCGCCCGCCCCGAGCGCCAGGACGGCGGTGAGGGCGAGGATCTTGCGGGGGAACCGCGGGCGTTTGTGGCCCTGTCGACTCGGTCGGCTCAATGCGATCACTTCACTTCGTCGGGAGGATGGGGGTGGTGGAGGCGGGGGTCGCGGCACCGGTGCCGGGCTGCGAGCCGCCGTCGAGCGCCTCGAAGTCCACGAGGCCGGTGTCCTCCAGGACCGTGATGTGGTCCAGGACCGTGGAGTTGGCGTCGGTGGCGAGCGCGCGGACCATGGAGTTCCGGGTCTGCGCCCGGACCTGCCCCACAAGGGCGAAGACCTTGCCGTGCGCCTGGCGCAGCAGGTGGACGAAGAGGCGCTCGTACGGGTCGCCCTGCGTCCGGTCGAGCTCGGAGAGCCAGCCCTGTTGCTGCTCGTTCGGCTGGTTGGGCAGGTCGAGGCCGAGCGCCTGGCCGGTTTCGATGGCGCGGCGGTCGAGTTCGGTGTGGCCCTCGACCAGGTGCTCCCCGACGGTGCGCACCGACTCACGCGTGCCGCGTTGCATCGCCTGGCGGCCGGCGGGCAGTTCCCACAGGCCGGCGAGCCGGACCCGGCGGACGAAGTCCCGGTCCTGGGCGGTCAGCGGCCCGTACGGCGTGCTCAGCGTGCCGGCGCCGTCGTCACCGGTGACCGTCGCGGCGGCGGCCGGGGAGCGTCCGCCGAACGCGTCCACCGGAATCAGCAGCGCGACCAGCGTGAGCGCCAGGGCGCCGATGACGACACCTCCGGCGAGCACGTGTCTCGTCGTGTCCGGCAGCCCGCCGATGGACCGTCGACGCAGTGGCAGCACGGTGCCCTCCTCGCTCCGGGTACCGGGCGGGGTGCACCACGCACCGCCGTCCCGGGGGGTGCGACGGGACGCTAGTCCCGCCCGAAGCCCCGGGCGGCAACTGCATCACCATCCGACAAACACCCGGACACCCGCACGATTCCCTGCTACATTCCCGCGCTCACCGCTCAGCGCGCACCACGTTCCGTCCGCAAGGAATGCCGTCAACGCGGCCTTCACAACCCCCCGTTGGAGGGAAGGCCGGAGCAACTCGGAGCGTTTCGGGTCCGGTTGCGACAGGGTTGGGCAGGTGCGTCGATCGCTTCTGCTGCCGCTGGTCGTGTCCGTGCTGCTGGCCGGTTCCGGGTGTATGGCCGTGGGGCGGGACGGTGGGGTGCCGCCGGCGGGTCCCGGCCCTCGGGGGCGGCCGCCCGTGCCGGTGGTGGCGCAGACCCCTGGGGCCGCGCGGGAGGAGTGGGGGCCCGTACCGCAGTTGTCGGCGGAGCCGCCCGTGGCGCCGCCGTGGACGGCGGAGCACCCGCAGAAGGCGGATCGCGTACAGAAGGCCGAACGCCTCCGGAAGGCCGAACCCCCGCGCAAGGCGCAGCGCCCCCGGAAGGCCGCCCCGGCGGCCGCGCGACCCGAGCAGCGGCGCAAGCCACCCCGGCGGGCCGTGCCCGTCCGCAGCCCGCGGCCCCGTCCGGTGCCGGCCCCGGCGCCGGGACGCGTCGACATGGCGCGGCTGTGCGCGCAGTCCCAGGGCATCACCTCGCCCGCCCTCACCCGCCTCTGCCGCGACGCCTACGGCCGCTGAACCGGAACCCCACAGCGGGACGGGCGGGTCCGGTCCCCGCCGCAGCGCCACAGCGCCCGGCCGCACCGCCCGCCGCGCCGCCCCGCCGTGACGGCGTTCGGGCGGCGCGGCGGGTACGGGATCAGCGGCCCAGGAGCTTCAGCATCCGCTTGCCCTCACGGGACTCCGAGAGGGTGCTCCACAGCTTGGCCGAGCTGGTGGAGGCGTAGACGCCCGGCGCACCCTGCTCCGCGCAGCCCTCGCCGTACGACACGATGCCGATCTGGTACGTACGGCCGGCCACCACGCGGAACAGCGGACCGCCGCTGTCACCCTGGCAGGAGTCCTTGCCCTCGACGCCGGCGCAGACGTTGACGGCCTGGTTGTAACCGGGGTACGTGGCCTTGCACTCGGGGTGCGACAGCAGCGGCACCGACACCCCGCGCAGCCGGTCGGGGTAGTGGGTCAGGTCGGTGTCGGTGTTGCCCCAGCCGATGACCTTGGCCTTGGCGCCGGGGCGCAGCAGGGCGTCGGTGCCGGCGGTGGGCAGCTTCACGGGAACGATGCCGGTGACCGGGCGCTCGAGTTCGAGCAGCGCCAGGTCGAAGGCCCCGTCGCCCTTGACGTAGCGGGGGTGGGACACGATCGAGCGGACCGAACGCAGCTGGCCCTGGCTCTTCTTGGACAGGACGGTGCGGCCGACGGTGACCTCCAGCTGCTTGGCCTTGGCACCGGTCACGCAGTGCGCCGCCGTGAGGATCACGTCGGGGCTGATGAGGCTGCCGCCGCAGAACTGGCGCTGCACGGGGCTGGCCGTGCCCTTGGACAGCAGGGCCGCCATCCACGGGTAGGCGCCGTCGGACTGCTCCTTGCCGCCGATGATGCCGACGGGCGCCTTGCCGCCGCCCGCGGGCGGGACGGGGCCCGCGGCGGCCGCGGTGG
Source organism: Streptomyces sp. NPDC086023 (assembly GCF_044540325.1). NCBI lineage: Bacteria > Bacillati > Actinomycetota > Actinomycetes > Kitasatosporales > Streptomycetaceae > Streptomyces > Streptomyces sp. NPDC086023. Next base: position 4,269 of record NZ_JBITRX010000024.1, read on the forward strand.
CGGCCGGTGCGATGAGCGCCAGGGCTGCGGCCGCGGCGGCTGCGAGGGAGGCTGTCCGGCGCGCGCGCCGGCCGGGCAGGATCTTGCTCATTGGGGGGTGGTCTCCTGTGTCTCGACGGGACGCCGGCGGCCCGTCCACTGCGGTGGCTCCGAACCGGCCGGCACGTACCGAGAGACGAGAGTGCGTTCGAGTTCCGGAGGTTCATTCCCCGGCCGGAATTCGCCGAAGGTCGTCCGAAATACGGTGAACCGCCCCGCCCCGCCCGAGCTCCCCCCGTTCCGGGATACTGGGCGGATGGACCGGATGGACCGGAGGCAGCGGGCCCTGACCCAGCTCTCCCGCCTGTCCCTCCCGGAGGACACCCGCACCTGGGCGGAGGCGGCCGCGCGGAGGAGGGTCAGGCGCAGGCGGTAACGCGGCGGCAGTCACGCCCAGGCGGTCACGCGGAGGGGGTCAGGCGACGGAGGAAGCGGCGGGTGCGGGATTCCGACGGGCGGTCCAGGACCTCGTGCGGGGTGCCGTGTTCGCGGACCACGCCGGCGTCCAGGAAGCACACCTGGTCGGCGACCTCGCGGGCGAAGGCCATCTCGTGGGTGGCCAGGACCATCGTCATGCCCTCGTCCTTGAGGCCGCGTACGACGGTCAGGACCTCGCCGACCAGTTCCGGGTCCAGGGCCGCGGTGATCTCGTCCAGGAGGAGCAGCCGGGGCCGTACGGCCAGGGCGCGGACGATGGCCGCGCGCTGCTGCTGGCCGCCGCTGAGGCGGTCCGGGTACGCGTCCGCCTTGTCGGCGAGGCCGAGGCGTTCCAGGAGTTCCCTGGCCCGCTCCTCCGCCTCGGCGCGCGTGAGGCGGTGGACCCGCTGCGGGGCGAGCGTGACGTTGTCGAGGACGCTCATGTGCGGGAAGAGGTTGTACGCCTGGAAGACGACGCCGATCCGCCGCCGCACGGCGTCCGCGTCGGCGCGCGGGTCGGTGATGTCCTGCCCGTCCAGGAGGATCGCCCCGTCGTCGATGTCCTCCAGCAGCGCGGCGCAGCGCAGCAGCGTCGACTTCCCCGAGCCGGAGGCGCCGATCAGGGCGGTCACGGTGTGGGGTGCCACGTCGAGCGTGACGTCGCGCAGCACCGGGGTGCCGTCGCGGCCGTAGGTCTTGCGGACGGACTCGAAGCGGAGCACCGGTTCCGGGCGGGCGTCGGCGGCGGTCATACGAGGCCTCCCTGGGCGCGGCGGCGTTCGGTGCGGGCGGTGATCCAGTCGGTGTACCGGGTCATCGGGATGGTGATCGCGACGAAGATCAGCCCGGCGACCACGTACGGGGTGAAGTTGAACTCCTTGCCGACGACGATCTGCGCCGCGTACACGGCCTCGACCACCCCGCCGATGGAGACCAGGCTGGTGTCCTTCTGGAGGGAGACGAGGTCGTTGAGGAGCGGGGGGACGACACGCCGTACGGCCTGCGGCAGGACCACGTACCGCAGGGTCTGGAGGCCGGACAGGCCGAGGGACCGGGCGGCGGCGCGCTGGGACGGGTGGACGGACTCGATGCCGGCGCGGAAGACCTCGGCGAGGTAGGCGGAGTACGTGATGACGAGCGCGATGCCGGCCAGGACGACGGGGTCGGTGGGGACGCCCTGGAGCCGGAGGGCCGGCACTCCGAGGACCATGCTGAGGATGTTGATGATGAGCGGCAGGCCGCGGAAGAAGTCGGTGTACGCGGCCGCCAGCACCCGGAGGGGCAGCAGGACCGGGCCCTTCAGGGTGCGGGCGACGGCGATCAGCATGCCCAGGACCAGGGCGGCCGAGCCGCAGACCACCAGGAGGCGGATGTTCAGCCACAGGCCCTGGAGGACGGCGGGGAGCGCCTCGCGGGCGTAGTGGAGGTCGAAGAAGGTCGCGCGGGTGCGGGGCCAGCCGGGCGAGTGGACGACGACGAGGACGAGCACGGCGCCGGTGAGGAGGGTGGAGGCGGTGGCGATGAGGGCGGCGCGGCGGGCGCGGGCCCGGCGTATCCGCTCGCGTTCGATGCGGCGGGCGGAGGGGACGTAGCGGTCGGCCTCCGGGTCGTGGGGGCCGTTCGGCGGCTGAGGCTCGCGCGGGGGCTGCGGGTCGTGAGGCTCGCGCAGGGTCTGCGGGTCACGCGGGGTCTGCGGGTCACGCAGGGTCTGCGGGGCCTGCGGCTCCTGCGGCTCCTGCGGCTCGCGCGGGGTGTGCTGTCGGGCGCGGTGGTGTTCCTCGGCGTCCGCGCCGTCCGCCGTCCCCCCGTCCTTCAGGCTCACTTCAGCACCGGCGCGGCGGCCGCGTCGGACAGCCACTGCTTTTCGAGGGCGGCCAGGGTGCCGTCCTCGCGGAGGCCGTCGACGGCGGCACTGACGCAGGCGGTGAGCCGGCTGCCCTTGTCGAGGACGAGGCCGAACTGCTCCGGCTCACCGGCGGTGGGCTCGAACTGGCCCACGATCTTCGCCTCGGGCACCTCGGCTGAGGTGATGTAGAAGGCGGTGGGCAGGTCCACGACGATGGCGTCGACCTGGCCGTTGCCGAGGGCGGCCTTGGCGAAGTCGTTCTTCTGGAAGACCGCGGGCTGCTGCGCCGGCTTGATCTGCTCGTTGATCACGTCGAGGCTGGTGGTGCCCACCTGGGCGCCCAGCTTGGCCGACTTGAGGTCGGCGAGGGTCTTCGCGCCGGCCGCCTTCGAGGTCTTGAGCGCGATCACGGCCTGCCGGACGTCGTAGTAGCCGGACGAGAAGTCCACGGCCTTGCGCCGGTCGTCGCTGATCGAGACCTGGTTGACGTCGAAGTCGAAGGTCTTGGCGCCGGGTGCGAAGGAACTGTTGAAGGGGACGGTGGTCCAGGTGACGTCGGAACGCGCGAAGCCGAGGCGTTCGGCCACCGCGTAGGCCACGGCGGACTCGAAGCCCTTGCCGTTCGACGGGTCGTCGTCCTGGAACCAGGGTGCGTACGCCGGCTTGTCCGTGCCGACGGTCAGCCTGCCCGACTGCCGGGTCGCGAGCGTGCCCTTCGCGCAGGCCCCCTGGGTGCCGGTGGCGGAGGGCGCGGCCTTGGGGTCCTGGGGTTCGGGCTGCGGGGCGCAGGCCGTCGCGGTGGCGAGGGCGAGTGCGGCGGCGCAGGCGAGACGGCGGAGTACGGGGTCGGTGAGACGCATGGCCGGAGGTTCGCAGTGCCCGGGCGGGTCTGTCCAGGCCGCCCCGTGGATCGTTCACATCATGGGACGAGCATTGCGGGAGTGTGAACGGGCCTGCTGCCGGGAGGCGTTGTGTGGCGTACGCGGCGACGCTCCGGTCCCGGCCTGTGGCTCGCCCACCGGTTGACCTCAAGTCTGCTTGAGGTCCTACGGTCGAGGCCGCGTCCCGGACTCACCGTCGGGCGCCACCCAGGGGAAGGAAGAGCCGGCATGACCGAGAACACCCGGCCCGAGCCCGCCACGACAGAACCGGCCGAAGGGGCCGGCGGGGCCGGAGGGGCTGCGGCACCCGGCGAGGGGGTGGTCCCCGAGCGCTACCTGCGCTCCGTGGTGCCGCACATCGCGGTGGCCGACGCCGTCGCGGCGATCGACTTCTACCGGCGTGCGTTCGGCGCCCGCGAGGACTTCCGCGTGGACGCCCCCGGCGGCGGGGTGCTGCACGCGGAGGTCTCGATCGGCGGCTCGGTGCTGATGCTGGGTGACGTGAGCACCGAGGAGGCGGAGGGCGCCGCCTTCGCCTCGCCGGCGGCACTGGGCGGCGGGACGACCGTGACGCTGCACGTGTTCGTCCCGGACGTCGACGCCCTCGCGGCGCGGGCGGCGGCTGCCGGAGCGGAGGTGGTGCAGACGCCGAAGGACATGTTCCACGGGGACCGCACCGCCGTCCTGCGGGACCCTTCGGGGCACCTGTGGGTGTTCCTGACACATGTGGAGGACGTCCCCGAAGAGGAACTGCGGCGCCGTCTGGCCGCGACGGGGTGAGCCGGCCCGCCGGCGCGGGGAGGGGAGGGAGGCGGGAGGCTGCGGGACGGGGCGGGACGGGGCGAGACGAGGCGGAGGGCCGGCCGTCAGCGGCCGGGGACGGCCGGTATCGCACAGCGCGGGCCGGCGCCGGGCGGGGGCGGCCGGTATCGCACAGCGCGGCCGGCACCGGACGACGAGCGCCGACCGGCAGCGGGCGGGCCGGTCGGCAGCAGACAGGCAGGGCGGTCGGCAGCAGACAGGGCCTGCCCGCACCGCCCAGCCCGGCAGGCAGCGGGCGGGGGCAGCCGGCACCGGGCAGAGGCGGCCAGCGGGGGCACCGGGCACGGGCGGCCGGCAGCAGGCGCAGGCGCCACCGGGGGCCAGCCGGCAGCGGACAGTGGCGGCCGGCACCGGGCAGGGGCGCGTGGCGCGTGGTCAGCCCAGGATCCTGCGCAGGGCGGGGGCCGCCAGGGTGGCCAGGGTCGCGCCGTCCTGCGGGTCCGTCAGGGCCGCCCGGGCCGCCCGGGCCGCCCAACGCAGGAGGGCGAGGGTGAGGTTGGGGTCCGGCGGCGGGCTGTGCGCGGTCAGGGTGGGCAGGACATGCGTGTCGTCGAGGAGGGCGCGTACGAGGAGCCCCTCGCCGAAATCGGCCTCCATCGGGTCCGGGAGGCGGCCCAGCCAGGACAGCAGGGCCAGGGTCCGCTCCGCCGCGTCGGGTACGGACTCCACGAGGCGGTCCCGCAGCGTGGCGACGCGCGCCTCCGGGAGGCGGCCCGCGTCGAGTCCGGACAGCTCCGCCAGCGCGGGCCGGAGCGCGTCCGGCACACCGCGTCCGGCCAGCAGCCCGGCGCCGTGCGGCCCCGGGCCCGCCTGACGGACCTGCGGACGCCCCTCGCGCAGCCCCAGCGCGACCGCGAGCCGGGACGAGAACCGGGCGACGACACCCGGGGCCCCGTGCCGGGCCAGCAGCAGCGCGAGCCCCACCGGGTCGGCCACCTCCAGGTCGTCGCCGAACCGGCCGCGTTCCCAGGAGACCGAGTCGACACCGTGCAGACTCGCCCGGCCGAGGGGCTCGCCGCCGGCGTCGTGCAGGCTGAGCGTGAATCCGCCGGGGCAGCGGCAGACGCCTCCGGTGAAGCGGCCGCGCGTCGAGAGGGAGCGCAGTTCCGCGAGCGGCCCGGCGCCCTCGATCCAGCCCAGCAGCGGCCGCTCGTCGAGCGGGTCCGCGCCCTCGCCACCGGCCAGCACCTGTACGAGGCGGGTACGCGCCCACACCTCCGCCAGCCAGCCCTCCACCGGCCTCCGCCGGTTCGTACGTCCCCCGTCACGTCCGCCGTCCACGGGGCGGTCCGGCGTGGCCGGTTGCCCCTCGTCGCGGCGCCCGGCGGCCGGAGTCCGGTCCGCACCGGGCACGCCCACGGTCGCCCCGTCCACCCCAGGCACGCCCACCGTCGACTCATCCACCCCAGGCAAGCCTGCCCACGCCCCGTCAGCCCCGGCCCCGTCGGCAGCAAGTACGTGGGCGGGACCTCCCGCAACGCCCCGGGCCCCAGGCTTCGCCGTGGTGCCCGCGCCCGTCGGCCCCCTGTCCCCACCCGGGTCCGCGGGGCTGCCCGCACCACCCGCGCCCGCGCCTCCGCCCGACCCGCCCGCGCCCGACCCGCTCGCGCTCCCCCCACGGCCCGCGCCCAGCCGCCCGCCCGTGCCGCGCCCGTCCGCCCCCCGCATCGCCACCGCCCCGCTCCCCTCGTTCCGGCCGTGCGGCCGATCGTACGGCGGGCCGGTCCGACGGCGGCCCGCTGGTAAAATGGCCTCACGCTTCGAACGTCGGGGCCCGTACCCAGGGGGTACGGGCCCCGGTGCGTTCCGGGCGCCCGATCGAGGAAGGTTCCCCATGAACGCGAAGGCCGACGCCGGTTCCGGTGCCCAGGACGAGCGCCCGCAGGCGGACGCCACGGACGCCACCACCCCGCCCGTCGCCGGGTTCGGCGAGCTGGGGCTGCCGCCCGAGCTGCTGGTCACGCTGGCGGGGGCGGGCGTCACGGAGCCGTTCCCGATCCAGGCGGCCACCCTGCCGCACGCGCTGGCCGGCCGGGACGTGCTCGGCCGGGCGCGCACCGGCTCGGGCAAGACGCTGGCCTTCGGTCTGGCACTGCTGGCCCGTACGGCGGGCCGCCGGGCGGAGGCGAAGCGGCCGCTCGGGCTGGTCCTCGTACCCACCCGCGAGCTCGCGCAGCAGGTCGCGCACGCGCTGGAGCCCCACGCGCGGGCGCTGAAGGTGCGGCTCGCCACGGTGGTCGGCGGCCTGTCGACCGGTCACCAGGTCAAGGAGCTGCGGGCCGGGGCCGAGGTGGTCATCGCCACGCCCGGCCGCCTCACCGACCTGGTGGGGCGCCGCGACTGCCACCTGGACCGGGTGCGGATCACGGTGCTGGACGAGGCGGACCGGATGTGCGACATGGGGTTCGGGCCCCAGGTCACCGAGCTGCTGGACCGCGTACCGACGGGCGGGCAGCGGATGCTGTTCTCAGCCACGCTCGACGGCGAGGTGGACGACCTCGTCCACCGCTACCTCCAGGACCCGGTGCCGGCCGCCGTCGACGAGCCCGACGGGGCGCCCGACGCTCTGGAGCACCACCTGCTGACCGTTCCGGCGGCGGAGAAGTACGTGACGGCGACCGAGATCGCGGCCCGCGACGGGCAGGTCCTCATGTTCCTGGCCAGCAAGGCGGGCGTGGACCGGTTCACCCGCGACCTGCGCGCCGCCGGCATCAAGGCCGCGGCGCTGCACAGCGGCAAGTCCCAGCCGCAGCGTACGCACACGCTGGAGCAGTTCCGCAACGGCGAGGTGACCGCGCTGGTGGCCACCGACGTGGCGGCCCGCGGCCTGCACATCGAAGCGCTGGAACTCGTCGTGAACGTGGACGCGCCCACCGACCCCAAGGACTACCTGCACCGCGGCGGCCGCACGGCCCGCGCGGGCGCGGCCGGCAGCGTGGTCACGCTGGTCACGCCCGCCCAGCGGCGCGAGGTGAAGGAGATGCTGTCGGCGGCGGGGGTCCGGGCGACGGTCACTCAGGTGGGCCCCGGCTCGCCCGACCTGGCACGCATCACCGGCGCCAAGCGTCCGCCCGTCGCGGCCGCGGGCGGAGTGGGTGGCCAGGGCAGGCCGGGTGGCGCCGGCAAGCCGGGCGGTACGGGAAAGCCCGGCGGCGGAGCCAAGTCCGGGGACGACGCCAAGGCGGGACGCGGCGCGGCCTTCCGGGGCATCGGGACCGGCGGCTCCGGCCGCCAGGGCCAGTCCCGCAAGACGAGCGAGGCCCGTGCGCTCGCGGAGGCCCGCCGCGCAGCCCGCGTACGCAAGGGCCGCTGACCGGCGGCGGCGCCGCCCTTCGGCCGCCGCGCGCAACCGGCTGCACGGTGCCCGCGGCTCCACGGCACCTGTGGCCCACGGAGCCGGCGACTGCTCGACGCAAGTGGCTCCGGCTCGCCCGCGGCGCCGTACGCACGACGCCTTCGCACGGACCGCGCCTCCGTACGTACGGCACCTCCGCACCGGCCGCACCTCCGTACGGACCGCACCTCCGTACGTACGGCACCTCGGCGTGAACCACGTCTCCGATGAGCGTGCGACTGCGCAGGCGCCGCCGCCTCCCGCCGGACCAACCGGCCGTCGGCGGGCGTGAATTCACTGGCCCGGCCGTGCCCGGCCGGACAGAATGCGGGGGCCGCCAGGATCCCGGCGGTCGCCCCCGCACACCCCAGGAGCCCCGCCATGACCGCGCGCCCCCACGCCCACGCGAGCCTCGACGGTCTCGTCCTGGGGGACGCCTTCGGGGACCGGTGGTTCCTGCCCTCCGACGAGCCCGCCGAGGAGCTGTGGGCGGCGCGGGACGCCCGTCCCGCGCCCTGGCACTGGACGGACGACTCGGCGATGGCGCTGGTCCTGTTCGCCCATCTCACCGTGCACGGCGAGGTACGACAGGACCGGCTGGCCACGGACTTCGCCGCGGAGTACGCCCGCGACCCGGGCCGCAAGTACGGCCCCTCCATGCACGGCGTGCTGGAGCGGTTCGGCCGGGGCGAGGACTGGCGGACCGTGACGACCGCGCAGTTCGGCGGCCAGGGATCGCACGGCAACGGAGCCGCCATGCGCGTCGCGCCGCTGGGCGCCTGGTTCCGGGACGACCTGGCCGCCGCGGCCGAGCAGGCGAGGCTGTCCGCGCTCACCACCCACGCCCACCCCGAGGCGGTCGCGGGCGCGGTGGCCGTGTCCGTCGCGGCCGCGCTGGCCGCGGCCGGCGCGGACCACGCGGTCGTGGCCCGGGCCGAGTTCCTGCGGGAGGTCGCCTCCCACGTGCCGGAGAGCGATGTACGGTCGCGGCTCGTGGTGGCCGCGGGCTTCCCCGGGCGGACCTCGGTGCGCCACGCGGCCTCGGTGCTCGGCTCCGGCACACTGCTGTCGGCCCAGGACACGGTTCCGTTCGCCCTGTGGGCGGCGGCCGGAAGCCCGGACGACCTGGCCGCGGCGCTCTGGCTTACGGTCGGCGGGTGGGGTGACCGGGACACGACCTGCGCCATCGCGGGCGGCGTGGTCGCGGCGCGGACCGGCACGGGTGGCGTGCCCGCCTCGTGGCTGCGGGCCCGGGAGGAGATCCCGGTCCGGTACGGGTGGGACGCGGACCTGGCCGCCGGGTACGGACAAGGCTCCGCCCCGGCCGCGACCGGCCGCCGTGGCACCCTGGGCGCATGAAGATCGCCGCCGCTCAGCTCGGGTGCGTTCCCGGGGACGTGACGGCCAACGTCCGCCGCCTCGTCTCCCTCGCCGCCGCGGCGCGCGACGAAGGGGCGGAGCTGGTCGTCTTCCCGGAGCTGGCCCTCACCGGGTACGAGCTCGGGGCCTTGGCCGCGGACCCCGCCCTCTGGGTGACGCCGGACGACCCACGGCTGGACCCGCTGCGCGGGGTCGGCGCCGCCGTGGTGGTCAACTGCGCCCTGCGCAACGGTGGTTCACGTCCCGCTCTGGCCTCGCTGGTGTACGGCGCGGACGGCGAGCCGGTCACCTCGTACGCCAAGCAGCACCTGTACGAACAGGAACGCGACGTCTTCGAGGCGGGCGACCGGGACGGCCGCTTCGAGCTCGGGGGGATCGGCTTCGCCCTGGCCACCTGCTTCGACAACCACTTCGAGGACCTGACCGGCCGCGGCGCCGCCGACGGCTGCCGGGTCCACCTCGCGAGTTCCCTGTACGGCACCGGCGGCGGCGCTCAGGAGCGCGCCACCGTCTACCCGGGCATCGCACGGTCGACGGGCATGTACGTGGTGCTGGCCAACCACGTCGGCCCGGCCGGGCCGTGGACCGGCTGCGGCGGCTCGGGCGTGTGGGCGCCGGGCGGCGCGCTCGTCGCCGAGGCGGACGCGTCCACGACGATGTACGTGGTGGCCGAGGTGCCGGGGGCCGGGCAGGGCTGAGGCGCCGCCGGCGGGCTCCGGGGCCCGCGACCGACACGCCGCCGCCCCGCCGTCGGACCTCCGCGGCCCGCTCGGTGGCCCGCTTGGCACGCCACACGAGTCGGGGCCGGACCACCGGAGCTGGACCACGGCGGAGCGCAGCACGTACGACAGGCACTGCGTCGCCGGCGACCCGGGCGGGCACAACCCGGCCCGGCCCGTCAGGCCGCGTCGGCCCGGGGGACGGTGTCGGCGTCGGGGACCACGTCGGCCCCGGGGGCGGCGACGGACGCTTCGCCGACGGACTCCGGCCCGTTGAGCAGCGGGCCGACGAGCTCGGCCCGCTCGGCCCGGTCCGGCGTGGCGAGGGCCGCCGAGAGGAGGGCGATACGGGCCTGGGCGGCGCGCAGCGTGCCGGTGAGCCGCCCGCCCGCCGCGGCCAGGTCGACGGCGCCGCCGCCGGTGTACAGCGCGGCGAGCGGTCCCGCGGGGACCCGGGTGGTGACGGCCACCAGCACGCCGGAGGCCACCGCCCGGGTGACGGCCGCGACGAAGTCGGGGGTGGCGTTGCCGGCACCGGTGGCGACCAGGACGACGCCCTGCGCCCCGGCGGCGAGGGCGGCCTCGAAGAGGACCGGGTCCGCGTCGCTGTGGTGGGTGACGATGTCGACGCGGGGCAGGTCGCCGGCCGCGTAGTCGGCGGCGTACGCGGCGGCCGGCAGCGGCAGGGCCGCCGGGCGGGCGGGGGCGCGCCGGATGTCGACGCGGCTGAAGCCGACCTTGCCCAGCGGCGGGGCGGAGGGGTCGGAGAACGCGTCGACGGCCAGGGTCTGGGTCTTGAGGGTGCCGCGGGCGCCGTGGACCATGCCGTCGAAGACCACCAGGACGCCCAGGTCGCGGACGGTCGCGGCGACCTGGAGGGCATCGCTGAGGTTCGAGGGCCCGTCGCCCTCGCCGGTGCCGAAGGGGAGCTGGGCGCCGGTCAGGACCACCGGGCGGGGGTCGGCGTGGTGCAGGTCGAGGAGGAAGGCGGTCTCCTCCAGGGTGTCCGTGCCGTGGGTGATGACGATGCCGTCGACGCCCGGGTCGGCCAGGGTCTCGTGGACCGTGCGCAGCAGGGCGAGCTGGTGGCGCGTGGTCATGTTGGAGCTGTTCACGTTGAACAGGTCCACGACCTCGACGGAGAGGCCGTCGGGCAGGGCGGCGCTGGCCAGGACGTCGCCGCCGGCCGCGTCGGCGGCGTAGCCCGATCCCTGCCAGCGGCTGGCGATCGTGCCGCCCGTGCTGATGAGAACGATCCGGCGGTCGTCGTGTGCGCGCGTCGTCATGTGTGTCTGCCTCGGTGGTGCCGTCGTGGGGTGGTCCGGGTGGCCGGCCGCAAGGATAGGACAGTTCCCGCGCAATGCGATTGCGAAAATGACCACATTTGATCATCGATCGTCGTTGATAATTGTGTGATGGACCGGATCGACCGAAGTATCCTGCGCGAGCTCCAGCACGACGGCCGCCTGACGAACCAGGAGCTGGCCCAGCGCATCGGCCTGAGCGCCTCCGCCTGCATGCGCCGGGTGCGGCAGCTGGAGCAGGACGGCGTGATCCAGGGCTACCGGGCGGTGATCGACCCGGACGCGGTGGGGCGCGGTTTCGAGGTGCTGGTGTCGATCGAGGTGCGCCGCGACCGCCGGACGGTCGAGGCCTTCGAGGAATCCCTGCGGGACATCCCCGACGTGATCGAGGCCTACCGGCTGTTCGGCAGCCCGGGCTGCCTGCTGCGCATCGCGGTCGCCGACCTGGCCGCGTACGAGCAGCTGTGGATCGAGCGGCTCACCGCACTGGACGGAGTCACCGAGGTCAACTCCCAGATCATCATGAAGCGGGTCAAGGATCCCCGCGGGCTGCCCATCGACTGAGGCCCCGGCGGACGGTGGCCCCGCGGACGGTGGCGACTCCTTGCCCATCGGCGAATGGCTGGTGGCCGGGGCGACGGCCCGGAGGGCGAACACGAGGACCGGGAGCCCGCCGGTCACGGACTGTCCGGCCGACGGGGCACCGGCCGGGAAGCGTGCGATGCCACCGATGGCGCTGTCAACTTCGGCCATCACGACCAAGTCCCTGCCGCTGATCCCGATCGGCCCGGTCCTCGCCGCCCTGTATGACGTCGTCTTCCGGTTCGCCATCGTCAGGTTCGGCCTCCCCGACCACCGGCCGGGAACACGGGGCGACGGCGCCGCGGACACCGGTGCCGGCGACCCGCGGCCCTGACCCCGGCCGCCTGCCCGTACGCCCGAAAGGAACCCACCCCATGTCCGCGTCCCGCATCCCCTTCCACCAGGGCCAGAACGACCAGGGCGCCGCGCTCGCCCGCGTGGCGGCCCGCGTCCGCGCCGCGCTCGCCGAGCCCGCCGCCGAACGCCTCCTCACCGCCCGCCGTCCCCTGTTCACCGGCATCGGCGCCTCCTACGCCGCCCTCGCCCTCCCCGTCCGGCAGCTGCGCGAGCAGGGCGTCGTCACCCAGCGCGTGCTGGCCAGCGAGATCGAGGACGGCCTCAGCGGCTTCGAGGCGGACGTGCTGGTCGCCGTCTCGCAGGGCGGCCGCAGCTCCGAGACGCTCGCCGCGGTCCGCAACGCCCCCGCCGGCACGCCCAGGGCGGCCCTGCTGAACGTCGTACCCGCACCGCTCTCCCAACTCGCCGACGTCACCGTGGGCCTGGGCAACGAACCCGACTCGCACGCGTCCACCGTCGGCTACACCGGGACCCTCGTCGCCCTCGACCTGATCGCCGGCGCTCTCACCGGCCGCCCCGAACGGGTGGATCCGTGGCGGGACATCGCATCCCTTACGGGCGAAGTCCGGTCCCGCACAGCGGAGATGGCCGCCGCCCTGCGCTCCCGCGCGGCGGGCTGCGTCGCGGCGGACGTGGTCGCCGCGGGCGCCTCCCGCGCCTCGGCCGAGGAGGGCGCCCTGCTGCTGCGGGAGGTCGTCCGGATGCCGTCGGCCGCCTCTGCCACCCGCAACTACCTGCACGGCGCGATGGAGTCCGCGGGCAACACCCTGCACGTGATCGTCGGTTCGGGCCGCGAGCTGGCCCTGGCCCGCTCCCTCGCCGGGGCCGGCCACACCACCCTGCTGGTGACCACCGCGGGCGCCGACGCGGAGGTCAGCGTCCCCGACCTCTCCGTGATCCGACTGCCCGCCTGCGCAGAGGCCGCCCGCGTGGTGCTGGAGACCGTGGTGCTCCAGGAGCTGGTGGCCCAGCTGAGCGAGGAGCGCGGGGTGCCCGTCGACTCCTTCGTGTTCGCCAACGACGACACCAAGGAGGGCGGCGTGGACCCGGGCGACTTCGAGGTCGCCTCGCCGGTCACCGCCGGCTGACCGCCGCCGCGTCACCCCGGCGCCGCGCCGTCCCGGTGCGGCGCCGTCCCGGTGCGGCGCCGTCCCGGTGCGGCGCCGTCCCGGTGCGGCGCCACCCGGCCCCGTGCCGACCGCCCGCCCCCCTGCGCGCCACCCGGTCCGGCCGCACCATGGACGGGTCGGGCTTTGTGGCTGCGGGCACCATAGGAGGGCGCCACCCCCGCGCCTAACCTCCCGGACACCGAGATCGGCACACGCCGGGACACCCGGGAGGGTCCACATGAGATGGTCGCGCGCTGCCCGCTTCCGCCCACTGGCGGTCCTGCTCCTGCTCCTGGGAGCGGCCCTGGCACCCCCGGCCGTCGCGGCTCCGACCGGTGCGGCCGCCGCCGTTCCCCCCGCCGTGCCGGGCGAGCTCCGCCCGTACGACATCACCGGCGTCTACAGCGCGGGAGTCTCGTCCGGCGGTTACCTGGCCACCCAGCTGCACGTCGCGTACTCCGGCACCTTCGGCGGCTCGGCGGCCTTCGCCTCCGGCCCCTACGGCTGTGCCCGCGGCAGTCTGAACACCGCCCTCAACGCCTGCATGGACACCCTCCAGGACCTCGGCCTCGACCAGCTGGAGCGGACCGCCCGCGACTGGTCCGCCCAGGGCCTGATCGACCCGGTCGCCAACCTCTCCGGCGACCCCGTCTACCTCTTCAGCGGCACGGGCGACACCACCGTCCGGCAGCCGGTCTCCGACGCGCTCGCCACCTGGTACGGCCGCTTCGGCGCCCGCGTCAGGTACGAGGACCAGGTCGCCGCCGGGCACGCCTGGATCAGCCCGCGCGGCCCCAACTCCTGTTCCGTCACCCAGAAGCCGTGGCTCAACGACTGCGGGTTCGACGCCGAGCGCGACCTCCTCGGGCACCTGCTCGGCACGGTCACCGCCCCGGCCGCGGCGCCCGGCGGGAGCCTGATCGCGTTCGACCAGAACCGGTACGCGACCGGCGGCCGGGCCGCGGCCCACTCGCTGGACGAGACCGGCTACGCGTACGTGCCCACCGCCTGCGCCGACGGCGCCCCCTGCACCCTGCTGGTCGCACTGCACGGATGCAAGCAGGGGTACGCGTACCAGGGCTTCGGCCGCCAGTTCATCGACGGCGCGTACCTCAACGAGTACGCGGACACCAACCGGATGGTCGTCCTGTACCCGCAGGCCGTGCCGACCGCGACGCTCGACAACCCCAACGGCTGCTGGAACTGGTGGGGTTACCTCGGCGACACGGCCCACGCGCGGCACGGCGGCGGCCAGATCGAGGCCGTGATGGGCATGGTCCGCGCCCTCGGCGGCGGTCCCACGACTCCCCCGCCCGCCGGCAACCGGCTCGTCCTGCCCAGCGTGGACGCCGAGGACGGGTACGTGAAGGCGGCGGCCGACGGCACCGGCGCGTCCGTCGGCACGTTGGAGGGCAGCTACGGCCAGGCCGTGGGCCGGGGCTCCGACGGCCGGTACAACCGCACCCTGCTCTCCTTCGACACCTCCCGGATCCCGGCGGGCGCGCGGGTGACCCGCGCCTACGTGACGGTCACCCGCAGCAGCGGCTCCGGCGACCCGTGGGCGAGCCCGGCCGGCAACCGGCTGGTGGCGGACGTCCGTACGGGCTGCTTCGGCGGGTGCGGGGTCGAGGCGGCGGACTGGACCGCCGCCCCTACGGTGGCGGGCGCCGCGGTCGTCACGCCGTTCTCCTCGGGCTCCGCGGCGTCCTCCGACCTCTCACCCGCCGGCCTCCAGGCCCTGCACCGCACCGGGACCACCCAGGTCCGCCTGCGCTTCGAGGCGCCCCAGACGAGCACGGCGTACCTGTTCCTCAACCACGGCACCCGCGCCACGCTCACGGTCGAGTACGAGTAGCCCCCGCCCCCCGCCTCAGCCTCCGCCCCCGCCCCGCCTCCGCCCCCGCCTCCGCCGCAAAAGCCCAGCCCCCGCCCCGGCCCGCGCCGCCCCGCCCGACTCCCCGAAGTCGCGTCGGATTGCGGCCGCCCCCGAACCCGCGGGCCCTCCGCGCGTGCACCGGGGCAGGAGCCCCTGCCCCCGCCAGGGGGCGGGCGGTACGGCGAAGAGGAGTGGTCGGGATGGATGGTTTCCGGACGTTCCGGGTGCCGGCCGTGGTGGCCGGCACGGCGGCCGACGAGGCCCTGGGGCGGGAGCTGGTCCGGGCCTGGCGGCGGGACGGCATCTTCCAGGTGGCCGCGGACCCGGCGCAGGAGGCCCGCACGCGGGCCGCGCTGGCGGCGGCCCGCCGGTTCTTCGAGCTGCCCCGGGCGGAGAAGTCCTCGCTGGTCAGCGATGTTTCGTACGCCGGCTACATCGCCTCCGGCGAGGAGCTCACGGCGGGCGAGGCGGACGCTTCTGAGATCTTCACGATCACGCCCGACCTGCCGCCCGGCCACCCCCGCGTACGGCGGGGGTGGCCGGCGCACGGGCCGGTGCCGTGGCCCGGCACCGGCTTCCGGTGCGCCATGGAGGCGTACCTCGGGGGCGTGGGCCGGCTGGGCGACCGGCTGCTGCGGCTGGTGGCGCTCGGCCTGGGCCTCGGGCCGGGCGGCGCGGCCGGGTTCGGGCGGCTGACCCGGGACGGCTGGCACCACATGCGGGTGCTGCGGTTCCCGCCGGGGTCGGCGGGGGCGGGGCGGCGCGGGATCGGCTCGCACACGGACTACGGGCTGCTCGTGATCGCCGCCCAGGACGAGGTGGGCGGCCTGTTCGTGCGGCCCCCTGTGCCCGGTGAGGCGCGGCCGCGGAACTGGCGGGAGGACGAGAGCTCGGCGGGCCTGTGGGAGGACGAGCCCGGCTGGCGGTACGTCGCCCCGGCGCCCGGCGTCCTCACCGTGTTCCCGGGCGACATGCTGCAGTTCCTGACGCGCGGGGCGCTGCTGTCGACGCCGCACCGGGTGCGGCTGGCGGACCGGGAGCGGTTCACGCTGGCGTACTTCCACGAGCCGGAGTTCGACGCGGTGGTGCGTCCGCTGGGCGCGGGGCCGGGGGACGAGGCCATCCACTACGGGGCGCACTTCACGCGGATGTTCATGCGCTGCTACCCGGACCGGGTGACCACCCGGCGGATCCTGGCGGAGAACCGGCTGGCACGGCTGGCGGGCGGGGCCGGGGGCCCCGGTGGGGGTGGGGGCCTCGGTGGGGGTGGGGGCCCCGGTGGGGGTGGGGGCCTCGGTGGGGGTGGGGCGGGCGGCCGTACGGTGCGGCAGCCCGCCCCCGGGGAGACCGGTCCGCCTTCGGTCGTCAGTGCCCGAAGGTGAACCAGTTGACGTTCACGAAGTCGGCCGGCTGGCCGCTGGTGAAGGTCAGGTAGACGTCGTGCGTCCCGGTGACCGCCGCCATGTTGGCGGGCACCGTCCGCCAGCTCTGCCAGCCGCCCGTGCCGGCGAGGGCGAAGCTGCCGATCGGGGCGCTGGTGCGGGAGTCGAGGCGTACCTCGACCAGGCCGCTCACCCCGCCCGCCGCGCCGCTGGCGACGCGGCCGACGAACTGGCGGGCGGGTGTGGTGCCGAAGTCGACCTGCCGGTACAGGGCCCAGTCGCCGTTGGCGATGGAGGCGATGTTCCGGCCGCCGCCGCTGTCGGTGGTGGTCTCGGTGGTCAGGCCCGCCTGCCCGTCGTACGCCTCGGCCTGGAGGGTGGTGTAGGCGTCGCGGGTGCCGCCGGGCGGCGGGGTGGTGGGGGGTGTGGTCGGGGGCGTGGTCGGCGGGGTGCTGCCGCCGGGCCCGCTGCTGAGCACCGTCACGTAGTCCACCAGCATCGGGTGGCCGGGGACCGTGCCGCCGTCGGGTCCGCCGCCGAAGGCGTCGGGGAAGCCGCCGCCCATGGCCACGTTCAGGATCAGGAAGTAGCCGTGGTCGGTGGCGTCCGCCCAGACCGTCGCGGGCACCTGGTCCTGGCGCACGGTGTGGTAGACGGTGCCGTCCAGGGAGAAGCGCATCTGCTGCGGGCTGGTGCTGCGGTCCCACTCCACGGCGTACGTGTGGAAGCCGGCCTGGCAGGAGACCGGTGCGCAGACGCGCTGGCCGCCGATGCCGGAGGTCTCGTTGCACGGGCCGCCCGGGCTGGTGCCGCAGTGCATCGTGGCCCAGACCTGGTTCATGCCCTGGACGTTTTCGAGGATGTCCAGCTCGCCGATGCCGGGCCAGTTCCACCAGTTGCCGCGGTACGGCGCGCCGAGCATCCAGAAGGCTGGCCAGTAGCCCTTGGCGGCGGGCCCGGTGACGTTCGGCATCTGAATACGGGCCTCGACGCGGAGCTTTCCGCCGGCCGGGGGCTGGAAGTCGGAGCGGCGGGTCTCGACCCGGCCCGAGGTCCAGCGTCCGGCGGCGTCGCGCAGCGGGGTGATGCGCAGGTTGCCGCCGCCGTCGAGGGAGACGTTGGCCGGGTCCGCGGTCATCGTCTCGATCTCGCCGGTGCCGAAGTTGGCGGGGCCGCCGGGGTAGCTCGTGCCGGTGGTGTACTGCCAGTCGGCGGTGTCGATCCCGCTGCCGGCGGGCCCGTCGAACTCCTCCAGGAAGACGGTGGTCCAGCCGGGCCCGGGGGCCGGGGCGCTGGCGTTGGCGGGCAGCGAGGCCGTGGTGACGGCCGCGGCGGCCGCCAGCAGCAGGGCGCCGGCCGCCAGGGTGGCGCGGCGTAAGGGGCCGGGGCGTACGCGTGTCTCGCTCATCTCGCTCATGGGCACCTCTCGGTGGGGGAAGGGGGGTGCTTCGGGGAATGGGGGGCTCCGGAATGTGGGAGCGCTCCCAGTGCGGCCGCGCGACCACTGTGCTCGCCCGCCCGCCGCAGGGCAAGAGGTGAACACAAAGAATCCGGAAGGGAGTTGGCCCGTTCACTTCGTGAACTCCGGAGCCGGGGCGCACGGGTACGTGACCACCGGGGCCGCACGATCGTTTCACCGGCTGTCCCGCACGCGCTCAACAGGGAGGTCGGCGCGTTGTCGCTCTGGCTGCTCAACCATCTCGACACCGTCACCCTCACAGTGCTCATGGTCGGCGTGCTGATCGTCCTGGCCGTGGCCGGCAGCCTGGTGGCCCGCCGCCGCTTCCCGCACCTGGCGGAGGGCGAGCACAACGAGATGGTGGGCGTGGTGCTGGGGATGTTCGGCGCGATCTACGGGATCATCCTGGCCTTCGTGGTGGTGACGCTGTGGACCCAGCTCGACCACACCCAGCAGGTGGTGTCCAGGGAGTCGACCGACCTGGCGCTGGTCGTGCGCACCACCCGCGTCCTGCCGCCCGCCGAGCGGGAGCGGGTGCACCGGGCGGTGGGCGAGTACGTGCACTCGGTGGTGGAGGTGCAGTGGCCGAGGATGCGCTCCGGCGAACCGGCCTTCTCGGCCACGTCGTCCCGGGTGGAGGCCATGTACGACGCCCTGCAGGCGTACGAGCCGGTGACCGCGCGGGACGAGGTGTTCTACGAGCAGGCCGTGGCCAGCCTCAACGACGCCGTCGCCCAGCGCCGCGAGCGGATCAGCCTGGCCCAGGCCGAACTCCCCACCCTGCTCAAGGTGCTGGTGTTCGGCGGCGCGCTGGTCATCATCCCGCTGACCTTCCTGTTCGGGCTGCGCAGCCTGCGCATGCAGCTCCTGTTCGTCACGGCGGTCGCGGCCCTGATCGGCTTCAGCCTGCTGCTGGTCCTCGTCCTGGACCGACCCTTCGCGGGCGAACTGGCCGTGAGCCCCGCCCCCTACAAGGAGGGCGCCCTGTCGAAGTTCTGGCCGGAACGGGCATGAAGCCCGGCGCTCGCCCCCCCTCGGACGCAGACGCGTTGGTGCCGGGCCGGGGCGGGGCAGGCTTGGGGGGGTCGGCGGGGCAGGCGCGAAGAAGCGGAAGCGGAGGGCGTGTGGTGGAGGACAGCGCGGTCGAGGTGCGGCCCGTGGCCGGGTACACCGGTGCCGAGGTCGTCGGGCTCGACCTGGCGAAGCCCCTGTCGGACGCGGAGGCGGCGGCGGTCCGGGCCGCCCTGCTGCGCTGGAAGGTGCTGTTCTTCCGGGGCCAGCACCTGGACCACGAGGCGCACCTGGTCTTCGCCCGGCGGTTCGGCACACCCGTGGCACCGTCCCGGCGGGGCAGCGTGTCGCCGCCGGAGTTCCCGGAGATCGAGACGACGGCCGACCGCCTGGAGCTGGGCGGCCGTTACGGCATGGACCGCGCGGAGTGGCTCGACCGCCGCCGGCACACGCTGCTGCGCGGCTGGCACTGCGACCACGGCGCCCGGATCGACCCGCCCGCCGCGAGCATCCTGCGGGCCGAGGCGGTGCCGGCGTACGGGGGCGACACCTGCTGGTCCAACCTGGCGGCGGCGTACGCGGGGCTGTCGGCGCCGCTGCGGTCGTTCGTGGACGGGCTGCGGGCCGAGCACCGGCTCGGGGTCGGCTACCAGCCACGGCCGGGTGACGACGCGTACGTACGCCATCTGCTGGACCACCAGCAGGCCTCGCACCACCCGCTGGTGCGGGTGCACCCGGAATCGGGCGAGCGGCTGCTGTTCGTCAACGGCTACTACGTCGAGCAGATCCTGGGCCTCAGCAGGGCCGAGAGCGCGCCCCTGCTGGAGCTGCTGCTGGAGCAGGCCGTCCGGCCCGAGTACACCGTCCGGTTCCGCTGGGAGCCGGGGGACGTGGCCTTCTGGGACAACCGGGCCACCGTCCACCTCGCCCCGAACGACACGGGCGTGGCGGACGGTCCGCGCGTGATGCACCGGGTGATGCTGGCCGGCGAGGTCCCGGTGGGGGTGGACGGCAGGCCGTCGGAGCCGGTGACGGGGACGGCGCCGGGGCGGTGGTGACGCGCGTCCACGGCCCCGGGGGCGGCGGGGTGCGGGCACCCCTGTGCCACGGTGCCCTGACCCGGGTGCGAGACTGGGCCGCCGGTAACGGCAACACGGCACGACAGGCGGGTTCATGGCACGCGGACGGTACGTACGGGGGTGCGCGGCGCTGCTGTTCGCCGTGACGGCGACGGGCTGCGCCCACCCGCTCCAGGACCTCGGCCCGCTGCCCGCCCGCAGCACGGCGGCGCCGCTGCCCGCCGACACGGTGGTGGCGGAGCTGACGGCGCTACTGGCGGCGGAGGGCGTCACCCTGCGGCGGACGCCCCAGGACGTGCTCCCGCTGGAGTGCAACGAGCAGCTCACCGGGCAGACCCGCGCGGCCACGGCGGACGCGAAGCTCCAGAGCGCGTTCGCGAAGGCCCGTTCCGCCCACGGCTGGCAGCGGGGCCCCGACGTACCGGGCGCCCTGACCCTGCGCAAGGGCGGCTGGACCGCTTCCACCTCCTTGCGCGGCCCCGCCACCGACGCCTCGGACAGCCCCGTCTTCATCAGCCTGCTCTGTGACAACGCCCGCGGCAAGCGCGTGCCGACGCCGGGCAGTTCTTCGTAGCCGATGGGCGTCAGCGCCCGGCGACCGTGTCGTCCTCGCCCGTGCGGACGTCCCCGGAACCGTGCCCGGCCACCGGCACGGACGGGCCCGCGGGGCGGGCCGATCGCGTGACGAGGATGATGACGGCGGCCGGCAGAACCAGGGCGGCCCCGGCCAGCGGGGCGGCCGCCGTGGAGACCCCGTCGACCAGCGCGCCGCCGGTCACCGCGCCGATGGCGATGGCCAGGTTGAACATCGCGACCATGAGCGAGGAGGCGGCCTCCGTGGCTCCGGGGGCGGCCTTGTTCATCCAGTTCTGCACGCTGACCGACACCCCGCCGTACACCAGCCCCCAGGCGATCAGCAGGACACCGCCGGCCACGGGCGAGGCGAGCAGCGCGATGAGGGTCAGCAGCACGGGCAGCACCAGGCCGGTGACGAGCAGCGCCCGCCGGGCCTCACGGGCACCGGCCAGGAAGTTGCCCACGACGCCGGCCGCGCCGTAGCCGAGCAGCAGGGTGCTGACCGCCGCCGCGGGGACGCCGGCGATGTCCTGGAGCACCGGGCGTACGTACGTGTAGGCCGCGAACTGCCCGGTGACCAGCAGGAACGTCACGATCACCCCGGCCCGCACGGCGGCGTTGGACCGCAGGACGGCGGGCAGCTCCGCGAACCCGACGGACGGACCGGGCGGCAGCGGGGGAAGCAGCAGGACGAGCGCCGCGAGCGAGCCGAGGCCGAGCACACCGACGGACGCGAAGGCGGCCCGCCAGCCGCTGAGTTCGGCGAGCAGCGTGCCGGCCGGCACGCCCAGTACGGAGGCCGTGGAGACACCGGCGACGATGACGGCGGTGGCGCGGCGGGTGTGCCGCTCCGGTACGAGCCGCAGGGCGAGTCCGCCGGCGATCGCCCAGAACCCGCCCACGCCCACGCCGACCAGGAGCCGGGCGACGAGGAGCACGGCGAAGTTCGGGGCGACGGCGGCGATGAGGTTGGCCGCGGCCACGAGGGCGATCAGCGCGCAGAGGACGAGCCGCCGGTCCAGCCGCCCGGTGCCCACGGTGACGAGCGGGGCGCAGACCGCGGCCACCAGGCCGGGCACGGTCACCATCAGCCCGGCGGTACCGTCCGAGACACCGAGCCCCGCGCCGACCGGGGTGAGCAGACCGACGGGCAGCAGCTCGGAGGTCATCAGGCAGAAGATCCCGAGGGACAAGGCGAGCACCGCCGACCAGGCCCGGAGGGGGCGCTCCCCGGGACCGGGGGCCGGTCCTCCGACGCGGTCGGGACCGGCGGCGTCGGGTGCGGGATCTGACATGCGGGCTCCGTACGAGGGGGGACTTGCCTGCCCCAGTCTCCGCCCACCCCCGCCGTTCCGACCCCGGTGTCTCCCATGCTGGACACACCGCCCCCACCACTGCGGGCCCACCCAAAACTCGCATCCGCGTGGGGCACTCCCCCGTGCAATACCCCGCCCCGTGGTGCGTGGGGGAGGTGCTTGACCCGTCGTGGCAGGCTGGTCCGGAGGCAGGCCCGGGCCGGGGGTGGCCGAAGGCCAGGGCGAAGCCCCCTTGCCCCCGGGGTGGGCCTGCCGCTGGGGGCACCTCCCAGCGGTAGCTGGGGGAGGCCTGCAGGCCACGACGGGTCAAGCACCGAGAGGACCCACGCACCACGGGGCGCCCTCCCGCAGCGGGCGCGTTCGCAGCCACCCCGGTTGCCCCAGGCCCGGCTCGGCGCAGACCTCCCGGCCGGTTGAGCCGAGCCCGAGCGGATCCATCGAGCGGGGCCGAACACCACCGTGCCCGGCCTCGCCACGACCGGAACACGGCAGCAGGTCAGCCGGCCTGCTCACCGCCCATGTCGTCCAGCGGGGCTTCCGGCACCAGGCCCGGGCCGATCCAATCCGTCGCGGCACCCTCCGCGACGGCGCCAGGCCCGATGAACTCATCAGCGGCATCACCCGGCACCACCGACGGACCATCCCACCCAGCCGCGGCATCCACCGGCACCGCGGACGGGCCGATCCAGTCGGGCCTGGTGTCCGCCGGATCCGCCGCGTCCGCCCCCGTGGCGGCCGCGGCGGCCCGAGCCGGGACCGTCAGGTCCGCGTGCTGGACGTTGTCCTGGGCCTCACCGGCCTCGCCGGCCTCATCCGCGCCGGGCTGCGGTCGCGCGGAGTCGTACTCCCCCATGGTTCCCCCTCGGGTCGTTACCGTTGCCGTGTGCGGGCTACGACGCACCCGCACGGCGCGGGGTTCCACGTTCACGGCACCACCGACACCACAACCAGCCCCCACCCGCCACCGACTCTCACGCTCACGCCCACGGCGGCGATGCCGGCGTCCGGCGCGCGCAGCATGGTGGAGGTAGCGGCGGCGGCCGGCGTGTCGGCCGAGACGCTGCGCAAGATCGAGACCGGCCGGGCCCCGACCCCGGCGTTCTCCACGGTGGCGGCGCTGGCCGGCGCCCTCGGCACGTCCCTGGACCCCTGGACGAGCCGGTGGCGGCCTGCGCCACGACCGACGGCGAGGCGGAGGCCGGAAGCGAACTGTCCGCCTGAACCCTCCGCGCAAGCCCGGCCTGCCAGCCGCCCTACGGGACGAAATGCCCTGGAGCCGCGCCTGGGCGGCCGGTAGGCTCGCCGCATGACCCAGATGTCTCGTGCGTGGCAGTGGCGCTCCCCCTAGGGGCGGCCACTGACGAGACATGTCCCGGGCCGTCCATCGGACGGCCCTTCCGCGTACCGCTTCGCGTGCGGACCCGCCCGTCCGGTGACGGCCCGCCCGGCAACGGAAGCGAAGGCGGAAAACCATGACGACCACCCCGACCACCACCCCAACCCCAACCCCAACCCCGCCCCACGACGACCGCAACAACGCCCTGGAGGCGGAGATCCTCCGGGCCCCCGAGCGGTTCCGGGTCCTCACCGGCGACCGCCCCACCGGCCGGCTGCACCTCGGCCACTACTTCGGGACGCTCCGCAACCGCGTCCGCCTCCAGGACCTCGGCGTGGACACGTACGTGATCGTCGCCGACTACCAGGTACTCACCGACCGCGACGTGGCCGAGCGACTCGCCGAGCACGTCGAGGAGTTGGTCCTGGACCACCTCGCCGCCGGCATCGACCCGGAGCGCTCCACGGTCTTCGCACACAGCGCGGTCCCCGCACTGAACCAGCTCCTGCTGCCCTTCCTCTCCCTCGTCACGGTGCCCGAGCTGCAGCGCAACCCCACCGTCAAGGACGAGATCGCACACTCCCGGCAGTCGTCCGTCAGCGGGCTGATGTTCACCTATCCCGTGCACCAGGCGGCGGACATCCTCTTCTCCAAGGCGAACGTGGTCCCGGTGGGCCGCGACCAGCTGCCGCACCTCGAAGTCACCAGGACGGTGGCCCGGCGCTTCAACGAGCGTTACGGGCAGGTGTTCCCCGAGCCGGCCGCGCTGCTGTCGGCGGCTCCGGTCCTGCTCGGCACCGACGGCACGAAGATGAGCAAGTCCCGCGGCAACGCCATCGCCCTGGCCGCGACCGCCGACGAGACGGCCCGGCTGCTCAAGGGCGCGAAGACGGACGCCGACCGGCACATCACGTACGACCCCGAGCGCCGTCCCGAGGTGTCGAGTCTGGTGCTGCTGGCCGCACTGTGCCTGGACCGGGACCCCCACGAGGTGGCCGCGGCCATCGGCGACGGGGGTGCGGCGGCCCTGAAGCGGACCGTGACCGAGGCGGTCAACGAGCACCTCGCGCCGCTGCGGGCCCGGCGCGCCGAGTACGCGCGCGACCGGGCGTACGTACGCCAGGTGCTGCGCACGGGCAACGCGCGGGCCGCCGCCCGCGCGGAGGCCACGCTGGCCGAGGTCCACGAGGCCATGGGCACCCGCTACTGAGGACCCGCCACCACCAACCGGTCACCCGCAACCCGCCACCGCCAACCGGTCACCCGCAACGCGCCGGCCCGCCCGGCCCCGCCCGCCCGGCCCAGGCCCGGCCGGGGGTGGGCCCTGCGACCGTCAGCCCAGGACCGGCAGCAGCCCCGGCCGCTTGGCGGTGCGGCCGTCGCCGCTGGACCGGCCGCGCACCCGGCGGAGCAGCCAGGGGCCGAGGTGTCCGGCGGCCCAGCGCAGGTCGGCGGCGGTGGCGCCCCAGCCGGTCGGCAGCGGGACGGTGGGCGACGGCAGCGGGCGGGTCCAGGTGTCGTCGCTGCCGGGCAGCGCGAGGGCCTCGGCGAGCGCGGCGGCGATCCGCTCGTGGCCCAGGGGGCTGGCGTGCAGCCGGTCCGCGGTCCACATCCGGGGGTCGGCGACCGCCGCGGGGCGGGCGGTCTCCGCGACGGCGACGCCGTGCCGGGCAGCGGCCAGCCGGACCCGGTCGTTGAGGGCGGTGATGCGCGGGCCGACCGGGCGGGCGAGCGGTATCAGCCGCGTGAGGTCGGGAAACGTCACGGTGACGACGCGGGCGCCCTGGGCGGTGAGGGCGGCGAACATCGCCTCCAGGTGGCCCGCGACCTCGTCGGCGTCGAACTTCGGCCGCAGCACGTCGTTGACCCCGGCGACGACGGAGGCGAGGCCGGGGCGCAGCGCCAGGGCGGGGGCGAGCTGTTCGGCGCGCACCTGTCCGGCCTGGCGGCCGCGGACCGCGAGGTTGGCGTACCGGAGCCCCGGTTCGTGGACGGCGATCAGCTCGGCGAGGCGGTCCGCGAAGCCACGCAGGCCGGCGCCGTCGTCGCCGTCGCCGAGGCCCTCGGTCTGACTGTCGCCGAGTGCGACGTACCGCTCGTAGCGGACTGCCGGGCGGGGCTCGTGCGGGTCAGTGCCGGTCATGGGTCTGCTGCCTCTCCCTCAGAACGGTGACGGTGCGCTCGTACCAGTCGCGGTTGCCCTGCTCGAAGGCGAGTCCGCGCAGGCAGGTCAGGTAGGGGCCGACGGGGCCGCCGTGGCGGAGGAAGTCGGCCTCGTCGCGGTCGCCCCGCATGTGCCGCAGCAGCTTTTCGAGCAGCTCGATCTTGGTGCGGGTGAACGCGGCGCGTTCGGTGAGCTGGGCGACGAGCGTGTCCGTGTCGACGTGGTCGGCGGCCTGGACCTTCACGAGGAGGTCGTCCCGGATGAAGGTCGGCTTGGCCGTGGCGGCCGTGAACCGGTCCAGTTCGGCCAGGCCGTCCGCGGTGACGGTGAACAGCCGCTTGTTGGGGCGGGTGTCCTGGACCACCTCACGGCCGGTGACCAGCCCTTCCGCCTCCAGCCTGGTCAGCTCTGCGTAGAGCTGCTGGGGCTGGGCGTGCCAGAAGTTGGCCACGCCGAGGTCGAAGGCCTTCGCCAGCTGGTAGCCGCTCAGCTCCTCGCCGAGCAGCGCCGCCAGGACGGCGTGGCGCAGTGCCATTGCGGTCGCCTCCTCGTTCCCGCTCCCGTTCCCGTTCCCCGGGGACCCTGGACACGAGCCATCATAGTCATGAATATGAGTAGTCAGATTGATGAGTACGAGGAACCCGCCCCGCCGCACCCTGGAGCAGCCATGCCCGACACCCCGACGCCGTCCGCCGCCACCCGCTTCCGCGCCGCCGTCGAGCGCCGCGATCTCGCCGCCATGGAGGAGCTGTTCACCGACGACATCCGGCTGTACAGCCCGGTCAAGTTCAGGCCGTTCGAGGGGCGGGCCGCGGTGACCGGTCTGCTGGGGGTGCTGCTGCGCACCTTCGAGGACTTCCGCTACGTCGGCGCCTTCGAGGGCAGCTCCGAGACCAGCACGGACGGCACGACCGCACCCTCGGAGGTGCTGCTGTTCCGGGCGGTGGCCGGGGGGAAGGACATCCACGGCATCGACCTGCTGCACACCGGCGACGACGGCCGGATCAAGGAGATCACGGTGATGGTGCGGCCGCAGTCGGCGGTGCACGCCCTGGGCCAGGCGGTGCTCGCCGGCCTGGTCGCCGACGGACTGGCACCCGCGGAGGCCGCCGCCACCGGCGGAGCGGCCGGAAGCATGCCGGTGCCGGGGGCCTGAGTGCCGCGATCCGGCCAATGATTTGACCGGGACCTGACAATCGAACATCCCTATGGGACCTTCCATGACGCACCCGGATCCGGACGGACCTCCGCCGGCCATCCCGCACCTCCGGGCTCCGCTCACACCCCCACAAGGACGTGGCAAGAAGGAGCGACATGCGAAGGATCTCGGAACTGTCGTGCGTCACCGCCCTCGTCATCGCCGCCACCGCCGGCGCCTCGACCGCGGCCACCGCGCTCGGGCCCACGGCGAGCCAGCTGGTCGACGGCGTCATCGTGGTCGCCGGCAACACCTGTACCTGGACCAACGCGAAGACCAGCGCCAACCCGCCGAGCGCCCTGTCGATCGACCGGAACACCATCAACAAGCCCGGCGGCAACCTGAGCTGCAGCGGGGGCATCACCGCGACGCTCAACAACAACCCCAACGTCACCTTCGACGACGCGGCCGGCACCGCCGCGGCCGACGTCATCGACATCACCGGCAAGCAGAGCTTCATCTCCTGCCGCTACAAGGCCACGAACGTGCTGTGGAACCGCGACGGAACGGACCGGAAGTACGTCAACCGGGCCTTCACCGCGGCCAAGACCTCGGGCAGCTTCCTCTGCCCGTCCTCGGTCACCACGGCGGCGGGCGACGCCTCGCTGCTCTTGCGCTGAGCCAGGCGCACCGCGCGTGACGCCGCCCCCGGCTGTCGGTGCCGGGGGCGGCGTCATGCCGGGGACGACGTCACGCCGGGGCGGCATCACGCCGGGCTGCGTGGAGACCGGTGGGGCCCGGCCGTCAGAGGCCGGCGAGCGAGCGCTCGTACCGGGTGGCGGGGCGGTCGTCGACGACCGTGTCCCCCGCCTCCGCGAAGCCGGTGCGGCGCAGCACCGCCCGGGAGGCCGGGTTGTCGAGGGTGACCACGGCGAAGAGGCGCGACAGCCCGTACGCGCCGGCCGCCAGCCGGCAGACCTCCTCGACGGCGGCCGTGGCCACACCCCGGCCGGAGGCCGACTCGCCGATCCGGTAGCCGAGTTCGGCCGCGCCGTCCGCCACGTCGACCAGGTTGACCCGGCCGACCAGGACTCCGGCGGCGTCGAGGACGACGTGGAAGTGGCAGGTACCGTCCGCCTGTTCGGCGAGCAGGGCGCGGAGGCGGTCACCGAACCACTCGAAGAAGGCGTCCCCCCGGTCCGGTACCGAGCGCGCGAAGTACGCCCGGTTCGCCCGCTCGAACTCCAGCAGGGCAGTGGCGTGTTCAGCCGTCAGTCGCTCCAGGGTGATCATGGTGCGCAGCATACGTCGGCCAGCACCAGGTCCGCCGAGTCCCGGCCGGGCGCGATCAGACGGGCGTTGGCCTCGTCGGAACGGGCGACCCAGTCCGCCGCGTGGTCCGGCGCCTTGCCGTGACGCACGTGCCGGTCCACCAGGCGCCGGACGCGGAGCGCGTCGTCGGGGGCGAGGAACCAGGCCTCGTCGAGCAGCGGCCGCACGCCCGCCCACTCCCCCGCGCCGTGCAGCAGGTAGTTCCCCTCGGTGATCACCAGGGGTACGTCCGGGGCGACCGGGATGCTGCCGGCCACCGGCTCCTCCAGCGACCGGTCGAAGGCCGGGGCGTAGACGACCGGCCCGGCGGGCTCGCGCAACCGCCGGAGCAGCGCGCTGTAGCCAGCGGCGTCGAAGGTGTCGGGCGCGCCCTTGCGGTCGGCGCGACCCAGTCGTACGAGTTCGGCCTGGGCCAGGTGGAACCCGTCCATCGGCACGACGGCCGCCAGCGCCGGTCCCAGGGCCCGGGCCAGGCGGTCGGCGAGGGTGGACTTCCCGGCGCCGGGCGGCCCGGCGATGCCCAGGATCCGCCGGCCCCCGGCCCCGGCCAGCCCCCGCGCACGCCGTTCCAGCTCCTCGATCCGCATACCGGCATCCTGCCGCACCGGCCGACGGGTCGGGGGCGGGGGCCGGGCGGGCGGGCCTGGGGGCCGGTTGCGAGCGGGGCCGGGGACCGGCCGGCCGCGCGGCCGGTGCCGGGGTCGGGCGTCCGGGTCGGGCGTCTGGATCGCGCGCCGGGCTGGTCGCCGGGGTCTGCCGGGTGGGTCGGCAACCGAGGCTGACCGCCGGGGTGCGTCGGCTGGGCCGGCGACCACGGCCGACCGCCGGGGCCGGTCTCCGTGGTCGGTCGCCGCGTGGATCCTGCCGCCGGGCGGACCGACAGCCGGGCAGGGCCCGTGTCCCGGCGGGGAGCGCGGCTGGTTAGGGTGATCGGTCAGCGTTGACGCCGTCCCCGGGAGTTTCCGATGCCGCAGAGCGGACCGCAGTGGGTCGACCGCGCCCTGGCGATCCTGGACGAGGTGGCCTCGTCGCCGGGGCCGCTGGCCGCGAAGGCGCTGGCGCGCCGGGTCGGGTGCTCGCTGTCCACCGCGTACCACCTGCTGGGCCCGCTGGCCGAGCGCGGCTACGTCACGCGGACCGCCCGCGGGTACGTGCCCGGGCCGCGGATCCCCGCGCTGCACCGGGAGTTCCGACGCCAGTGGGAGCCCGCCGCGGGGACGGCCGAGCTGCTGGGCCGGCTGCGGCGGGCCACGGGCGGGGAGGCGTACCACACCGCGTACCGGGGCGGGGTGATCACGGTCGTGGACACCACCGCCCCCGTCACGGACACCGCGAACCCCTTCGCGCCGGGCCGGGAGACCCGCGCGCACGCCACCGCGCACGGGAAGGCGCTGCTCGCGGCGCTCCCCCGGACCGCCCGCCGCCGCTACCTCGACGAGCACGGCATGGCCCGGCTGACGGCGGCCACGATCACCTCCGCCGAGCTGCTGGAGGCGGAGCTCGCCCGGGTGCGCGGGCAGGGCTTCGCGGTGTCGGTCGGGGAGGCCGACCCCGCGTTCACCTGCCTGGCGCTCACCCTGCCGGGCCCGCAGGAGGCCGGGGCGGTGCACGCCCTGTCCGTCTCCCTGCCGACCGAGGAGTACCGGCGCCGCCCCCAGGCGGCACGCCTCGCCCTCGAACGCGCGGCGGCGGGCAGCCTGTGACCGGGGGCGCCCGCCGACCGACGCGCCGGCCAACCAGGGGCGCCCGGTGACCGGCGGCGCCAGGTGACCGGCGGCGCCCGCTCACCCGGGCGCGCCCGCTCACCGGCTGCATCCGCTCACGAGCAGCGTCCGCTGACCGGGGCCGTTTTCCGGCGGGGCCGGAAAACGGCCCGGTGCGGGTGGCGCCCGGCAGGGGGCGGCTGCCAGGCTCGCGGCATGATCTTCATCACCGTCAGGTTCACCGTCCGTCCCGAGTACGCCGACGACTGGCCCGCCCTCGTCGACGGGTTCACCCGCGCCACCCGGGCCGAGCCCGGGAACCTCTTCTTCGACTGGTCGCGCAGCGTGGAGGACCCGAACGAGTACACCCTCGTGGAGGGGTTCAGGGACTCGGCGGCGGGCGCCGCGCACGTAGCGGCCCCGCACTTCGAGGCCGGCCTGGAGGCCATGGCCGGGGCCATCGCCGCCACCCCCGAGATCATCCACACCGAGATCCCCGGCGAGGGCTGGAGCCCGATGGCCGAGCTGGCACCCCGGTCCTGACCCTCGGAGGGGCCGCGCCCGCCGCGCCGCGGCCCCGGGAGGCAGCGTCGCGCCGCGGTCCTGGCCCTTCGGGGCCGCCCGCACGTGCCCGGCCCGGGGCAGCGCCGTCCGCCGACTCTGACCCCACCGGGCCGCGCCGTCCCCCGACACCACCCCCACGGGGCTGCGCCGTCCCATCCCCGACCTGCGGGCCGCGCCACGCCCGTCGCCGACTCCGTGGCGCGGCGCCGTCCCGGCCCTGGACCTCATGGGCCGCACCGCCCCGACCTGGACCCACGAGGCCACGCTGTCCCCGCCCTGAACCCACGAGGCCACGCCGCCCCCGCCCCCGGACCCACGAGGCCACACCGTCCCCGCCCCGGACCCACGAGGCCACGCCGCCCCCGACCCTGACCCCACCGGACCGCACCGCACCGCCCCCAGTCCCGCTCCCCCGGACCTCACCGTCTCCCGGCCCTGGAGCACGGAGCCGTCGCTCCGGCTCCTGTCCGGCCGCCCTGGCCGTCACCCTTTCGGCGGCAGGCTGTCGGCGGCGCCGGCGTGGGTCGCGGCGGTCGCCGCGGGGCCTTTGACCTGCGGGGCACGCGACGGGACGGGCCCGGCAGGGCCTGCGTACGGACCGGGCTGAGGGTTCGTCAGGCCAGGCCGTGGGCAGCGGGCCCGTGGTGACGGGGACGGCCCGGAACCGGCGGGCCGCCGGGCACGTCCGAGCACCGGGCCCGCGGCCGCGGACGGGAGCGGCGCGTACGCCGCGCCCGCAGCGGCCCGGCCGAGGTGCGGGGGCCACGGGGGGACTTCCGGGGAAACCCCGGAGGACGAGGGGGCACGGGTGGATTCCAGCAGGAAGGCGGCGGGCCGTCGGCGGACCGACCGGCTCGTCGCGCTGTTCGCGGTGCTGGCCGTCAGCGTGGGTGCATGGGTGGTCACCAGTGGCGACGGGCCCCACGACGGACTGCCAGGACCCCGCGCCCGGAGCGGGCCGGCCGCCGGCCCGCTGGCCGCGCACCGGCGGCTCGCCGACGATCTCGCTCACTCCCGCGGACGCCGCACCCCCGGCCCGCTCCGGGCCTCGGCGCCGCTGCGCCTGCGCATCCCGGCCCTGCGCATCGACGCCCCCGTCGGCTCCGGGGGCCCGGCACACCCGCGCGTCCTGTCCTTGCACGAGGCGGGCCCCACCCCGGGCGAACGGGGCAGCGCACTGGTCCTCGGCCGCACCGGTACGGCCGCGCTCCCCGGGTCCTTCCACCGGCTCGCCGCGCTCCGGCCGGGCAACCGGGTGCACGTGGTCCGCGAGGACGGCTCCACCGCGACCTTCACCGTCGAGTGGGTCGGCGGCGGCACCGCCCGCGCCGGGGGCACGTCCGCCTGGTCGCGCACCGGCCCCGAGCGTGCGAGGCTCCGGGCCCGCGGCGGCACCGGCGCCGGGCGCGGGGAGGGACGTGCCAGGGGCCCCCGGCTCCGGCTGTTCGGCTGTGCCGGCGCCCCGCCGGCCTGCCGGGTGGCCGTCAAGGTCGTCGCCCGGCTCACGCACGTCAGCCGCTGACCCCGGACCGTCCGGCCCGCGGCCACGCCTCCCGACCCCGGCCCAGTCACCCGCCCCCTCCCGGCCCCTGCCTGCACGAGGCCGCGGACCCGGCGCCAGCCCCGCCCCGCCCCCAAGCAGGGAGCGGGCCGCGCCCGAGGGCGGGACCGGAGTGGGCCCGAGGCCTGACTGAGCCCGGGGCCGGACTGGGCCCGGGGCCGGACTGGGCCCGGGGCCGGACCGGACCCGGCCGCGCACGAAAACGCCGTGGGGTGCCGCGCAGCGATACGGCGCGGCACCCCACGGCGGAGGTGGTACGGGGGCGGGAAGGGTCAGGACTCCTGGCGGCGCGCCTCACGCTCCGCGTGCATCTTCTTCACGCGCACGGTCTCCTTGCGGACCTCGGCCTGGGTGGCGCGCTCCTTCTGGAGCCACTCCGGGTTCTCCTGCTTGACCGCCTCGATCTGCTCCGTGGTGAGCGCCTCGGTGATCCCGCCGCGGGCCAGGCCCGAGATGGAGACGCCGAGCTTGGCCGCGACGACCGGGCGCGGGTGCGGGCCGTTGGCGCGCAGCTCGACCAGCCAGGCCGGCGGCTCGGCCTGGAGCGCGCTCAGCTCGTCGCGCGTGACGACACCCTCCCGGAACTCTGCGGGGGTGGCGTCGAGGTACACACCCAGCTTCTTCGCCGCGGTGGCGGGCTTCATGGACTGGGTGCTCTGGTGCGAACTCATGGGACCAAGGATATCGAGCGCGTGCGCGGGCTCCGACCACGCCCGGTAATCTGGCCCGGTGACAGGCTCGGATACATCCCCTTCCTTCCGGCTCGCTTATGTACCGGGCGTGACACCCGCCAAGTGGGTGCGGATCTGGCGCGAGCGGCTGCCGGACGTCCCGCTGGAGCTGGTGGCGGTGCCCGCCGCGGAGGCGCAGGACGCGCTGCGCCGCGGTGAGGCGGACGCCGCCTTCGTCCGGCTGCCGGTGGACCGTACGTTCCTCAGCGCGATCCCCCTCTACACGGAGACCACCGTGGTGGTGGTCCCCAAGGACCATCTGGTCGCCGCGGCCGAGGAGGTCACCCCGGCCGACCTGGCCGACGAGATCGTCTTCCACCCGCTCGACGACACCCTGGACTGGGAGCAGCCGCCCGGCAAGCCCGCGATCGAACGTCCGGCCACGACCGGCGACGCCATCGAGCTGGTGGCCGCCGGGGTGGGCGTGCTGGTCGTGCCGCAGTCCCTGGCCCGGCTGCACCACCGCCGGGACCTGACGTACCGGACGGTCACCGACGTGCCCCAGTCGCAGGTGGCGCTGTCGTGGCCGGAGGAGAAGACCACGGACCTGGTCGAGGACTTCATCGGGATCGTGCGCGGCCGCACCGTGAACAGCTCCCGGGGCCGGCAGCCGTCGAGCGGCGGGGCGGCGGACGCCGGACGCCAGGACCGCAAGCGGCCCGCGGCGGGCGGGGACGCCCGGAAGAAGTCCGCCGGCGCCTCGGGTGCCAAGGGTGCGCGGGGCGGTTCCGGCGGCGCGCGGGGCGGCCGGGCCTCCGGAGGCGCGGGCAAGGGTGCCGCGGGCGCGAAGCGCGGGAAGCCCCGCCGCCGCTCCTGAACCTCTGGTCTTCGTACCAACTCGCCGGTAATTTGGCGCCGTTCGAATGTCGGACGACCTGGACGGCGGGGTGGCATGCGGGTTCTTCTGGGTACGGCCGGGGCGGTCACGGCCCTGGTGGCGGGCGGCCTCGCCGCGGCGCCGGCGGCGGTGGGGGCGGCCCCGGACGCACGTACGGGTACGGGAGCAGGCGAGGTGCGTATAGCCACCTCCGAGGCGCGTACGGCCACCGTCGGGGGGACCGCCACCGCGGCGGACTGGCGGCCGCCGCTGTCCACCCGGGGCCGGTACATCGTGGACGCGGACGGCCGCAGGTTCCGGCTGCGGGCCGCCAACTGGGACGGCGCCCAGGGTTCCTGGACCGGCTCGGGGGACATCACGGACCCGGCGAACCACCACGCGGGGCAGGATGCCCACGGCATCCCGCTCGGGCTCGACCGGGTGCCGGTGGCGGACCTGCTCGCCGACTTCCACCGGCTGGGTCTGAACAGCATCCGGCTGCCGTTCTCGAACGAGATGATCCACACCACCGCCCCGGTGCCGGACTCCGCGGTGGCGGCCAACCCGCAGCTGCGCGGCCGGACCCCGCTCCAGGTGTACGACGCCGTGGTCGGGGCCCTGACCGCGGACGGCTTCGCGGTGATCCTCAACAACCACACCCGCACCACCCGCTGGTGCTGCGGGGTGGACGGCAACGAGCGCTGGAACAGCGGCCAGAGCACCGCCCAGTGGGCCGACGACTGGGTCTTCCTGGCGCGCCGCTACCGGTCCGACCCGCTGGTGGTGGGCGCCGACCTGTACAACGAGGTGCGCCGGGACGTCTGGGACGACCCGAACTGGGGCTGGGGCGACGGGCACGACTGGCAGGCAGCGGCCCAGGAGGCCGCGGACCGCATCCTCACCGAGGCCAATCCCGACCTGCTCGTGGTGATCGAGGGCATCAACTGGACCGGCATCCCGGTCGACGGCTTCGCGCACGGCCGCCCCACCCTCACGCCGGCCCGGACCCTGTCCCACACGCTGGTGGTCTCGGGGAAGCTGGTCTACTCGGCGCACTTCTACGGATACACCGGCCCGAACCACAGCGGCGCCACCGGCCTCGGCGAGACGCACGACCCCCGCTACCAGGACCTGAGCCCCGCCGAGCTCCGCCAGGTGCTGTACGACCAGGCCTTCTTCGTGTCCGCCGAGACCGGCCGGCACTTCACCGCCCCGGTGTGGGTGAGCGAGTTCGGCATCGGGTCCGGCGAGTCGGGCGAGCGGCCGCGCGCCTGGTTCGGCGCCTTCACCGAGGAACTGGTGCGCGCCGACGCCGACTTCGCGTACTGGCCGCTGGTGGGCTGGGCGGGGCACGACGACTGGGCGCTGCTCCGGTACGAGCGTTCCGGCGCCCGGTCCGGCCTGCTCGACCCGGGTGACTGGCGGGCGGCGGCGTGGGACCGGCTGCGGACCGCTCCGACCCGGACCGGGACGGTCGCGCCGGAGGCGCGCTGGCAGATGCTGACCACCGACCACCGCGACTTCGTGCAGTCGCTCCGGGTGCGGTCGCAGGGCGACTGGGACTCCGGGGCCCGCAAGGCGGCCTGCCCGGACGGCCAGCGCCTGCTGGGCCTCGGGCACGCGGGCGGCCGGGGGCTGTGCTCCGACGTGACGGCCGGGGACCTGCGGGCCGCGGGCACGGCGCAGACGGCGGTGTGGGACGAGCGGTACGTGCCGGCCGGGGGCGACTGGGCCTCGGGGTACACCAAGTTCCAGTGCCCGGCGGGGCAGTTCCTGATCGGGTACGCGCGGCGTGGCGAGCGGGTGTCGTCCGCGCTGTGCGCGCCGGCCCGGCAGGCGCTGGGGACGGCCGGGCGTACGGTCTGGTTCGACCGGGGCGACAACCGGCCGGCGGGGGCGCCGGGCGGCGACTTCGCGTACGGCCAGTACAAGGGACAGTGCGCGGCGGACGAGTACGCGGCGGGGATCGCGTTCACCACGCGGGTCGGCAGTCGGGGCGGTCCGGACGCGCTGCTGTGCCGGCGGGTGGCCGGGTGACCCCGGCGGAGCGGATCCTACGACGCCCTCTGTTCCGCCGGCCGATGCCGGCGGAACAGGGGGCGTGACCGGGGGCGGGAACGGCAGGCCCACCGGAGCTCCGCCGCCCCTCCGGCGCGCGCTCCGCGGCCCCGCCCGTCACCCGGGCCAGGGCTACCCGCGGGCCGCGAAGGCGCGCGTGAAGGCCAGCGGCGCCTGGAGGATGGACGAGCAGGTGGCGTCGGCCTGGTTCTTGGCTCCGCCGGGGCACTGCTTGTCGCGGGCGCCGGACCACATGGCCAGCCAGGCCAGGCCCTTCGAGCGGGCGAAGCCGGCCAGCTGGGTGGCGTCCTCCACGGTGAACACCTCGGTGACGACGTCGTTCACGCCGATCATCGGCGTGACGGCCACCGTCTTCCACGCGGCCGCGTCGGAGAGGCCGAGCACGCTCTTCACCTGGGCCTGGGTGGCGGTGGCCGCCTGGATCGCGTACCCGCCCATGTCGCCGCTGTAGGCCGGCCCGTAGTCCATCGCCATGATGTTGACGGCGGATATCGCGACGCCGTTGCGCTTGGCGTCGGCGAGCAGGTCGATGCCGGGCTGGGTGAGGCCCTCCGGCATCACCGGGAGGGTGAACGAGACGTCCAGGCCGGGGTGCCGGCGCTGGAGCGTGGCGATGGCCTTGGCGCGGCGGGTGTTGGCGGCGGTGTCGGGCAGGGCCGCGCCCTCGATGTCGAAGTCGACCTTGGTGAGCTTGTACGTGTCCACGACCTTGCCGTAAGCGTCGGCGAGGGCGTCGGCGGAGCCGCAGACCAGGCCCAGTTCGGAGCCGGCCGCGCCGCCGAACGACACGCGGACGTCACCGCCCTTGGCGCGCAGCGCCGGGATCTGGGAGGCGACGCGGTCGTCGGCGAGGGAGGTGACACCGCCCCAGAGGGGTGAGCAGCCGCCGCCGGAGGTGACGAAGGCCAGGTTGAACTCCTTCACGCCGGTCGCGGCGACCGTGTCGAGGAGGTCGTAGGCCGGGTAGAGGGAGGTGTCGACGTACGGGGCGAAGCCGGTGGTGGCGGGCCCGGTGGTGGGGCGGGTCGCCGTGGGGGTCGGCTTGACGGTGGGGGTCGAGGTGGGCTTCGCCGTGGGCTTGGTGGGGGTGGGGGTCGGCTTGGCCGTGGGCTTGGCGGTGGCGGTGGGGGCCGTGGTGGGGCGGCCGCTGGGCCGGGGTGTGGTGCCGCCGCCGGCCGAGCACTTCTGCCCGTCGATCAGACAGCCCGTGGGGTTGCCCGGTGCTCCGCCGCCGGCCGTCGCGTTCGCGACGAAGCCGACCGTGACGGACTCGCCCGGCGCGAGCCCGTCCCGGTCCCAGCCGGGCGGGGTGACGGTGACGTGGCGGCCGCTGACGGCCTTCTCGGCATTCCAGAGGGAGGCCAGGGAGGTGCCGGCGGGGAGGTCGAACTCCAGGGTCCAGGAGGTGAGCGGGGCGCTGCCGTGGTTGGTCACCACGTACTGGCCGGTGTACCCGGTCTCCCAGCCGCTGGTGCGGGTGAACGCGGCGCCGACGGACGCGGCCTGGGCGGTGCCGGTGAGCACGACGGCCGTGCCGCCGACCGCAGCCACGACGGCGAGGGCCGCCGCCGCCTTCGCCTTGCCGCTCGCCTTGCGACGGTGAGTGTTGCCGGCCATGGGTACCTGCCTGTCTGATCGGGAGGGGAGGGGGTCCCGAGGGGGGAACGAGCAGCACGCTAGCGGCCGCGAAACAGACAAATGCCCAGCAGTGGGGCGGTCGTTGAGATCTTGAGGTCCCCTTAAGGAAAGCATCGAGCGGGGTTAATCCGGGTGGGCGGTGCCCGGGCGGCGCGCCACGCGGTGTGACCGTGATCTCACTCGGCCGTTGTCACATCGCGCGCCGCTGCGCGGTCCTCGCTGAAGAAGCAGGAGAAGCGGGAGAAGGGATCCTGAGGATGAGGACCGTCATCGTGTGCGCCTCCGTATCGCACGGCAACACCCGTCGTGTCGCCGACGCCATGGCCCGGGTCCTGGGCGCGGAGGTCGTCTCTCCCTCGCAGGCCGACCCGGCGGAGCTCGCCGGCGCCGACCTCGTGGGCTTCGGTTCGGGCGTCTTCCACGGCCGGCTGCACCCCGACCTTACCGACTTCGCGAAGGCCCTTCCCCTCGGTCGGGGACGGGCGTTCGTGTTCGCCACGAGCGGGCTCCCGGAGTTCCCGCCGGCACCGTTCACCCGGCCCCTGGTCCGGCTGCTCCGGGACAAGGGGTTCCGGGTCGAGGGCAGCTTCTCGTGCCGGGCGTTCGACACCTGGGCCCCCTTCAAGCTCGTCGGCGGCATCCACAAGCAGCGGCCGGACACCGGTGACCTGGCCGCCGCGCGGGCGTTCGCCGGGCGGCTGCGGGACGGGCAGGGGCCGGTGTCCTGACGGGCCCGCCCGGTCAGCCCTCCAGCCAGTGGCGCCATTCCTCGGCGTCGTGGGACAGCGGGCTGCGCAGCGGGAGGTAGCGGGAGTCGGCGCCGTCGGCGTCCGTCCAGCGGAGCAGCAGGTTCGCCTTGCCGGGGAGGGTGGGTGAGGCGAGCAGGTCGGCGATCTCGGGGAGCGGGCGGCGGGCGGCGTACCGCTCCAGTTCGGCCCGTACCGCCGGCCACAGCCCGTACGCCACCGCCGGGAAGCGCTCGGCGACGGCGCCCGCGATCTCGGCGAGGTGGTTGACCAGCAGGCAGTACACCAGCCGCTCCCAGCCCGCGGCCCGGCCCACCTCGGACACCCGCTTCACGCCCTCCGGGTCCCGGAACACCGCCCGTACGGGCGTCCCGAGGCCGTCCACGACGAGGAGCGTGTTCTGGAGGTGGCACTCCAGGACCAGCCCGTGCCGCTCGAAGACCTCCAGCACGGGCGGTACGACGGCCCGCAGGTACGCCCCCCACCACGCCACCGGATCGGCGGCCCGGTCGAGCGGGTTGCCGGGGAAGCCCTCCGCCACGGCTGCGGGCAGCACGGCCTCGGTGCCCGGCGGGAGGTGCTGTTCCAGACCGTCCCTGAGCAGCACGGCGCAGGGTTCGAAGAGGAGGCCGTCGACGGTGCGGTACCCGCGGTCCCGCATCCATCCGGCGGGGCTCGCCAGCGCGGTGAAGGCGTCGGCCACCTCCTGGTCCAGCTGCGGCACCCTGAGCAGGTCGTGCCGCCAGAGCCGCCGGATGTCGTTGGTGATCCGCACGTCCAGGCTGAACTTGAGGGACAGGTCACCGGGCAGGGCACCGGCAGGGGCACCGGAGGGGGCACTCCCCGGCGGCGGCGCGCCCGGTCCGCCGGCCGGCAGGTGCACGGTCCGCAGGGAGGCCGTGGGCCGGGCCTCCCGGTCCGTCGTGCCCAGGCGGACCAGCCGCCCGTCGGCGAACGCCACCCGCAGTTCCGGGAGTTCCCGTACGAGCTCCAGCTGCCAGGGGTGGGCCGGCAGCAGCCGGTAGCCGGGCGGGGCCTCGCCGAGCGCGTCCAGGGCGGCCGTGTCACCCTCGTCGACCAGGACGTCCTCGCGCACCCCGAGCAGGGCCAGGGGGAAGCGCGCGTACACCTCGGGTGCGTACGGGAGCCAGCCGGCGGCCGGCCCGCCGCCGCGCGCCTTGGGCGCCGGATGGCAGGGGTGTCCGCCGACCAGGGACTGCTCGGACCGGATCCAGAGGTCCTCGGGGGCCCGGGCGGGGTCCCGGGCGGCCAGGATCGCCGCCACGACCTCGCGGCTGTCGGCCATCTCGGCGCCGAGCGTGTCGTTGTCGCGGCCGGTGCACTTCCGCATCTCCCCCTCCGCGAGGGCCACCACCGCCGCGTGGTCCAGGGGCGTCCAGTCCCGGCCGTTCCACAGCTCGGGCTCGCCCGGCCGGTGGGTGCCGCGCACCCTGAGCAGGCCCCCGCTCGGGCGGAGCCGGTAGACCCGGCGGCCGTGCCCGTCCGGGGCTCCGGCGGGCCGGTCGGGGTGGCCCGGCCCGGCGGGCCCGGCCGGCTCGGCGAGCTCGCGCAGCAGACAGGTGAGCAGGGGGGCGAGGGCCAGGGCTTCGGCCGTCCGCACGGTGGTGTCGGGGATCGCGTTCATCACCTTCAGTATGTGTAACGTCGCAGCTCCATGCGTTCCAGGAGGGCAACACGTGATCAAGACCGCCGCCGAGCGATCCCTCGCCGCGGAACTCCGCGAGGTGCGGCCCGACTTGCTCGGGCCGTACGCCGACGCGCTTCCCGGCGCCAGGGCGGCGGTGCTGTCCCGCCTGTGGCGGGGTCTGGTCCACGATCCGCTGCCGTGGGTCGCCGGACGCGGGGCCGCGGGCGGTGCGGTCGTGCTGCGGCTGGCGGACGGACGGCGGCTGACCGGCCCGCCCCGCGACCCCTGGACGACGGCCCCGCCCGCCGGACCCGTCGAGCTGGACGGGGTCCCGTACGACCATCCGGCGCTGCTGCTGCGGGCTCTCGGGGTGCCCCGGGGCGAGGACTTCGCGGCGGAGCTCGACGGGAGCACGGCCTCCCTGGCCCTCTCACGCACGGCCGGTGCGACGGACGGGGCGGCGGACGGGACGGACGGCGGGGCGGAGGCCGCGTGGGAGTGGGAGCAGCGGGTGACGGACGGTCATCCGTACCACCCCGGCTGTCGTTCGCGGCCGGGTTTCACCGCCGCGGAGCAGCTGGCGTACGCGCCCGAGCACCGGCAGGTGGTGGGGCTGCCGCTGCTACCGGTCGCGGACCCGGTGCTGGTCGGGCGGTGGCCGCGGGGGCTGCGCGACGGGGACCGGGTGCTGGTGCCCGTACACCCGTGGCAGGCGGCGCACGTGCTGAAGGAGCCGGTGCGGGGCCCGCTGCTGGCGGCCCGGCCGCTGCTGTCGCTGCGCACCCTGGAGACGGCCGGGGAGGTGGCGGGGGCCGGGGCGGCGCTGCACGTGAAGACGGCGCTGAGCACGCGGCTGACCTCGTCCGTACGGGACATCTCGGCGTACTCGGTGGAGAACGCGGTGGTGCTGTCGGAGTTCGCGGAGGCGGTGGCGGCCCGTCTGGAGGGGCGGCTGCACGTCACGCGCACGGTGGCGGCCGTGGGGGCGCCCGCGCCGGACCTGGCCGCGGTGCTGCGGGAGGCACCCGAGGTGTACGCGGACCGCGGCGCCGAGGAGCGGGTGGTGCCGGTGGCCTGCCTGGCGGAGTTCGTGGCCGGCACCGTGCCGGCGGGCGGACGCGCGGCCTGGCGGGCGGCGTTCGCCGGGCTGGTGCTGGAGGTGGGGCTGCGGCTGCTCGGCCTCGGCGTGGCCCTGGAGGCGCACGGGCAGAACCTGCTGCTGGTGGTGGACGCGGCCGGGCGGCCGGCCCGGCTGGTCTACCGCGACCTGGCGGACATCCGGATCAGCCCGGCCCGGCTGGCCCGGCACGGCATCCCCCTGCCGCCGCTCACCGCCCGCCAGCAGACGGACGACCCGCTCGCGCTGCGCCGCAAGCTGTTCGGGGGCCTGCTGTCGGGGGCGCTGGGCCCGCTCGCCGGTGACACGGAGACGCTGGGCGCCCTGCTGGCGGCCGGCACCGCCGCCCTGCCCGCCGGGGACGACCTGCGCGCGCTGACCTCCGAGCCGCTGCCGGTCAAGGCCCTGACGCTGATGCGGCTCAGCGAGACGGGGGGCGACCAGTGGACGGTGCTCCCGAATCCCCTGGCGGGGGGCGGCCAGGACTTCCCAGGGGGCTGAGAGCGACGTGCGGTGAGGGTTCGCCGCGGACGGGACCATGACCGGTTCCGGTCTGGACAAGGACCTGCTCGGCGTGCTCGTGAACTGCCCGGCATCGGCACCGCCCGCCGCGAGCCGGCCGCCCGAGGCCGTTCGGCCCTGGTACGCAGTGACCAGCGGGGCACGAGCCTCTGCCCCGCCCGGCCTCCGACTCCCGCTGCTGGGATGGCGAGTTGCCGCGCAGGAGCGAAAGGCGAGCCGGTGCCGTGGCACCGGCGTGGCGTTCACCACCGGGGGGTATGTTGTGTCGCCGCGCGCGGGTGCTTGGGGAAGCATTCGCGCCAGCCTTCTCGCCATCAGGTGAACGTGAGTGGGGGACACTGACTTGGACGACCTCTTTTCGCCGCTGAGACTGCCCAACGGCAGCATGCTCGCCAACCGCCTCTGCAAGGCGGCCATGGAAGAGTGCCTGGCGGGGCCCGGACAGCTGCCGGACGCCCGCATCGAGCGGCTCTACCGCCGGTGGGCCGAAGGCGGCGCCGGACTGCTGATCACCGGCAACGTCATGATCGACCGGCGCGCACTGACCTCGCCGGGCACCATCGTCCTGGAGGACGACTCGCCCCTGGAGCCCTTCCGCCGCTGGGCCGACGCCGCACGGGCCGGCGGCGGCCGGGTGTGGATGCAGATCAACCACCCGGGACGGCAGGTCGGTTCCGACATGCCGGGGGTGTCGTGGGGCCCGTCCGAGGTGCCCGTCGACCTCGGCAGGCTGAGCCACCGCTTCGCCCCGCCCAAGGAGATGACGGCCGGGGAGATCGAGGAGACCGTGGACCGGTTCGCGCGGACGGCCGCGCGCGCCGAGGCCGCGGGTTTCGACGGCGTCCAGATCCACGCCGCCCACGGCTACCTCCTCAGCCAGTTCCTGTCCCCGCTGGTCAACCGGCGGACCGACCGGTGGGGCGGCTCGCCGGAGGGGCGGGCGCGGCTGCTGGCCGAGGTGATCCGGGCCGTGCGGGCCCGCGTGGCGCCGGGCTTCGACATCGGCGTCAAGATCAACTCCTCGGACTTCCAGCGCGGTGGCTTCGGCACCGAGGACGTGGCGGCGCTGCTGGGGATGCTCGGGGAACTGGACATCGACCTGCTGGAGCTGTCGGGCGGCAGCGTCGAGAGCCCGGTGGCCACCGTCGCGGACGGTGCCGCCGACCGGCGGCCGCTGGCCCGCGAGGCCAGGTTCCTGCCGTTCGCCGAGGAACTGCTGGCGGCGGCGCCCCCGGTGCCGCTGATGCTGACCGGCGGCATCGCCCGGCGCGAGGTGGCCGAGGGCGTACTGGCCAAGGGCGTGGCGGTGGCCGGCATGGCGGGCGTGCTCGCACTCTCCCCCGACCTGCCGAAGCGGTGGGCCGCCGGGGAGGACGCCACCGCCCGGGTGGAGGGGCTGCGGCTGCCGGTGCGGGACACGTCCTGGCGGGCCGCCACGCACCTGGCGGTGGTACGCCGCCACCTGCACCGGCTGGCCGAGGGCCGCCGCCCGCGCCGCACCGTCTCCGCCGGCCTGACGCTCGTACGCGACCTGGCGGGCCACCGCCGCCTGGTCCGCCGCTACGGCGCCTGGCTGTCCGGCCACCCGGCCGGCACGGCGAAGGGCTAGCAGCCCCCTGGGGCAGCGCCGGGCCCGCCGCGTGCGGCTGCCGGGACGCCGGCGGCCGCGCCTCGACACCGTCCCCGGCCTCCTGACAGCCGTCCATGGCACGCCGCGCCGCCGGTTGGTGGCACGGCCTGCCCCGCAAGCACCGTGGGCGGGAGCCTCGGGGCAGGAGCCGGAGAGGCGGGCCGGAGCGACGTCGAGCGCTCCGGACCACGAGCCCGAACACCGGCGGACGCCAGGCCGGGGCGGCGTCGAGCCCTGCGGGCGGCGAACCCGGCGAACCCGCGGACCACCGGCAGACGGCAAACCCGGGACCGCGCCGAGCCCGACCGGCAGCGAACCCGGCGAACCACCAGCCCCGCCACGGGGGCGGCCCCCGGCGGCGAGGCTGCGCCCGCTTCGGGGTTCAGGGGGAGGCGTCGGCCGCGCGGGACGCCTCGCGCCGGGCGGCGGCCACCACCGGGGAGCGCCGGAACTCGGCGGCGAGGGCGGCCAGCGGACGCGACCCGAGCCGCGCCTCGACACCGGGCCCGGCCTCCTGCCGACCGTCCGCGCCGGGACCCGCCTCGTGGCCGCGCACAGCCGGCGGGGCGGCGCCGGGGCGGTTCGTGTCGCCGGCCGCGGCGTCCACGGCCCGTTCCGTGTCCCGGGCCGCGGCGTCCACGGCCCGTTCCGTGTCCCGGGCCGCGGCGTCCACGGCCCGTTCCGTCTCCCGGCCCGGAGGCGTCCCGCACCGGCGGGCGGCCGCCGCTGCCAGCATGGCCGCGTCCGCCACCGTTGCGGCGTCCGCGGGGGCGAGGCCCTGGGCGAGGGCCGCGTCCAGGGCGCGGGCGCGGACGGGCGCCTCGCAGTGCGGCGTCAGGGCCAGGATGGCGTCGTTGATGACCGACTCCCGGTGGATCAGCCGGATGCCCACCGGCGACCACCACTTCAGCGGCACCGTCGCCGCCCCGGAGCCGGCCGGCCCGCCCAGGGCCCTGCACAGCGGGCGCAGCGCACGGTACTGGCTGTACTCCCGCCAGGCCGAAGACGCCCCCACCAGCGGTACGAGGAACCCCGCGCCCACCAGGACCGCCGCGCCCGAGGCCAGCGGCGGGGCGAGGTCCGTGGAGAGCCCGTCCCAGTCCCGCCCCGCCCAACGCGCCCCCACCGCCGCCCACTTGGCCGCGAGGTAGCCGAGGTCGAGGAGTCCGCCCAGCGCCAGCAGGGCCAGCCCGCCGCGCAGGGAGCGCATGGCGGGCCGCACCCGCCGCAGCCACTTCCACGACAGCACGGTCAGGGTGGCGCTGCCGGCCGAGTGGGCCAGCAGGTAGAGGACGATCATCTCGCGCACGTACGGGGTGTTCGCGTAGTACGTGTCCAGGTCGCGCACCCGCTCGACCCCCGCGTCCCCGGCCACGAACGCCGCGACGATCAGCACGGTGACCGCGGCGGTCACCGACACGGTCCACCGCGTGCCGCGTCTGATCGCGGCCGGGTCCGTACCGCTCCAGTGCAGGACCAGCACGATGCAGGAGCCGGAGAACGCGGTGAGCACCCCGTAGACCAGCGGCGCCGCGCAGTTGGGGATCCCGGTGAGCCGGTTGACGGCCACGATGGTCGGCGGCGCCGCGAGGAACAGCACCAGGCAGCCGACCACGAGCAGCACGCACACGGCGCGCATCATCGGCCGGTGCCAGTCCCGCCGCAGGGCGGGCGCCTTGACGAGCAGGGCGAGGGTGAGCAGCGCGCCCGGGGCGTAGAGGAGGATGCCGCTGTCCACCTAGCGGCACCTCATCGGGCGCT
Organism: Streptomyces sp. NPDC086023; assembly: GCF_044540325.1. Taxonomy (NCBI): domain Bacteria; kingdom Bacillati; phylum Actinomycetota; class Actinomycetes; order Kitasatosporales; family Streptomycetaceae; genus Streptomyces; species Streptomyces sp. NPDC086023. The sequence goes on from NZ_JBITRX010000024.1 coordinate 48,245, forward strand.
GCCCGCGGACTCGTTGGCGGCCAGGCCCGCCACGGCGCGTTCGGCGGCGGTGAGCGGCGCGCCGGCGTGGGCGGCGGTGCCGCCGGGGCGCAGCACGCGCGCCAGGGTGCGGGGGCGGATCCAGTCGGCCGGGGACTCGGTCATCGTGATGACGCGGAGGAAGGCGGCGGTGAGTTCCTCCTGGTGGGTGGCTCCGGTCATGAGCCGGGCGACGTACCAGTTGAGGAGCCCGGAGCCGGGGCGCGGCCGCATGCCGGTGGCGCCCGGGTAGAGGATGTCCTGCGAGGTGGCCAGCTCCCAGGCGACGGTCGCGGGGCCGGCGATGGCGCGCTGTGCCTGGCGGGTGAACTCCGGGTCGGTCACGGGTCTGCGGCGCAGGATCTCCCGTACGGCGAGGAGTCCCTGGGCGGCGACGGTCATGCCCTGGCCGTACAGCGGGTTGTACGTGGCGACGGAGTCGCCGACGGCGAAGAAGCCGGCCGGCAGCTCCGCCTTCTCGAAGTAGCTGCGCCGGTTGGCGTTGCCCTGGGTGACGGCGACCTCGGCGGCGGTCCGGCCGCCGTCGCGGGCGGTTCTGGCGAGCGGGGTCTGGCGTTCGAGGATGTCGCCGACGACGGGGTCGCGCAGGCTCTTGGCGAAGGGTACGAAGGCGTCGGGGTCGGCGGTGGGCTGGCCGCCGCGGGTGCCGGAGAGGGTGGCCTGCCAGATGCCGTCCTCGATGGGCACGATGGTGGCGGTCCGGCCGGGCACCGGCACGCGGGGGTCGGACTGGACGTTGACGATGGGGAAGCCGGTCTCGTGGGCGCCGGGCGGGGCCTGGTAGAGCCGGGTCGCGTAGACGAGTCCGGAGTCGACCTCGGCCCGGCGGACGCCGCGCACGCCGAGGTCGGCGAGCCAGCGCAGGGCGCGGGAGCCGCGGCCGCTGGCGTCGACGACGACGTCGGCGGTCAGGCGTACGTCCTTCTCGTCGGGGGTGTCGACGCGGACCCCGGTGACCGCGCGGCGGGAGCCCTCCAGCGCGCGGACGGTGCTGCGCTGCAGCAGGGTGACGCCGTCGAGGGCGGTGACGCGGGTGCGGACCACCCAGTCGAGGAGGTCGCGGCTGCAGGAGATGTTGAACTGGTGCTCGCCGAACCGGGGTATCCAGCCCTGGGCGGTCATCGTGACCAGGTCGGTGGGCAGGCTGCGGCGGAGCGCGCCGGCCGCCGTCCAGGCGTCGGTGACGCCGGGCAGGATCCGCTCGACGGCCCGGGCGCCCGCGGACCACATGACGTGCACGTGGCGGGCCTGCGGGAGGCCGCGGCGGGGCGCGGGGCGGTCGGGGAGTTCGTCCGCGTCGATGACGGTCACCGTGGCGTGGGCGGCCAGGACGGCCGCGGCGAGCAGTCCGGCCATGCTGCCGCCGATCACGACGGCGTGCGGGGTCGCTGTGGTGCTGTTCATCGTGCGGGGCTCTCTTTCGCTGCGCCGAGTTGGGGGACGGGTGTGGGGGACGGGGGTTCGGCGGAGCGTAAGGTCGGCGGGCGGTCGGCGGGCACCGTCAGTGCCCCCCGCCGAGTGAGATGCGGATCCGCTCGATGGCGGGTGGCACCTGCTCCTCCTCGGGTGCGGGCAGGAGGCAGGTGAGTTCTCTGGCCATGAAGAGGCCGAACGTTTCGGCCCGGTCCTCCGCCGGGTTGTCGTGTCCGGCCCGGACGGCGGCCTGCTGGACCACGGCGCGCAGGCCCTGCTCCGTGCCGAGGAGGGCGCCGAGGTCGGCGTCGCTGCCGGCCAGCCGGGCCGCCACGGCGAGGCCGGGGCCGTGGCTGTCGCAGGTGCCCTCAAGGATGTGCCACAGCTCGTGGCATGCGATGACCAGCTGGTGTCCCGGCCGGGTGCGCTCCTCCACGACGATCAGGTCGCGGTCGGCGAGCTGGAGCCAGAGGCCGCTGGCGGTGGCCACGGGGAAGCGGCTGAAGCGGTGGTCGACGGGGCGTCCGCCGCGCCGCCGGGCGAAGGCCTCGCAGAGGCCGGCGATGATGGTGCCGGCGTCGGCGGGGCGGGGCAGGCGGGTGTCGGCGAGCAGCCGCCTGCGCAGTGCGCGCATCTCGCGCGTGACCCTCATCGGCTGCCTCCCCCCGTCCCGCCCTTCCGGATTCCGCACGGCCGGAACGTCCTGCGGACCTTCGGGGGCGCGGGCCGTCCCGGCGCGCGCTCCCCCGTCCCGGCCGCTAACCGGCCGTGTGCCCGGCTACTCATCGGCGATCCCCTCACTGGCGAGCAGGTTCTTGAGGTGGGCTGCGAGGTCCCGGCGGCCGCGGGGTGAGAGGCTGCTGGCGCGCATCGCGATGTGCAGCAGTTCGTAGTCGCGCTTGAGCTTCTCCAGCGGGTCCTCGGCCGCCTCGGCCGCGGTGCGGCGCAGCCCGGCGGCCAGGTGGTGGAGGGCGCGGCGCAGGGCGGTGGGCGCGTCGGCGAGGAGGAAGCCGCCGTCGACGCCGAAGAAGCGCTGGATGCCCGCGGCGACCGCGAGACTGGGCAGGCTGTCGTCCTCGTCCACGTTGAGCTTGCTCAGGGACTGGGCGGTGGCGGAGAAGGAGGCGGCGATCTCCCTGAGGGAGTACGGCTCCCCGTCGGGCCCGGGCCGGGTGGCGCGCAGCAGCCGGAACCGGGTGCGGACGCGGCGGGGCAGCGGCAGGCCGCCGCCCTCGCCGGCGAGGGCGCGGGCCACGCCGGCCGGGGCGATGCCGGTGAGGCGGCCGATCCGGTCGAGTTCGGCCGGGGTGCAGGGCGGCACGATGCCGGAGGCGGCGAGGGCGTGCTCCACGGCGCTGCGGTCGTCGGCCATGAGAAAGCCGGCGTAGACGCCGAAGAAGGACTGGATGCCCGCGGCGTGCCGAAGGCCGGGCAGTCCCGAGCCGCCGTTGAGCGCCCCGAGGGAGGCGCCCCGGGCGGCGAAGTGGCGGGCGATGGCGTCGAGGCTGTGGCGGGCTCCGTCCGGGCGCCTCCTGCTGTGGCGCAGTGCGTTGAAGCGCTCCCGCACCTGCCGGTCGAGGGGGAGCCCGGCGTCCCGTCCGTCGCGTACGGCTTCGACGCGGGCGGCGGGTATGCCGGTGAGGCCGGACAGCCGGGTGGTCCCGAGCACCTCGGCGGGGTCCTGGCCCTGCTCCGCGGCCAGCGCGGCGACGGTGTCCCAGAGTTCCCCCAGGGGCGGCAGGGCTTCGCGCACCGGCTGCTCTCCTGTGGGTCGGGGGGCTGGGGCAAGGGGGTTGAGCTGCGAGAAGCCTAACGGGAGGGGACCCGCCGAACCAGGCCTGCCGTAAACCTTCTTGAGGTCACCCCACGAAACTTGAGACGCCGCCTGCCCGCACGGTCCGCCCGCGCGCGCCCGCCCCCGGCCTCCCCCTACAGCAGCCTGGACAGGTCCTCGCCCCAGTACGCGAGGGTGTCGATCGCGCGCCACTTGTGGTGCCCGTCGGTCAGGGCGAGGTGGCGTACGAGCACCCGGTGGGCCGGTATCCGCTCGGCCAGGGCGGGCAGCGCGAGCAGCGGGAGGAGCGCGCCCTGGGCGGCCTCGCGGACGTCGCGGGACCGGTCGTCCAGGAAGGGCCGGACGGCGTCGTGGAGCTCCGGCGCCAGGGCCAGCACGGCGTCGACGTCCTCCTGCTCGCCGTAGGGGGCGTGCTGTTGTGCGGCGGCGTCCTGGACCACGTCCCCCAGCCAGTTGAGCAGGCCGGCGCGGAGCGGGTACGGGGTCTGCTCGCCCTCCTCGGCCTCCTCCACGGGCACCCGGTCCTTGACGAGTGCGAGGGTCCTGGGGTCGCCGAGGACGGCCGCGACGTACCGGGCGGCGGGGGCGGCGGCGCTGGAGACGACGTTCCCGTGCCAGACGGCTTCCATGAGCTCCCGGAGGGCGTGGCCCTGTTCCCGGGGGTCGTCGGTCAGCAGGCGCAGCAGTATGTCCTCGGTCGGCGGGGCCATGTCGGAGAAGCAGTTGTCCACCGAGTCCCAGTCCGTCAGCGCCAGCAGTTCGTGCGGGTCGACGTGCCCGTCGCGCCCCTCGTTCTTCTCCATGGGGCCAGTGTGGCGGGCCCCACCGACAACGCCCGCACCGGCCGCCGGTCCCGAACGGGGCGTTTGCCTCCGGCGCGTCCGCAGGTCCTCACTGGCCGTCACATCGCCTGCCGATGACGCGGGTTGCCGGCTCCGCTTGGCCGGCACGTCACCCGTTGCCCGTTCGGCCGAGGAGGGCGGGTCGGGCCGGTGCCCGGCTTCCCACGGTGGGCGGTACGAACCGCAACCCTCGACGCGGGTGTGCCCGCGGCCGGGGCGAGGGCGGCGGACGAGGCCGCCCCCGACCCTGCGCGGGCCACACCGCCGGAGCAGTTGCTCGGCCACGCCGCGCAGGTCGGCGGGGACGCGGGCCGGGTCCGCCGCAGGCCTCAGCCCTGGCCGCCGGTGCCGTCCGTCCCGCCGGAGACGATGTTGCCCTTCTCGTCGACCACGACCTTGCTCCAGTAGTCGTCCCACTTGTCGCCGACGTGCTCCGGCACCTTCCCCTCGGGGTAGCGGACGTAGCCGGCGGGCGGCTCCTGGCCGTCCGGCACGCAGTCCTGGCCCGTGGTGTTGCCCACCGCCTTCACGGGGTAGTGTCCGCCGCCGCAGACCCGGTCCGCGCCCGTGCCGCAGCCGGTGGCGAACAGCGCCGTCACCAGGCCGGCGACGGCGAGGTGCGTGAGGGACTGGCGGGAGGCGCGGACGGCGCCGGTCGCGTCGGCGGACCCGCGCGCTCCTCGGTTCTGCAGCATGATCGGTGACCTTTCTCGTCGGTGCCGTAAGTCTCGGGCCGGCGCGGGGACTTCCACCATGAGTACCGGTACTCACTTCCGTCCCGGTACCCACGGGCGCAACCGGGGCAGAACACCCGAGGTCCCGCTTCCCGTCTGCGCCCCTACCTCTGGGTCTCCGCCTCGTCCAGCATCATCTGCGCCGGCGTGATCCGCAGGTGGCAGTAGTCGCGGCGGCCCTTCTCGTGGGCGAGGGTGACCAGCCAGCTGCCGCCGGCGGTGAGGTACGCCCTGCGGCGCGGCCGGTCGCCGGGGCGGTCGGGCCGCGCCATCCAGTCGGGCACGTACTCCCCGGCCAGCTCCCGGGCCCGGTCCGCCGCCGTCTCCGGACCGGCGACGGGCTCGCTCACGGCGAGGCTCCAGTGCTCGGTCTCGATCCGCCGGTGGTCCAGCCACCGCTCGAGGGTGCGGGTCTCCTCGACGAGGACGTGCCAGGTGTTCGTCATGCGGCGAGGCTACGCGCACCGTGATCTTCCGTACCAACGGAGTTGAGGGAGATGTGCGCTTGGGGGCCGGGCCCGGGCGATGCCCGGCGGCCTGGGACGGGCGACCGGCGACCGTGCCCGATGGCCGGAAGTGACGGTGGGGGCGGCGGCCGGGCGCCGTCCGCTGGGACACTGGGGCCGCTCGCCTGACCGGGCCCCGCCCGTTCCGGGCCGTCGCACGAGGGGGGAACCGATGAACCAGCCCTGGTACGAGCCGCCGAAGGCACCGCCGCCGGGCGCGGCCGCCACCGGGGACAACCCGTACGCCCGGGGCAACGACCCCTGGGGCGGCCCCTCCTGGCAGCCGGAGGCCCCGCCCCCGCTGCCGTCGCCGCGCCCCTCCCGGCGCCGGGCCGCGCTCCTCGCCGGGGCTGCCGCACTCGCGCTGGTGCTCCTGGGCGCCGGCCTGTACGCCGGTCTCGGCGGCGGCTCCGGGAAGGAGGGCGGCGGCGCGGACCGGCCCTCCGGACCCACCGTGGCTGCGCGGCCGCCCGTCGGGCCGAAGGCCCCGTCGCCGGGCTCCGGCGGCGTGCCGCCCGGCCTGGGCGCCGACATCAACATCGGTCGGGCGGCCGGCGAGGCCCGGGCCTGGGCCTTCGCCAACGACCTCGACGTACCGGACGAGACCCTTCTCCACGACCTCTGGTTCGCCGGGGACACCGTGGTCCAGGCCGCGTACACCGAGGTGACCGCCCTGAGGACGGCCGACGGCACCAAGGCCTGGGGCCTGAAGCTGCCCGCCCCGGTCTGCGACACCCCGGCCGGCACCACGCCCGACGGGAAGGTGGTGGTCGCCTATGCGAGCGGCGGCGGCACCGGCGGCGGTCCGGGCCGCCGCTGCAACCGCCTGATGATGATCGACCTGAAGACCGGGAAGCCCGGCTGGACCAGGGAACTGACCTCGGAGGACCCCTCGGACAGCCTCCTCGCCATTCACCTCGCCATCAGCGGGGACACCCTGATGGTCGGCCGGTTCATGTCCGCGGACGCCTACCGGGTGAGTGACGGGGCGCCCCTGTTCGTGTCACGGAAGGAGAACCCCGGCGGCTGCTACCCCGACGACGTGGCCGGCGGCGTCCGCCTGCTCCAGGTCGACCACTGCGGGATCACCGGGAGGACGCCGCAGGACCAGATCAAGGAGCTCGATCCCCGCACGGGGAAGGTGAAGTGGCGGTTCCGCCTGCCGGCCGGGCGAAAGCTGTGGAAGGTCCTCTCCGTCGACCCGGTCGTCTTCGTCTCGCAGGACCGCACGGACATCCGGAAGTGGACGGCCGTGGTGCTCGACGCCGCCGGCCGCCCGCGGGTGACGGTCGACCCCGGCGACCGGGGGCTGGTCCCGTGCGACGAGGGCGATTCCGGGGAGGGCGTGCAGAACTGCCGGGGCCCGCTGGTCGGCGGCGGCATGCTGTACGTGTCCACGGAGGGCCGGCTCGGGGCGTTCAGCCTGGCCACCGGCACGTTCGCGTGGGGGCGGAAGGTGGAGGCGTACCGCCCGTTCCTGCCGCTGAAGGCCGAGGGCGGCACGCTCGTCGCGTACGTGGGGGCCACCTCGCAGCAGCCGGGCCGGACCCTGCGGCTCGGCCCCGGCCCGGACAAGGTCACCGTGCTGCTGCGGCACACGTCCTCGGCCCGGGCCCCGGAGCAGGAGATGCTGGCGGGGAACGTCGCGTACGCCGCCGGCCGCGTCTTCGTGACCGACTCGCTCATGGACGGCGACGACCGGCAGCCGGTGATCCGCATGCTGTCCTTCGCGGACTAGTGACGCGAGTTCGCCGCGAGCGCCGCCGTCAGCGGCTACGTCCTGGACGCCCGGCTGTTGATCGACGTGCTCGGCAGCCTCCTCAGACGAGGGCGTCCTTGTAGTAGAAGCTCGCCTGCTTCGGGCTGCCGGCGTCGGCGCCCGAGGCGAAGCCGGTGCACAAGCGCACTGCCGTGGGCGTGGCCGTGTCCGGGATCTGGATGGCCAGGCCCTCAGGCTCGCGGAAGGGCAGTGACGCACCTGCCTCGGTGAGGCGTCGTTCCGCGACGGAGCCGGTGTTCCAGTCGATCACCGTGTGGTAGGTGTTGCCCGGCGCGGGGTTGGTGCTGCTGTAGGCCTTTCCTTCGAGCAGGTACAGGTACTGGCCGTAGCTGGTGAAGCCCTGGAAGTCGCTGGCAAGGACCGTCGGCTGGGTGACGTGCGCGAGCTGAGTGAACGTTCCGGCCTTGAAGGCCGCCAGGTCGTAGAGGCCGAACTGGAAGGTGCCGGCCAGCCGGTAGCGCACCGCAAGGCGGTTGTTTGCGGGGTCCACCGCAATGGTGGTCCGGTCGGCGCCGGCCACGGGGCTGAACTTGGTGAGCTTGGAGGAAGTGGGAGTCAGGACTGCGCCGTTGGAGAACTTGAAGCGCCCGATCCTGCTGCCCCAGCCGATGTTCTTGGTCGGGTCGGTCGGGTAGCTGGGGTTGGCCGCCTCGACCGAGTCGGTCTCCGTCCAGAGCCATGCGCTGTTGCCGGCGGGCTCCGCGGCGATGGAGACGCCGTGCCCGAACCCCTTGAGGTACATCCGGCCGATGATGCTGCCGTGCCAATCGAGCCGGGTCACGCACAGGTCGCCGTAACGGGCGCGCTCGTCGCCGGTGTAGCGCCGCGACTCGCCGGGGAGCTGTCGGCCACCGTCCACCAGGCTCACCACGTACAGGTGCTTGTTGGTGTTGTCGAATGAGAACGACTGGAGAACTCGGGTCTCCTGGAGGTCGATCTCGCGGAAGAGCTCCGTGGACGGATCCGTCAAGGAGAAGCGCTGGGAGGTGCCCACCGCGCCGGCGGCGTTCCCGGCCGTCGCGAGCACGCCCGCACCCACTCCCGCCGCACCCAGAGCTCCGGCCGCCCACTTCAGCAGCAGACGCCGATCCAGGCTTCGCACGCCTTCCGACATGGCTGGTTTCCACCCTTCGTCTCATGCACGAAATCGCCCGGCTGTTCATTCGCCGGGCATCGCTGACCGCTGATTGAACCACCCGGGGCGATCGGTCGTGTCGGCGGCCCCGCACTTCGTTGACCTGCGGATTTGGTTGTGGGATGGCGTGACTCACCTCACTTGGCAAGGACGGTGGATCAATGCTCCTATCTGGCCCCCTGACCGTTTTGTGGATCTTTTCAAATCGATCTTCCGCTGCTTAGGGTCTGCAGATTGGCCGGAGTCCGTCATTCCACGAGCCTGACGCTCGGGGCATCCGCACCGGCCTCCTCCGTCATGCGATGGACCGAACAGGTGCTCGCACATGTGTACAAAGGTGGGGAGCTGACCATGGGTTGGCTGAGGCGTCGCACCGCGGTGGCGGTCACCGGCGCGCTGATGACAGGGCTCCTGGCGGGACAGGGGGTCGCGGGCGTCCCCGCGGCCGTTGCCGCAGAGAAGAGCAAACACCCGGCGAGCGTGGCCGCACAGAGCCCGGGCGCGGTCCCCAGGGACCGCGCGGAGCCGACACGGACCAAGGCCGCACAGGTCACGTGGCCCCGGCAGGCACGGCGAACAGTGGATCTGACGGGTCTGCGCGAGGGCGGCTCCCTCGCCGTGGCCCCGGCCGCCGCGGACGCCGCTCCTGTCGTCTCGGTGGGACCCGCACCCTTGCGCACCATGGCACAGCGCACCGCCGCCGGCCCGCGTCCGGCCAAGGTGGACGTCAAGGTCCTCGACAGGGGAGCCCTGAGCAAGGTGGGCTCGGCCGGCGTCGGCGTCCAGCTGACCCGCAAGGACGGCCGCGCCTCGACCGGCTCGGTCCGGCTGACCGTCGACTACTCGGGCTTCGCCGGCGCCCACGGCGGCGCGTACGCCTCACGGCTGCGCCTGGTGCGCCTGCCGGCCTGCGCGCTCACCACGCCCGCGGCCAAGGGGTGCTCCAGCAGCCGCCCGGTCGAGGTCAAGACCGAGAACGACGTGAAGGCGCAGACCCTCACGGCGACCGTGCTCGCCGACGGCGACCCGGCGGCGAGCACCGCGCAGCTGCCCACCGCGCAGGAAAGCCTGGCTCCCAGGACCTCCCTGAGCACGATGGCCGCCGCGACCGCACCCTCGGTGTACGTGGTCGCCTCCACGTCCTCCTCGGACGCGGGTGACTTCCGGGCGTCGACCGTGAGCCCCACCGGTTCGTGGAACGTTTCCACCGGTTCGGGCGCCTTCACGTACAACCTGCCCATCACGGTGCCCAAGCCGCCGGCCGGTCAGGCTCCCGCGCTCGGCCTGTCGTACAACTCCCAGAGCGTGGACGGCCTCACCTCCGCGCAGAACACCCAGGCGAACTGGGCCGGCCTCGGCTGGGACCTGGGCATCGGGTTCGTCGAGCGCCGCTACCGCAGCTGCCAGAGCGACGGCACGGGCAGCGGCTGGGTCGGCGACCTGTGCTGGGCATCACCCAACGCTGCACGCGAGGTCGACGGCGCCGTCTACGTCATCAGCCTCAACGGCGTGACCTCGGAACTCATCCAGGACAACGACGGCACCGGCTGGTACCACGTCAAGGACGACCCGGGCTGGCGCGTCCAGCACCTGACCGGCGGACACGGCAGCGACGACGAGTACTGGGTGGTCACCACCCAGGACGGTATGCGCTACTACTTCGGCTGGGGCCGCGCCGAGCGTCCGGAGGGCGGCGCACGTCCCGGCACGAATTCGGTGCTGACCGTGCCGGTGTTCGGCAACAACGCCGGTGAGCCGGGCTACAACGGCGGCATCGGCGTCAGCCAGCAGGCGTACCGCTGGGGCCTGGACCGCGTGGTGGACCCCCGCGAGGTGGAGACCGCGTACTTCTACGAGAAGGAACGCAACCACTACCGCTCGGTCCTGCTCGGTGACCAGGCCCGCGCTTACGACTCCGCGGCGTACCCGGTGCGGATCGAGTACGGCTGGGCATCACAGGTCCCGGGCGCGCAGCTGCCCGCCAAGGTGGACCTGCGCTACGTCGGCCGCTGCGTGGAGCGCATGGGCCACCAGGATCCCCTGGCCGTCGAGCCGGGTGACTGCCCCGCGATATCCGGCAACCCCGGCTCCTACCCGGACGTGCCCACCGACCTGATGTGCGACGGCACCAACGCCGACAACGGCTGCCGCACCATCAACGGAGAGACCTACTCGCCCACCTTCTTCGCGACGAAGATGCTGTGGGACATCAAGACCTTCGTCCGGGACAACGACGCCTCCGCGTGGGACCCGGCGATGCAGTACCAGATGAAGTACGGCCTGCCCAACCCCGAAGGCACCATCGACGCCAACCTCTGGCTCGACTACGTGCAGCGCAAGGGCTACGGCGACGGCCCGGACATCACCCTGCCCACGATCAACATCAACGGCGAGTGGCGCGACAACCAGCTCGGCGGCGGCGTCCTCAACTTCCGCCGCGTGACCCAGATCCACGGCGACCTCGGCGCGTTCACCAACGTCACCTACCGCCACTACGACACGCAGGACACCTGCGACATCGACAACCCGCCCTCCGAATCCGGCAACACCCTGGCCTGCTTCAAGCAGAAGTGGACCCCCGAGGGTTCGACCGAGTCGCGTACCGGCTGGTTCAAGAAGTACGTCGTGGAGAAGGTCAGCGTCGATCCGGGCCCCGGCGCGGGGCCCAACGGCGACGGCGACCCGGTGATGACCACCACCTACGAGTACAAGGGCAAGCCGGCCTGGGCCTTCCCCAACGACCCCCTCACCAAGGACGAGGACGAGTCCTGGACCGAGTGGCGCGGCTACCAGCAGGTCGAGGTGCACACCGGCACCAAGTCGAACGCCGCCTCCACCTACCACTGGCTGTACCGCGGCATGGACGGTGACCGCACCTCCAAGACCGACCCCAGTGCCAAGCGCAGCGTGACCGTCGACGACGGCGACAGCGGCCGCCCGCCCGTCACCGACCACGCCTGGCTGAACGGCAAGACCCTTGAGACGAGCCAGCGCGACGGCTCGGGCCGGTCACACAAGCGGGTGTGGCACGAGTACTGGACGTACAACACCGCCCAGTACGCGGGCCTGCCCGACGCCAGGTTCGTGCGCGAGTCCAAGACCACGACGCACGAGCTGACCTCCAGCGGCTGGCGCGAGCACATCGTCAAGGACGAGTACGACAACGCCGAGCCGGCCAGCACCAAGTACGGCCTGCCGATGCGCACCAACGACTGGGGCCTGTCGGACACCGACGACAACCGCTGCACCACCTACGGCCGCGCCTACAACACGGATCTGTTCCCGGGCACGCACGTGCAGCGGTGGATGGTGCTGCCCGACGAGACCCGCCACTACGCGGCCGACTGCGCCGCCCGCACGGCGGCCAACCAGGACGCCTACACGGTCACCCTGTACGACAACGCGACCTCGGTGGCGACGAACAAGCCCACCGACGGCAACCCGACAGCGGTCCGCAGGTACACCGACGCGGCGAACCACCGCGAGACGAAGAGCACGTACGACGAGGCGGGCCGCGTCACCTCCGTGACCGACGGCCGTCAGAAGACCACCACGACCCAGTACCTGCCGGACACGTCCTGGCCGGTCAACGGCGTCAAGGTGACCACCCCGGACCCGGACGGCGCCGGCCCGGTGACCCCCTTCAGCACCACTACCTGGTACTCCAGGCTGTGGGGCGCCCCGGTGAAGACGGTGAACGCCAACGGCCAGACCACGCGCAGCGTGCTCGACTCGGTCGGCCGCGTCGTGCAGGTCTTCAAGCCGGGCCAGTCGGCCGCGTACCCGGACGGCACGCCGACCATCGCGTTCGAGTACACGCTGACCACGGCGGACAACAGCGAGGGCGTGCCCGACCTGGTCTCCACGGTCCCGCCGAAGGTGACCACGAAGACGCTGCAGTCCGGCTCGACGGTCCTGACCAGCCACTCCTACCTCGACGGTCTGGGCCGCGCCCGCGAGACGCAGACCCCGGCCCCGGGCGGCACCGGCCGCACGGTGACCAGCACCCGCTACGACACCTCCGGGAACGTCACCGGCACCAGCTCCGCGTTCTACAACTCCGGCGTCGCCGGATCCGGGATGGTCCTGCCCACGGTCGCATCGCTGCCGGCCTACACGGACCTGTTGATCGACCACGCCGGCCGCACCACCGAGTCCCGGACCATGGTGAACGGCGAGCCGCAGGTACAGGGGCAGACCCGCACCAACTACCACGGTGACTACACCACGGCGATGCCGTCGACCGGTGAGCGCACCAACACGTACACCGACGTGTTCGGGCAGGTCGTCAAGGTCGTGGAGTTCGGCCCGTCGACGTACACGACGTCGTACGAGTACACGCGCAGCGGACGGCTGTCGAAGATCACCGACTCCAAGGGCAACCAGACCACCTACACCTACAACTGGCTCGGCGAGCGCACCGGCGGCAAGGACCTCGACTCCGACCCCAACGGGATCTCGCTGATCACCTACGACCTCAACGGCAACGTCCAGACGGTCAAGCGCGGCAACGGCGTCACCCTCACCTACACCTACGACGCCCTCAACCGTCCGCTGACCGTGGAGAACGGCAGCGCGGTCCTGACCCGCACCGCCTACGACACCGCCCCGGGCGGCAAGGGCCTGCCGGCCTCCAGCACGGCATACGCCGGCAGCTACGCCTACGCCACCCGGATCGACGGCTACGACGTCAACGGCCGGATCACGGGCTCCACAGTGACGGTCCCCGCCGACGGCTCCGGCCTCCAGGGCACCTACCCGGTCACGATGGAGTACGACGCGGCCGGCCACCAGACGGCGCTCAGCTACCCGGCGACCGCCGGCCTGCCCGCCGAGAAGGTGACCACCACCTACGACGCGTACGGCCTGCCGGACAAGGTGTCCAGCCCCCTGGCCACCTATGTGGACGCAACGGACTACGACACAGTGGGCCGCCTCACCGGCCGCACCTACGGCACCACGGCGACCACGGGCACCACGGCCCGACGGACCTACGGCTACGACGACGCCACGGGCACCGGCTGGCTGAAGAACATCACCACGACCACCAGCACCAAGGGCACCGTCCAGAACGACGAGTACCTACGCGACGCCGGCGGCCGGATCACCGGACTGACCGACACGCTCAGCGGCCAGCACCAGTGCTACGACTACGACGAGCTGAGCCGCCTCACCCGGGCCTGGACGACCCAGAGCAGCACCGCCTGCACCGGACCGTTCGCCCCCGACCTCGCCACCGGCGTCGACCCGTACCAGCTGGACTACAGCTACGACGGCATCGGCAATCTCCAGAAGGTCACCCGCACCACCGCCACCGGCACGGAGGTCAACGACTACGTCTACCCCGGCTACTCGGCCGACCAGTCGGCGTACACGCCGGGCGCCGTGGCCCCGCACGCGGTCAGCTCCGTCAAGACACCCAGGGGCACCGACCTCTACACCTACGACGACACCGGCCAGCTGGAGTCCCGGACGGTCGACGGCAAGACCACCGGCTTCGACTGGGACGAGCTGGGCCACGTGGTGGCCACCACCGGCTCGGCCGTGGCCGGCTACGTCTACGACGCCGCCGGCACCCTCCTGATCCGCAAGGGCGCGACCGAGAACGTGCTCTACCTCGGCGGCCAGGAGATCCGCAAGGCGACGGCGGCCGGGAGCACCCCGAAGGCCACCCGCTACTACGGCAACGTGGCCATGCGCGTGGCAACGGGCGGCAACGGCACGCTGACCTGGCTGATGGCCGACCAGCAGGCATCCACCCAGCTGTCCGTCGACACCGCCACCGGCAACCCGACACGGCGCAAGTACCTGCCGTTCGGCGCACAGCGCGACGCCTCCAAGCTGCCCGCCGGCACCGACCGCGGATTCCTCGGCAAGACCGAGGACGACGGGACGGGGCTGTCCGTACTCGGGGCGCGGATGTACGACGCACGGCTGGGCCGGTTCCTCAGCCCGGACCCGCTGGCCACGCCGTACGAGCCGCAGAACCTCAACTCGTACAGCTACTCCGTCAACAACCCGGTCAACTTCAGCGACCCGTCCGGCCTGAGGCCCGACGACTGCATGTACTACCAGTGCACGCCGACGTCGGACGGCTGGGAGTTCGGCGACCCGGTCAACGCGGGCTCCAAGAACGAGAAGACCAAGACGAACGCGCAGCAGGACTACAACGACGTCCGGACGAACACCGACGCCGAACGCGCCGAGGCCCTGCGGGCCAAGCGCCTGGAGCAGATCCTGTCCGGGAAGACCTTCTTCGGGAAGTTCATGGACGACATGGACGACATCGACGAGCGGGCGTGCCGGATGTCCCCCGCGGGCGAGCGCGCCGGCTGCCAGTGGAACCGGTACATGACGCAGGAACGCCTGGAGGACCACGTCAAGGAGGCTCTGGAGCGCATCGACGAGTCGTGGCTGTCCGAGGGCGAGTTCGGCTTCGACAAGCCGCACGAGTTCGACATGGCACTCGCCCTCGCACTGGACGGGCACACCGTGGTCGCGCGCGGTTCTCACACCGGCAAGGCGGGTCAGAACCCCAAGTCGTTCGACGCCTGGGTGGATGGCGTACGATCGGAGTTCAAGCAGACGGGCAAGCGCAACATCAAGAACCACTTGCGCAAGGCCGACGAGCAGGGCGCCGACGCCGTCTATCTGAGCGTCCCCGGGGTCGCCCCGGAAGCGGCGCAGAAGGAAGTGTGGACGGTGATCGTGCGCAACCCGTCCACCCTGTCGACGGTGTACGCCTACGACGTCGACAAGCATCTGTTCACCACGGAGAACCCCCGTCGGCAGTGAGCCGCCCGACCGCCCGTTCCTACTGATGTGAGGTTCCCGCACCCGTGACCACGACCGACACCGTCGTCAGCAGCATGGTGGCCGCCGGACTGGTCGCCCCCGGCGCGGCCGCGCACTCCGCGCGGCTGCCCGGCGGGGTCGTGGTCCACGGGGTGCGGGTCGCGCAGGAACATGCGGAGCGGGCGTGGCACTTCTGGCGGGGGCGCGCGGGGGTGGTGCCGCTGCTCACCACCCGGGTCACCTCGGCGCAGGACCTTACGGCGCTGGCCTCGGCGGCTGCCGAGGCCGGCCCCCCCGCGGAGTCGGTTCCGGTGGCGGAGGCATCAGGCACCGTGGCCCGGATCGTGTCCCGTGTGGGCGCCCGCAGCATCGCCGAGGCCTATCCCGAGGACCGTGCCGAGGAGGAGGAACTGCGGGACCCCGCCCGGCTCGTACAGCTGCTCGACCCGCCGTCCGGGTCGGCGGTCGCCGGGAACCCCTTGGCGTTCACGCCGGACTGGGGCATCGAGAACCTGTGGCTGCTGCTGGTCGAGGAAGGCGGCGGAGGCGGGGAGAGCCACCGGCTGCCGCTGCTGCTCCCCGGATTCCTGTCCGGCTCATCCACCGCCTGGCCCGACATGTGCCCGCTCACCCCCGCCGAGCACTCCGCGTTCCTCCGGCACTGGAACGCCCGCTACGGGGCGGAGGTGTTCTTCATGGGAGGCACGGAGATGCAGCTGTACGTCCCCCGGCCGCCCCTCGACCTGCCCGCCATCGCGGCCCTGGCCATCGAGCAGAACGCCTACTGCGACGACCTCGACGACGTCATCGACACGGCCAACGGCCAGGCCCGGTCCACGGTGTGGCACTTCTGGTGGGACTGACCGCCACGCCGGTAAGGGATGGCGCGGCTTGAGGATCCCATGACTACGCTCGCCCCCCTCATCACCGGGCGGGCGGACGCGAACGTCCGCTCGCGAGCGCGGCGAGAAGGGCATCCGCGGGAGGACTCAGGTCGTCAGCCGGAAGTGGACGACGGTGGCGTCGTCGGTCGGCTTGATGTCGGGGTAGTGGAACCGACAGACACTACTCGCACGCGTCTCCGAGCCATGCCACCCGGTGCGCGTTCACGATCACAGCCCCGGCGGGCGCGCCTACCGGTACCGTCCCTTCCCGAACCAGCCCGAGTTCCCCGTCCCTCCCGGCTGACGAAAGGCGGTACCCGGTGGCCGATCACGACCTCAAGGGCTTCGCACGCGAGGAGTTCACCCACGACGGCACCACCCGCGAGGTCCTGCGGCACGGCTCGGGACCCGCCGTGATCGTGATGGCGGAGATCCCCGGCATCACGCCGAAGGTGCTCGCGTTCGCGGAGCGCGTGGCCTCGCTCGGCTGCACGGCGGTGCTGCCCGTGCTCTTCGGCAAACCCGGCCGGGACCCGCACCCGGACGCCCGCGGCCGGCTCGCCGGCTTCGCCTACGCCGCCTCGTCGATCGCCGCGGTGTGCGTCAGCCGGGAGTTCACCGTCCTGGCCACCGGCCGCTCCTCCCCCGCCGTGGCCTGGCTGCGGGCGCTGGCCGCGCACGAGCACGGGCGGTGCGGCGGGCCGGGCGTCGGTGCGGTGGGCATGTGCTTCACCGGCGGGTTCGCGCTGGCCATGGCGACGGACGACCGGCTGCTCGCCCCGGTGCTCTCGCAGCCCTCGCTGCCCGTGCCGTGGACCCGGCGGCAGGCCTGCGGCATCGACATCTCGCCCGAGGAGCTGGCCGTGGTGCGGGACCGCTGCGAGCGGGACGGACTGCGCGTCCTCGGCCTGCGGTTCCGGGGTGACCGGTTCGTGCCGGGCGACCGGTTCGCGTACCTCAGGCGGGAGCTCGGCGAGGGCTTCGTCGCGGTGGAGCTGGATCCCCGGTACGCCAATCCGGCGGGCGTGCTGCCGCCGCACTCGGTGCTCACCGAGCACCTGGTCGACCGGCCCGGGGAACCGACCCGGGCGGCCCTGGACCAGGTGCTCGACCACCTGGGGAGCCGGCTGCTGCCGACTGCCTGACCGCCGGCCGGGGCGCGCCGTCCCGGCCGTCCCGGGACGGTAATTCGATTGGCACAGCGCACGCCGTGGCGTGGACTTCGGTCCATGAGGACGACGGACCACGAGAACACGTGCGACCCGGCCCCCGGGGCCCCCGGACCGGCCGCCGCCGCGCCGGGCCGGGCGGCGCCGGCCCCCGCAGCTCCCGCGGCGGGCCGGGTCGTGCTCGCGCTGCTCGCGCTCGCCTGCGGGGTCGCCGTGGGCAACGTGTACTTCCCGCAGGCGATCAGCCCCCTGATCGCCTCGGGGCTCGGGGTCACGCCCGAGTCGGCGACCCTGGCCGTGACGGCCTGTCAGTCCGGGTACGCGGCGGGCATCTTCCTGCTCGTGCCCCTCGGCGACCGGATCCCGCACCGCACGCTGATCGTCACCCTGCTCGGCGTGACCGGGCTGGGCCTGCTCGCCGCGGGGGCGGCGCCCGGGCTGCCGGCCCTGGTCGGTGCGAGCGCGCTCGTCGGCACCGCGACCGTGGTCGCCCCGGTGATCGGCCCGCTGGCCGTCGGCCTGGTGCCGGAGGGCCGACGGGGGCGGGTGACCGGGACGATGCTCAGCGGCTCGCTCGGCGGCATGCTGATCTCTCGGGCCCTCGGCGGCACGATGGGCGAGTGGTTCGGGTGGCGGGCACCGTACCTGCTGGCCGCGGCCCTGTCGCTGACCGTCGCGCTGCTGCTCGTCCGCGCCCTGCCCGCCACCGTGCCGCCGTCGAGGCAGCGCTACCCGGCGCTGCTCGCCGAGCCGCTGCGGCTGCTGCGCGCGGAGCCCGAACTGCGCCGGTCCTGCTGGTACCACACGGCGGTGTTCAGCAGCTTCACCGCCGTGTGGACCTCCGTCGCGCTGCTGCTCACCGGCCCGGCGTACGGGCTGGGCGCCCCGGCGGTGGGGGCGCTGGCGCTGGTCAACGCGGCCACCATGGCGTGCACCCCGGTCGCGGGCCGGCTGGTGGACCGGCGGGGGCCCGACGCGGTCAACCTGGTCTGCCTGCTCGCGGTGGCCGCCACGGGCCTGGTGCTGGGCCTCGGCGCCGCGGGCGGCGCGGTGGGCCTGGCGGCGCTCGTGGTGGGCACGCTGCTGCTCGACGTCGGCCTCCAGGCGGGCATGGTCGCCAACCAGGTACGCATCTACGCGCTCCGCGCGGATGCCCGCGGCCGTCTCAACACCGCCTACATGACCTGCGGTTACGTGGGCGGCAGCGCGGGCTCCTGGCTCGGCACCCACCTGTACGCGCGCTGGGGCTGGTGGCCGGTCTGCGCCCTGGTCACGGCCCTCGCGACCACGGCCCTGGCCCGCCACCTCCTCTCGACGCTCCGGCCCCGCTCACCGGGCCGCGGTCCGCACCCGCCGGCGCGGTGAAGCGTTCCTGCGCGCTGCCGGCGGGCCTGCCGAGACGCCGTGGGCGGGGCGGACGTCAGTTGCCCGGTTCGGGGTGGACCACCGCGAAGACCGTCGGGGTGGTGGTGTCCGGGGTCGGGCGGTAGACGCCCGAGACGTGGCCCGTCGCGGTCGGCGGGAGCGGGGTGGCGGGGGTGAGGACGCGGTTCAGGTGCAGCGTGGCGCCCGTCGCCAGGCTGAGGACCGTACCCTCGGCGGTGTCGGCGGCCGTGGCGGGGCCGGCGAGGGGGCCGCCGGTGAGCGCGCGGGTGACGTCGCGGTCCGGGGTGTCGCTGTCGCTCTGCGCCTGGGCCTCCGCGCGGCCCTCCACCAGCGCGAGCAACTGGCCGACCAGCACCGGGTCGTGGCAGCCGTCGTACGCCCAGCGCCTGCCGAGCACTCCGTGCTCCATGGTGCCGACGAGGGCGTCCTCCGCGCCGTCCAGCGGGGCCCCTCGATAGGTGAGCGGGACCAGGTACGCGGTCGGTTCGCCGGCGGAGGCGTCACTGACCACCATGAACTCGATGCCCACCTCGCCCTCCGGGTCGTCCAGCCGGAAGCCGCCCGCCTTGGCCGGCTCGGGGCCGGCTTCGCCGCCGCGGTACCAGGGGCGGGAGGGCAGCCAGGCCGCGACCAGTTCGAGCTTGGTCGGCGTGAGGGTCGTGTGGTGGATGACGGCCATGGCCGCGTCCTCCTCCGTCGTCGTGGATGGAGCCGGTCGGCACCAGCTTCGCATCCGCGCCGAACTCCCCCGCGACCGGAGCCCTTCGGGGCCGCGCCACCGCCCCCGATACGCCCAGGGGTGTCGGGCGCACGGGGTGGCGGGGGCGGGATCCCGTACCGGGTTCGGCGGGTCGCCGGGCGGCGCCGGTCCGGCGTCACGCGCGGCGGGGGGCGCCTGTCGTGCCGCCCGTCGCGGGCGGCGGTCCGGTGTCGCCGCGCCGGCCGGGTGTCACCCGCGGCCGGCGCGCCGGGCGCGGGCGCGGCGTACCAGGACGCCCACCGCGGCACCGGCGGCGGCGGCGACGACCACGCCGGCCGCGGTCCACCAGGTGGCCGACGTGCGGCCGGTCCGCCGGGGTTCCGAGGTGACGGGCCGCCCCTTCGCGGGCGGCGCGGCGACGGGCGCGGTGGTCCGTACGGGTTCGGCGCCCGGCCCCTGGCCGGCCGGCGGGGCGGAGGCTCCGGTGCCGGCGGGGTTGACCGTCAGGCTGCGCTCGGCGTGGCCGAGGCCGGGGAAGGCCGCGTCGACGGAGACCTTCCAGGTGCCGGAGGGCAGCGCCTCCTTGGTGGTCCAGCCGTTCGGGGTGCCGGGGTCGGCGACCAGCCGCCAGGGTCCCTGGAGGCGGGCGCCGTCGGCGCTCACCGCGTTGACGGTGCCGGCGACCGGCTCGTCGAGCGGGTCGTTGTCGTTCTCCCAGGTGATGACGGCCGTCACCCGGCCCTCACGGTTGCCGGTGACCTCGACCTTCAGCGTGTCACCGTGCGCCCGGGCCAGGCCGGGGAGGCCGATGACCACGGCGGTCGCGGTGGCGGCCAGGGGGACGAGGACGGCGGACCGGGCGGTTCTTCGCGCGGTCTGGAGTGCGGTGGTTCGTACGGGCATGGCGGTGCTCTCCGGGGGAGACGGGACATGAGGGGTGGGGGCGGGCGGCCGTCCCCCCGAACGGCCGCCCGCGACGGGCCTGTGGGTCAGGCCCTGGTCAGCGTCCAGAGCTGGGCGGCGCGGCCGTCCTTCGGCTGGAGTTCGAGCAGCCAGGCGCCGTAGTACGGGCGGCTGCCGACGGTCAGCGCGTAGGCGCCGGAGCGGTCGGTGACGGTGACCGCACTGCCGCGGGCGGCGACCTTCCACTGCTGGGCGGTGACGGCGCGGCAGGGCTGCTGGGCCGTCCACATGCCGGCCGAGGGGGCGCCGCCGGTCTGGAGGCACTTGCCGGAGGCGGCGGAGCGGATGCGGACGAGGCCGTTGCCCGCGTCGTCGAAGTACCACTGCTGCTGGGCGTACCCGGTGGCGGCGGAGCCGACCAGGACCGTGCCGTCGGCGGTGCGGCCGCCCCAGATCTCGGCGGTCATGCCGGTGCTGCCGTTGCCGAGCAGGTAGCGGGCGCCGGGCGCGGTGCCCGCGCCGCCGGCCTTCGCGGTGCGGAAGGAGGTGGCCTTGCCGGGGCCGCTGTCGCGGCCGGCCGCGTCGCGGACCGAGACCGCGACGGTGTAGGCGGTGTCGGGGCGCAGGTTGTAGATGCGGACGGCGGTGCCCTGCGTCCAGGTCAGGTGGCGGCCGTTCAGCAGCACCTGGTACCAGGCGGCGCCGGAGACGTTGGCCCAGCCGGCCACGGCGGCGTCGGAGCGGATCTGGCCGACCTTGACGTCGGGGCCGGTGCCGGGACGCGTGGTCGGGGTGGGGGTGGGCGTCGGGTCCGGGTTCGGGTCCGTGCCGCCGCCACCGCCGCCCTTGCCGCGCATCAGGAACTGGTTGTCGGCGATGTTCCAGTGGGTGGCGAGGTAGCTGCCCGCGCGGGGGCTGGTGTGGAAGTAGTCGTCGTGGTTGCAGTCGAGGATGTTCTCCTTCGCCTGGTTGTTGCAGACGTAGCGCATCTGCGGGTAGTACGGCGTGTCCGAGTAGCACATGACGTCGTACTCGTCGGTGCAGTGGGCACCGCGGCTGGTGTTGGGGGCGCTGTTGTTCACCGCGCCGAGGTTGTGGCCGAGTTCGTGGGCGGCGGTGTGGCCGCCCCAGCAGCCGGAGTCCGTACGGCCGTAGGAGGGGCCGAAGTTGCTCAGGTTGTTCTGGCCGGGCCGCTCGTCGCCGTTGAACGTGCCGATGCCGCAGTAGACCTGGGTGTCCGCGAAGATCATGTACTTGCGGTCGCGGCGGTCCAGGCCCTTGCCGGCCAGCGCGCGGTTGGTGGCGCTGAACTCGGAGAGCGCGGAGTCGGGCAGCTCGATGTTGAGGACGGTCGGCGTGCAGTCCGCGGCCGTGACGTAGCGGATGTGCCGGACGCCGCCGGTCTCCTGGGCGCTGGCCGAGTAGATGAGGTCGGCGTCGGCGGCCCACTTGCGGAACGACGCGACGTACTGGGAGAACCGGTCGCGGCCGGGGCCGTGGACGTAGACGACCTGCACGCGGTTGCCCGTGCTGCCGTCGCCGTCGCACTGCACGGTCTGCCCGGCCGGGCCGGCGGCCACGGCGCGCTGGCCGGCGGCCGGGGCGGGCGCGGAGGCGGCGCTGCCGCTCGCGGCCTGCGCGTCGGCGGTGGCGGGCGCGTCCTGAGGACGCCCGCCGGCCTTGGCCGCGGAGCCGGGACGGGTCGGGTCGGCCGCGAGGGCGGTCGTCTTGACCGCGGGCGGCACCTGCTTCTTGATGTCGACGCCCTTGGGCGGCGCGTCGGGCCCGTGGGTGCAGTGGCCGGCGTCCGTGCGGTAGACACCGGCGCAGCGGTCGCCCTTGGGGGCGGCGGCCAGGCCGTCGAAGACCAGGCCCTTGGCGGGCTGGTCGGCGGGTACGGCCTTGAGCGGCGCGGGCTCCGCGTCGCGGGCCGGCGCGCCGGCCGGCCCGGCGGGGGCGACGGCTCCGGCACGCGGCGCGAGCGGTTCGGCCTGCGCCCCCTCCAGAACGTTTCCGTAGAACATGCCGGCCGCCATCACCCCCGCTGCGGCCGTGGCGAGCGTCGCGAATATGAGCCGGCGCGGCTTCCGCTGATGACGGCTTTTCTGACGCTGTTTCAGTTTCCGATGCGTAGACATGAGCACCTCAATCCGGGGTCAGGGAACTGGGTGCCGGGAAGCCTGCCAGAGGTTCTCCGCAGTGAATTCGGACAAACGGGAAAGCCCGCCCTGAATCCAATCCGTTACCTGCGGACCAGATTTGATGAACCGTCAATTCACTTTAAAAAATAGGCAGTTACGCGCGTCGCGCGTGATTGGTCCAGGCCTTTTTAAGGATGTCGTTATCTGATCGAGATAGTCGGTGAAGGTCTGTTGACGGGAATTCAGTCAAAGATTCACCTTTTGCTCACCTCGTGAATTTCCGCGACTACGCAGCGGTGATCACCGACCATCGCGAGGCCTCGCCGATCGCCGCCGCACACCGGTCCGGGGCGGCTGGACGCTGCCATCGATCCATGTCAGGTACGGACAAAAGTTACCAACGGGTATGTAGTGACTTAATTCATGCCCAGCAGTAGAACCTGTTCCCACTCCGCCAGAGAGTGAGGAACCCCACATGAGCGATTCCCCCATGCGCGACAGCGGTTCCAGCGGCCTCTCCCGCCGTGGATTCATCGCTGGAACAGGTTCTATTTTTGGAGTCGCGGCCTGGTCGGGCCGTGCCTCCGCGGCGGGCACCGCGGCGATCCCCACCGCCGTCGGCGCCACCGTCATCGACCCCGGGGCCCATGTCCCCGTACTGATCATCGGGACGGGTTACGGCGGCTCGGTCGCCGCGCTGCGCCTGGCCCAGGCCGGGGTCGACGTCCACATGATCGAGATGGGCATGTCCTGGGACACCCCCGGCTCCGACGGCAACGTCTTCGCCAACACGACCTCGCCCGACCAGCGTTCCTACTGGCTGCGCACCCGCACCAAGCAGCCGCTGAGCAACTTCCTGGGCTTCCCCCTCGACAAGGACGTACCGCGGTACACCGGCATCCTGGACGCCGAGGAGTTCGCGGGCATCACCGTCTACCAGGGGCGCGGCGTCGGCGGCGGCTCGCTGGTGAACGGCGGCATGGCCGTCACGCCCAGGCGCGAGAACTTCGGCGCCATCCTCCCCACGGTCGACGCCGCGGAGATGTACGACGTCTACTACCCGCGGGCCAACTCCGGACTCGGGGTCAACCACATCGATCCGGCCTGGTTCGACAGCGCCGCCTGCTACCAGTACGCCCGGGTGGGCCGCAAGCACGCCCAGCGCTCGGGCTTCCCCTTCGTCTTCGTGCCCAACGTCTACGACTTCGACTACATGAAGCAGGAGGCCGCCGGAGCCGTCCCCAAGTCCGCCCTCGCGGGCGAGGTCCTCTACGGCAACAACCACGGCAAGAAGTCGCTGCAGAAGACGTATCTCGCCCAGGCCCGCGCCACCGGCCGGGTCACCATCTCCCCGCTCCACAAGGTGACCTCGGTCAGCCCCGCGGCCGGTGGCGGCTACACGGTGGCCATCGACCAGATCAACACCAGCGGCGACACCACCGCCACCAAGTCCGTCACCGCCGACCGGGTGTTCTTCGCGGCCGGCAGCGTGGGCACCAGCAAGCTCCTCGTCCGGCTCAAGGCCACCGGGGCGCTGCCCGGTCTCAACGGCGAGATCGGCAAGGGCTGGGGCGACAACGGCAACGTGATGTGCGGCCGCGCCAACCACATGTGGGACGCCACCGGCAAGCTGCAGGCGTCCATGCCCACGGGCGGCATCGACAACTGGGCGGCGGGCGGCGCCTTCGCCGAGGTGGCGCCGCTGCCCACGGGCATCGAGACGTACGCCTCCTTCTACCTGTCCATCACCAAGAACCCGAACCGCGCCGAGTTCAGCTGGAACGCGGCCACCGGGCGGGTCGACCTGAGCTGGCAGACGGCCTGGAAGCAGCCGTCGATCAACGCGGCGAAGACCATCTTCGACAAGATCAACTCGAAGGAGGGGACGATCTACCGGACCGACCTCTTCGGCGCCAACAAGATCTGGGGCGACCACCTCACCTACCACCCGCTCGGCGGCGCCGTCCTGGGCAAGGCCACCGACAACCACGGTCGGCTGCACGGCCACCCGGGCCTGTACGTGATCGACGGCGCGCTGATCCCCGGCAACACCAGCGTCAACCCGTTCGTCACCATCACGGCGCTGGCGGAGCGGAACATCGAGCGGATCATCGCCGAAGACCTCTGACCGGCCCGGCAGGCCGCCACGGGGCCCGGTTCCGGCACACCGCCGGACCCGGGCCCCGTGGGCGCGGCCTTGGGACGGCCCCCGGCCGCGCCGGTGACGGGCGCCGCGGCCGTGACGGGCTCCGCGGCCATGGCTGCTCAGTGCGTGGGCAGTACGCACACGGTGTCGAGCCCCAGGACCCGGTTGAGCCGCCCGAAGGCCAGCCACGAGCCGATGCTCATGGTCAGCTCCACGATCTCGGCCTGGCTGTAGAGCGCCGTCATCCGCTCCCAGAACTCCTCGTCGAGGCCGTGGTGGTCGAGCGCGTACCGCTCCGCGTACTCGGCCGCCATCCGGGTGCGGTCGTCGAAGGCCTCCGTGGTGCGCCACTCCCCCACCGCTTCGGCGAACTCCTCCTCGACCTTCTCCCCGTCGCGGTCGGTCCGCCAGTCCAGGCAGAAGCCGCACCCGTTGATCTGGGCGATCCGCAGCCGCGCGGCCTCGAACTCGCGCAGCCCCAGGGTGGTGTGGGCGTAGACGGAGAGGGAGAAGTTGGAGGCGGCCATGCCGATCTCGGGGACCATGTCCCCCCACACGTACTCGATCGGGTGCTTGCCTTCCGGCACGTCGATGATCACGGCTGCTTCCTTCCGAGTCGGCCGGCCGCGGGCCGGAGGGGGACGTCCAGCGCGTCGTACAGGCCCGGTCCGGCCTCGACGAGCCAGTCGATGGCGTTGACCAGCCGCCCCACGGCGGTGGCGTTCCCGCCCGCGGAACGGTTCTCGCCCTCGTCCGCGGCCTCGACGGTGACCTCGATCCGGGGGCGGCCCTCGATGATCACGCGGTGCGCCCCGCAGCCGTCGGGCGGCGTGGGCCAGTCGGGGGCGCACGAGGGGTGGATGCGGGTGACGTGCTCGATGACGATCCGCGGCTCGCCCCCGACGATGCCCTGCACCTCGAAGCGGACGGCGCCCTGGGTGCCGGCCTCGAACTCGCCCATGGTGCGCGTGGTCACCGTGGTCTCCAGCGCGCGGCGGTCCAGCGTCTCGCGGATCTCGTCCAGTTCGACGCCGAGGGCCCGGGCCATCAGGCGTATCTGGCCGCCCCACACCATGGTGGGCACCGACGGCAGCAGCATCGGGGGCTCGTAGTCCATGGGCTGGCCCATGCCGACCAGGTAGCGCACCGAGTCCGGCTGGTCGTACGTGGAGTAGTCGAAGATCTCCTGGCAGCGGACGGCGTCGAGGGTGGTGCCGAGCCCGCTGATCAGCAGCGGCAGCACGTCGTTGCCCCAGCCGGGGTCCACCCCGGAGACGAAGAGCGAGCCGCCGCCCTCCTTGACGGCCTCCAGCACCGGGTCGCGGAACTCCGGCGGCGCACTGCGGTGGTCGTAGAGGGGGTAGAGCGCCGGGGTGACGACGACGGCACCGCCGCGCAGGGCCCGGGCGATGTCGGCGAGGGCCTCGTCGGGGCGCAGGTCGCCGGAGGCCGCGTACACCACGGCCCGGGGTCCGGCGGCCAGCACCGCGTCGATGTCGGAGGTGGCCGCGACGCCGAGGTCGCGGTCGAGTCCGGCCAGGCGGCCCGCGTCGCGGCCGGTCTTGCCGGGGTCGTGGACGAGGACGGCCGTGAGTTCCAGTGCGGGGTGGGCGTCGACGGCGCGGATGGCCGCGCGGCCGACGTTGCCCGTGCCCCAGACAACCGTGGGAATCATGCGCGGAGGGTAGCGACGGGCCCCGGAGGAGCCCAGTGCCGTGACCGATGATTTTCGGCTGTCGGGGCGAGTGCCCCCATACCGGGCACCGGGTCCGGATTCCGGTGCGCCAGGCCTGGTCAAGGGGGGTCTGCGTAGGCGAGGATCACGGCCGCACGCGTAGTTCGCACCCCCGATCAGGAGGATGTTTATGGCTCGCCGCATACCCCGCGGCCTGGTCGCCGCGGCCACCGCCACCGTGGCGCTGCTCACCACCGCCGGTCCCGTGTCGGCCCAGGTCTCCGGCGCCGCCGCCGGCGGGGCGCCGCAGGCCCGGCTGTTCATGGTCAACCCGGTCCAGTCCTCGGGCGACCAGACGCTGGCCGACGGCAAGGACTCCGACGCCGCCGTGCCCGCGTCCGCGTACGCGCTCGCCGCGCTGCGCAACCTCGACGGCAGCGGGGGCCTTTCGGGCAAGTGGGCCTACGTCCGCTCCGACACCGGCTCCTCGGCCAAGGTCGCGGACGCCGCGACGTACACCCGCAAGGACGACCAGTTCGAGCAGGTCATGGCGTACTTCTGGGTCAACGAGTCCCAGGAGTACCTGCAGAGCCTCGGCTTCGGCACCGAGCTGCCCGGCGCGAACGCCCGCCGGCAGCCGGTCCGCATCAACCAGTGGGGCGCGGACAACTCGTACTTCACCGACAAGAAGGACGAGATCCGCTTCGGCAAGGGCGGTGTGGACGACGCCGAGGACGCCGAGGTGATCATCCACGAGTACGGTCACGCGGTGCACGAGGCCCAGGTCCCCGGCTTCGGCACCTCGCCCGAGGCGGGTGCGATCGGCGAGGCCTTCGGCGACTACCTGGCCCTGACGGTCGGTGCGTACGCCGACGCGAAGTACGGCTGGCCGCTCAAGGCCGACCTGGCGTGCATCGCGGACTGGGACTCGGCCTCGTACAGCGCCGCCCCGCACTGCCTGCGCCGCACCGACTCGGACAAGACGTACGCGGACCGGGAGGGCGAGGTGCACGCGGACGGCGAGATCTGGTCGCGCGCGCTCTTCGACATCCGCGGTGCGCTGGGTGCCCGGACGGCCGACCGGATCATCGTCAACGCGCAGTTCGGCTTCGCACCGGACACCAGCTTCACGGACGCGGCGCTCAAGACCGTCGCGACGGCCCGGCAGATGTACGGTGCGGGCGCGGCGGACGCGGTCCGCGCGGCGTTCCGGGCGCGGGCCATCCCGGGGGTCTGAGGCCCGCCGGTCCCGGGGCGCGCCCCCTAGGGCGGCCTTTCGGGCAGCACCCCGATCGGGGGATCTTGCGGCGGCGCGCGGTGAGATCCGGGGGCGTGCGCGGTTAGAGGAGCTGGACAGGCGCACGCCCTCGGCCCGGGTGGCGCGGACCCCACGGGTCCGCGCCCCCGGGCCTGCGGCGTGCGCGGAGCGGTGACCAGTACGAGGTGCACGATGACCCCTCCGGTGACGACGCGCGGACCCGGCCGCGCACGGTTCGCGGCCCGGTGCCGCAAGGTGACCGACGATCAGGCCTTCGGGTTCGTCGTCTTCGCGGTGATCCTCGCCAACGCCGCGCTGCTGGGCGTGGAGACGTACCACGGCTTCGCCCTCGCCCACCGGGAGGTGCTGGGGCTGGCCGAGCACGGGTGCATGGCCGTGTTCGCGGTGGAGATGCTGCTGCGCATCGGTGCCCACGCGGACCGGCCCAAAGCTTTCTTCAGGGATCCCTGGAACGTCTTCGACCTGGTCGTGGTGGTCTCCGCCGTCGTGCCGGCGGCCCAGGAGAACGCCACGGCGCTGCGGCTGCTCCGGCTGGCCCGGGTGCTGCGGACCGCGCGTTTCCTGCCCCAGCTGCGGGTGATGCTGGTCGCGGTGGGCCGGAGTCTGCCAGGCACGGTCAGCTTCCTGTTCGTCGGGGCGCTGGTGGTCTACGTGTACGCGATGGTCGGCTGGGTGTGCTTCGCCCGGTCCGACCCGGAGCACTACGGCTCGCTCGGGCGCGCGGCGCTCACGCTGTTCCTGCTGACCATGATGGAGGGGCTCGGGGACGCGGTGCACGCGGGGCTGGCGATCTCCCGGCTGTCCCTGGTCTATTACGCGTCGTTCGTGCTCTTCGCCTCGTTCGTGCTGGTCAACATGCTGATCGGGGTGGTGATCAACTCCATGGACGAGGCCAGGGAACTGGAGAAGGAGGAGAAGGCCCGGCAGGAGGAGCGGATCCGCTCCCGGGCCAAGGAGGAGCGCGGGGCGGCCGGGATCACCGTGGTGCCGGGTGCGGTGCCGGCAGCGGGGGCAGGACCGGACGCACCGCGGCCGGGCTCCGCCGACGAGGTGCGGGAGCGGATCGCGCGGGCCCGCCGGGCGCTGGACGACCTGGAGGCGAGCCTGGCCCTGCCGGCCGGCGCGGGTGAGCGCCCGCTGGAGACCTCGGGCCGCCTGGGCTGAGGACCGGGCCGGGGGGCCGCGGTCGGAGGGGCTGCCGGGGCTCCCGGTCCGGAGTCAGGGGGTGGCCGCGCCCGTCGCCGTACCGCTCCCGTCGCCGAGCTCCCGTACGATCCCGGCGACGGTGGAGCGCAGCCAGTGGTGGGCGGGGTCGGCGTCCCAGCGCACGTGCCAGGCCTGGCCGAAGGCCACCGTCGGCAGGTCCAGCGGGATGTCGAGCACGGCGAGCGGCATCACCCGGGCCGCCTCCGCCGCGAAGAGCCCCGGGACCAGCGCCAGTGCGTCGGAGCGCAGGACGAAGAAGCAGGCGGCGCCGTACGTGGGCGCCGTGGCCGGCACCTCGCGGGTGAGCCCGAGTACGGCGAGCCGCTCGTCGACCACGCTCCAGGTGCGGCCCCGCCGGGTGACGGTGATCTGCGGCAGGGCGGCGAACCGCTCGGGGGTGAGCCGCTCCCCCGCGTAGGGCCCGTCGGCCCGGGTCACCGCCCGGTAGCCGTAGTGGGCCAGGGTCTCGCCGCGTACGTCGTGCGGCAGTTCGGGCAGCTGGCCGACGTCCAGGTCGATCCGGCCGCGCAGGTCTGCGGGGTCCTCGTCGCCCTCCGGCAGCAGGCGCAGGCGGATGCCGGGGGCCTCGCGGGCGGCACGGGCGATGAGCTCGGGCCCGAGGAAGGCGGCGGTCGCGTCGTTGGCGCGGAGCACGAAGTCCCGCTCGACCGCGCTCAGTTCGGCCGGCTCCGGCGGTCGCAGCGCGGCGAGCGCCCCGGCGAGGGCGGCCTGGACCTGCGGCTGGAGTTCCCGGGCGCGGGGCGTGAGGGCCAGGCCGCGCCCCGACGGTACGAGGAGCTCGTCGCCGGCCACCCGGCGCAGCCGGGCCAGGGTGCGGCTCATCGCGGAGGGCGAGACGCACATCTCGGCGGCGGCCCCGGCGACGCTGCCCGCGCGGAGCAGGGCGTCGAGGGCGGGCAGCAGGTTCATGTCGGGCAGCGGTCGCACGGTCCCACTCTGCCACTCCCCGCCGCCAACTGCTGCATCAAGTGCACTTCTTGATGAACCAATCGGACCTTGTGTGCAGCAATGGCCGGCCGGAGCCTGGTCTGCATGATGGATTCCCGACAGCGCGCCACCGCGCTCCTCGTCGCGGGCTGCTTCTTCATGGAGATGCTCGACGGCACGATCGTCGCGACCGCGGCCCCGCGCATGGCGGCCGCCCTGGGCACCACCCCGGCCGCCGTGGGCCTGGTGGTCACCGCCTACCTCGTCACCCTCGCCGTGCTCATACCGCTCAGCGGCTGGCTGGCCGTCCGCTTCGGCGCCCGCCGCGTGCTGCTCTCGGCGATCGCCCTGTTCACCCTGGCCTCCGCCGCCTGCGCGGCCGCCCCCGACCTCGGAACGCTGGTCGCCCTGCGCGTCCTCCAGGCGGCGGGCGGCGCGATGATGGTGCCGGTCGGGCGGCTGCTCGTCCTGGCCAGGACGGAGAAGTCCGACCTGCCGAAGGCCATGGCCTACGTGGTGTGGCCGGGGCTGGTGGCGCCGGTCGCCGCACCCCTGGCGGGCGGGCTGCTCACCACGTACGCAAGCTGGCACTGGATGTTCCTGATCAACGTCCCCATGGGGCTGGTGGCCTTCGCCGCCGCCTGGCGGATCGTCGGCTCCGGCCCGCAGGGCTCGCCGCCGCCGCTCGACCTCGTCGGCGTACTGCTCTGCTGCACCGGCCTGGCGGCCCTGACCTGGGCCGGCCACCTGGTGGCCGAGGACGGGAGCGGGTGGCCGGTCACCGCCTCGGTGACCGCGGTGGCGTTCGCAGCGCTCGCGGCGGCGGGGCGTCACCTGCTGCGGGCCCCGCACCCGCTGGTGAACCTGCGCACCCTCGAAGTGGGCTCGTTCCGGGAGTCCGTGACGGGTGGCTCGCTGGTCTGGATGGTGATCACGGCCGTCCCCTTCCTGCTCCCGCTGCTGTTCCAGGAGGTGTTCGGCTGGAGCGCGGTCGCCTCGGGCGCGGTCGTGCTGTTCGTCTTCGTCGGCAACATCGCGGTGAAGCCGGCGACGACCTTCCTGCTGAACAGGTTCGGCTTCCGGCGGCTGCTGATCGCCTCCACGGCGGCGCTGGCGGTGACGGTGGCCGGCTGCGCGTTCCTCACGGCGGCCACGCCCGTCGCGGTGACGGCCGCCCTCGTCCTGGCCGGCGGTGCGGCCCGGTCGGTGGGGCTCACCGGCTACTCCACGATGGCGTTCAGCGAGGTGGAGCGGGAACGGCTGCGGGACGCCAACACCCTTTCGGCCACCGCCCAGCAGCTCTCCGCGGGCCTGGGGGTGGCGGTGGCCGTGATCGCGCTGCGGATCGGCACGGTCCTCGCGTCGGCGCCGGGTGGCGCGTACCAGGTCGCCTTCCTGCTGCTGGGCGCGCTGTGCCTGCCCGCGGTCCTGGGCGCGGTACGCCTCCACCCGACGGCGGGCGACGCGGCTCGCACGGTACGGGCGCCCGGCGGGGCGGCGGCACGGCAGCGGTAGCCCGTACGCGTGCCGGGCGGGCGGGGTTTTCCGGCCAACGCGGCCGTCCCGCCCCGGCCGGCCGCCCCGGACGGCAGACTGGCGGGGCGGACAGGGCGGCACCCGACCGGGCGGACGAGGGAGCGAGCAGGCGTGGGCGTACCGATCATCATCGACTGCGATCCCGGGCACGACGACGCGCTGGCGATCATGCTGGCGGCCGGGGACCCGGCGGTCGACCTGCTCGCCATCACCACGGTGGCGGGCAACCAGACGCTGGAGAAGACCACGCTCAACGCCCGCCGGGTGTGCACGGTCGCCGGGATCACGGACGTGCCCGTCGCGGCGGGCTGCGACCGGCCGCTCGTCGCGCCCCTGCGCACCGCCGGCGACGTGCACGGGGAGTCGGGCCTGGACGGGCCCCGGTTCCCCGAACCCACCGTGGACGCGGTCCCCGAGCACGCGGTGGAGCTGATGCGCCGGCTGCTCACCGAGCACCCCGAGCCGGTCACCCTGGTGCCGACGGCGCCGCTGACCAACATCGCGCTGCTGCTGACCCGGTACCCCGAAGTACGCGGCCGGATCCGGGAGATCGTGCTGATGGGCGGCTCGACGGAGCGCGGCAACCGGACGCCGGCCGCGGAGTTCAACGTCCACGTGGACCCGGAGGCCGCGGACATCGTGTTCCGCAGCGGCGTGCCGGTGACGATGTGCGGGCTGAACGTGACCCACCAGGCCCTGGCGACGCCGGACGTGCTGGCCCGGCTGGAGGGTCTGGGCACGGAACTCGGGCGCACCTGCGTCGAGCTGATGACCTTCTTCGCCGGCACGTACCGCAGGCTGTACGGCTTCGCCGCCCCGCCGCTGCACGACCCGGTGGCCGTGGCCAGGGTGATCGACCCCGCGATCGTGCACTGCGTCGAGGCGGGCGTCACGGTGGAGCTCCGCGGCGAATACACCCGCGGCGCGACCGTGGTGGACCTCCACGGTTACCTGGGCCGCCCCCCGAACGCCCGAGTAGCCCTCACCCTGGACCGGGACCTCTTCTGGGACCGCCTGGTCAACGCGGTGGCCACCCTCGGCACCCACCGACCCGGCTAGGGGGTGTTGCGAAAGTCCCGCACGGCGCCCACGGCGCCCGGCACGCACTCTCGCCGCACCGGCCAAAGCCCCGAGTACGCCCAGTACGAGGGCCTTCGTCTGGCACGCCGAGAGCACGCACCGGACACCGCGGGCACCACACAGGACTTTCGCAACACCCCCTGGACCGCCGGAGCCTGCGGTGCGGCTGGCGGCACCTGAATACCGGACGCCGGTGGATGCGGGATCGGGCGCACCCTAGGCGGTCGGGGCGAGGAGGGTGCCTCCTCTGCTCGGGTCCGGGGTGGGGGCGGGGGTGGGTGGGGTCGCCTCCGCGATGACGGCCGTGGGGGTGGTGCCGGCCACCAGCAGGGCCAGGAGGACCGCGGCCGCCTCGCTCTGGAGGGTGCGGGCCGCCTGCTGGAGGCGTCGCGGGTCCGTGCCCGGGAGGGACAGGGCCACGCACTCCGCGTTCGGGCCCGCCGTGATGGGGACGGCCGCGCACAGGGTGCCCAGGGCGTACTCCTGGAGGTCGAGCAGTGGGTCGTTCGGCTGCCGGGTGTCGAGCTGCTGGAAGAGCACCGTCTCGCTGGTGATGGTGTGCGAGGTCAGCCGGGCGATGCGGTGGCGCGCCAGGTGGTCCATCCGGCCGTCGTAGTCGAGCTGGGTCAGCAGGGCCTTGCCGACCGCCGAGGCGTGCGCGGCGGCGCGGAAGTCCACCCATTCCTCCACGACCGGCGCGGCGGGCCCGTCGGCGTACTGGGTGATGGCCACCTCGCCGTCGGTGTAGCGGCTGACGTACACCGCCGCGCCCACCGCGTCGCGCACCCAGGCCAGGGTCTCCTGGAGCTGCCCCATGCCGCCCGCGCCGGCCGCGCCGGTCAGCAGGAGGGCCGAGCCCGCGGCGTACGCGTCGTGGCCCAGCGGCACCGCCAGGTTCGCGCGGACCAGCTGGGTCAGCGCCTGGGCCAGCGACAGCTGCGGGAGCTGCGTCTGGCGGGCGATCTGGGCGAGGTTGACGCCGCCGGAGTAGCGGTTGATGACCTCCAGGACGCGGAGCGCCCGGTGTACGGAGGTCAGCGCGGCCGGCGCCGGCCCCGCGTCCGGCACCTGCCGGGCGGCGTGGGTGAGCCCCGGGGCCCGCAGTATCCCGGGCGCCCACTCGGCGGCCTCCTCGGTCAGCCGGGCCGGGTTCAGCCGGGCGTACCGGGCGAGCGCTACGGCCAACTGGGCGTTGGGCAGCAGCACTTCGCCCAGGTCCGGGTCCTCCTCGGGGGCGAGCGCTGCGATGGCGCGGCGCAGCCCGGCGGGCAGCCGGTGCCGGTCGCGCAGCGGCTGCTCGGAGGGGGCGGGGCCGGGTTCGTGCGGCAGGAAGGTGAGGTCCTGCGTGGTGATCGGGGGGGAGGTCCAGATGACGGAGGCGCCCAGCGCGTCCTCCAGCCCGTCGGGGAGCGCGGGCAGCACCGGGAGGCCGGTCTCCGGAGGGAGCGTCCGGGTCTGGCTCATCCAGTGCCGGGCCGTGCTGACCTCGGCGCGGGAGAGGTGGAGCAGGTAGAGGCAGTGCGCGGCGGTGCGGGAGCCCGCCCCGGCGGCGTACTGGAACCAGAACTGGGCGCCTTCGAGGCGGCCGGCCAGGTGCAGCAGACAGCCGAAGAGGAGTGCGGAGTCCTGGCCGTGCGGCCAGGACCCGGCGTCGAGGGCGCGGGCGGTGAACTCCTCGCTCTCGACCAGGTGCCAGGCCAGCGCGTCGAGCCCGCGGGCGGCCCGGACGTGACAGGCGGCGTCGAGGACGAGGGTGTCGGGCGGGGCGGGCCGCCGCCGGCCGGGCAGCCGTCGGGAGGCGGCGCTGCGGAGGGAGGTCGCGGCGGCGCGGGTGCGGTCGGCGACGACCCGGCGGGCGATCCTGCGCCGGGCGGCGTCCTCGTCGTAGCCGGCGTACTCCTCGGCGAGGACCTCGGAGTCCTGGAGGGCCACCGTCACCTCCCACAGCACGGTCGTCAGATCCCGTGTCGTGTCGCTCACTGGTCCTTCTCCTCTCCGGCGGCCCAGTCGAGCCCGAGTTTCCGGGACAGGGTGCGGCGGGCTCCGCGGATCTTGGAGCGGACCGCCGCCGAGCTGATGCCCATCATCTGGGCGACCTTGTCCTCTTGGTAGCCCCCGAGGAAGGCGAGGAGGGCGATGTCGTAGTCGCGGTCGGGGAGTTCTGCGATCGCGGCGTACAAGGCAAGTCTGGCTTCCTGGAGTTCGAGGCGTGGACGCTTGGAGCGGCGGAGGGCCGCGAACCAGGCTGTCTCGACCATGGCCGGTGTTCTGTCCAGTACGGCGAGGCGGCGCTCGACGTGTTCGCGCAGCACCGACCAGGCGAAGCCGTGCAGGCTGGACTCCTTGAGCGCCTGCGGCCACACCTTGAGCAGGAAGGTGAACGCGTCGTCCACCACCTCGACCGCGTCCTGGCGGGAGCCGAGCTGGAGGTGGGCGTAACGCAGGTAGGCGCGGTGGTGCTGCGAGTGGAATGCCGTGTACTCCACGGGCAGGACTCCCGCCAGCTCATTGGAGACCGTCTGGTCCCCGGATGGGTCGAACTCGCCTTCGCTCATGCGCACCCCCACGGCTGACCACTGTCACCGCCGGCCGACGCGGCGGCTACCTGACTGACGAACGCACGGGCCGGGGTTGCGGTTATCGGCACGAGCGCTGCGTTCTCGACGAGATCCACGGTGACGCGGTCCCTTCCAGTGGTGCGTGCGGTGACCGGGCGTGCCTGCCCCCAGGTCCGGCAGCCGGAGAGTGGTACTGCTCTCACGTACTAGCCAACCGGAAACGGGGCCGTTGGTGCGGGGCCTCTTTCACAATTCTTCGGAAGCTGGCGCACCGGCTCGCGTACGCGCCCCCTTCCGCCCGCGTACGCCCCCGTAGCGGAACACTCCCGCCACGCGTGCGTGACGGGAGTGTTCGGGGCGGGGCGGGACGGGGGCGGGAGGGGGGCGGGACGGGGGCGGGGGCTCAGGGGCGGATGTCGTCGCAGGTGATGTCGAGGTGGCGGGGGCCGCGGAGTACGGCGTTCTGGCGGTACGGGGGCGGGTCGGCCACGAGGCGGGGGTTGACCAGGCGGCGGGCCAGTTCCGAGAGGGCCAGCTGGGCCTCCAGGCGGGCCAGCGGGGCGCCGAAGCAGCTGTGGATGCCGCTGCCCAGGCCGAGGTGCTGGATGTCGCGGCGGTCGGGGTCGAAGCGGTCCGGGTCGTCGAAGCGGCGGGGGTCGCGGTTGCCGGAGGCCAGGACCAGCCAGAGGGAGGCGCCCTTGGGGATGGTGACGCCGCGGAGCTCGATGTCGGCGAGGGTGGTGCGCTGCGGCAGCAGCTGGACCGGCGGTTCGAAGCGCAGCAGTTCCTCGACGATGGGCACGGCCAGCCGCGGTTCGGTGCGCAGCCGCTCCAGGACGTCGGGGTTGCGCAGCAGGGTCAGCATGCCGTTGGTGATGAGGTTGACCGTGGTCTCGTGCCCCGCGATCAGCAGCAGGGCCGCCGTGCTCAGCAGCTCCATCGTGGACATCGCGCCGTCCTCGCCCCTGGCCGTGGCCAGCTGGGAGAGCATGTCCTCCCCGGGGCTCTTGCGACGCTCCTCGATCAGCCCGGCCAGGTACATCCCCAACTGCATCCGCGCCTCGCCCGCGCCCTTGCCCCGCTCCGCCGGGTCGGCGTCCGGGTCGGGATCCAGACTGGCGGCGAGGGTGTCGGCCCACACGTGGAAGCGCGCCTCGTCCTCGCGCGGCACGCCGAGCAGCCGGCAGATCACCGTCACCGGGAAGGGGTACGAGAACTGTTCCACCAGGTCGATCCGGCCCGGGTCGCCGATGCCGTCGATCAGGCCGCGGACGATGTCGTCCAGTTCGAGGCGCATCCCGTCGACGCGGCGCGGGGAGTGCGGCGGGCCGAAGGGCCGGTTCGTCATGCGCCGCATCCGGTCGTGTTCCGGCGGGTCCAGCCGCAGGAAGCCCGGCGGCAGGGGGCTCTCCTCCGAGGCGGGCTCGGCCAGCGGATCGGCGGCGTTCGAGGCCAGGTTGCGCGCGTCGGAGCTGATCCGGGGGTCGTGCAGGAGGCTCCGGATCTCGTAGTACGTGCTGATCACGTACGGGCCGTCGGCCTCGTGGTGGACCGGGTTCTTCCGGAGCTGCTCGTAGATCGGGTACGGATTGGCCCGGTTGGAGTGGTCCAGGATCCGGTGCAGCAGGGATTGCGTCATGGGAGGTCCTCGTGGCCGTGCGGGTCAGTGCGCAGGGGTGAACGTCATCCGCCGGTCGGTCGGCGCGTATCCGCTGAGGGTCACGGTGGGGCCGTGGGTGGGCACGGACGGGTCGGGGAAGTCCGCGTCGAGCGGCCGGTGTCCGTCCGCGTGCCGGTCGACCGTGGCGAACGCGGGCGGGAACGGCGCGGTCGTCTCGATCAGCTCCTGGTAGAACGGCAGCCAGCGGGCCTGGTCGAAGGTGACCGCGCCGATGACGCGCCCCTGGTACCCGTACACGCCGACGAACCGCCGGCTTTCCAGCGAGCCCTGCGCGATGAGGATCTCCGTCGCCATCGACGGCACTCCGACCGACTTGACGTTGACGCCGAACTGGGAGGACCAGAAGGCCGGCACCTCCATGTGCGGCACCCGGTCGGTGCTCCCGCTGATCATGTTGTGCGCCGCGATCTCGGCCTGGGCGACGGCGTTGCCCCAGTGCTCCAGCGACAGGAACTGGTAGCCGAACAGCGGGTGCGGGCAGCGGGCCACGTCGCCCGCGGCGTAGATGTCGTCGGTGACGATCCCCCGGACGTCGAAGGCGCGGCAGCCGGCGTCGCAGGCGATGCCGCGGGGCCCGGCCCCGAGTCCGGAGCCGGCGAGCCATTCGGTGTTGCGGATCGCGCCGAGCGAGACGACCACCACGTCGGTCTCCAGCGTCGAGCCGTCGGACAGGTGCGCGGCGCGCACCCGGCCCGCGGAGTCGCCCTCCAGGGCGGTCACCATCACGCCGGTCCGCAGGTCGACGCCGTGTTCGCGGTGGAGGTCCGCGGCGACCGCGCCGACCACTCCGCCCAGCGCGCCGACCAGCGGCGCCGCGCCGCGTTCCGCGACGGTGACGGCCAGGCCGCGTTCGCGGCAGGCGGAGGCGATCTCGGAGCCGGTGAACCCGGCGCCGATGACGAGCACCCGCCGGGGTCCCTCGGCGAGCCGGCGGGCGAGCGCCGCGCCGTGCTCGCGGGTCCGCAGGACGAAGACGCCGTCGAGTTCGGCCTCCTCCTCGCGGGGCCAGGGGCGCGCCCGGACCCCGGTGGCGATGAGCAGGCGGTCGTACGGCACCTCGTCGCCGTCGGCCAGCCGCACGCGCTGCGCCGCCATGTCCAGGCCGGCGGCCGGGACGCCGAGCCGCCAGGTCGCGTCGACCGACCTGAGCCGGGGCAGTGCGGTGCGCTCGGCGGCCGCCATGCCCAGCAGCACCCCTTTGGACAGCGGCGGGCGGTCGTACGGCTCGCAGGGCTCGTCGCCGATCATGGTCAGTGAGCCCGCGAAGCCCTTGGCACGCAGGGTTTCGGCGGCCCGCAGGCCGGCCAGCGAGGCGCCGACGACGACAATGCGCCCCTCGCGCTTGAGGCGGTCCAGGGATCCGTCAGCGGGCACCGGCCACCGCCGCGGCCGGCGCGTCCGCGGCGGGCACGGCGTCCGCCGTGTCCACCGCGTCGACGAGGATGGCCTGGACGGGGCAGGCCGCGGCGGCCTGGGCCACCTTCGCGCGCTGCGCCTCGTCGGGGTCGGGGTCGTAGAGCAGTGCTTCGTCGCCGTGCATGACGAAGACGTCCGGCGCCAGGAACGCGCACTGCGCGTACCCCTGGCACCGGTTCAGGTCGACGGCAATCCTCACCACGGGAACGGTTCCTCTCCGATGGCCCGGCTGACCCCCTCCGACCACTCTGGGCGGCCGGCCGGGCGGCCGCGACGAGGGGCCGGCCGTACGGGTGAAGGGCCGGCGGGCCCGGGCCGCGGCAGCGGCGGCGCACGCGACCGGCTCAGGCCCCCGCCGTGGACCGCCCGCCGGCCGGCCGCCTGCCCAGCAGGATGTTCAGGCTGAGGAGCAGGACCCAGGCCGGGAAGACCAGTTCGCACCACGGCACGTTCGCGGCCACGACCAGCAGCGTCAGGCCCGCGAGGTAGCCGATGGCGACGAGCGGGCGCGGGAGGGAGCCGCGGCGGCGGCCGATGGTGGAGGTCGTGAGGACGAACACCGCGGCCATCCGCATGGCGTACGTGGTGAGCAGGGCGTACGCGAACTCCTTGCCGAAGGGGGAGCCCTGCGGGTCCTCGTCGAGCACGCTGCCGGCCGCCGCGGCGGCCCCGAACAGGGTGGCGACGAAGACCAGCCCGCTGCCCAGGAACACGGTGGAGACGAACCTGTCCTCGGCCCCGTCCGCCTGCTCGCGCAGGGCTCCCATGAACCACAGGAACGCGATCCCGGCGAACGGGAGCAGCTCCAGGGCCGTGCGCAGCGCGTTCCGCTGTCCGGCGTCCACGGCCGCGTCGTCGGCACCGTCCGGCAGGGCGGTGCGCACCAGGGCGATCGCCGTGGCCATCAGGACCGCGAACACCACTCCCGCGATGCCCGCGGCCCGGGCCGTCGCCAGGCGTTCGTGCTTCCGCTCCATGCTCTCTCCTGCCCCTCGCCGGCTCCCCTTCGTACCGAGGACGGCGTGGGCGGCCACGGGACCCACGCCACCGGATCACCCGGGAGGACAGCCCGGGTGCGCCGTACGGGTCAGGACGACGAGCTGCCGGGTGGCGCGGGTCATCGCGACGTAGCGGTCGACGGCCCCCTCGACGCCCCCGCCGAACGCGTCCGGTTCGACGAGGACGACCAGGTCGAATTCGAGCCCCTTGGCCAGCGACGGGGTCAGCGACCGCACCCGGTCGGA
Source organism: Streptomyces sp. NPDC086023 (assembly GCF_044540325.1). NCBI lineage: Bacteria > Bacillati > Actinomycetota > Actinomycetes > Kitasatosporales > Streptomycetaceae > Streptomyces > Streptomyces sp. NPDC086023. Next base: position 87,236 of record NZ_JBITRX010000024.1, read on the forward strand.
CTCCGGGAAGGCGGGGTCGCCGATGACGCAGGCGGTCCCGTCGGCGTTCTCGACGAGCCAGGAGTCGAGCACCGGGCGGAGGTCCGCCGTCCGGCCGTGGACGACCGGGATGCCGCTGCTGCGCACCGAGACCGGCACGTTGGCGTCCGGGAGAGCGGCGCGGATCGCCGGCTCGGCCTCCGCCATCACCTCCTCCGGCGTGCGGTAGTTGATGCTCAGGGAGGCCACGGTGATCCGGTCGAGCCCGGCCCGTTCGAGCCGGTCGCGCCAGGTCCCGTCGAAGCCGTGCCTGGCCTGGGCGCGGTCGCCGACGACCGTGAAGCTCCTGGAGGGGCAGCGGAGCAGCAGCATCTGCCACTCGGCGTCCGTCAGCTCCTGGGCCTCGTCCACGATGACGTGGGCGAACGGGCCGGTGAGCGGCTCGGGTCCGGCGCCGGGCAGGGCCTGCCCGTCGACCAGGGTGTCCTGGAGGTCCCGGCCGCGCAGCATCGTCACCGCGCCCTCGCCGTCGTCGTCGGCCGCGAGCACGCTGTCGATCACATGGGCCATGCGCTCGCGTTCGGCCGCCGCAGCGGCCTCCTGCCGGCGGGCCCGCAGCGAGGCCTCCGGGTCACCGAGCCGGTGGCGCGCGGCGTCCAGGAACGGCAGGTCGGAGGCCGTCCAGGCCTGGGCGTCGGGTCGCTGGAGACGCCGGACCTCGTCGGGGCCGAGCCAGGGGGCGCAGCGGCGCAGGTACGCGGGGACCGACCACAGGTCCCCCACCAGCTCGCCGGGGTCGAGCAGCGGCCAGGCGCGGTGCAGGGTGCCGGTCAGTTCCCGGTCCTGGAGCAGCGCCCTGCGGAGCAGGTGGGGCGCGGCCCCGCTGTCGTCCTTCTCGGTGAGGATCGTGACGAGTTCCTCCAGGATCTGGTCGCGCGCCTCGTTGTGCGGAGTGCCCGGTTCCACGGCGTCGAAGGCGGTGGCCCAGTCGTCGGCGGTCAGCCGGAGGTCGGACCAGGGGGTGGACACGGTCGTGCCCGCGGCGGGCGGCTCCTCGTAGAGGCGTACGGCGGCCTCCACGGCTCCCACCAGGTCCGCGGAGGACTTCAGCCGGGCCACCTCGGGGTCGGCCTCGGCCCCCGCGCGGGCGCCCTCGGGGACGAGGTCGCGCAGGGTGCAGGTGCGCACGCCCTCCTCGCCGAGGCTGGGCAGTACGTCGGCGACGTAGGCGAGGTAGGGCTGGTGCGGGCCGACGAACAGCACGCCGCCGCGCCGGTGTCCGAGCCGCGGGTCGGAGTAGAGGAGGTGGGCGGCGCGGTGCAGGGCGACGACGGTCTTGCCGGTGCCGGGCCCGCCGTCGACCACCAGGGTGCCGGCGGAGCCGGCGCGGATGACGGCGTCCTGGTCGGCCTGGATGGTGGCGAGCACGTCGCGCATCCGGGCGGACCGGCTGCCGCCGAGGCTCGCGATGAAGGCCGACTGGTCGTCGAGCGCGGCGTGCCCCTCAAGGCCCTCGGCGGTGAACACCTCGTCCCAGTAGTCGCTGATCCGGCCACCGGTCCAGCGGTACCGGCGGCGGCTCGTCAGGCCCATCGGGCCGGCGTGGGTGGCGGCGAAGAAGGGTTCGGCCGCGGGTGAGCGCCAGTCGAGGAGCAGCCTTCGGCCCGTGCTGTCGGTCAGGCCGAGGCGGCCGATGTACACGGGCTCGGGGTCGTCGGCGGGGACGATCCGGCCCAGGCAGAGGTCGCGGCCGAAGCGGCGCAGGGTGCGCAGTCGTCCGGTCAGGCGGTGGATCTCCGCGTCCCGGTCCATCGCGGCGCGGCCGGCGCCGCCGGGTGCGCGGCGCTCGGCCTCCAGGCGCTCGGTCAGCTCGGCGATGGTCTGTTCCAGGCTCTCGGAGACGGCCGCGAAGTGCCGTTCGTCGGCGTCGGTCAGTGCCGGGTCCGCCTTGTGGGCGAGCCGGTCGGGCAGGTCGAACGCGCTCGTGGTGAGGGAGGAGGTCATGGCCGGCCTCACCGCCGGTCCAGGGACATGAGCCGGAACAACACACGCACGTCGTGAATCTCCACATTCGGCCGGCACGGGGGGTAGGTCGGCGATTCTGACCCATCCCCGGGGCCTTGCCGCAAGCCCCCCGGTGCGTTATAAGTTGAGAGTGGCGAGGAGTGGGGTATCCCTTCCTCGCCTTTGTCGTTCCCCTGCACCGCTCCGCGTCAGACGTCGTCGCCCGGGGCGACGAGACCTGTCTCGTACGCGACGACGACCGCCTGCGCGCGGTCCCGCAGCTCCAGCTTGGCGAAGATGCGGGCCACGTGGGTCTTCACCGTGGCCTCGCTCAGGGTCAGCCGGGCGGCGAGTTCCGCGTTGGACAGGCCCGGCCCACGAGGGTGAGGACCTCCCTCTCGCGCGGGGTGAGGGCGGCCAGCGCGCGGTGGACGGCGGGGGCCGGGACGGGCGCCGGTGCGGGCGCGGCGAAGCGCTCCACCAGGCGGCGGGTGATCGAGGGGGCGAGCAGGGCGTCGCCGGTGCCGACGAGCCGTACCGCGGCGGCGAGGTGCTCGGAGGTGACGTCCTTGAGCAGGAAGCCGCTCGCCCCGGCGGAGAGTGCGGCGTAGACGTACTGGTCGAGGTCGAAGGTGGTCAGCATGACGACCCGGCACCCGGGCGTCGCGGCGAGGATCCGCCGGGCGGCCTCCAGTCCGTCCATCACCGGCATCCGGATGTCCAGCAGCACCACGTCGGGCCGCAGCCGGGCCACCAGGTCCACCGCCTCGGCGCCGTCCGCGGCCTCGCCGACCACGTCGATGCCCCGGGAGGTCAGGATCAGCCGGAAGCCGGTGCGGACCAGCTCCTGGTCGTCGGCGATGACGACGCGCGGGGCGGGTTCGGACGCCGGCTCGGGCGCGGGTGTCGTCGCGGGCGTCGTCACGGGCGGTCCAGGGGGATGCGGGCGCGGACGCGGTAGCCGCCACCGAGGCGTCGGCGGGCGTCGAGGTCGCCGCCGTAGACGGCCACCCGCTCGCGCAGGCCCAGCAGGCCGCGGCCGGCGCCGTCGGCCGTCCGGGGGCGCGCGGGGTGCCGCAGAGCGCCGGTGCCGGCCTCCGCGCCCGTACCCGGCGCAGCGCCCGTACCCGTACCCGCGCTGCTCCCGGCCACGGCCGGGTTCAGCACGCTCGGACCCGTGTTCAGGACCTCCACCCGCAGCGAGCGGTCCGCGTAACGCACCGTCACCTCCGCCTTCCCCCCGTTCCCGTGCTTGAGGGCGTTGGTCAGCGCCTCCTGGACGATGCGGTACGCCGTGACGTCGATCCCGCCCGGCAGCGACCGGGGCTCCCCCGAGATCCTGACCTCCACCGGCAGCCCGGCGAAGGAGATCCGGTCGACCAGCACGCCCAGCCCGGCCAGGCCCGGCTGCGGCGCGAGGTCTTCCCCGTAGGGCCGGTCCGTGCCGTCCTGCGCCGGCGCCAACAGGCCCAGCAGGTGCCGGAGTTCGGTCATCGCGCTGCGGCCCGCGGCCTCGACGGCGCCGATCGCGGCGGCCGCCTCGTCCGGCATGGCCGTGAGCACCTCGCGGGCGGCCCCGGCCTGGACCACCATCAGGCTGACGTTGTGGCTGACGACGTCGTGCAGTTCGGCGGCGATCCGGGCCCGCTCGGTGTCGACGGCCGCCCGGGCCGCAGCCTCCCGCTCGCGTTCGAGCAGCCAGCCCTGCTCCCCCAGCGCGTCCCGGTACCGGCGCCGCGCCCGTACGAGCGCCAGCGCGAGGACCGCGGAGACGCCGCACACCGCAGCCAGCGCCACCAGCGCCCCGACCGGCCAGTTCCCCATCCGCTCCCCCTCACGGCCCGCGTCAAGATCGTCATCCCCCCGGTGCAGCACCGTACATCCCCGGGATGACGGCGGCCGCCGGATACACCGACGGACCGACGCGGCGCCCGCGGTCCCGCTCGTAGGTTCGGGGCATGACAATCGATCACCACACCTCGCCCGGCGTCGTCGTCCGGCTGGACGGCGTGCACAGGGAGTACGGCGACGCGAAGGCACTCGACGGGCTGGACCTGGAGATCCGGGCCGGGGAGGCCGTCGCCGTGATGGGCCCCTCGGGCTGCGGGAAGTCCACCCTGCTGAACATCGTGGCGGGTCTCGACCGCCCGACGGCGGGGCGCGTGGAGGTGCGCGGGCAGGACCTCGGGGCGCTCGGCGAGACCGGCCTCGCGCTGTACCGCCGCCACCACATCGGGATGGTCTTCCAGTTCTTCAACCTCATCGACGACCTGCCGGCCCTGGACAACGTGGCGCTGGCGGCCCAGCTGACCGGCACCCCCGCCCGGCAGGCCCGCCGCCGGGCGTTGGAGCTGCTCGACGAGCTGGGCGTCGCCGACCGGCGCGACAGCCACCCGGCCGCACTGAGCGGCGGTGAGCGGCAACGGGTCGCGGTGGCCCGCGCGTTGATGAACCGTCCGGCCCTGCTGCTGGCGGACGAGCCGACGGGCGCCCTCGACAGCCGGTCGGGCGAGCAGGTGATGGACCTGCTGATCGACCTGAACCAGATCGGGCAGACGCTGCTGATCGTCACCCACGACCCGAAGCTCGCGACCCGCTGCGCGAGCCGGCTGGTGGAGATGGCGGACGGCCGGGTGGCGCGGGAGAGCACCCTGGACGGACCTCAGCCGGCGGCCGCTTCGGACGTGGCCGGCGCGGGTCCGGCCCGGCTCCGGGGAGCGGGCGCGTGAGCGCCGTGTGGCGGGCCGCGCGGGCGGCCGTACGCCGGCGCAGGGTCCAGACGGTGGTCATCGCGCTGGTCGTCCTGTGTGCCACGACCACCGTGCTGCTGGCCCTGGCGCTGGTCGGAGCGGCGTCGGCGCCCTTCGAGAAGGCGTTCGCCGCGCAGCGCGGGGCGCACGCCGTGGTGGTCTTCGACGCGGCGAAGGCTCCGGCGGACCGGCTGGCGGCGACCGCCCGCCGGCCGGGCGTCGAGGCGGCGGCGGGACCCTTCGGGCAGGCCGCCGTGGACCTGCCGGAACCGTGGATGTACATGGCGTCCGGCGCGCTGACGGTGGTGGGCCGGGCGGATCCGGGTGGTCCGGTGGACCGGGTGCGCGTGCTGACCGGCCGGTGGGCGCGGGGGCCCGGGGAGATCGTCGTCAACTGGGGCGTCGCCGGCACCCCGGACCGGTCGCTGCTGGGCAGCCGGCTGACCGCGCCGGGGGTTCCGCCGCTGCGGGTGGTCGGCTTCGCGACCAGCATGAGCCGGTCGGCCGAGGCGTGGGTGACCCCGGGCCAGCTGGCCGCGCTGCGCCCGGACTCGGCGCAGATGCTGTACCGGTTCGAGGACGCGGGGTCGCGCGCGGCGGTGGACCGTTCGCTGGCCGCGGCGACGCGCGGGCTGCCGGCGGATGCCGTCACGGCCCGGCAGTCGCACCAGGCACTCGCCGAGGCCTTCTCCTCGCTGGCGGACGCGTACCTGCCGTTCGTCTCGCTCTTCGGTGTGCTGGGCCTGCTGGTCTCGGTGCTGATCGTGGGCAACGTGGTCAGCGGCGCGGTGGTGTCGGGGCACCGGCACATCGGGGTGCTGAAGGCGCTGGGGTTCACGCCGAACCAGGTGGTCGCCGTCTACCTGCTGATGGTGTCGGTGCCGGCGGCGCTGGGCTGTCTGCTCGGCACCCTGGCCGGCGGGGCCCTCGCCCGGCCCTTCGTACGGATCGCCTTCTCCGGGATCGACACCGGTCTGGCCCCGATGGACGTGGGCCCCTGGCCCGCGGTCACCTGTCTGATCGGGATGCCGCTGCTGGTGCTGGCCGCCGCGCTGGTCCCGGCGCTGCGCGCGCACCGGCTGCCCGCGGCTCGGGCGATCACGGCCGGCAGCGCGCCGGCCACCGGGCGGGGGCTGCGCGTGCAGCGGTTCCTCGGCGGTACGCGGCTGCCGCGCGCGGTGAGCCTGGGGCTGGGGCAGCCGTTCGCCCGGCCGGGCCGGTCGCTGCTCACGCTGGCAGCGATCACGCTGGGCGTGACGACGGTGACCGTGGCGACGGGTCTGACCGGCACGATGCTGGCGTTCGCGGACCTGGGCAGGGGCTCGGGAGGTCCGGGCGTACGGGTCGACGCCGACCCGTCGGCCTCCGGGCGGCCGGCGCCGCGGCTGGGCGACCGCGAGACGGAGGCGCGGCTCCGGACGCTCGGGGCGGAGCAGGTGCTGGCCCGGGCCTTCACCCAGGTGCGCCTGGCAGGGCAGCCCGGGACGTACTTCGCCGACTTCTACCGCGGGGACACCGGGGTGCTGGCCGACGCGGTCGTCGAGGGACGCTGGCCGGCGCGGGCCGGTGAGATGGCGGCGGGGCCGGCCTTCCTGACGCAGCGGGGGCTGTCCGTCGGGGACCGGACCGCGCTGCAGGTGCGCGGGCGGACGGTGCCGGTCACGGTGGTGGGCCGGGTGATCGAGGGCAACGCGAAGTCCCTGTCCGTGGACTGGCGGACGCTGGAGGTGCTGGCGCCGGGGACCCGGGCGACCGAGTACCGGGCGCGGCTGGCGCCGGGGGCGGACGCGGCGGCCTATGCGAGGGCCGTCCGTGCGGCCGACCCGGGGCTGGCGGCGGAGCCGGCGGGCGCCTCGAACACGGCGACGGCCGCGGTGGTCGGCTTCTCCTCGGTGTTCTCTGTGCTGCTGGGCGCGGTGGCGGCACTCGGGGTGTTCAACACGGTGCTGCTGACCACGCGGGAGCGGCGCCGGGACCTCGGGATGCTGAAGTCCGTCGGCATGACTCCGCGTCAGGTGGTGCTGATGACGGTCACCTCGGTGGCGGGACTGGGTCTGGTGGGCGGGGTGCTGGGGATCCCGCTGGGGATGGCGGCGCACCGGCTGCTGGTGGACAACGTGGGGATCGTGGACTTCCCCGAGTGGATGAAGGACGTCTGGCACGCGCCGCAGCTGGCGGGGCTGGTGGGCGCGGGTGTGGCGATCGCGGTGCTGGGGGCACTGGTGCCGGCCCGGTCGGCGGCCCGGCTGTCCATCGCGTCGGTGCTGCACAACGAGTAGCCGTACGCCTTCCGGGCGAACTGTGCGGTGTGGCCGAATAGGGCATGGGCCGGATAGGTGCCTGAGGCATGTAATAGGCGGGGCCGGGCCGCGGGGCTGATCCTCCGCGGGCCGGCCAGGCGAGACGGACCCGTGTTTGTGAGGTTGCGCATGACGACCGAGACGACCACCGAGACCACTGAGACCGTTGCCTTCCCCCAGGACCGCACCTGCCCCTACCACCCGCCCGCCGGATACCGGCCGTTGGCCGAAGGGCCGCCGCTGTCGCGGGTGAGCCTGTACGACGGGCGCTCGGTGTGGGTGGTCACCGGGCACGCCGAGGCCCGCGCCCTGCTGTCGGACGGACGGCTGTCCTCCGACCGGCAGAACGTGGCCTTCCCCGTCCCCTCGGCGCGCTTCGCGGGCGTGGCGCGCACGCAGCGGGCGGCCCTGCTGGGCATGGACGACCCGGAGCACCAGGCCCAGCGGCGGATGCTGATCCCCAGCTTCACCCTGAAGCGCACCGCGGAGCTCCGGCCGCGGATCCAGGAGACCGTGGACCGGCTGATCGACGCGATGACGGCCGGCGGCGCACGCGAGGCGGAACTGGTCGGGGCGTTCGCGCTGCCGGTGCCGTCGATGGTGATCTGCGCGCTGCTCGGAGTGCCGTACGAGGACCACGAGTTCTTCGAGGCGCAGTCGCGGCGGCTGCTGCGCGGGCCCGGTCCGGCGGACGTGGAGGACGCGCGGGACCGGATCAACGCGTACCTGCGGGAGCTGATCGGGCGCAAGCGCGTGACGCCCGGCCAGGGGCTGCTGGACGAGCTGATCGCGGAGCGGCTGGAGACCGGGCGGACGGACGTGGAGGAGCTGGTCTCGATCGCGGCGATCCTGCTGATCGCCGGGCACGAGACCACCGCCAACATGATCTCCCTGGGTACGTACACGCTGCTGCGGCACCCGGAGCAGCTGGCCGAACTGCGTTCCGATCCGTCGCTGTTGCCGGGGGCGGTGGAGGAGCTGATGCGGTTCCTGTCCATCGCGGACGGGATGCTGCGGGTGGCGACCGAGCCGGTCGAGGTCGGCGGGGTGGTGATCCGGCCGGAGGACGGGGTGGTCTTCGCCACGTCGGTGATCAACCGCGACGCGGCCGTGTACCCGGACCCCGATGTCCTGGACTGGCACCGGCCGGCCCGCCACCATGTGGCCTTCGGCTTCGGCATCCACCAGTGCCTGGGCCAGAACCTGGCCAGGGCCGAGATGGAGATCGCGCTCGGCACGCTGTTCGCCCGGCTGCCGGGGCTGCGGCCGGCGGTGGCGCCCGAGGAGATCGCCTTCACGCCCGGCGACACGATCCAGGGGATGCTCGAACTCCCCGTGACCTGGTGAGGGCCCATGCACATTTCGATCGACTCGGGGCGGTGCATCGGCGCCGGCCAGTGCGCGCTGACGGCGCCCGGGGTGTTCACGCAGGACGACGAGGGGGTCAGCGCCCTGCTGCCGGGCCGTGAGGACGGGGCGGGGAGTCCCCTGGTCCGGGAGGCCGCCCGCGCCTGCCCGGTGGGGGCCATCGCCGTGCGGGAGGCCTGACCGGTCGGCGGCACGACGGCGCCGCGCCGTCCCGGGTGGGGTCCGGGGCGGCGCGGCGGGTGGGGGGTGGTGCGGCGGGTGGGGGGTGGTGCGGGGTCCCGCGGCTCAGGAGCCGCTGGACCACCGCTGGGCGGCGCTGTTGTCACAGACCGAGCGGGTGAGTCTGCTGCCGCTTGCCGAGCCGGAGGCGGCAAGGCACTGGCCGGCGTTGCGGATGCTGCCCTGCGGGCCGAGCCCCCAGCTCTGGCCGGCGCTGCCGTCGCAGGTCTGGATGGTGATCCGGGCGGCGGCGGCGCCGTCGAGGCAGACGCCGTTCAGACCGGTGAGCCGGCCGTCCTGGTGCAGGGTCCAGCGCTGGTTCTGGCCGCCGTGGCAGCCGTACAGGGTGGGTTCCGTGCCGGGGGTGGTGGCGCTGTACGGGAGGTCGACGCAGGTGCCGGAGGCGGCGTTGACGAGGGTGGCGTCCGCGGGGAGGGGGACTGGGCGACCGGTGGCGGTGATCTCGGCGGCGCTGGTCCAGGGGCCGCGGCCGCCGGCCTCGGTGAGGGCCCTGAGCCTGAGGTACCGGCCCTGCCTGGCGGCGAGGGGTACGTTCTTCAGGGCCGCGGTGTCGGCGAAGGTGCCGGTGGCCACGGGGGTGCCCCAGGCGGAGGTCGTGTCGGAGACGTAGACCTCGTACTGGCCGATCCGGCCGTTCACCCCGCCGTCCTGCCGGGGCAGGTAGCCGAGGCCGTCGACGGTGTAGCGGGCGCCCAGGTCGATCTGGATCTCGTGCGGCAGGGCGGCGGCCTTGCCGGAGGACCAGGCGGTGTGCCAGAGCGTTCCGGTGTTCCCGTCGATGGCGTTGGCGGCCGCGCCGTTCTCCGCGGCGGTCTCCTGGCTGTCGGCGTATGCCACGGACCAGCCGGAGTTCGGGATCGGCTGCGAGCCGGGGACGGCGTCGGCGGCGGGGATCCGGGTGCCGGCGGCGGTGACCGTGAAGGCGCCGGCCCTGCTCCCGGTCTTCACCCACAGGATCCCGGAGCGGTCGGCGGGGTCGAAGTACCAGCCGGTGGCCGCGGCGTCGTACGCACTCTTCGAGGTCAGCGCGGGGAGCGCGGAGCCGTCGGCCGTGACGGCCGAGGGGGCGGCCGCGACGTGCAGGCTCAGCTCGTAGCCGCGGGAGGCGGGCTTGCCGGTGTACGAGCCGTTGGCCGCGCCGACCGCGACGGTGACGTCGCCGGTGCCGGCGGCGGGCGCGGTGACGTCTACCTTCTGGCGGGCGTAGGCGCCGGTGAGGTGGGCGCGGGTCAGGCCGTCGTCCTCGTAGAGGGTGAAGGTGGAGGCGCCGCGGGGGTGGATGTCGTAGGTGAGGGTGGAGACGGGCTTCTCGCCGGCGTGGTTCATCTTCGGCCACATCGGCACGATGGCGCCGCCCTTGACGAAGAGGGGGAGCCGGTCGAGGGGCGCGCTGTAGCCGTTCAGCCAGCCGGGGCCGGCGTACGTCCTGCCGGTCCAGTAGTCGGTCCAGGCACCCGCCGGGAGGTAGATGCCGTCGCGGGTGGTGGTGTCGGAGACCACCGGCGCGACGAGGAAGGAGTCGCCGGCCAGGAACTGTCCGCTGGTCAGGTTGCCGCGGGCGACCGGGTCGTCGGGGTACTCCAGGACCATGGCTCGGGTGCTGGGGACGCCGGTCTCGTGGGCGGTGCGGCTCATCGTGTAGAGGTACGGCGTCAGCCGCATCTTCAGCTGGAGGTACGTGCGGTTGATGGACAGGTACGGCTCGGCGAACCGCCAGGGCTGCTTGTCCTGGTAGCCGGCGGACGGGTTGGTGGCGCCCCAGCCGGACATGGTCATGAAGGCGGGGGTGAAGGCCTTCCACTGGAGGTCGCGGACGTACGTCCTGGGGCTGCCGCCGAAGATGCCGTCGACGTCGCCGGCCGCGTAGTTGAGCGCGGAGAGCCCGGCGCCGGTGATGGCGGGGACGTGCCAGCGCATGTCGTCCCAGGTACCGTACGTGTCGCCGGTCCAGACGACCGCGTTGCGCTGGGTGCCGGCCCAGCCGTCGACGGTCCAGACGAAGCGGCGGGCGTCGGAGTTCTTCTCGATGCCGTCCACGGCCTGCTTCACGCCGTCGAAGGCGTACTTGTAGCCGCTGCCGATCCACGCGACGTCGGTCTTGACGCCCCGGGTGCCGGCGGTGCCGACCTCGTCCGCGATGCCGGAGAGTCCGGTGGAGGTCCACAGACCGGTCTGGAAGCCCTTGGCCTTCAGGGCGTCGACGGTGGACTTGAGCGGCTGGGTGTAGCCGCAGCCGTAGCCGTCGTTGGGCAGGAACCAGCCGGAGGGCATGTCCGCGGCGCGGGCGTCGGCGGCGTAGCCGACCACGTCGGGGGTGGTCTGGTGGCGGAGCCTGTCGTGGTCGCCCTGGTAGTCGGGGTTGGAGGCGTTGAAGCAGTCGGCGTTGCCGAGTTCGAAGCCCCAGACCGGTGCCATGAAGGGCTTGCCGCTGACGTCGGTGTACGCGTCCAGGACGCCCTTGAGGGAGTCGCCGGTGAAGTACCAGGCGTCGAACCGGGTCTCGTCGTGGGTGAAGGCGCCGGGCGCGGTGAAGGCGTACGAGCCGGGGGCCCAGGTGTTGCGCATCACGCCGTAGCCGTTGGTCGACATGTAGAAGGGCGCGGGACTGGCGTTGTTGTTCTCGCGCCAGCGGTTGTCGACGGCCACCGGGACGGTCTTGCCGCGCAGCGCCCATTCGCCCAGGCGCAGGCCGGTTCCGTAGAACTGCTCGTCCGGGCCCTGGGCGAGGTACTGGGTGGTCTTGCCGCCGGACCAGGTGGTGGCCTGGGTCTCCTGCCAGACCGGGGTGGTGTTGTCGGCGCGGTAGACGGAGAAGCGGAGCGGCGACTTGTTGACGCGGATGGTGAGGGACGGGGTGTTGATGCGGTAGTAGGAGCCGGCGTCCGCGGAGCTGGTGACCACGGACCCGAAGTCGGTGGTGACGGCGAGGTCGGTGCCCGCGGGGTCGTTGGTGAAGGCGCCGTCGGGCGAGAGCCAGATGCGGAAGATGTCGGCGCGGGCGACGACCACGCGGGCCTTGGCGGCGCTGGAGGTGGTCACGGTGAAGGTGTTGCCGGACTGGGTGATGCCGGTGGCGTTGCCCGCCGAGGCGGCGGCCGCCGGGGCCGCGGGGCCCACGGTGGCCAGGGCCGTCGCGGCGAGGGCGGCGGCGAGCGCGGTGCCGAGGGCGCGGCGCAGGCGGCCGGGGCGGCGGGGGGTGGACGGGGTCCGGGTGGCGGATGGGGTCCTGGTGGCGGATGGGGTCCTGGTGAAGCGGGTCCGGGTGGCGAAGCGAGTGCGCGGGGTGGGGGTGCCGGGGCGCGGGCGGCCCCTTCGTGCCAGGCGTTGACCGAGTCCCATGGGGGCAGCTCCTCATGCGGTCCGGGGCCGGGGGAAGACGCGGCGCGGCGGTCGTGGGCACGGCGGAGCGAGCCCTTCCGCACCACGGCTGTGCGATTGGCATGCGCCTGGCAACATAGCGCGCGAGGGCCGCGCTGTGTAAGAAGTTGTTCGAAGCGCCTTTGAAACGCGCAACTTCAAGCACGCAGAGTGGACTTGAAGCCGCCGAGAAAGGCTCAGGACTCGACGGCGGACCCTTCCTCCACACCGGCCAGCAGCTTGCGCAGCAGGCGGTCGAGCACCGCGCGTTCCTCGCCGGCCAGGGGCGCGAGCAGCGTGCCCTCGTTGGCGGAGTGGGCGGCGACCACCGCCTCCGTCAGTTCCCGGCCGGCCTCGGTCAGGGCCACCCTGACGCTCCGGCGGTCCTCGGGGTCGACGCGGCGCCGGACCAGACCGGCCGATTCCAGCCGGTCGATGCGGCTGGTGATGCCGGCCCGGGTCATCAGCAGGGCGTCCGCGAGGGCGGACGGGATCAGCTCGTACGGGGCACCGGACCGGCGCAGGGTCGCGAGGACGTCGAACTCGCCCCTGCGCAGGCCGTGCGCGGTGAAGGTGGCCTCGACGCGCCGCTCCGCGAGCAGTACGAAGCGGCCCAGCCGGGCCGCGATCCCCATGGCCTCCAGGTCGAGCCCGAGCCCCGGGCACTCGCGCTCCCACTGGCCGACCATCGTGTCGACCTGGTCCTTTTGCGTCATGTGAGCCAGTCTATTCGGAAGCTGATAGTTAGATGGCTTACTATCAGACGACGAATCACCCTGGATCCGAAGAGGGAAAGGGGACGGCGATGACGCTGCCCGGACCTGATGCCGTAGTCGTACGCGACGCCGAGGCGGAGGTGGTGCGGATGCTCGGCGGGCGGGGCCGCCTGCTGGCCGACGCCGACGCCACCGAGGGCGCGCTGAGCACCATGCGGGTGACGCTGGAACGAGGTGCCGACGGTGCGACCCCGCACTATCACGGGGGCTCCTCCGAGCTGTTCTTCGTCATCTCGGGGCGGGCCCAGGTGCTGACGGGCGAGCGGGTGGTGACGGCCGGCCCGGGCGACCTGGTGGTGGTGCCGCCCCACCTGCCGCACGCGTTCGCCGCGGCGCCCGACTCGCCGGTGGACCTGCTGATCGTGATCGCGCCGGGCGTGGAGCGCTTCGAGTACTTCCGGCTGCTGGAGCGGGTGGGCCGCGGCGAGGCGTCGGTCGAGGACGTACTGGCCGCGCAGGACCGCTTCGACAACCACTTCCTCGACTCCACCGCCTGGCAGACCGCCCGCGCGGCGGCCCGGCAGGAGGCCGGGGACGAGGTGCGGGACGAGTCCGGGAAGTCGGCCCGGGGCGACGCCGGCCCGGCAGCCGGGGACGCCCCGGCCGGCTGAGCCGGCGCCGGGCGAGCAGGCTCTCGTACGGGGGAGCCCGCCGGCGGCCTGCCGGCTCAGCGGCCGTGGTGGAAGGCGGACCGGCCGCCGGTCCGGTGCCCCGCCGCGGCGGCGGCCGTGACCACCGGGGCCATGCCGGCGACCGCGGCCGCGAACTCCCGGCCGTCGGCGGGCGCCGGCCGGCTCCAGACCCGCTCCGGCACCTGCGGAAAGCGCCGCTGCAGCTCGGGGAGGCGGTCACGGGACCAGCCCGGCACCGCCGGCAGTTCCTCCAGGTCGTGCACGGCCCAGGCCGCCGGCGGGCCGAAGGTGACGGCCGGGCCCACCGCGCCCGGGGTCTCGTGCGTGTTCATGTCCGTACGACCGCCCGTGGGTTGGGGCGGCCGGGCACGCGTGGGCGTGCCCGGCCGGGTGACTGGTACGCGGATGACCGCGACCGGCTAGTGACCTGGTTTTGAGGTCGGGGCTCGCCTCGTGAGTCGTGTTCTGTTTCAGATCCTGGGGTTCGCCTGACGTGACGGGCTTGGGGCCGGTG
>NZ_JBITRX010000025.1:0-100299 GCF_044540325.1 Streptomyces sp. NPDC086023
CCCGCGGAGCGGGTCCCACAGCGCTGCGCGCTGTGCCAACGAACCGTCTCGCTGCGCTCGACGGGGCACGGCTTCGCCGTGCCAGAGCCGGCCCTTCGGGCCGGAGTCCTGCGCTTCGCTCCGGACTGGTTCGGGGTTCCGCTGCGCTCCACCCCGAACGGCCTGCTTCGCAGGCCTGAGTGACCCCGTTTCACGGGGTCCGGGCCTACGGCCTGTTGGGCGGGTCCGCTTCGCTCCCCCACCCGGGTCCTTCTGGCTCCGCCTCCAGGACCAGCCCGCTCCGCGGGCGGCTGGCAGCAGAGGGGCCGGGTTCGGGTCTTCCTGGCCTGCGAAGTCCTGGGGCCGAGGCTCTGCTGGTGTGGTAGCCGATCTGCGAGGTCCACCGCCATCCGTATAACGATTGCTGTCAGTCGGGTGACGCGCAGGCTAGGCCGGGCTCAGCGGTGGGTCACGGTGAGGTCAGCTGACCCTGATGCTTCATTCTGGCATCCAGATTGAGGCTGGACTAGTGCCGTATCAAGCAACGTTGGCCCTGTTCCGGTGTGACGTGTAGTGAGTGGAGGCCGGCTCAGACTCGTGGTGCGATCTCTTCGAGGTCGCTGATGCTGCCGGTCATGATGGCCCGGATGTGTTCGGTGAGGTGTTCTGCGGGCCAGTCCCACCAGGCGAGGGCGAGCAGGCGGGCGATCTCGTCGTCGTTATAGCGGGTGCGGATGAGTTTGGCCGGGTTGCCGCCGACGATGCCGTAGTCGGGGACGTCGTCCACGACGACGGCGCCGGAGGCGATGATCGCACCGTGCCCGATGCGGACTCCGGGCATGACCATGGTGTTGTAGCCGAACCAGACGTCGTTGCCGACGACGGTGTCGCCCCGGCCTGGCAGGCCGGTGAGCAGGTCGAAGTGCTCGGCCCAGGAGCCGCCCATGATGGGGAAGGGGAAGGTGGAGGGGCCGTCCATGCGGTGGTTGGCGCCGTTCATGATGAACCGCACCCCGGTTCCCAGCGCGCAGTACTTCCCGATGACCAGTTTCTCCGGCCCGTAGTGGTAAAGCACATTGCGGGTCTCGAACGCGGTCGGATCCTCCGGGTCGTCGTAGTAGGAGTACTCCCCGACCTCGATCAGCGGCGAGGCCACCAGCGGCTTCAGCAGGACCACCCGCGGCTGGTCGGAAAACGGGTGAAGCACCGTCGGGTCCGCGGGAAGGCGATTCATGGGAGTCACTCTCGGTCGGCAACAGCTGGCGAATGCCCCCATTCTGCGCATGATGCACGGCTGCTCCGACGATGTCCCGCCAGGTTCACGCCCCCTGGGGCTCGCACGCAGAGCATTCTGTGGTCGTGACCAAGCGAGTACGGGTGCGGGAGATCGATGACGACGAGGGGCAGAGACTGCTGCGGATCATCCGCAGGGGCACCGGGTCGGTGGTGACGTGGCGGCGGGCCCAGATGGTGCTGCTGTCCGCGCAGGGGATGCCGGTGGCGCGGATCGCCGAGGTGTCGTTCACCAGCGACGACCGGGTCCGGGACGTGATCCACAACTTCAACACCGACGACTTCGAGTCGCTGTATCCGAATTACTCCGGCGGCCGACCGAAGACGTTCACACTGCCCGAACGTCGGGAGATCAAGAAGATCGCGAAGTCCAAGCCGACCGAGCACGACCTGCCGTTCTCGACCTGGAGCCTGACCAAGCTGGCGGACTTCCTGGTCGCCGAGGGGGTGGTCGACGACATCAGCCACGAGGGCCTGCGCATCCTGCTCCGCGAGGAAGGCGTCTCATTTCAACGCCTGAAGACCTGGAAGACCTCCCGTGATCCGGACTACGCGGCCAAGAAGGCCCGCGTCGAGCACCTCTACGCGATCGCCGACGGCGAGGTCGTATCCGAGGACGGTGAGCCCGACGTCGTCTTCTGCATGGACGAGTTCGGGCCGCTCAACCTGATACCCCACCCTGGCCGGCAGTGGGCCGAGCGCGGCGGCAAGCACAAGGACCCCGACCGCGAAGCGCGCCGACGGCGCCGGGCGACCTACAACCGCTACGGCGGAGTACGGCACCTGTTCGCCGCCCTCGACCTGACCAAGGACAAGCTCTACGGCCACATCAAACCCGTCAAGCGACGCACCCAGTTCCTGGAGTTCTGCCGCTACCTCCGCACCCTCTACCCGGCCCACGTCCGGATAGCGATCGTCTGCGACAACTTCTCCCCGCACCTGACCACCAAAAGGTGCCAGCGCGTCGGCACCTGGGCCGCGGCGAACAACGTCGAGATCGCCTACACCCCGACCAACTCCTCCTGGCTCAACCGGATCGAAGCCCAGTTCACCGCCCTGCGCTACTTCACCCTCGACGGCACCGACCACGCCGACCACAAAGAACAGGGCAGCATGATCCGCCGCTACATCATCTGGCGAAACCGCTACGTCGACGACCGACGCCTACGCGCCGTCGTCGACAGGGCAAACGTTGCCTGATACGGCACTAGAGGGTATCTCGTGCTGGGGCCTGACTTGCCGAGTGGATCCAGTCAGCTTGGTGACATGGGGTCGATGGCCAACCAGCCTTCAAGGCTGCCTGTTGCTCTCACCTGAGGGTGATGGCCGGTGGGGCTGGAGCTCGCGGCCGCCGGGCTGAGGTGCTGCAGGCTCGTGGACGGTAGCAGGGGCGGGAGATGTGCTGCTACCGGTCGGCGGGTACTCCACCCCATCGTGTGGCTCGGTCTCTCCGCTCATCTCCCGGATGGCCCGAGCAGTTTCACTGAGGCGGAAGGGCGGCTTGCCCGATGAGCCACTGGTCCGGGGGAAGGGAGCGAGGGGTTGTCGGAGTCTCGCGGGCAGCCAAAAGGTGTGGTCAGCCATGACTGAGTCTGACCGATCTCCAGCCGGGATCTGCCGTGTGGGCCCGCTGAGTGGAGAGACGACCTGGTCCTTGATGTGCCGGCTCGCTGCCCGCTACGGCCAGGAGCCCGGCTTCCTGCTCGGCCACTGGCGGTGGAAGAACCACCAGCCCCGACACCCCGGCGGGGCGCTCCGCGCAGACGCGGAAGTCCTGCTCAGTCCGGTCGGCAGGGCTGTGCTGGCAGGACTGAGCAGGGTCGACGAGGAGAACCTCAGCCACGCGCTGCCGTCCTGGGACAGCAACGAGGACGGACTCACCGCACAGGAATCGGCAGACGACCCCCAGGCTCTCTGGCGCGTTGGTGGTGCAGTCATCGGGCCGGTGGCGTTCGGCTGCCGACTGTGTACGGCACAGCGCACCGGACAGCCGGTTCGCGCGGTGCGCTACGCCGAACGCTGGGAACGGGTCTGCAGGCGGCACGGCCGCTGGTTGCTGGACGCCGATGCCGACCAGCCGTTGGAGAACCTCGACCTGCGGAGGGTCCCGGAAGTCGTCGGGGCGCAGCGGCGGTGGGGTGGGGTGGCCCGCCGGGCGTGGCGGGCCGGGGTGGCGCCGGCGGAGGTGTTCGGTCTGGCTCGTGCGGTCGTGTGCCGGTGGTGGGAACACTCCCTGCACTGGGAGCAGGAACAGACCTGGCCGCGTCGTCTGGAGCAGGTCGCGGGCCGTGGAGTTCGTGGGGATGCTGACCGGTGGCGGGCGATCGGGCGGGACGCGGTGGTCTTCCCCGAGATCGTCGCCTTGGCCAATGTCCTGCTGGACCCGGCCGCCGAAGAACTGGCGTGGACCGACAGCGGGAGAGCGGGACTGCCCCGCCCGCTCCCTGGGGAAAGCCGGTTCGAGCGCCACCTCGGCGAGCAGGTGGGGCGCCCCTGGCTGGGGCCGCTGGTCGCGACGGACGGCGGCCCTCTGATCACGTGGAAGGCTGCCGTCATCCGCTGGCGATGGCATACGCGGGTCGACCCCTACGACGCCGGTCCGTGGAGAGTCAGGGCCGATCAGCAGCCGCCCACCATGGCAGCCCTGCTCGTGAGCAGACCCGGGAGAAGACCGCGGGCGGTTCCGGTACGAACTGGCGCTCCATCGTGCCACCCGAACAACGCATGTGCATCACCAGCCTCATCCAGGCCGCCGGGGAAGAACTGCTCCAGCTGCGCGGCGCGCACCAGGGCTGGCCGCACCGCCGACGCCGCCCGCCTGCTCCTGCAGCGGCTCAGCCACTCCATCGAGCTGCTCGACCAAGCCCTGCGGGAAACAGCGCTCGCAGCGGTGACCGCGGGCGTCGCACTCCACGACGTCGAGCAATGGGCAGGAATCGCCGACTCCCTCCCCCAGGACGAGGGTGGCCAGTAGGCAGGGGGCGGGTCAGAAGCGGAGTGTGGTGGGCGCGGTACCGCATCCGGCGCTCACACATGACCAGAATGGGCATACCGGGCATATTTGTTGGCTGGGGTAGTTGGCTGAGCCATGTGACAAGTGCGTCAGGGGCCAGCAGTGCGGAACCGCACGCGGGTGAGGGGTCCGGGTTCGAGACAGCGTTCGCCGGATTCGGCGGAAAGGCCGTAAAACAGCGGTGGGTGGACGCGGCGGTGACCGTCGCGTTCGAGGACCTGAAGCCGGTCTCGGCGTTCCCCGTGGTCCCCGGCAGGCGCTGGGGACCTGGGCTGTGGTGGTCGGCGACCACCGGCCGGCACGCCGCCTCAGGGTCGAACGCGATGCGCGCGCAACTGATGGTCCTGGACCGCGACCCGGCAGCTCGCAGAACGCGCCACCCTCATCGAATGCGGGCCACTCCCCGCCCGCCTCGGCAAACGGCACCCTTCACCGACACCCTCACCGACCTCGAAAACGCCCTCGACCTCCACCACCACAAACCCGGCACCCTCCCCCAACATGCCACCTACCTCCACCAACACACCGCCGGCCGCATCGGAAGCCTCACACGCTTCATCCGACAAGCCGCCATCACCGCCATCGGTGACGGCACCGAACGCATCACCAAGCCAGCACTCGACGCGATCCACCTCGACCACCACGCCGAAACCACACACCAGCCCAAGAACCGCTCCATGACCCGCCACGCAACCCGCTGACCGGCGCAAACACCCAGAAACAGGAAATGACGCCTCGGTCCTTTAGACCCAGACGCCATCTGCAACACCAACAACGTTCTCAACCAACCTGAAAGAACCCCAGGTCAAACCACTCCCACCCGACACACCCCGTTCTCAACCCAACCTGCAACACCCCCGCTCACCAACCCCCTGACACCCCAACTACCCACCCCCTCAGCGACATGGCCCGCCCGTGGTCACTCGGGTGTTGAGCACGGCCGACTGGGGGTCACCCAGGGTCGCACGCCGGAGCTGGCCTGCCGTTCACGACCTGCGGGCTTCCTTCAGCCGGCACATGCTCCGCGGCCCGGACCAGGCGGTCGTCCGTCTGAGCAGGAGAAGATCAGCAGGCCCTCTTGACATGAAACGTGATGGTGTTTCCAACCACTGCGTCATTCGTTACGCATGTGTTGGATTGGAAGATTTGAGGGCCGAGGGCAGAGCTGAAACCTGTGGTTGCAATTCCCGTGTTGGGATAGGCCCAGCCTGCGGAGAGGAACGGGCCGGCGAGGCCGGGCGCGCAAGCTGTGCCACTCGTCCGTCCGCCCCCAGCGGAAAGCAGCGTCTGGTCATTGCTTCCGAAGCTCACGGTAATGGTGCCACTTGACAGTTGACCAGTCAGCATCAGCGCGTCCTGAGCATCGTCGTTTACCACCGTGATCTGAGTGCAGGTCTGCATAGGTGGCGGCGTGACTCCGAGTCCGACGGCATGTCCGCTTCCGGCAACGTGGTTGCTGCCGCTCAGGTTGTCGCGTCCGGCGGTGTTGTTGTCGTTACCGAAGACGTTGACGTTGTGGTTGCCGTTGTTGAAGACGACGGAACCGGCGGGCGCAGGGGTGTAGGGGAGGGGGTCTCCGAGCCCTGTGGCGGAGGCCTGGCCAGCTGCGAGGCTTGCAGCACAGGTTGCGACGGTTGCCAACATAGCCATTCGGAAGATGCGCTTCACGGGGAACTCCCTGTTGGAGAGAACTGGTCGCCCTCGACCCTTCCACCAGAGCGCACCGAAATTCAGAACAGACACGACAAGCGACCCAAAATAGAGTATTGACCAGACCACGCGGCGCCAGCCGCCGGGCCCCGGTACTACAGCCGGAGATCATGTGACATGGTCTCCGGCTGTGTCACAAGCATGGTGTGACGGTTGAGCGGATAGCCAGGTGGGGCCGGGCTTTGCCAACTGACGTCCTCTATGGGGGACTGCCTCAACGGCGTCGTCGCCGGGGATCGGCTGATGGGCCGCGTTGTGCGGCATGAGCCAGACCGGCCGTTCTCGCGGCGCAGGCGCTTGACGGTGGCTGCGCCGTCCAGCATGGCGGCGACGATGTCGCCGTGGTCCGCGCTGTCGGCCTTCCTCACGGTGACGATGTCGCCGTCGCAGATGGCGGCCTCGATCATGCTGTCGCCGACCACCGTCAGCGCGAACAACCGGCCCTCGCCGACCAGGTGCCGCGGCATGGGAAGGACGTCCTCGACCAGCTCCTCGGCGAGGATCGGCATCCCGGCCGCGATGTGGCCGACGAACGGGACCTGGACGGCCTCCGGCGCCATGCCGACCGGGGCCGCCCATCGTCGCCTTCATCGAGCAGACGGTCGCCCGCAAGGGGTACCCGCCCTCGATGAGGAGACGTCCTTCAAGCTCACGCCGATGGACGATCGTCTCAACGGTGCGCACGTCCTGGCCGTCGAGCGGGCCATACACCGCATCTCTCCCGGAAGCGAGGACGCTGGCCACTTCGCCCTCCAGCAGCGCATCATCGACGCCTGGAAGCGGAGGCACACCGGCGGCGACCCGCACCGCCCCGTTCTGATTCTGGTCGGCGGATATGCCGGCAGCGGCAAGACCGAACTGGCGAGGTTCTTCGTCCAGCTCACCGGTTGGCCGCTGCTCGACAAGGATCCCCTCACCCGGCCGCTGGTGGAGCGCCTCCTGGTGGCGTTGGGCGGCGACCCGAACGACCGCCCACCGCCGGTAAGGAGCCTTCCGTGATCAACAACTCGGTCAACCGTCCGCAGGCCCCGGAATCCGGAGTCGACCTCGCCCGCCAGGCCCTCGCCGCCGCCCGCGCCGCAGCCCGGCAGCGAGGCGAGCGCCCCAGCGGATCCCGCAAAGCCCACCGAAACCCACGCCACCCGACAGCCGGACGGCCGCGAGCCCATCGGCTTCCAGGAGCTCCTGGCCAACCTCACCACCGACCGCGCCTGGGAACTCCCTGCGGCCGGCGGATTGCTGGTGGACGAGTGGCCGGCCCTCGCCCCCAATCTTGCCGGGCATGTCGCCCTCGCCGGCTGCGACGCGGCCACTGGCGAACTCGCGGTACGCCCCGTCTCCGCCCCATACGCCACCGCCGTCCGACACACCGGCGATTCCACCAGCGAAGTTCTTCGCGTCGCCTGCCTGTGAACCCCGCATCCCTCCGGCGCTGAGCCGGAGGGATGCACAATCACCCCATGGACTCCTCGGAACCGAACAACTTATGGCTGACAGCCACTCAGGTCGCCGATGCCCTGGTCCAGATCCACGACCAGACCACAGAACTGCGCGACGACCGGCAAGGGCGCTTCGAAGCCTGGAACATCTGCGTAGCAACTGGCGAAGGAGCCGTCCACGCTCTACTCGCCCTCGCGCTGCACACCGCAGCTCGAGAATCGGGCGCAGACAGCGCAGAGACCGCTCAGGCCGCGATCGTTGATGCCCAACTGCTTGCCGTTGCAGCTCGCATCGACGACGGAGCCAAGCACGAGCTCCTCGCCGGAGTCCCGACAGCAGCCATGGACGACCGTGGCCACCACTTCGTCAACCTGGTCACGCTGCTCATCCGATCCGGCGACGACCGCTCCGAGCTCGCCCTGGAGCGCATCAGCCGCACCACCCAAAACATCCTGCTCACCCTGCACGAGCGGAACCAGCAAGGCGGGACCGTACGCCACGCCCTGGAGAACAGCTAGGTCCGGCCCTACCAGGAGCGCTGTCGGTTCGGGTTCCTGATCGGCTGTCGATCTGATCGAGGCCTGCGTCACCGAGGCTGCCGCTCTGCTGCCGTACGTCAGCCGGATCCGCTCTGCGCCGCCGGCGGCACCGGGGTGCGCCTCACCAAGCAGGATGAGCAGATCGCGACGGCGGTCTGGTCCCCGGTCGCCCAACGCGTGCTGTCATCTCCGCAGCGGTTGCCGGCAACGAGACTTGGTGGTGATCGGGTGGGCGCGGGTCGGAGAGCGCCCGTCGGGCCTTCGGATGACCGGTGCGTCGGCCGTTCCCAGGAGTGCGGGGATGGCACGGTTCCCTGCCGCCCCCTGGGAGGCCGTCCGAGCCCTGGCGAAGGCGGAGAGCAGCCAGCCCGGATCTTGCGTACTGCAGCCCAAATCCGAACGCGCAGACATTCACTCGGTCAGGCACGGGTCAGGGCTTTGACCAGGTCGTCGCGGGTCATCTGGGAGCGGCCGGGCAGGTTGGCGGCCGCGGCCTCCTTGTAGAGGTCGGCCTTCGACAGGCCGCTCAGGTCTTCCTTCGGAGTGGAGCGGACCCGCTTCTTCGCGGGCGGCTTACCGGTGGTCTTCGCGGATCCGGAACCCTTCTCGGAGGCAGTGGCCTTGCCACCGGTGGCCTTCGGGCTGCCCGCACGCTCGACACTGGCGCGCAGGGCTTCCATGAGGTCGACGACGCCGGTCGGCTCGGCGGCGGGTTCGGCCTTCTCCATGGTCTCGCCGACCTTCTTCGCTTCAATGAGAGCGGCGACCTTCTCCTGGAACGTGTCGTGGAACTCTTCGGGGTCCCAGGTCATGCTCATCGCGTTGATGAGCTGCTCGGCCATCATCAGTTCCTTCTCGGACGCCTTCGCCTTCCCGGGAAGGGTGTCGATCTCCTTCTTCGGGTCCCGGATCTCGTCTGCCCAGTGCAGGGTGTGCAGTGTGAGCAGCCCGTTCTCGGACTTGAGGGCGACGAGGTACTCGTGCTGGTGCATCACGAAGGTGGCGATCCCGGCCTTGCCAGCCTTGGCCAGTGCCTGCTCGAGCAGGCTGTAGACCTTCCCGTACTCGGAGCCGCGCGGGCCTAGGTAGTAGGTCTTGTCGAAGAAGATCGGATCCACCTCCGCGAGGTCAACGAACCCGGCGATCTCCAGCGAGCGGGAGCGGCCCGGCGCGATCTCGTCCAGCTCCTTCGGCTCGACCAGGACGTACTCGTCGCCGGTGTCGAACCCCTTCACGATGTCCTCGAGCTCCACCTCCTTCCCGGTTCGTTCGTTCACCCGGCGATTGCGGATCCGGTCGGAGGTGCCGCGCTGGAGCTGATGGAAGTGGAACGTGTGGCTGTCGGTGGCCGTGTAGAGGCCCACCGGCAGGCTGACCAGCCCAAATGACAGGTTTCCGGCCCAGACGGGACGCGCCACGGCCGCCACCTCCTCAAGTCGCCCCTCATCCAGTGCACGGCGCCTACCCGGTCAGCCCCATCCGATCTGTCGGCCTCCCGGCCGTCTGCCGAACGGGTCACGAACCGGAGCGCCGACTTCCCTTCCAAAATCGAACAGAATTACGATTAAGGGGTGACCGATGAGACCTCACTGGAAGAGCGTCCCCACCGACATCCTGGTGAAGAGCCGCATGCAGCTGAAGCGGCAGGCTTGCCCAGCCGAAGCCCCTGAAGCAGCCGAGGCGGCGTAGCCGCCATGCCGGAACCCCTCTCCTGCCCCTGCCGCCAGCCCTGGACCAGCTCCTGGTCATACGCCGCTGGCTGGAGCTCACCCTTGCCCGCGTCGACGAGAGGATCGGCGCCGTCCGGGCCGCCGACGAGGAACGGACCTGCCGCCGGCCGCCGCCGGAGCCACCCCGGGGCGGGAAGGAGATCGGCGGGTTATGGAGATGGTCAGGTGTCGTGCTCGCCTGGTACGTCGCAGGGCAGCAGGTCCCGGGCTCGTCGCTCCATGAGGACGGGAAGGTAGGTCCGCACGCGCGCGTACTTGAGCTCCTCGAACGCCGTGTGAAGCGACCCGCGCACCACTGCGGCGTCCACGTGGGGGTGTGCCCGTATCAGGCGTTCGGTCACGAGGCGGCTGGTGAAAGCGTCCTGCGGGTTATCCGGCGCGTGTGAGACCAAATTCGTCAGCGATCCCATGGAAGGCGAGTTCGGCTGCGATGAAGAGGACGATCAGGCCCATGATGCGGTTCAGGACGTCGATGCCGTTGGGTCCCACCACGGTGAGGACCCGGTCCGCGTGCACGAAGACAAGGTAGGTCACTGCCAGGACCAAGGCAGTGCCTGCCAACCAGCCAGGGAAATCGAGCCAGCTGTCGACGCGGTTGGAGAAGCCGAGTACGACAGCCAGTGCCCCGGGTCCTGCCAGCAGGGGAAAGGCCAGGGGCGTGAAGTAGACCGCGCTGGAAGGCTGCTGCCCACCAGCCGGCTTGAGTGGCTGGGACAGCATTTGCCAACCTGTGTAACCCAGGATGAGCCCGCCGACGAACTCTACGGCAGCCAGGGAGATACCGAAGTACTCGAGGATGAAGTGGCCGACGGCAAGGAAGACCACAAGCACGAGCATGGCGGCCGCAACGGCTTTCCGAGCCACCGCTTTGCGATCTGAGTGGGTCGTGAGCGCGAGGAAGGTGGGAACATTTCCGATTGGATCCACGATGGGGAAGAGCGCAGCGAAGGCCACACTCAGCGAGATGCCCACGTCTTTCATCCTGCTATGCCCCCATCCTGTACCGGATCCACATGCAGCGTAACTCCCGAGCAGTCGCACGACATGCCGCTGAACCTGAATTCTGGCAATGTCACCTTGTTCAATGGTCGGCGCCCTCTCCGCCGGCCCCGACGATCCGCCCATCCTCGTCCCGCCGGACTTGGACCTTGCGCTTGCCGCTCGTCAGAGCCCGGGAGGCGAGCCCTGAAGGACGGCTACAAGCGGCTTGAAGCTGGCGGAGGCGACCATGTCGGTGGGGTCCTCGTTCGGCTCTGGGAAGATGGCACGATGATCCGGACACGGACGGACGCGAGGAATGCGCGGTGTACCCTCCGGTTGTTGGCGTCGATGCCGTTGGCAGACTGTCGGAGGACCTCGCACCGCTCGGTGACGAGGTGGTCCCCGCACAGCCACGCTGACCACACCCGGTCCGGCGGGACGTGGCGGCCGGCTTCCAGCGCGTAGAACTCCGCCTCGATCGACGACGCGAGGAGCTGCTCCGCGGCCGCCAGATCGGCATCGGAGGCGTCCGTGACGTACAGCTCGGCCGCCGTCTCGGGCAGCTTCTCCGCGAAACCCGGCCGCCTCCTCCACCTTCTGGTGGAACGTCATGACCGTACGCAGCTCGCGATCTCCGGCTCATGGCCCTCCGCGCCCTTCTCAGGCGCGGCCGAGGCCAGGATGCCCGGCGTTGCGGTCAGGTAGAGCCGGAAGTCCGCCGGGATATGGGTGTTGTTGTGGGTGGCGGCCCAGGGGCGGCCGAGGTCACCGGCGGTTCCGTGGGCCTCGTCGACGATCGGGAGGTCGAAGTCAGCCATCTGCTGCCCGTACAGCCGCTCCCCGCCCGCCAGTGCAGCCTTTCATTGGGCCACGTATCGGGGGAGCTCCCACGGGCGCGTAAGGGTCCTCTCGGTCCACGAGGGAGGCATACGTAGCGAACACGACCACCGACCCCGCTCCTGCCCACAGGGCAAGCTGGATCGGGTTCGTAGTCGTCCGCACCCCCAGCTCTGCCAGCACCGGATCGTTCTCCAGAGAGCACACCGCCACCATGGCTGACTGGTGGCCCACCCGGCGCCAGGCCTACGCGGTCCGCGCCAGGAGGTCCAGGGTCGGGACCATCACCAGGACCCGGCCATTCGGGAAGCAGCCCAGTGCCGCCGAAGCAGCCGTGACGGTGTGCATCGGTCTGATGCAGGTGCTCTGGAGACGGTGCTCTCCAGCTGCAGGCATGAGGTTCGCCCCAGGGGATGCCAGCTTGAGGTTCCCGGGGCCCTTGGGTGGCGGCCCCGGGGACTGTTCCATGTTGTCCGACAGACTCGTCCGATGGCCTGACCGCGGGCTCGATGTTGTGTCCCGGGTCAGGCTGTCACATCACGGACTTACGCAATCTATTAGGCATCCTCCCCAGCGTGACCGCCGAAGGTGAGAATAGGCCGCTTTTCTTGCGATTTCTCGACCGTCAACAAGGCTTCTGGGGCTCAGCGCCACACGTCACATTGACAGTCACGGTCTGTGTGGGGTTGGGGTTTTGGCGGGTACCCAGGCCGAAACCAAGATCCCAGGACGTGCCCCCTGAAGGCTGGTACTTGGCCTGGCCTGTGACTGTGTTGGAGTTGCTCTGCAAGGACACCTGAGCGCCGGTGGTCGACGTCGTGTACGTCAGGCCGGCGAATGAGCCGTTGGCGCAAGCCAACGCTGCCTCCCCATTGGCGATGGTCTGTGCGGGCTTAATGCTCCACGCTGAAGCAGGCGGGTTCGGGTTCGGAGACGTCGGCGAGGGTGGGGTGAGCGTCAGCACCGCACCACTCGGCAAGTTGTTCGTGATGTCGATGCAGTTCGATTGTTGAATGGGAGTGGTGAGGCCGGAGATGACGGAGTGACCCTGTCCGGTGGTGGCGTTGGCTCCGTATTCGATGTTTCCGCAGGCGTTGTGGTTGTGGTCGCCTTCGACGTGGATGAAGCAGATGTTGTTCTTATCGTGATCCTTCGCGTCGTCGTCGGCGTGTGCGGTGGTGGCGAGTCCGGTGAGGGCGAGGATGGCTGTGGTGATGGCGAGTGCGGGGCGGGTGTAGCGCATCCCTTTTGCTCCTTTTTGTCTCGGGTATGGCGTTTGCATCTTGGCGGGTGTGGGGGTGTGTGCTGGGGGAGGCGGGCCTAGGGCGCAGCCGGAAGGGACTCGTGTGGGGGAGCGATCGCGCCCAACGGGTCAGCGGCCCGGACCCCGTGAAACGGGGTCAGCTCCCGCGCGAAGCGCGGGAGCTCTGGGGCCTGCGGAGCAGGTCCGCTCTGGTGGAGCGCAGCGGAACCAGGAGTGTGATCGCCTGAGGGTGTGTCTGGGCTGGCGGCGGCTGTGGTTCAGGCTGCGGTGGGCATGCCGGCGGCGCCGACGGGTGGACAAGCACGTGAAGCCTCTGCCGGAACGGGTGATCTTGGTCAACCCGTCTATCAGAGGCTTCACTCGTCTGTCACGCCGACTGCTGTGCCACACAAGCAGGTTGGAAAGGCTCAGTGACCTGCGACGTAAACGTCAAGCTCAGTCGTCGAACACCACCGAATAGGTGCCATCACTGTTCTCGGTGAAGGTGCTGCTTCCACCGAGGACGTCCAGGCCGCCATTCACAACCTGGACCTTGTATTGACCTCCGTTGTAGGAGAACGTCGCGTCAGCGGCACACGCGGTCGTGGTGGAGGCACCGGCGGGGAGAATTCCCTGGGGAGGGTTGTTCGGACTCCACGACCCCGTGATACCGCTCTGCTGCAGTTCGGTGGTGAGCAGATTGCTCCAGCTCTTGATGCAGACCAGGTCGGAAGCCGCAGACTCGTCGGAGCGCCCGACGGCCACGTTTGTAGACACGCCAGTGACGGAGTGTCCATTTCCGGCCTGGTAGATAATTCCATGCCCCGTCAGGTCACCCGTGATCGTGTGACCGGCGGCGGCTTCAGGCGGACTTGGAGTGATCGTGCTCGCCACGGCGGGGCCAGTGAACGCCATGGTGGCCGTCAGGGCCACTAGCAGGGCGCGAGAGACACTCGCTTTCATGAGTTTCCACCTTCGGAGTGAGAGAGGAAGACAGGACGCCTTGAAATGTGACGGTCGGCAAGCCTGTGCTGAAGCGACACGCTGTTGGGCATCTTCGGGTTCACCTTGATCGAGCAGTGGAAGCACGGCATCGCTCAGGGCTGATTCAAAGTCCGATGGTGCCGGTTTCGTCGCATTTCAGGGGAGTTTGAGCAAGTTGAGGGGGCGGGTGAAGGGGGTGTCGGAGACCTCCCGCGGGGCGGGGGCGATGCTGCGGTGCCCCGCTGAGCGCATGGTGCTGATGGCGAGGTTCCGGATGGTCGCCATGTTCGCCGGCCCATGTCCGGAGCGGATCTCCGAGGCGTCCTCGGCGAAGGTGACGTCCCGGACGTGGTGGACTGCCTCGATGCCCGGGCCTGTCCAGTAAACATAGACAAACAAGACGGGAAAGAAAGGATCCCGGGCCGGCTCCGGGCGCGGGCGAGGCGGCGAAGGGACGCCTGTAGGCCGTTGGGCCAGGGAAGTGGATCATGATGCACATCGTGCGCCGTTCGAATCTAGGACTCCATTTATCGGGTCGCTTGTTCGAATAGATGTTCGGTAGCGTGAGTGAAGAGGTGCCGCCATGGACGTCGAGCACGCACTGCGGCAGGGTGCCGGCTCCCCGATCCTGCACGTGCGCTGCGTCTCAGGAGACGGACCCGCGGATCTACCGGATGCTCCTGGGACTGGTCGCCGACATCCCGCCTGTGGCAGGCCCTGCTGCCCACCGCCCTGATCGCGGACGTCCGCGGCAGTCTGCGCTTCTTCGACCACGACCTCACCGAGATCGCGCGCATGATCCGCGCCCGGCGGGCGGGATGTGCTCGCCGTCGGCGGCACGCCCGAGCAGGTGGACGCGTCCCTTCCCCGGCGCGCTGGGGCGGTCACCGCCGGTGTACCGGCTTGTCATTTTTTCATCGCAGGCCGGAGGCCCCGCCACGCCTTGGGTGAGGGAGCCCCCGGTCGGCCACGGGCCGTACGGCCCGCCGTCGCGGCCGCGCTGCGCCTACCCGCGGCAGCCCGGTTCAGGCATCGGCAGGCTGGTGTTTGGTGGCGCCGGGGTGTACGACGCGCTGCGCGCGTTCCATCGGCGAGGCGATCCGGAGTACCGGCGAACCCGTACCTCCCGCCAGGAGACGGCTGATGAGCGGCCCCACGACGAGAAGTCGAACCGCGGTGCCGGCCGGCCAGTCCGGCCTGGCGCATGAGCCGGGCGACGAGCAGTACCAGCAGTTCCTCTCCCGGCGCCCGACCTTTGAGGCCATGCCTGTCGAGGACGGCATCATGCCGGTGGAATTCCTGGGCGCGGTGGGTGGTCAGCCGTCGTGCGGGTCGCGCTGGAGGCGTTGGTCGATGTCGGCAGCCCAGTCCAGCGCCCAGGAGCGAAGCTGTGCGATCGCCGTTTCGTCGAGGCCGTACTTGGTGAACTCGCTGTCGTCGAGCCAGTCGGATCCGGTCAGCCGGTCGCGGAGGTCTTCGAGGAAGAAGCCGTCGTCGCGGGCGTGCCGGGCGCCGAGGCGCTCGAGGTCGTGCAGGCTGTGGAGGCGGTGGGCGGCGCGGACGTCGATGAGGTCGCGGGGCATGCCGCGGTCGGCCAGAGCACGCACCTTGGTACCGATGACGGTGTCCAGGGCGAGGACGGGCCCGTAGGGGGTGTCGACGGGGGTGGTCCAGAAGTGCTCTTTGAGGATGTCGACCTCGCAGTCCTCGCCCGTGACGGGGTCGGTGACCATCAGGCGCGCCTGAAGGGGGTCGACGGCGATCAACCGGACATGCCAGCCACGCGCGACGAGACCGGTGCACAGCCGGTCCGCGATGTCGGGCATGGGCGCGGGGTCCTGGGTGGCGACGTCGAGGTCCTGGCTGAGCCGGTCGACCAGCCCGTGTGCCTGGACGGCGTAGCCGCCGGCCAGCACCAGCGGATAGCGGGAGCCGATCTCGACGACGGCGGCCAGCAGCCGCCGGTGCAGGTCGGTGAGGTTCACGCAGCCGCAGGCCTCGCCACGGTGGCGAGCTCGGGGAAGGCGTCCTCCCACACGACACGGATGTGCCGGCTGACCAGCGTCCGCAGCACGGGCCACTGCTCGATCAGCAGATCGCGGTCGAGGAAACGCAGAAGATCCTCATGAAGACCCTCCGCCAGCACCGTCCGGTACAGGCTCATCCGCAGCCGCGGCCGCTCCAGATCGAAGGTACGAAGCCCTGACCACGCCACATGCCCCGGAAGCTCCACCACACCGGCCCGCGGGCCGGCGAGCTTGTCCAGCGAAGCCGGCAGCCGCCCCGCATACCGCGCCCGCAGAACCCGCTCCGCGGACGCACCCCACTCACCGCTCTCGTGCACGATCATGAAGGTGATTATCCCCCGCCACCCCTACCTCCCACATCCCGTTCGCCCGACCTGTCCTTTCCGAACCGGAGGAAGCGGTCCTCGGCAGCAACCGAACCGGTTACACCGTTTACTGGACAGACCCGCGTCGTCCTCCTCGCAGCCAGAGGCTCCGACGAAGCCCCCTGGACGGCGGGCGTGGACGTCTGTGTCCGTCGCCTCCGCCAGGGGGCTGGTCGCGATCAGGCGTCGATGGCAGCCGGAACTCAGTTGCCCGAAGACACCGGGGGGAACTGCTGGTTGGTGATGTTGGTGCTACCAGGGCTCTTGATGTTGTTGTTGACGGAGATGTTGTTGAACGCCGTGATGAGGCCGTTGAGGTTGATCAGAGAGCCCCCACCGTTACCACCGCCTCCCGAAGGTGTGACGGTCAAGGAGGTGCTGGCCGTCGAGCCCGAGTGCGTTGCGTCGCCGGCGTAGGAGGCGACGACGGTGTGGTTACCGGCTGTCAGGGCCGTGTTCGTGGTGAACGACGCGGTGGAGCTGCTGCCGGACTGGGTGGGCTGGAGCTGTACGTCGTCGGCGACGAGGGCGCCGTCGACGGTGAAGTCCACCGTGCCCGTCGGCGCGGTGCCGCCACTGACCGTCACCGTGCAGGTCGAGCTCTGGCCCACCTGGACCGGGTTGGGGACGCACGAAAGGAGTGAAGCCGTGGTGAGGAGGCCTACGGCCAGAGTGGTGCTCCCTGAGGATCCGCTGTGCCTCGCGTCGCCTTCGTAGGTCGCGGTCACCTGGTAACTACCGACCGCCAGGGCCGTGTTCGTGGTGAACGTTGCTGTCGAGCTGCCGCCCGCTCCGGGGACCAGCGGGCTGGTGACGGATTCCCCGTTCACTGTGAAGACAACGGTGCCGGTGGGGGCGGGTTCGCCGCCGCCGTTCACTGTCGCGGTGCAGGCCGACGTCTGGCCCGCCGTGACCGGGTTCGGATCGCAGGCAACCGACGTGGTCGTGGTGACGAGCGCGACGGCGAGCGTGGTGGTGCCGCTGGACGGGGCGTGAGTGGCGTCTCCGCCGTAGGAGGCGCCCACCGTGTGGTCGCCGACGGTGAGGTCGGTGTTCGTGGTGAACGACGCGGTGGAGCTGGTACCGGACTGGGTGGGCTGGAGCTGTACGTCGTCGGCGACGAGGGCGCCGTCGACGGTGAAGTCCACCGTGCCCGTCGGCGCGATGCCGTCACTGACCGTAGCCGTGCAGGTCGAGCCCTGGCCGACCTGGACCGGGTCGGGGACACAGGTCACCGTCGTGGTCGTGGAGACCAGACGGTAGCTGATGACGAGCTGGGGATTGTTGGCGCCGGGACCGACAGTGCGCCCGCTCGTCCGGGGGTCGGCGAAGGAGGAGCCCGCTCCGCCACCTGAAGGGGATCCGTCGACGGAGCCGCTACCGCCTCCGTAATAGCCGGCCCCGCCCGCTCCACCTCCGGAGGCCGGGGCGTCAGCTCCGGCACCGAGAGTGCCGGCGGCGCCGGTTGGGGCACCGCCCCCGCCTCCAGTGGCACCGCCTCCGCCCCCGCCGCCCGCGCCCGGGCGGCCGAGCACGCTCGCGCCCCCACCCCCGCCGCCTCCGCCCCCGCCGGCCACGTCGGCAGCCGCCGACCCTCCTGCCCCGCCCAGACGCGTGATGCCGCCGCCCGCTCCGCCCTGCCCGCCCTGCCCGCCCGGGCTGTTGAAGCCCCCGCCGCTACCGCCGGGGGCACCAGGGGGGAATCCTGGGTTCTGACCACCCGGGCCACCGGGAGCCGGTGCGGATCCGCCTCCGGCACCCAAGCCCGACGTTCCGGCCGCGCCACCGCCGCCTCCGGCGGCGACGACAAGACGGGAGTCCGTCGTGGTGAGGGGGACCGAGGAGAGCTCGAGCCGGACGTCACTCGCACCTCCGCCACCGCCGTTGGCGGTGCCGGCGTCGCCTCCGCCGTTCACCCCGCCACTGGCACCGGTCGCGTTGCCGCCAACGTTCAGGTACAGCGTGCGGTCCGCGTCGAGGACGGATTCGGGAACGTCGGCGCGGACGGTGGCTCCAGCACCGCCCGGGCCGCCTGGGCCACCGGGGCCGTTGGGAGCGGCGGCGCCCCTGCCGCCGGTCGCGACAACGGAGACCGAGGAGATGCCCACCGGTACGACGAAGGACTGGTCGAGCCCCGCGGCGAACGTGTACGTGCAGGTCTGGTTCGCGGAGGTATACGTCCCCGGGACACCGGACTGCGTGGGGCAGGGAGGGGCGGCGTATGCAGAGGGGACGGCAGACAGGGCCACGGGAAGAGCCGCGGCGATCGTGCACAAAGCGGCCACCCATGAGGACCGGCGGCCGGTTGTCGTGAAGTGCAGGGACTTCGCTGGCATGAGTCTCCCCTGATGCGTGCGACGTGAATTGCCCGGGTGCGGTAGATACGGCCCGGTCGGTCGCCGATCATTCCGAACCTCCACCGATGCGTGGCCTGTGACGCACAACAACAGCGCGAATTAAGCCATCCGGTCGTGATTGTCCCGCGGGCCTGCAGCCTGGGGCGGCTGCTGGCCAGGATCGACGCCCATGCTCCAGACCGGGCTGTCGGCGACTGGCTCGCCGGTCAGTTCGAACCCGCAGACGGACTGCGGGCCCTGTCTGTGGACGGCAAAGTCCCTGCGCGGCTCGCGCACCCACGATCGCGTCGCCGTCCACCTGCTTGCGGCGGTCCTGCACGGCGAGAAGACGGTAATCGCCCAGCGTCAGGTCGACTCCAAGAGCAACGAGATCACCGCGTTCCGGCCCCTGCTCGCCCCGTTGGAGCTGGTCGGCACAGTCGTCACGTTCGACGCGCTGCTGACGCAGACCGATCACGCCCGCTTCCTAGTCGAAGAGAAGAAGGCCCACTACATCGCCGTGGTCAAGGGCAACCACCCGACCCTGCAGACAGCACTGAAGAAGCTGCCCTGGCGGGACGTTCCCCTCCTGGACAAGACCCGTGAGGCAGGTCGCGGCCGGGACGAGATCCGCCGGCTGAAGACCGCTACCGTCGGCGGACTCACCTTCCCGCACGCGGTCCAGGCCCTCCAGATCGTGCGCCGACGCCGTGATGTCCGCACCGGCCAGGTGACGCTCGAACGCGCCTACGCCGTCACCGGCCTGCAAGCCGGGCAGGCCACCCCCGCCCAGCTCGCCGCCGCCGTCCGCGGGCCCTGGCAGATCGAGGGCCCTGCACCACATCCGCGACACCGCCTCCACGAAGACGCCTGCCGGGTGCGTACCGGAAACCGCTCCACGAGCCCTGGCCACCTTCCGCAACCTCGTGATAGCCCTGGCCCACCTTGTCGGCCGGACCAACCACGCCCAAGCCGTAGATCACTACCAGTCAGACCCGGACGACGCGCTCGACCTCATCACGCCCACCAGCTGAGAACGCTTCAGCCCTGAAACACCGCCGTCCAGACAAGGCACCTCCCGCGCCCCCGGACAACCACACGCGGCTCATCAGGTTCCGGCTCACCCGAGTGTGAGCACCACATTGGGATCGCCTCCAGAACACGTCACTGTAGGGCTCCCAGAGCAGCCGCCCCCGAACGTGTTGTACGACACCGTGACCTGATCACTTCCATCCGGCTTAACGTAAAAGTACAAATGTCCAGGGTTCTGCGGGTTGCTGAAATCGATGGTGTACTGCCAGGTCATCTGCCCTTTGTCAGGCAGGTCGTTGCCGCCACTGACAGGCGTGAGCGGTCCGTCCCAAGAGTTGAGAGTCAGGTCCAGGCCCGTTGAGTTGGTAACAGTAAATTGAGTCGATGCGGGTGCAGGGGAGGAGAGAGTGTGACCGCTTCCAGAAGTATTGCCATCTCCCGAATCTCGCCCGGCGACGTGATTGTTGTCGCCCTTCACCACGATCACAGTATTTCCCCCCGAGGGAGCGGGGTCGATGCTGGCGGATGCCTGGCCAGAGGCCATGCTAGCCAGCGTGAAGACCACAGCACCGAACCTGAGCAAGTACACAGCCCTGCGCTTCATTTGGTTCTCCTCCAGGAATAATTGGCTCTGCCGGTGCAGCATCCCGCAAAACCATGCACAGCAATGCTTCAACGCGTCCTTCGAGACTCGTTGCACCTGCATGGGTTTGGACTGTAGACCGCTCGGAGTAGCCACATCACGGCAGCCGCCGGCTCCGCTACCGAGGCACCATCAACAACAACTCCTGGCTTCACACCCGAGCCGCCGCCCTCAACCTCCGCCGCCTGATCAACCTCGGACTCACCCACACAGGCGGCACCTGGCACCTCGCACCGGCCATCACATAACCAGAGGGGCCGCCCGGCCCACGGCCGGACGACCCCTCAACAAGATCTTCATCAGTCTTCTAGCCGAGATTGAGCGGGTGGATGCCGGTCCCCTCGTACGCCTCCGGTGCGAGGGAAAGCGCGGTGACGGCTTCGCCGGATTTCGCGGCCTGCCACGCGACGGCTGCCGGATGTGTGACGGCCCAGTCGGTGCCGGCCAGGATGCCGCGTCCAGGGCGTGCTCCGCGGTGGACGGGACGTGCTCGGCGAACCGCAGCCGGGCGGCATGCGAGCCGGCACCGGCCACCGCGCGCTCAGCGGCACTGGCGGCGAGCTCCTCGAGGAGCTCGGTGATCGTCGTCCCGCGCTCCTGGGCCAGCAGGCGCAGCCGGTCGCGCGTTGCCTCGGTGGCCTTGATGCTCGTCGGCTTGCTGTCGCTCATACCATCGATTCGACCACCGGTAGAATCTCGACAGGCAAGAGCGCGTCAACCCTGATGTCCTCGCTGACCGGGTATCGCCGTCTCAACCACCGCTACGAACGCCATCCCCGCAACTACCTGGCCTTTTCGCCCCGTGCTGCTACAAGCGGACCATCAAGATCCACGTGTCTCGGTTGTCGAAAGTGTGAGGTCAGGGCCCGGCTGCGTCGGAACGTCGAGTGTGTCAACAGTCGAGGAGCCACGATCTATATGACGGATCGTTGTTCATGACGAGGCTGCTGCTGTACGGATTGCAGTCAGCGCACACACCTTGGGGATCTTGTGGCGCCAAAGGGCGGCAGCACCCCTCCATAATGCAAGTATCATTGTCAGTTTCTGCGTTCACCATGGTACCTCCCAAGATGCTTGACGGCTTGGCAGGTGCGCCGCCTTGCATTGGGTCGAGTATGGCAAGCCTGATCCTTGCTCGAAAGCAATGTACGGCGAGCCGTGTCATCGTCGTTTCGTGGCAACAATGGCCATTCGAGACCCACGCCAGAAGGCAATAGAAAATCGCCGGATGTTGCGCGACATCTCATGAAAGGCAGATCTGATGATCAACGAAACGCCAGATGTGAATCGACGGTCCCTCGACGCGGTGGACTCGGATCCGTCGATGCCTCCGCGTGTCCAGACCCGGTAAGGCCCGTTCAGCGAACCTCACACAGAGTCAGCGAAGCCCGGCTGTCGATCATGAAAACGGACGAAGGCCGAGAGACCTGCTACTGGAGCGGCGTGAGGACAGCGCCGATGCGAGGGAAGTAGACGTGAGTTATGCCTTCGTAGCCGGAGTCGGTGCCCACGACCAGCCAGAGTCGTCCCTTGGCGTCCGAGGTGGCACTAAGCGGCTTGTCAGCGTTGTTGAAGTGCTTGAGTTCGTAGGTGTCGTCCTCGAGGCCTGACGGCTTGATCAGGTTGCCGAGCACGACGGCGTCCCTGCCGTCCTCCGACTGGTCGCCGTGGTCGAAGTTCGCGCGTAGCAGGCCCGCCTCACGCACGGTTGCGGGCTGGGTGGAGACCGCGCCCGCCTTGACGTACACCGCTCCGCCTGGGTCACCACCGATGCCTATACCGCTGTAGGCATTGGTGGCAATGTCGAATTCGTAGTCGATGCGGTAGCTGGTGTTCGGCTTGATGCCGTGCTGCGGTCCGAGTTCCTTGGTCGCGAACATGGCAAGGTCGTCGCTGCGGTTGTGTCCGGTCAGGTGAAGCGCGCGGCCCATGGCGTCCAGTGGGGCGGGGATCTGGTCGAGGCCGTAGTGGAGCTCGAAGTCGTCCAGGGGGCTGTCGGCAGGCACGTCGGCGATGAACTGCTTCCAGCCTTGTTCCGAGTCGGTAAAGGCGTCGTCAATCAAGACGGGCTCGGCGGACTCCCGGTCGTACGAGCGCGTGACCGATGCCACGACATCGGCTCTCTGAGGGGTGGCGAGGCTGCCGTAGCGCACCTCGATGCGCTGCTGAGACCGGGCTGGGTAGGAGAACTTGACCTGCCGCCAGTCGTCGACCTCCGTCGCGGCCGTGTCACCGCTGAGCCAGAACGACCCGCTGACGCTCCGTTCCGACGGATCGTAAAGGAAGAAGACCTCCCCAGGCCGGCTGGAGACGTTCGGGGGGCCGTCCAGCGCAAGAACCCTGATGCTGCCAGCCTTGCTGGGGATAGTGGTCTCGATGAGGTGTTCCAGAATGTACTTCCTCTCCTGCACCACCCCCTGGCCGATGCTGCCGACACCGGCGCGGGCAGTGGAGGCGCCTGCCTGCGGCGGACCTGTCGCCGCGTCCGTCATGGGAGCCCACAGCAGCAGTGCGCCTGCAGTGGAAGCACCGACAAGTAATGCTGTCGTCTTCACGAATGTCTCAACTTTCCGAGAGTCCTGTTGCCGTCACGCGAGTCCTGAGGTCGCATCAGGAGGCTTCGGCACGAGAGAAGATCTTCCTGCGTCACGGGGCACAGCCGCCTCCCCCCGAAGGTCGAACACAGGGACTCCCCCATTTGGTATTGCCGAGGTTGAACTCGTGGTGTCGTCTGTGGGCAGGCCGGTCTCGGCGAGGCAGCCCTCCATGAGGCCGCTGGCCGCGGCCGTGGTAGCAGAGGGTGTGGCGGGAGTCGGCGGGGATGGTGTGCTCGATGGGGACCGGAACGCTTGTGGCCAGGTCCCGGTTGTTGGTGTCCTCGACGTTCCCGCAGATCGCCAGGACGGGCACTGCGCCGGGCTCGGCGTTGAAGTCGCAGGCCACGATGGCACGGGCGTCCGGGCCGCCCTTGAGGATCTGGTCGAGCAGACGGCGCACTTCAAGGGCCTGGCTCATGCGCTTCATCGACGACAGGAAGCTGCCCTCGGCCCAGTTGTCGGCCGTGTGCCAGATATCGCCCCGCTTCTCGGTCTCGACCTGGGTGGCCGCGGCTCGGTTCAGCAAGGCCAGCAGCGATCCCGTCTCCGACCCGCCGCTCTGCCGGGGTGCTGGCAGGTCTCCGCCGGCTGTGACGCGGCGGCCGGCTCCGGTGGGCAGAGAACGCGACCGCCTCCGGAGCAACCAGACGCTCGTGGATCAGCGCCCCCTTGGTCAGGATCTCCGCCCGCAGCATCGCGTCGATCAGCGGCGCGACCTCGTCCACCGCCCGCTGGCGCGGCTGACCGTTCGCAGAACCCCACCCGACAGGTACTCGGCGACCGTGCGACGGTTCATAGGCCCCGCCCGGCCGACCGGGCACTCGCCCCGGCGGTTCGGACTGACGGCTTTTTCGGCCCCGCCGACCCGGTCCCGGCCGACCGCCCCGCCACGGGGGTGGGTGAGACGCAGGTGGGTGGTCGTGGCCCAGTGCTGAAGCCCAGCCAGACCCAGCAACTCGGCGAGGCGGTCCGCAGGTCGCCGACCTCGTCGGCTCCGGAGGCCGAACGGCGCAACGGCCTACCCCGGATGCGCGCCGTTCGCATGCCGCGCGCATGGAGTGGCCCCCCGGTGGAACCCATCGTCCGTGGCCACCTCGGATCCGGTCGTTTCAGGTGCGGTGCGTAGGACAGCGCTCCGCGTTTTGCCACTCCTCGGCGCACTGGCGACGATGAACTTCCTCGACCGTGCCAACGTCGGCTTCGCCGCTCTCAGGATGAACGCCGACATCGGACTGAGCGCCACGGCGTTCGGGCTCGGCGCGGGCCTGTTCTTCATCGGCTACTTCTTCTTCGAGGTGCCCAGCAACCTCCTCCTCCACCGGGTCGGCGCCCGGCGCTGGATCGCACGCATTGCCCTGACCTGGGGCGTCATCGCCAGCGCTCAGGCTTTCATCGACAGCCCCGCCGCGTTCTTCACCGTGCGTTTCCTGCTCGGGGCCGCAGAGGCGGGCTTCTTCCCCGGAATGGTCCTGTATCTGACCTACTGGTTCCCCCGCCGCCACCGCGCCCGCATGATGTCGCTGCTGCTCCTTGCCCTGCCCACGGCCTCGGTCATCGGCGCCCCGGTCTCCACCCTGATCATGGAACACGGGCGGGGATTCCTCGGCTTCGATGCCGGCTGGCGCACCATGTTCTTCCTGGAGGGACTGCCTTCCATTCTGCTGGCCGTCGCCTGCTGGACCTTCCTGCCGGACCGGCCGCAGGACGCGAACTGGCTGGTCCCGGAGGAACGTCAGGCCCTGACAGCAACCATCGAGTCCGAAGACCGTGCACGGGTTCCCGACCCCCCTGGGCTGCGCCGCAGCCTTCGGGACGCCCGGGTCCTGCTCCTGTGCGCCGTGTACTTCGGCGTCGTGTACGGGCTCTATGCCCTGACCTTCTTCCTTCCGCAGGTCGTCGCAGGATTCGAGGACGGTTTCGGCGTGAAGCTGGGCCTCGTCGAGGTCGGCCTGGTTTCCGCCATCCCCTTTGCCTGTGGCGCAGTGGCCATGCTCTGGAACGCCCGGCACTCCGACCGGCAGGGGGAACGCGTGTGGCACCTGGCCGTCCCGTCCTTCGTCGGTGCCGTGGGCGTGGCGTGCTCGCTCTACCTGCAGTCGCCGTACTTGGCCATCATTGCGCTCTCCGTGTGCACGGCTGGGGTGCTCGCTGCCCTCCCGGTGTTCTGGCAAGTGCCGGCAGGCTTTCTCGGCGGGGTCGGCGCGGCCGCCGGCATCGCCCTCATCAACTCCTGCGGCAACCTGAGCGGATTCGTGGCGCCCTTCGTCACCGGCTGGCTCAGGGACGCCACGGGCGACTTCCGTGCCGGCATGTGGGCAGTTGCCGCATGCATGGCACTTGCGGCGGTGCTCACGGTCGCGTTCCGACGACTCCTCGTCGAAGGTGGCGTTGAACCTGGGGACCCGTCGTGACCCGTGGGGTCTGTCAGTCGAATCGAACGGTGTAACGAGGGGGTTCGGGGTTACTGGCGTGCTGCGGAGAGTCGGCCGTCGAAGGTGATGTCGAAGGCGTTGAGGGCGGTCTTCCAGCGCATGGTCCAGCGGGCCTGGCCCTTGCCAGTGGGTTCTTGATCTCGGAGTGCTTGGCGCCCTCGCCGCCATCGCCGGCCCACAGCCCCAGGATGTCGCGCCGGCCTTCGGCCGTGACGGCCAGGGCCACGTAGATCGGCCGGTGGGCGACGGCGCCGTCGCCGATCTTCACGTGGATCGCGTCGATGAAGACCACCGGATAGACAGGGTCCAGGGGCCGGTTCTGCCACTCGGCCATGCCGTCCATGACCTTGTCGGTGATCGTGGAGATCGTCTGCCGGGAGACCTCGGCGCCATAGACCTCGGCCAGATGGGCCTGGACTTCGCCGGTCGTCAGACCCTTCGCAGAAAGGGAGATGACCACCTCGTCCACGCCGGTGAGGCGCTTCTGTCGCTTCCTGACGATCCTCGGCTCGAAGGATCCGTCCCGGTCGCGGGGCACGGATATCTCCACTGGTCCGACGTCCGTCAGCACGGTCTTCGCACGAGTTCCGTTGCGGGAGTTGCCGCCGTTCTTCCCGCCGGATCGTGCTTGTCATAGCCGAGGTGATCGGTGATCTCGCCCTCCAGGGCGGACTCCAGCAGCGCTTCGTCAGCTACTGCAGCAGCCCGCCCTCGCCGGTCAGCTGCAGGCCCTCTGCCTGAGCACGGGACACCAACTCGTCGATCAGCCGGTCGTCCACCGCCCTCGCCGGCTGCGGCTCGGCCGCCTTGCTGATCTCGGCCTCGGTCACGTTCTCACTGGTCATCGGTGCATCCTCCATGAAGCTGGTCCATGCTTCCCTCGGGCAGGTCGGTGGGGGAAGGCGATCCACTCGTCGTGCAGACGACGAAGGCGGTCAGGTCGTCCTTCGCCTCCAGCAGCATCTCCTTGACCTTGGGGGAACTGCTGGCCGAGCATGTCGGCGACGGTGTCGGGCTGGGCCCGGACCGCGTCGGCTGTGGACTGGGCGAAGATTGTGCGGATCGTCGCGGCGACCATCTCGCCCGCTTCCTTGCTGATCACGCTGAACACATTGCGCAGGAAGTGAACCCTGCAGCGCTGGCAGGCGGCTCCGAGCATGACCTTGCGGATGGCCTTGACCGTGGTCGCCGATGACGAGGCGGACCCCGCTCAGTCCGCGTTCGCTGTCGCCGACCATCACTCCCAGCATTTCCCGGCCGCCCTCCTCGGTGATGCCGGTGGCGATGACCACGGCCCGGGAGACGATCTGGTGCTCGACCCTCGCCTTGCAGTAGGTCGCATCCAGATACACGTACGGGAAGCGGACGGGGTCCAGGGGCCGGCTGCGGAACGCGGTCAGCTGGCCGTCCAGGTCCTGGCAGATCCGCGACACCTCGCTCTTGGAGACCCCGGTGTCCGCGCCGAGGGCCTTGAGCAGGTCGTCGACCGACCGGGTGGACACGCCGTGGACGTACGCCTGCATGATCACCGCCTATAAGGCCTGGTCGACGCGGCGGCGCCGTTCCAGAAGCGCGGGGAAGAAGCTTCCCGACCGCAGTTTGGGGATCGCAAGGTCCAGGTCGCCGGCCTGGGCGGCCGTTGCGAAGCGCGGTGCGTCTCGGTGTGCTCGTTCCATTCCGCGCCGCGCGCCGATCCTCGCGGTGGCCTCGGCCTCGATCAGCTCCTGGAGCATCCGCTCGGCCACACCCCGTTCGAGCTCCAGCCCGTCCCCCGAGCGTAGTGACTCCAGCAACCGGAGTAGGTCATGCTGCGACAGGGCCACCCTGCACCTCCCGCGTTGAACTGCCCGTTCACTACGGAGAGTTGCACGGTGGCCCGTCCTCTGGCAGGGAGCGGAAGACACGTCAGCACGCGCCCCCGGCGCACTCCCTCACCTTGATCGGCTACACCACGACAAGGGACACCATCGTGCCATGAGGCGTGCCTCTTCTCTTGTCCAACCTTGTAGGGAAATCCGGGAGGCGAGTGATTTCGTGGAGTCGACAGGTTTCGACGATCTGAGAACGCCGACCGCACCAGAGATACGTGAGTGGAAAATTCATGGAAACTGCCTACATCGCTTCGCACGGGCTGGGAATCAGCAACAGGTACTTCGTCACCCCCAAGGACGTGACGCTTTATTTCTACGGAAAGCCGGCGACGTACACGATGCGAACGAACGGTATCGGAGTCCTGAGCGTCGGCGGGTTCAAGGCGGTCAAGGCAAGTCATGTGATTCCGCCCGAAACGAGAACCAAGAACCTGGACATGACTGGCTTCGACTCCCTGGGCAACCTCCACCACCTTGCGGTCGCTGGATCCAGCCAGATGGACGGCGCCCTGTACATGGTGGGCTTGGAGGTCAAGCCGGAATTCAGTTCGCGTGGGCGCCTCACCCTGGACGGTCTTCCCGAATCGAACCTGGAGAACATGGTAAATGAACTCCTGAGCCGGAACCCCAGTCTCACAACGATGCACTTCCTGGCCTGCCAGCCGTATTCGGGCAGGGACGGATTCACCGTGGCATTGGGCGGGATCGAGGAGCACACTCTCGAGGACGAGCAGAGGCGCGGCGCCGATAACCGTTACAATTTCTCCAAGGAAGACAGGCGGTTTATTCCGGAGATGCTGAGGAAGGCGGACCAGGAACAGGATTCCGTGTACGAGCGCGATCGCCTCAGGAAGTACGAGGCCCTTCCTCAGGTCACGAAGTCGGCGTTGAGCGGCATCATGCTGGACAGGCAGGCCAAGGAGTACACCGACTTCGGCCCGGCTTGGGGTCACCTCACCAACCCCAAGCAATGGGAGTCCCACAAGAGCGCGTGGATGTTCATGCCGCGGGAACTGTGGGATCCCGCACTGGTGCTGCCCGGCACCGTGAACCAGGCCATAGAGAACGAGACGTGGCGGTGGGCGTTCTGGCTCTACGCGCACACCTTCCTGAAGAGCGGGACCGACAAGGCACGGGTGGATCTGCTCATCATGTCGCAGAACTGGCTCGATCCGAGTAACAAGGTCAATTTCGCCACCGAAGGCGGGGCTTTCCTTACCTGCGACGAGACCACCGACGCCGAACTGGTGGCCTTCGCCCTGGGACAGCGAGCCGTCCAGCCCGACGTCAACCCCGCCCTGGTCGCGGGAATCGAGGAGCACGGTGCACGATGCGCAATGCTGCGCCTCATTCCACACTGCAGCGGCTCCACCATCGGGAACCATCTCTTCGGTCTGGCCCCAGGCGATCTGGAGTGGATCGTCGCCGAGGGTCGGAACAAGCATCCGAATCCCAGTGCTCCCGACGCCACCGAGGACTATGTGAACCATCTGGCCACCCGGGGGGACGTGAACGAAGTCCTCGCCTCGATGTCCACGCTGGCGCTCGAACTCGCCGAGGTCCAGAGAAAGGCGCAGCGGGACGCAGTACACACCCTGCAGGTGGTGCTCGGTGGTCTTCTGCAGCCCGTGTGGGACAAGTTCCGCGCCCGACGCCAGGCCATGGTCGAACAGGCAACATCAGCCAACACCTGATGCAGGGCTGATTCACCAGGGCGGAGTCGTTCCGACCCCGAGGAGGACCTTTGGTAGAGCTCGGCCCGCGGAAGCCTGCGAGTCGGGTTCTACCGGTGGTAGAATCGATGGTATGAGCGACAGCAAGCCGACGAGCATCAAGGCCACCGAGGCAACGCGCGACCGGCTGCGCCTGCTGGCCCAGGAGCACGGGACGACGATCACCGAGCTCCTCGAGGAGCTCGCCGCCAGTCGGCTGACCCGGGCCGAGCAGGAGCAGCGGGCCCGCGCTGCGGCGGCCGAGCTCGGGCTGGAGTACACCGAGCAGGTGCAGCAGGCCGGGCAATCCGCCTGGGACAAGATCCGCGCCCACCAGAGCCGCGCCGCCGCGTGAGCCTGACCGCCGTCTTCGACCACACCGCGCTGATCAGCCTGTATCGGGCCGATCCGTTCTTCACCGGTCTCTACATCGAGTCCTCGCGCGGCGCCGGCAGGGTCCTGGTCCCGGCCCTGTCCACGCTGGCCGCTGAGCGCGCGGTGGCCGGTGCCGGCTCGCATGCCGCCCGGCTGCGGTTCGCCGAGCACGTCCCGTTCACCGCGGAGCACGCCCTGGACGCGGCATCCTGGCCCGGCACCGACTGGGCCGTCACACATCCGGCAGCCGTCGCGTGGCAGGCCGCGAAATCCGGCGAAGCCGTCACCGTGCTTTCCCTCGAACCGGAGGCGTACGAGGGGACCGGCATCCACCCGCTCAATCCCAGCTAGTCACCGGCTCCATCCGTCCGGACCTCGGCTCCTCGGCCTGGTTCGCCGCTCTCGCAAGCGCTCAGTGGGCCTCCGCAGCGAAGGTGGGCAGAGCACCGAACTTGTGCAGGCTCACCGTGACGGTCACGTCTCGGAACCCCCGTGAGTGAATCCACTCAAGGTAGTGTCCCAAGTCTGCGGCCAGGACGCGGATGTTGTCCCAGCGGACGGGCGATGTCGGATCGTAAGCGAACACGTTGTAGATCAATTCAGGTCCTCTTCGTAGCCTGAAGGCGTTGGGCGACGACGTGATCGTCTGGATGCCGGCGGGCCCTCCGCCACGAGGCAGAAGGCCCGCCGGAGTCGGCTACTGGGGCTGCGGGCATTCCTTCCAGGCCATGTGATAGACGGTGCTGACGCTGCCGTCGGTCGAATCCATGGTCATGAAGCTGGTCTGGGTCAGCGGGTTGGAGGTCCCGGCGTTTACCCGGAGCTCGGTGTTGATGTTGAAGTTGCGCTTCTCCCCGCAGGGCGCCCAGATCAACTCGCTGTACTCGGTCTCGTCCGTGGCCTGCCAGTTGTCGTCGTACGGCCCGTCGAACCGGTGCGAGCGCTGGGACGTCTGCGGCATGCCCTGGAAGTAGTAGCCCGCGCGTTCCATCGCGTTCGCA
Source organism: Streptomyces sp. NPDC086023 (assembly GCF_044540325.1). Lineage (NCBI taxonomy): Bacteria > Bacillati > Actinomycetota > Actinomycetes > Kitasatosporales > Streptomycetaceae > Streptomyces > Streptomyces sp. NPDC086023. The sequence goes on from NZ_JBITRX010000025.1 coordinate 30,141, forward strand.
CCCGGTTGCAGGAACGCGTATCCGCGGTAGTCCGCCTTCACAATGGCGTAGGTGAATCCGCCGGGTACGTGGGCGCGCAGGCTGAGCTGGCAGTTCTTGCGGAAGTCCGTGGCCGGTGAGCCGGGTCCGATCCGCGCGAGGTAGTCGCTGTAGGTCACAGTGAACGCCGTGTTGTCGGAGGCCACGTCCACCGTCGTGGTGCCTTCCGGACAGCCGGAGCCGTTGACCGTCGCCAGCTCTATGACGATCTTGTCGGGCGGGGCGGGGAGCGTCGTTTTGCCGGCAGTGCTGCCGTGCGCCGGGGTTGCCAGGGCCAGGAGGAGCGCGGCGGCGGCGCCGCCGGTCAAGGCATGCTTCATCTTCGACCTTTCCAGGTGTGTATGAGGGGCAGGCTGTGACGGGCTGGGAGCGGTGGTCAGCCGGCCGGGCATTCCTTCCACTCCAGGTGGTACTTCGTGCTGACGCTTCCGTCGGTCGAGTCCATGGTCATGAAGCTCACGGCTTGGGGGTTGGAGGTTCCGGCGGAGACACGCAGTTCGGTGTTGACGTTGAGGGTGCGCTCTTCGCCGCAGGGCGCCCAGACCAGGCTCGCGTAGTCGGTTTCGTCGCTGGCCTGCCAGTTGTCGACCAGCGGGCCGGCGAAGCCGTGCGTGCTTCGGGTGGTCTGGGACGAGCCCTGGAAGTAGTAGCTCGCGCGCTGCAGGGCGGAGGCTCCGCGCTGGAGGTAGGCGAAGCCGCGGTAGTCGGCGCGGGCGATCGCGTAGGTGAAGCCCTGCGGCACGTGGACCTTGAGGCCGAGCTGGCAGTTCTTGCGGGAGTCGATCGGGTTCGAGCCGCCGCCGGCCTGCGCGAGGTAGTCGCTGTACGTGACAGTGAAGGCCGTGTTGTCCTCGGCGGCAGCCACCGATGCGGTGCCCTGCGGGCAGCCGGAACCGTTGACGGTCTCGACCTCGACGGTGATCTGCCCCGGCGGGGTCGGGACCGGCTGGGCGTGCGCCGGGATCGCGCCCAGAACCGATGCCAGGGCGAACGCTCCGCCTAACAGAACACGACGCATGGCCATGATGCCTCCTCGTTTCGGGGGTACGGCCGGAGATCCGACCGATTGGCGGGGCCATGACAGCACGCCCGTGAAGGTGATGTGAAGGCAAGCGGAGTGAGCACTCCGCCTCTGCGACTGATGCAGGCCATCGTGCACGGCGGCCGTTCGCCCACCCGCTTGTCGGCGTCGCGCCAGGTCGAGCCGCCGTGCGCCCCGCACCGGCCGGCAGGAGCACCTGAAAAACAAACTGTTCGAACGACCGAAAAGCATCACAGGGCTCCAGGAGGAGCACTTGTCATGGACTTGCAGCTTGCGGCAACCTCAGCCGCCAGGGCACTGCGGGCCTTCGTGGAGAGCGGGCAGGGCTTGACCCTGCCCCATGGCGGTCCGCCGGAAGGGGGCCGACGGACCGTCATGGGGAGGTGGTCACAGCTCGGATCACATGCAGAGGTTCAGCGAGAGGGCCTCCAGTCGCAGGCTCCTCCCCGTCGTGCCCAAGGCGATGGTCGTGCCCGCGACGGGGGCCATCCAGCCCACGTTCTGCACGTGCCCGCGCCCGGCGATGCCGCCCGCTCCGACCCGGATCTCGACAGCTTCCAGCCGCAGGCTCCGCCCGACGGTGCCGACTTCGGCCTGTTGTCCGTCCGTCACGTGCTGCCAGGGCTGCCACCCCAGGTTCTGGACATGCGCACGGATCCACAGATCCCCGGCGCCCCGCATCGACAGGCGCAGGGCCTCGATCGACTTGCTCATCCCCGTGGTGCCGGCCTCGGTGCCGTTGGAGCCCTTGAACCCCTGCCAGCCGATGTCCGCGACATGCGCCTGGTACGTGATGTCCTTGGCGGGGTCCATGCGCGTGGTGCAGGCGTCGAAGCGTCCTGGCACGTGGTCCCGGGACGCCTGCCAGGTGCGGAGGTAGCCGTCGGCGCCCCGCATCAACTCGTCCACCACGTCCTGGCCGCCGGTGACACGGATGTCCTCGATCCAGTCCGGCACGAGGCCGTAGTGGGCGCCGCCGCCGTCGGTGTTGACGTCCCACACGCGGCTTCCGGTGACCTGCCTGTCGAGCACGGACCCACCGTCGGGGCTGCGGAAGGGGTAGCGAACCGGGTTCCCGGCCGCCGCCCGTGGTCCGGGAAGCCAGGCGAACCCGTTCATGTCGGTGCCGATGCCGTATCCGGCGCCGTACTTGGCCCGCATCGCCGCGTGCTTGCGAGCCTCCGCGGCGAAGGACGGGGCCTCGTACATGTGCCCGGCGATGAAGCCGCCGAGCCGGTAGACGCGTTCGGTCCAGTTCTCGTCCATCCAGCCGTGGGTGGACAGGACGCCCGCGTACCGCTCGGCCTCCATCACGCGCAGGGTCTGGCCGGCGGCCTTGACGCTCATATGGTCGATTTCGAGCATCATGCCGCGTTTGATCATGCCCCGCACGGCATGCTCGCCCAGCGCGGTCAGCCCTCGACGGTTGCACTGCCCCTGAGCCTGCAGCGCGGAGCCGTACTGCGGCAGTTCGACGCCTGCGGGCAGGGCCGCCTGGATCCGGTCCCGCGCCTGCTCCTCATCGGTGCCGCCCGACTCGACGACCGCCCCGTCGTGACCGTGGTCACCGGCCATCGCGGGGGCGAGGCCGAAGCCGATCGGATTGTCCTGTTCCGGGCCGGTGCAGGGCTCCGTGCTCCAGAACGTGCCGGTGGAGAGGAACTGGCCGGCGTTGATGGCCATGCCCGTGGTGCCGGTGTCGAACCGGACGCCGCACAGGGCGTTGTCGAACTTGTGGCACAGGTACATGCTGCGCACGCCGAGCCCGTGCAGCTCGTCCAGCCCGCGTTCGATGTCGGCCGCCGAGCACTGCGCCCGGTCGAAGACCTGTTTGCAGCCGAAGGGCTCGGATGTCTCGACGCCGAGCACGACGGCGAGCTTGCCCTGTCGGATCACTTCGCGGGCCTGGGCGGGGTCGGTGACGACCCGGAACCAACCGCGGCCGGGGCCGCCGTACATGCGGTCGACGAAGTCCTGGAGCTCGTAGGTCTTCCGGATCTGGAGCCGGATCGCGGTCATCTCGTCGCAGCCGCGGTCCTTGAAGAAGTACAGCGAGCAGATGACCCCGTTGGTGACCATGTCGTTGACGAGCACGCGCTGCCCAGCCCGCCAGGCCCGCTCCACCCAGGCGTAATAGGTCTGCTGGTGGGTGGCGGAGTCGTGGGCCGGCCAGTCCCCGAAAGTGGGCCAGCCGGTGGGGTCGTGCCTGCCGTCGCCTCCCTTGGTGATCATGTCGAAGAGGGCGAGGATGCCGTTCGGGTAGTGCTCGGGGCAGTCCTTGAGGGCGTCTGCGGCACCTGCGGGAGAGAAGGGCCTACCGCAGACCAGCCGCCCGCCGAAGCCTTCGTTGGACATGAGGTGGACGTGCGCGTCGACCCAGCCGCGGACTCGCCCCTGCGTGTCGGTCCCGGTGAACGGCTCACCGGTCACGTTGACCTGGGAGTCGGGAGCCGGCCGAGCCACCGGATCCCACCAGGCGCCCGCTGCGGCCACGGAGCCGCCGTCGGCGGCAGCTCCGGCCGCAGGCCCCATCGTCAGGGCCATCAGCGCGAACGCCAGGCCGTACAGCAGGCCGCGTCTCCGCCTGAGGCCTCTTCGTCGTTTCATTCCACACACCTTTCATGTGATGTACATGACAATCCGCAGGCTGGAAGACGTCCGCCCAGGTGTCAACGAGACCGACATGGGCTCGCGGAAGTCGGCCGAAAGGCGGCGCTCTGCGGGCCGGCGGGACAGGGCGGGCGGAGGGATCCCCCTGGGGCAACTCGCGCCGGCCGCCCCGCCTCTCTTTTCGTTACATAAAGGTAAAATGGCATGATGCTTAAGCATTTCGATCATGTCACCGTGGCAGTGAGCGATCCTGCCGCAGCCATCGAATTCTTCGGCCTGCTCGGCTTCGAGCAGGACAAGGACGTGGTGATCAAAGGCCCGGAAATGGACCGCTACATGGGCATTGACGACCTTGAGGCTCGGCACGTCACGTTGGTGCTCAAAGACTCGGCTCCGCGGCTGGAGGTACAGCTCCTGCACTTCCTCCAGCCGACGGTGGAAACCGCGAGCGACGCGGCCAGGCTCGACCGCATGGGCTTCAACCACATCTGCTTCGCGGTCTCCGACATCGACGCCCTGATCTCCAGAGTCACGGCCGCCGGTGTGCGCGTACGCAGTCAGCCGATGACCTTCCACGACCGCAAGCTCGTGTTCCTGGAGGGCCCCGACGGGATCACCATCGAGCTCGCCGAGTGGTCGTAGCGAGCCCCCTCGGGCAAGGGCTTCTCCCACAACGGCCAGACCACCGATCGGAGGGCAGGGCCGGCCCGCCCAAGGGTCCGACCGGGGGATGAGGACGGCAAAACATTCGAGGCAGCCTGTCGGAGCAGATCTTTTGATCATCTCCGGAGGAATTCATGCGCTCGAAGAAGCACAGGTGGGGCATATCCGCTGTGCTGGCCACCGTCAGCACCCTGGGGGTGGCCGTCCCGGCGAGCACCGCCACTGCCTCGCCCTCCTCGCCGGCCACGAGGAATGTGGAGTGCAGCTCTTCGACAGCTGAGGGAAAGAGGTTGGCTGCGAAACTCTCCGAGGACATATCGGGTGCCCTGAAGGACAGGAAGAACGCGGTCTCCGCGTCGCTCTACGACCGGGAGCAGGACCTCACGTGTTCCCTGGACGCGCACAGGACGTACGACTCCGCCAGCGTGGCCAAGCCGATCGTGCTGGGAGCTCTCCTGCTGAGCACGCGAGGCCACGGCGGTTTGACCGAGGCAGACAAGGAGCTGGCACGAGCGATGATCGTGAGCTCTGACAACGATGCCACCACCGCGCTGTGGGCCCAGCTGTCGCAGAACGGGGACAAGACCAAGCCGGTCCAGGTCCGGAAGTTCCTCAACGCCGCCGGGATGAAGGAAACGGTCCTGGACAAGGATGGTTCGTGGGGCCTGACCCAGATCACCTCCGCCGACCAGGCTCGGCTGTTGCGGGCGCTCACCACCCGGAACGACACGGACAGTCCGCTCACCGCAGATGAACGGGCATACGCGCTGTCGCTGATGCACGACGTAGAGGCGGACCAGCGCTGGGGGACCCCGGCCGGCACTCCGGCGGGAGTCGACGTCCACGTCAAGAACGGTTGGCTGCAGCGCTCCCTGACCGGCCCCGACGATCCGTTCGACCGTGGTGACTGGAAGGTCAACAGCATGGGCGCCTTCCAGGGCGCGGGTCGCGACTACGGTCTGGTGGTCCTGACCGAGGACAACCAGAACCGGACGATTGACGACCCCGCGGGGTGGTACTACGGCATCGACACCATCGAGGCGGTCGCCAAGGCCGTACACCGGGACCTCAACCCGCACGCAGCCGACGAGGCTGCGTTCCAGCCGCAACGTCCCCACCCCGACGACGCGTAGGGTTGGTGGGGCGCCGGGGGAAGGGGAAGACGACACCCCCACGCGTCTGTGGGGGGTGACGGCCCTGCGGTCGCGACCGTACGCGGTTCTGCTCGCCTCAGCCCTGGCAGCACGGCACCGTCGCCTGCATACTGGGAGCACGCTTACGCGTACAGGTGCAGGGGCCCCGACAATCCCGTCGGGGCCTTACTGCTGCGTGCGGCTAGGCGACGGCGTGGAGGCCGCCGCTTCCCGGTTTGGGAGGCCGGCGATTGTAGTCCGGCACGATGATGGGCGGCAGCGCGTCTGCGGCCGCGAGGGTGCCGAGCCGGCTCTTGAGCTCTCCCTCGGAGTCGTAGCCGGCGATCGCGGGGTTGAGCGCGTAGCGGTGTCCGCGCCCGTTTCCGGAGCGCAGTACGAGGCCTCGTTCGACGAGGAGGGCCATCGCCCGACTCATCGAGGCCTGGCCCACGCCGAGGATCTCATCGATCTCCGCCTGCTTGAGATCGACCGTTCCGCCGGATTCGGAGTGTTTGACCATCACGGACAACACGTTGATGGCCGTAGGGGTGAGCTCAAGTTGGTGGAGCATCCCGAGCAGTCCGGTGGTTGTCATCAGCATCGCGGCCTCCGATCAGCAGATCTCGGTCTTGGCGAAGAGTGTGAGGATCTCCCCCAACTCGTCCGGGAACTTCGACTCAAGCTTCGCAGCCCGCAGCTTGGCGAGGAAATCGGCTTGCTCATCGCCGTTCCCGTTGAAGGCAACCCGCGGGTTGAGTTCGTAGACACCCCGCTTCACCTTACGGATCAGGTTCATGTCGCACAGCTGGTTGAGCGGTGCGCCGACGCTGGTCCGCTGGACGCCCAGCTCCTGGGCGATCTCGGCGTGGGTGGACTGGATCTTGCCCTTCTTCTGCCGGCCGATCAGGTTGGAGAGGATCGCGCCTTGCAGGGTGGTGATGATGTGGTGTGTCAGGCAGTACGGGAGTACACGGCGCAGGAAGTAGTTGCTGACGAGGGAGTAGCCCTCTTCGCCGAGAAAGTCGTGGGGGGCCCTGCGGTAGACGGTGGCCCTGACCTCGTGGACGGGTCCGGCACCGAACTGCTCGGCGATCATGCGGGCCAGGTCGTTGGGTTGGCCCGCACCCGCAGGTTTCAGGTGCGGGCGCTCAACGGGCGTTGGCCCTCTGCTGTTTCGACTCCGTAGCGGGCGGGCGGCTTCAGCCATCTCTTGATCCTTTCGCGTACAGGTGCCGAGCACTGTACGGCAAAAGTTGTCAACAGGCGCATGTTACGCGCCGCGTTCTTGCGGATGGACGCAAGTTTGTGTCGGTGGCGGCCGTCACCCCCGGCTGCCGTGGGGCACCCGCAGCCCGCCATGCCTTCGATGTGGCCACAAGGCGCCGCCAGACCAGGAAAGTTGCTACTGGACGCAAGTTTTGCGACCGTCTCCAGACAATCTTGTGGATAGACGCAAGTTTCGCTGTCGAATGTGGGCCACGGCCGACATCAGACAGGGCCTAATGTCGGTGGCCACCGACACTTGCTTTTGGAAACCTGCAGGTCAGAGGGCCTTTTCGTGCGCCGCCCTCTTATATAAAGAGGCCGGCCGTCGTTTTGCCAACGTCCCTGCGGTCAAGACGATCTGATCGGCCGTTCCCTGACTGACCGTCAATTGGCGTCGGACGCACCAACCCTCCCCGATGTCCACCTTGGCCACAGAAGGTGCGCCACATGCTGCGGGCACCGGTCCACTCGGCTCAGGGCCTTCCCTTGACCCCCACCGGCATCAACCACGCCATTTTGTTCGTGCCCGGGAACTCAGCCGCAGGTGCCAACGTATGGGTGGACCCCGGCGGGGCACCGCAAGCCCGCCAGGGCTGAGGAGCTACCGCTCTGTGCACCTGAGACTCCCTCATGCGAAATGTTCAGTTGCTTCCAGTATTTCCGTTTCCTTGTTGAACTCTGGTGTCTCCGAGACACACCGAAGGCTGCGGGGTGCGTTACTTCGCGCAGCAGAAGTTAGTAAGGTTGCTTCATGACGACTCAGAACCTTGCTGGAGACAGAGAGAAGGTTGTCTCCAAGCTGCCGGCGCTGATGCGCCAGGACCTGAAGGTCCGAGCGGCGGAACGTGGCTGCGACATCCAGGACGCGGTACTGCAGGGACTGCAGTCGTGGATGACCACCGAGGAGGCGATGCCCCTCGTTTCGACGACCGGGGCCATCCCCTTCTCCACCCATCTGCCGGTCGGATGTTGGTCTTCCGTACGCGAGGTGTGCGCCCAGCGTGGCATCCCTCTGGTCCAGGGGCTGTCCCAGGCCGTGCAGCTCTGGCTCTCAGACAACCCCTCGCCCAAGGTCCGGCCGGTCACGGGCATTCCTCAGAGGCTGGTCGTCGCGAACCAGAAGGGCGGAGTCGGCAAGACTGCCATCGCTGCCGGTCTGGCCCAGGCCAAGGCCGAAGCAGGTGAGCGGGTCCTGCTGGTGGACTTCGATCCGCAAGGTCACCTCACCGAACAACTCGGCCTCGCAGAGATCCCGAACGACAAGGATCACGACAGCCTCGCCAAGCACATGGTGAGTGAGAACGACCATCCGCTCGAAGAGCTGTTGGTGACCTTGGAGCACGAAAGCTTTGGTGGCAGGCTCGTCGTGCTGCCCACCTGTATGGACGGCTTCCTTCTGGACACGATGCTCGCCCTCTCCAAGCTCCGCACCAAGGAGACCGCGCTGGAGAAGGCCTTGCGCCCCGTGGAAGACCAGTTCGACGTCGTGATCATCGATTGTCCGCCGAGCCTGGGCACCACGATGGACACCGCTCTGTACTACGCGCGCCGCCGCGACGGTGAGGCCGCGGATGTGTCGGGCGTGGTCATCCCGGTTCAGGCGGAGGACAGCTCAGCCAAGGCGTTCAGCATGCTCGACGCCCAGATCTCGGCTCTGGAAGAGGACTTCGCGCTCGAAGTGGACTGTCTGGGCTTCGTGGTGAACCTCTATGAAAGCCGCCGTGGTTACGTGGCGACGTCGTCTCTGGAGCGCTGGGAGAAGATGGAGAACCCCAGACTCCTCGCTGTGGTCGGAGACCTCAAGGAACAGCGGGAAGCCGTACGTCTGCAGCAGCCGCTCCTCGTCTACTCGGCCGACTGCGAGCAGTCCGAGATGATGCGCACGATCGCCCGGAGGCTCTCGTGAGCAGCAAGAGCGAACTGCTCGGCCAGGCTGGGACGTTCGAGCGCATGGCCGGCGGCAGAAGCACGCGACGAGGCATGATCGACCGGGTGACCGGAAAGGACGGGGTACCCACCAAGCTTCCGTTGCGGGAGATCAGCTCGAATCCTGAGAACCCGCGTGAGGAGTTGGGTGACCTCCGAGAGCTGGCGGAAAGTCTGCAGACGGTAGGCCAGGTGCAGGCGATCACAGTCGCCAGCGTCGACGCGTATCTGCGCGACCGTCCCCAGATGGAAGACAGGCTCGATCCCGAGGCCGCTTACGTCGTCGTGGACGGGCACCGACGCCTCCACGCAGCAAAGCTGGCGGGGCTCCACACGATGAAGGTGTTCGTCGACGACGCCCTCGCCACGACTGACCGCAACCTGCTGGAAGCGGCCTTCGTCGCCAACGCCCAACGCAAGGACTTCACCGATCTTGAAGCAGCGCAAGCCCTGAAGCTGTTGGTTGAGCTCCACGGCTCCCAGCGAGAGGCTGCGCGCAGGGTGGGCAAGTCCCAGGCATATGTGTCCCAGAAGCTGTCCCTGTTGGGCCTCACTCCCGAGCTCCAGGCAGACCTCGCAGCCGGCCGCCGGCAGGTCAATCATGTGCGGGGCCTGGCGGACCTTCCAGCCGAACAGCAGAAGGATATTGCCGACCAGCGCGCGCAGGAGACGTCTCGCCGAAAGGCTGCGCAGCGTGAGAAGCGGGGGACGAGTGATAACTCAGTTATCACTCCTGCCGTCCCTGAGCCACGCCACTTTGCGCCCCCCATGCCTGGCCGTGAGATCCCGACCGACGGCGAGCAGCAACCCCAGTCCACCGCGGTCACTCCCCCCGCAAGTGCCTCAGCCGATGGTTCGGGCTCAGCTGTTTCCGACCCGGTGACCACGCCACCGGTACACCCGGTTCTGGCCCGCCAGGTGTGGTCTCCCCTGCCTGACCTGGATCAGCTGGCTGAACTCCTGCGTGAACGGCTGGACGAGCGTCAGCGGATCGAACTGGCCGACCGGCTTCTCGACTGACGGTGAGCCCCGCCTTGCTGGTGCCCCGGGCCATCGCCTGGGGCACCAGCTGTGCCGCCCCGTGCGTTCCGACCTTTCAGAGGCTGGATCCGGGGGACAGTCATCTACTCGAAACCCCTTGATCGTCAAGCGAAACAGGTGCCCACCGCCATGCAACTCTCACGGACGCACCGGATACTCATCGGCGTCGTGATCGCGGGCGCCGTGGTCATCGCGGGTATCGGTTTCGCGGGGTCGTACGCCGCCGTGCGCGCGCTCGCGTTGAAGAAGGGGTTCGGGGACTTCTCGCTGGTCTTCCCGATAGGCATCGACGCGGGCATCTGCGTGCTGCTGGCCCTGGACCTGCTCCTGACCTGGATCCGGATCCCGTTCCCGCTGCTGCGGCAGACGGCCTGGCTGCTGACCGCGGCCACCATCGCCTTCAACGGCGCGGCCGCCTGGCCCGACCCACTGGGCGTGGGCATGCACGCGGTCATCCCCGTCCTGTTCGTCGTGACCGTGGAAGCGGCCCGCCACGCGGTGGGCCGGATCGCCGACATCACGGCCGACCGGCACATGGAGGGCGTACGCATCACCCGCTGGCTGCTCTCACCGCTGCCGACGTTCAAACTGTGGCGCCGCATGAAGCTGTGGGAGCTGCGCTCCTACGAGCAGGCCGTCGGCATGGAACAGGACCGGCTGATCTACCAGGCACGACTCCAGGCACGCTACGGACGCGCCTGGCGGCGCAAAGCCCCGGTGGAAGCCCTGATGCCACTGCGACTGGCACGCATCGGCGTACCACTGGCACAGACCGCGCCCGAGGGCCTGGCAGCCGCGGGCATCGATCCCGTACTGCTGCCGCCCGCCCCACAACCGGCGCTGGCCCCCACCGTGTTGCCGATCCCGGCGCAGACCGTGACGACACCGACGCGGACACCGGAGCTACCGCCAGCCGGACCGGGGACCGGAGACCCGGCACCCCCGGCCGCCGGACCCCAGGACCCGGCGCAGGTCATACGAGTACCGGGCGACGAGCCCCAGGGACTGCCGCACCCGGAACCAGTTGCCCAGGAGGCCCCAGCGCAGGCTGCCGGCGCCGGCTCGGATGCACCCCCGACAGCGAGTGCTCGGAAGCCGGCAGTCATCGACGCGGCCACTGCCGCGTCACCAGAAGAACTTCCTCACCAGGACCCGCTGCAGCAACAGATCGCGATGGTCGCGCAATGGCTCACCGAGGCCGAAGAGTCCGGAACGAAGCTGTCCGGCGCTGAGGTCGGCCGACGGCTCGGGGTCTCTCCCCGGACGGGTAAGCGGCGCCTGGACAAGGCGGTCGACCACCTCAACGAAGAACGCCGGCAGCGTGTCCGCGCACGACTGCGTGCGGTCAGGGGCTGATGACCACCGCCATGCCCCCAGCCTGTGGCCGATGACCTTCCGCCCTGGTCATCGGCCACAGGCCTTCCCGGAGGCGGGGGAGCCGAGCGATAACTCAGTTATCACCGCCGCAGAGCTCTCCCCGTGTGGACGGTCTACGCCGAGTGTCGGCGGCTGCGGGGGTCCGTGCTCTTCTCCTTGTCCAGGGTGAGCGTGACGGAGACGGTCTGGGATGCTCCGGTCGTGCGGGTGAAGGTGCCCTGGCCCCGTGCCGTGCTGTAGGCCAACGTGCCGCTGGCCACGCCGGAGATACGGCCCCTTGCCTGGTCTCCGAGATGGATCGGGGTGCCGAGCGGCTGCGTGTGACGGCCCCAGAACGTCAGGCCGCCCTCGGGCAGCGTGTACGCACTTTGGCATTGGGTCGTGGTCGACTGCGCGTCGACGTGGGTGATCGTGCAGTTCAGATCGAAGGTGCCGACCGCGGTTCCGTCCCGGTACACGACTCCGCTCGCAATGCTCTGGTCGCCGACGCTCTCACCTGCTGGACCCACGTCGATGGGGTCGTGCCGGTCGATGGTCTGGGTCCAGTTCAGGGTGACGTGTCGCTCTCCGCCTCCCTGAGGAGCTGCGGAGGCAACGGACGCGGTTGCCGTTACGCCACCGGCGACCAGCACCATGCCGAGGATCGAAAGCCTGGTTCTACGCATGCCGTTCTACTTCCTGAAGCAGGGAGATTGCCTCAGGAACGTTAATTCCTGTTCACCCGCATATCGGTTCATAAGCTCCAACTGCTGCGAGCTTTCGTTCATACGGCGGGTCTCGAGGCGTGCGGCGGCTCAGCCGACCGGAACGGCCAGCGGGCCCGCGCCGGGGTTCAGGTACGTCACGTGGAGGACGACGTCGTTCTCACCGGTGTTGCAGCCCTCATGGGCATGCTGGGAGCCGTGGGGCTCCAGGAAGGCATCCCCCGGACCGTAGCGGTGGCTCCTGCCGTGGACGTCGGTGTGGGTCAGCTCGCCCTGCTCGACGACTGCGAGCAGCGAGCCGGGGTGGTAGTGCCATCCGGTGCTGCCACCGACGGGAAGGACGATCCGCCGCATGAGCACCTCGGACACGTTCGCGACGTGCAGTTCGATGGGTTCCTTGGCGATGCCCTTGGCCAGGTGCCGGGTGACGAGGACGCAGGCACCGTCGCCGTACTCGGCGGCCTTGGCGCCGGGAGTCGGCACGACGGCTCGCCGAGGGCTCCGCACGAGATGAGGGGCATGTGGCGCGGGCATCCAGGCCTCCGGTTCGAGATGGCGAACGGTAGCCTCCAGCATCCGCGCGGGCAGCAGCAGGCGGCGCCCCACGGTCGGGGGACCAGACCGGGGGACTGCGGTGCCCATCGCAGCGGTCATGCGGCGGGGAACGCGCACGACCGCCGGCGGAGGAAGTGTCCCCTGGCGGAGGGACCGACCAGCGGATCCTGGGGCGAGGACGGTCCGGGATTCTCGAATGGCAGCCCCTCCCCGTGGAAGGAACCCCGCGCATGAGCTCCCCCCTGTATGCCGACCCCTCCACCCCGGCTCCGCCGCTCAGGAGACTGCCGGTGTGTGACTCCTGGTGTACGCAGTGCGATGGCCGTCCGGCGCGGGAAGTCGGGGTGTACGCCATGTCGAGAGCGTGCGAGGCGGACGAGAAGGCCGCCGCCCTGGGCGGCGACGCACATGTCCACTACGTCTCCCGCAACGACCGGCTGAAGGTGGTCGTCCCCGGCGATCCCCAGGGCTCCTGAGAGCGGCCCAGAACCCCCGCTTGCGCCCGCACCCGCCAGGGTGCGGGCGCAAGCGCGCGAGGCTTCGGACCGGGTTCGCGATGCGGTTCCCCGGTCCGGCAGACCTTCCCGGCCACAGCACTAGACCCATCGTCCGCCGTGCCCCCTCGGTCGGCGCGGCCGATGGGACGATCCGCCGCACGTGAGAACGGCATACCGTCGACCGTCCGTGGTCCTACCGCGTCGCCCCGTGGAAAGCAGGCATGGACGTTCTGGAGGTAGTCGCGCTCATCGCCGGCAGTACAGCGATCGGCGCAGCCGCACGATCTGGTCCGGTGCCGGCACCGCTGGTGCTGGTCGTGGTCGGGCTGATCGCGACCACCGTGCCCGGGGTCCCCGCGTACGCTCTGGATCCGGCCGTCGTCATTCCGCTGATGCTGCCCCCGCTGCTGTACGGTGCGGCCGCGAACAGCTCGTACCCGGACCTGGTGGCCGCCATCCGGCCGGTGCTGTGGCTGGCGGTCGGGTACGTCCTGTTCGCCTCGCTGGCAGTGGGCTACGGCGTGCACCTGCTGCTGCCCGGCATCCCCCTGACCTCCGCCCTGGTCCTCGGAGCCGTCCTCGCGCCGCCCGACGCGGTGGCGGCGACCGCGATCGCCCGCCGGTTGCGGCTGTCACCGCGCATCACTGCCGTCCTGGAGGGCGAGTCCCTGGCCAACGACGCGACCGCCATCACCGTCTTCAAGGTGATGCTCGCGGTCGCCGTGGGGGAGGGGGCGGGATGGATGGGCGGCGTCGCGGAGTTCCTGATGACCGCGGTCGGTGGGATAGCCATCGGGCTGGTGCTCATGCTGCCGATCCACCGGATGCGCCGCCGACTGCGCGAGCCCGTGCTGCACAACACCCTGTCCCTGCTGGTGCCCTTCGCGGCCTACGCCCTCGCGGAGCGGGTGCACGCCTCCGGGGTGCTGGCCGTGGTCGTGATCGCGCTCTATCTCGGACACCGGTCCTGGGAGGTCGACTTCGCCGCGCGCCTGCAGGAGGCGGCCGTCTGGCGGATGCTCGTCTTCACTCTCGAATCGGTGGTCTTCGCACTGATCGGATTGCAGCTGCCGCGGGTGCTGGAGGGGCTGGAGAGCTACGGCACGGCCCGGCTGGCCGCTTACGCGATGGTGGTCTTCGGCCTGGTCGTGCTGGTCCGGCTGGTGTGGATCTTTCCTGCGACCTTCCTTCCGCGGCTGCTCAGTGCCCGTGTCCGGGATCGTGATCCCGACACCACGTGGAAGTCGGTACTGACCGTGGGCTGGTCGGGGATGAGGGGGGTCGTATCCCTCGCGGTGGCCTTCTCCATCCCGGTGACGGTCCCGGGGCTCTCCGGGACGGAGGAGTTCCCCGCACGCAGCCTGGTGCTCTTCCTGACGTTCACCACCGTCATCTCCACCCTGCTCGTCCAGGGCCTCACGCTGACCCCGCTGGTGCGGTTGCTGAAGCTGCCGCAGAGGGACCCCCTGACGGCGGCCCGGGCCGCCGCACGGGCGCAGGAAGCGGCTTCCCAGGCGGCACTGGTCCGGCTTGAGGAGCTCCTCGCCGACACGCACAACGCGTTGCCCCCGGACCTTGAGGAGCGGCTGCGGCACGTTCCCGGGCGCCGGCTGCGCAGTGTGGTGGAGGACAGCCCCCTCGCCGGCAGACCGGTCGACGCCGGCAGCGCGCACGCGACGTACCGGCGGCTGGCCGCGGAGCTCCTGGCCGAGGAGCGGCGGGTCCTGGTGGACCTTCGGGACGGGCACCGGCTCGACAGCGAGACGATGCGCCTCCTCGTACGCCGCCTGGACCTCGAAGAGGCGATCCTGCACACCGCCGGGGCCACGGAAGAACGCGGCGCCGATGATCTGAAGAAGCGGCCTAGTCCTGCCAGAGCTGCGGAGGGATGATCCGGGGCGGCCGTCCCGGGGGGAACCATGCGTGGGTCGGCCGGGAGGTACCGGCCGGGCCGGGGCCGGCCGGGGGACGGACGGTCCTGTCCACGCCGCCCCCGGATCCACCGTTCTCGGGAAGGTCCCATGGCGTCCACTCACCGGAGGGCCGAGCGCGTGCCGCTCGGAACGCTCCTCAGCCCCTCCCTCTGGGCCGTGCCGGCCGGTCTGGTGACCGTTCTGGCCCTGTTGCTCTCGCTGATCTACATGGGGGGCATCCTGGATCCCCGCGGGAGCATGAAGGACCTCCCGATCGGCCTGGTCTCCGAGGACCGCGGGGTGCCCGGATCGGGAGAGGCGCTCGGCACCGGCATCGCCGAGGCCATCCGGACGGCCGACCCGGACCGGCACGTCGCATGGAAGCCCCTCGACCTGGCCTCGGCACGGCGGCAACTCGCGTCCGACAAGCTGTACGGCGTCCTCGTGATCCCCCAGGACTTCACCGCGAAGGTGCAGGCGCTCGGCGGCCCCGGCCCGGCGTCGGCCAGGCCCCGGATCGACGTCCTGACCAACCCCGGCGCCGGCAGCCTCGGCTCGTCGCTGGCCAGTACCGCGATGCAACAGGCCGCGCACCACGCCTCCACCAGGCTCGGTGCCACCCTGCTCGCCGGGCATGCGGGAGCCGGTGCCGGAGCAGCCGGGCCCGCGGCTCGCCTGCTGCTCGCCGATCCGGTGGACGTCTCCGTCTCCGTGGGGCATCCCATCGGCACACGGAGCGGCCTGGGCCTGTCCGCGTTCTACTACGCGCTGCTCTTGGTCTTGATCGGTTTCCTGTGCGCCGGCATCGTCAGCAACGGCACGGACATCGGACTGGGCTACGCCGCCAGCGACTTCGGGCCCCTGCGGACCCATCGGCCTCTGGTGGCCATCAGCCGTCGCCAGACATTCCTCGTCAACAGCGTGTTCACCGTGGCCCTTTCCCTGGTGACCTCGTCGATCCTGATGGCGGTCACCGTCGGGTTCCTCGACATGGACGCCGGGCATCTGCCGTTGCTGTGGGTGTTCTCGGTCTGCGTGAGCGCGGCCGTGGGGGTGGGGGCGCAGGCCCTGACCTCGGTTCTGGGCGCGTTGGGGCAGCCGGTGGCCATGCTGGTCTTCATCGCGCTGGCCCTGCCGTCCTCGGGCGGCACGGTCCCCGTGCAGGCGGTTCCCAGGGCCTACCGGCTGCTCGCGGAGTTCGAGCCGATGCGACAGGTCACCGACGGGGTGCGGGCCATCCTCTATTTCGGTGCGCGCGCGGACGCGGGTCTGACCCGGGCATGGGTGATGACGGGAGCGGGTCTGGTGACGGCCGTAGTGCTGGGGGTGCTGGTCACCTCGGTCTACGACCGCCGGGGGCTGCACCGGCTCGCCAGGGGCGACGGCTGACGGTCCCTGTGCGGTCAAGGCCGGTCCGGGAACGGGCGGCGAGCCGGTGCGGATGAGGGGCTGAACGGTCCCTGGGGGGTTCAGTCCCTGGGGAAGTTCAGTCCCTTGATGAAACCGCAGGTCAGAGGCGTTTTTCGGGTCAGGGCAGGGACTGAAGGGACCGAGGGTCGGTACTTCCAGTCTTTACGCGTGTGCGTGTATGCGCGCGGGCGCGAGACATCTTCTTATATGGCTACGTGTTCTCAGGCAGCTCATAACTGGGAAATTGGGTCCCTTTGGTCCCTGGCCCACCGGCAGAACCGCCCCCACCTGCAGGTTTACTCAGTGACCGAAGGGACAGGGACCGAAGGAGAACCGGCGGCCTTCAGTCCCCCTGGGGAGGGGCGAGGGGAGGGAGGGGGAAGAGGGGGACTCCCCGGCCCGGGGGAGAGTCCGGCAGGGACTGAGGGGCTGGAGGGACCGGACGGGGGGAGCCGTGTGAGGACGAGGCGGGACCGGGGGGCCGCCCCACCGGTCCGATGGGACGGGGGGACCGTGGTCCGGCCTTCTCAGGCCTTGGTGGGTGTCTGCTGCACGGCGGCCGGCTCGGCGCTGCCTCGAAGGGAGCCCGATCGGGCTTGGGGCCGTGAAAGGGCGGTGCCAGACTTTCTGCAGTGATCAGTACCGTGGGGTTCCTCCGTACCGAAGGAGGGCGGTGCTGGCGAGCAGGTGGTTTGCATGGAGAACGTGGTCGGCTACGGCGGAATGGCGGTGAGGGCCGAGCTCTCGCCCGCGCAGGTCGTCGAACTGCACAGGACGGCCAGCTGGAACGCGCTCTCCGATCCCGTGCTCGTGGAGGCGTTCCGGATCTACTGCGAGCGCAGAGCCTTCGCCGAGCACGACGGGACGATCACCTTCGAGGTCGACGGGCCGTCCGCCGAGCTGCCGTTCGACGAGTACTTCAGCGCGTTCAAGATGGAATCCTGGTCAGATGATCACTGGGAGACGCTGTTCGAGTCGGATTTCAGGACGGCGCTTTCCCGGTGCAGTCCGGTGGCGATGCAAGACCTGTGGGACTGTGCCGACACGGGGGACATCGAGGATCAGAACGTCTATGAGGCGTTCCGGGCCTATTGCGAGCTGGGCGTGTTCCTCAAGTACAAGGCCGCCGGGCGACGGCTCTCCGGCGAGCGCCTCTCCCATGGGGGGCTGGAACTGTCCGTGGAAGCGGACCAGATGCTCCGCGAGCAGGGTTTCGAAGTCTTCAACGCATTCAAGATCTTGGTGGAGGCGCACCGCACGGCAACGGAACGAAAGCCGCAGGACGTATTCGGCGTGACGCGGTCGTGGAACGAAGAACCTCCGGAGTCCCGAAGGAAGGCTCAGGATTCCGGTTGGGAATCCAAGAGGTGGAGCCGACGGAGCAACGAGCTGCAGCCTTCCGAGGGCCCCGACAGTTGCGAGAGGCTCTACTCGTCCAAGAGCGTCCGGGTGCTGGAGAAGTGTGCCGGTCGCCAGTGCCGGGAGCTGGACGTGAAGCACCCGGAGCTGGCCGACTCGTTCAAGGCGTTCCTCTTCGGCCGGCGGATGGGTGCGGTGAAGAGGTGCCTTCCGAAGGTCGCCAAGAGGTATGAAACGGACGACGACTTCTGTAACGAGGTCACGATCGCATGGGTCAGGGGACAGTTCAAGGACATCGGGAGGGGGGCCGTCTTCGACAAGATCTACGAAGAGTTCGTGCAGGACTTCGCCGACCAGTGTCAGATCATGCAAACGGCGCGGGACGACAGCCGACGCCGGGCGACGGAACAACACGGCACGCGTGTCACCCACGCCAAGCTCGGCGTGGACACCCATGGGCAGTGGGCCAGTCTGTACGATCGCCGCCTGGTGCTCCTCGACAAGCATTGCGACCTTCCGGCCGAAGTCGTCGGTCCCCTGGCCGATCTCACGTCCCAGGACGCGGTCCTCTTCTGCGACGTGATCAAGAGCAAGGCCGCCTTCGACCTGGTGAACGGGGCGGTCGCGGCGAGACTTCACCTGAAGAAGGGGACGGAGCGAACCACCGCGCTGACCGGGCTGTTGAAGGACCGACAGCGCAGAGCCGCCACCACGATCACACGCGAGGAGTTCTCCACCGTCCTCACGGTCCTCGGCCGGGATCCCCTCCTGGGCATCCTCACGCGCATCGGCAGCAAGGGCCTCGCCGAGAAGGACCGCAGGAACGTCCCCAGGGCCCTGTCCGGGAAGTGGTGATGAGCTAGCCCCGGGCGAGTGCCCGGAGGGCGAGAGCGCGGCGCAGGAGCGCCGGTCAGGCGCCCGGTGCCGCGGGGGTGGACAGACTGCGCTGGGAACGAGGGGTCTTGAGGCCGACCTTGCGCGGTTCGACGGTGCGGGGGTCGACCGCCTCGCCGGGCGCGCCCTCGCGGTACAGGCCGTCCGGTTCCGCGTCGCGGTCGTGGGGGAGCAGGTAGAAGACCCGTCGCTTCTGCAGGCCGGTGTCCGGATCCGCCTGCGCGCGGTCGTCGAGCTCGGCGAAACCCACCATCCGCCCGTCACGGAAGTAACGCGGCTTCCCCCGCCGACGAGGTGTCTTGTCGAGCGCCTGGCGCACGTAGTCGAGCGACTCCGGGTCCTCCAGCCACACCACATTGTCCTCGTGGAAGAGATCGCTCGCGTTCAGAAGCGAACTCATGAGCCTTGGTCCCTTCTCGTGTCCGCCGTGTGCCGGCGCTTCGTGGCCGATGCCCCCGGGGGCCGTCGTCGGCGCGCTCCGGGGGGCGGCGACCCCAGTCCTGCGGCGTTCGTCATGCTCTGCTCCATGGTAGATCGTCGGGCCACCGGCGGACAGCACGTTCGCCGGCCCTCAGGGCTCGGTACCCCCCACGGATGCGGCGGGCTGCTCCGGATCGCCCAGCAGGGCGAGGCCCGGATAGAACTTCTGGCCGTTCGAGCGGAGCATCTCGCTGGGCGAGGCGATGCCGACCTCGGCCCGGATGCGGGTGGCGAACGCACGTACGGTGGCGGGCCGCAGACCTTCCCCTTCGCTGCACCAGGTGCCGTAGGCACGGTAGAGGAGGCCCTGCTCGACCTTGAACTCCCGGTAGTCGCCCCCGTCCGCGGCAGTGGTGCAGCATTCGGCCAGGAAGCGGCCGATGTGGTCCTCGGTGTTCGCGTACGCCTGCGTGGCAGTGCGCACGACGTTCGGGCCGACCAGCGACGGCTTGGTGGCGAGGTAGGCCCTGGCGCCCTGGACCATCCAGTGCAGGATGCCCGGCCCCTCGTCGCGGACGAGTTCCTCCGCCAGGTTGTCGATCTTCCGTTCGGCCGGGACGACCCGGTCGAAGGGGATGAGCCGGATGCGGCGCCAGAAGGCGTGGCCGCCGGTGCCCACCTCGGGGCGGTGGTTGCCGAGCAGCCAGAGCTTGTGGGTGGGTTCGAAGCTGAAGAAGTCCTGCCGCATGCGGCGGGCCTTGAGCCGGTCGCCACCGGTGAGCAGCTTGACCCTGGCCTCGTCGAACTTGTCGTGCGGCTTGAGCTCGCTGCACACGAACAGCCGCCTGCCGTGCAGTTCGGTCAGCTCGGTGGAGTGCTCGTTGAACTTCCCGCGCTCCATCAGGAAGCCCGGCGGGGCCACGTCCGCGTAGTCGCCCAGCAGCTTGATGACGACGTCCATCAGCGCGGACTTGCCGTTCGCGCCGATGCCGTAGAGGAAGGGCAGCACCTGGCCGCCGACGTCGCCGGTGATGGAGTACCCCAGCAGGAGGTGCAGGAAGCCGATCATCTCCCTGCCCTTGTCGTCGTCACCGAAGGTCTCGTCCAGGAACCGGGTGAACCTCGGTGTCGGGATGGCTTCCGGCGGAACGAACGTCGCCCGGGAATGGAGGTCGCGGGAGGGGTCCGGTGCCCGAAGCTCGCCGGTGCACAGGTCGACGACGCCTCCGGGGGTGCACAGCGCGAACTTGTCGCCGTCCAGCACGTCCGGGTCGAGGGCGAGTCCGGGTGCCGCCTTGGCCTGCGCCAGCATCGCCTTGACTCCCGAGGTCGACATGGCGCGCTTGCGGTGCTGCGCCAGCTCCCGGTCGGTGAACGTGCCGCGCGGGTCGTGCAGGGGCAGCGCCTCGGCCATGTCGCCCGCGGCCCAGATGGCGGCCTTCTCGCCCCCGGTGCGCTTCCAGCGGTAGGAGTCCCACACGTACCAGCCGAGCCCCTCCACGTGCCGGAAGCGGTCGTGCTGGAGGTGGGCGAAGAGCAGGGCGTTGCCGCGGTCGGTGAGGCTCGTCAGCAGGCCGGACTCCAGGAGCTCCCCGGCCGCCGGTGTGGGGTGCGGCTCGGGCGCCCGGTCCCGGGCGCGGGCGCCCCGGCGGGCGGGGGGATGTGCGCCCGCGACCGGGAGTCCGGCATCGAAGGCCACCATCTGCTCCGCCGCGGCCTGCGCGTTGAAGCCGCCGGTCCTGACGCTGCTCATGGACATCCCTTGGGGTGGATGGGGCGGGCGATGCCCGCCGCGTACGCCGACTCGATGATCGACCGGTTCCGGCGCTGCTGATGGGGCCGGGCCTGTGCGGCAGCTTCAGCGAGCAGGGCACGGCACCGGGTGTCCGACAGGTGGCCGGCCGCCGCGAGGCCGGCGGCGGTGTACGCCGCCCGGTTCAGCTTCTCGGTGAAGCCCATTCCCGAGGGGCCGGCCCCGCACCCGCGTACCTCGGCCAGCAGGGAATCGAGCAGCCGGGCGGCGTGGCCGGCCGGACCCCCGCCCGGGCGCGCCGGTGCGTGCGCCGCCCCGGGCCGGGAGGCGCGCTCCGGAGGGGCGGAAGCAGGGGCCTCTGCCGTGCCGTGCCCGGTCCGCAGAAGCTCGGCCGCCAGCCAGTCGGGCAGCGGGGCCGGCCTGCGGGCACCGGGCAGCGGGGTGTAGGCGCCTTCCGCCGTGCGCGTACCGGGGGCGACGATGTAGCCCCCGTCCGCGCGTACGTCCACCTGCCAGGCAAGGGCGGTCCCGGCCCCCGATCCGCTGGACGACCGCAGCCGGGGGACGCCGGGTGGCCGCGCGTACCAGATGTGCAGGCCTCCGGAAGGCGTCGCCACCCGCAGGGTGTCGCGGTCGTGAGCAGGGTCCGGCCGGGAGCGGAGGGCGGCCAGCAGCGCCAGTGTGTCGAAGCCGGAGGCCAGGCCGGACAGGTCCACCCGCGGGTCGATGGCGATCCCCGGCAGCAGCCGGTCGCGGCCCGGCACGGCGGCGGGGTGTACGTCGACGTCGATGACCACCAGCCGGGACGGGCCGCAGGCGACGCCCACGCCGAACCCGGGCTCCAGGCCCCACCAGTGGTCCACCACCGCGGTGTCGGTGGTGGCGGCGTGGAAGCCGTGGCACCAGCGTCCCTCGGACCGGCACGGGCACGCGGCCGGCGGATGGCGCTCGGCCCGGCAGCGGGCGCAGTTGCGGGCGGGCACCTTGCTGCCCGGGGCGAGGGGGTGGACGGCCCGGCCTTCGGCGGCGAACCACCGTGCCACGTCGAGGTGCGCGCGCGGTGCTGGCGGTGTTGGCGGGGGGCTATCAGCGCGGGGCGGCACGGTCTTCTTCCTCGGCTGCTGCGGGTTCGGCTGTGGTCGCCTTCCTCAACGAGCGGGGACCCCTGCGGGTCCGGTTCGACGAGGGACTACAGGGACCAAAGAGGGCTGGTCTTCACGCGGGGTGAGCCTAACCCAGAGGTGGTCCCACGACGGGCACCTTGAGCGAGTGATTCCGGTTTTCGGTCCCTTCGGTCCCTTGGTCTCCCCCTCCTCGCTCACCCGGAGAGGCGGCCGGGCACTCCACGGACGTGCGCGCCCCGCCGGTCCTGCGGTCCTGCGGAAGGGTGTCACGGGTGCGGAGGGCCGCGGGACCGGTTGCGCAGAGTCCCTCGGGTCTGGCCGGAACCACGTTTCGGGGAAGTCGGGTTGGACGGGAAGGGACCGAAGGGACCGACGGCAGGACTGGAGGTTCCGGCGGCCGGCGGGAGGGGTGGCCGCGAGGAGGGGGAGGCCGATCGGAGGAGGCCGGACGCACCATGATGAACACGCTGCCCCTGGTGCACACTGGGGGCACCACGGGGCTCCGCCCGGCCAGGCCCGTCAGGCAGGCTGGGCGGAGCCCCGTGGTGCCCGACGAACTGCCCTTTACGGACTGGCGGCTTGCGGTGCCAGGGGCGAACGTGTGCCGTCGGACAGTGCGTGACGGGGAAGGCAGGGCACCACGAATGGGAGCGGACCGCGGGGCCGTGAGGCCGGAAGCGCGGCCGCGCGCAGAGCGCGCGGCGGCCCCCGGTCGCGCCCACCGCCGTGGTCCCGCGGACGTCGGCGCCCTGGCCGTACTGGCCGGGGTCGCCCTGCTCGGCCTGCTCGGGGTGGTGAGGCGGCTGCGCGACCTCGACGCGCTCGCGTTCGCCGGAGGCACGTGCGTCGTGCTGCTGCTGGCCTGGGTGGTCTACGGCCGCATCGACGAGAAGCCCGAGCCGACCGGGGCGGGCGGCACGTCCGACCTGGAACGGGCGCTGGGCGGTGATGCCCTGGAGCTGCACTACCAGCCACAGGTGAACCCGGCCGGCAAGGCCACCGGAATGGAGGCACTGCTGCGCCGCCGCCCGCCCGGCGGGCGCCCGGAGTCGGCCGTCGCGCTCATCGAGCACGCCGAGCGGAACGGGCTGATGCCCCGTCTGACGCGGTACGTGCTCGACACGGCGGTGGCGCAGGCCGCCGTGTGGCGCCGGGAGGGTCTCGCGGTCCCGGTCGCGGTCAACATCTCGCCGGCCGACGCGCTGGTGCCGGGCTTTCCCGCCCGGGTGCGCGCCTGCCTGCGCCGGCACGGTCTGCCGGGCCGGGCCCTGACCGTCGAGGTGACGGAGAGCTCCGCGGTGCCCGACGTCCCCGCGCTGGCCGCTGCCCTGGCGGAGCTGCGTCGGCACGGTGTGCGGGTTTCCCTCGACGACTTCGGAACGGGCCATTCCTCGATCGCGCGGCTGCGGGAACTGCCCGTCGACGAGCTGAAGATCGATCGGTCGTTCGTGTCGCGGATGGCCGGGGACCCCCGGGACGAGGCGGTGGTGCGGTGCTCCGTGGACCTCGCGCACGCCCTGGGGCTGGACGTGGTGGCCGAGGGCGTGGAGACCGAGGAGGACTTGCTGCTGCTGCGGGGGATGGGCGTACCGGTGATACAGGGCTGGCTCGTGTCGCCCGCACTCGCGGCCCCGGAGGCGACGGGGTGGCTACGCCGCGCTGCCGCGGGCGCGGGCTGAACGGCTCCGGACGCGGACGGTCCCGGGCCTGCCGGGGCCGGGCCGTCCGCGGTGCGTGACCGGGCGCCGTACGGCGCCCGGTCACGCGGCTACTTCACCTGACCGGCGGCGTCGACGATGATCTTGCTCACGGCGTTGGGCTGCGAGACGGCGGCCGCGTGGGCGGCGTCCACCTCGACGGTGTGCGCGTGGGCGCGCTCGGCCATGAAGCGCTGCGCCGCGGGCGGGATCGCCTTGTCCTGCGTCGCCACGAGGTACCAGGAGGGGATGGACCGCCACGTGGAGTTCGCGCTCTGGTCCCCCAGGCTCGACGCCTCGATCGGGCGCTGGGTGGCCGCCATGACGGACGTCTTCCAGGCCGGCACGTCCGCGGCGAAGGCCCGGCGGAACCTGTCCGCCGAGATGTACAGGTCCGTGCCCGCGGAGCCGTCGGCGCGGGTGTAGGGGACCGCGTTCAGTGACTCCGGGAGCTCGCTCCCCGGGAACTTGCCGAGAATGTCATTGGCGCTCTCGCCCTTGTCCGGCGCGATGGCGGCGATGTAGACGAGGGCCTTGACCTGCGGGTTGCCGGCAGCAGCGTTGGTGATGACCTCGCCGCCGTAGGAGTGGCCGGCCAGGACCACCGGTCCCGGGATGCCCTTGAGCACCTCGGCCACGTAGGCCGAGTCGGAGGCGAGCCCGCGCAGCGGGTTGGCCGCGGCGACCACCTTGTACCCGCGGGCCTGGAGGAGCTGGACGACGTCGCTCCACCCCGAGGAGTCGGCGAAGGCGCCGTGCACCAGGACGATCGTGGGCTTCTGCGAGGGTACGCCGGTGGCGGAGGCGCCCGTGCCGAGAGCCGCAGTGCCCGCCGCGACGACTGCGGCGGCCGCGAGCGTGGCGACTGCTCTGTTGATTTTCAACGCTCTGTTCCTTTCAGGATCCTTGTCCGATCCTCTGCGGGACCCGCCCGCCTGCCATCGCCCGTCGGGGGCGGCCGCGCGCCGGTCCTCGCCTCCCCTTTCCGTCTCCCCCGAACGGTGGCGCGCCCGGACCGCGGTGCGCTCCGGCGAGGTCTTCCGCGGTCGTCGGGGCGGAGTCCGCCGCACCCCTCCGCCGATCGGTGGAGGGACGGGCGTCCCGGGCCGCCGAGCATGGAGAGCTCCGGGGGGATCAGGGCCCGCTGCGGGCCGAACCCGGTCGAGGAGGTCCACCCCGATGGGCAGGAGTCCGAAGTGGCGGCCGGCGGTGGCCGCCGGCGCGTTGGCGCTGGCCTGCGCTGCGACGGCAGCCGGGCCCGCGCAGGCGGCGGCCGGGGAGGCGGACCGCGAGCCCGCTGCCGTTGCGCCCGCGGTCGACGCGGGGAGGCCGTCGTCGACGGCCGTACAGACGCTGGAGCTCGCGGTGGTGGCCGCGGCCGCGGTGGCGGCCACGGTGGGCCACCGCGTCCTGACCCGCAAACGCCGCTAGAAGCGGCCGTCGGAGGCCCACCGGCCGGGGCGGAAGCCGGCGGCGGATGTGGTGCGGATGCGGTGCGGATCGATGGCGCCGGGTGCTCCGCCCTGCACGAAGAGCTGTCTCTCCCGCCCTTCTCCTCGGTCCGCGCCGGTGATGGGTTGGGTCCCTGTGAGGGAACACCTGAGGAGGAAGGGACCCGGACATGCCGGATACGACACGAGCTGCGTGGGGGACCGTGGTGTGGCGAACCCCGTGCGGAGAGTTCGGCCTCATCGTCCCGGACGGGAACGGCGAGCCCGACCTGTTCGTCCACCGCTCCGACATGGCGGCAGAGCCTGGGGCGGAACCACCCGCCGCGGGTGACGCCGTCGAGTACGAGCTCTGCCCGGGTGCCCTGGGGCCGTGGGCCCGCAACGTGCGCCGACGGGGCTGACCCCCGGTCAGCGCCGATCGCCGCCGGTTGCCCGCGTCAGCGCGCCGAAGGCTGTGACGCGGGCTCCTGCACGGCCTGCGCTCGGTCACGCCGGGGCAAGGGGCGGAGAAGAGGAACCGGCCCTCGTGCACGGTGACGCCCTGGATTCCGTGCAGGGGCGTGACGAACCGGTCGGTCGCGCGGACCCTGCCGCTGCCGTCCGCCGTGAGTACGCCGGTGACGGGATCGATGGGCCAGCGGACGACGGACGCGGCGGGCGGCGCGGACGTACCCGCGGTACGGGGGTTCATCCCGGCCGTGACCAGTGCGGGCCGTATCCCCGTGAGGTCCAGTGAGGCCGAACTGATGCAGGGCCGCATGGGCATGCCCGCGTAGCTCCCGCACCCGCTGCCCGAACCCGTGTAGGCGTAGTTCCCGACACGGGGGCAGGACGTAGGTGTCGGGGCCGGTCTTCCAGAGGCGCGTGGTGTCGAAGACGCCGAGTGCACTGCCGATGCTGGTGGGGTGGCACAGCGGGCGTGCGGGGGACGGTCAGTGCGCTGCCGACGAACCGGGCGAGGCTGACGCGCTCGACCGCGGGGTCGGCGGCCTCGTAGGCGTCGGCGCGGGAAGCGTCGGCGCCGGACCACTGCAGACTCAGGCCCGCGGAGCTGGCGCGGTGACGAGGCAGGGGCGGGTGAGGGAGAGGTCGGTCCGGGACGGGCCCCCGGCCGCAGACGCGGCGTGAGCCGTTCCGGTGGCGACCGCGCCGGCGGCCAGTAGGGCGCCGGCGTATCTGCGGACGGGGACGGGCACATGGCCTCCAGGGGCGGGGGGAACGCGGTGGGCGGGCCCTACGGGGGTCACAGGCCCAGTGAGGAGTGGTCGGTGCCGAGGACGACGGTGACCGCGGACGCCGCTCCGGTGCTCTGCTCGCGCACGACGTCGGCATCGAGGCCGAGGGCGGTGGCCACGGCGAGGGCCGCCGGCTCGCCGCCGGGGCCGTACCGGACGACGGTCTGGCGCTGCCCGGCCGTGTTGCCGGACGGTGCGGTGCGGAAGCCGGCTCCGGCCAGCTTCCCGGCCGTTTCGGCGGCCTTGCCGGTCGTGCCGCTGGCGTTCAGGACGGTGACCGTGATGCTGTCCCGCTGCGGAGCGGCGGAGCCGTCCGGGGACCGCGACGTGCCGGGCGTGACCAGCGGCCGTCCCTCCTTGTCGACCGGTTTGTCGGCACGGAGCGCGGCGAACAGCTCCTTGGCCGACGACTTCCAGACCACGTTGGCCTTGTCGGAGGGGACGTCGAGGGAGCGCGGGTAGTTGGGGACGGTGAGGAAGGTCAGGTTGTCCTTCGGCATGCTCTGGAAGTCCTGGGCGAGGCCGAGCAGCGCGGAGAGCCCGCCGAGCTTGGTGTCCACGGTCAGGGACTTGGTCGCGGCGTCGGCGAGCCGGTACATCGCCGGAGCGTCGAGCTTCTTCTTCTGCACCGTTGCGAAGATCGCGGTCAGCAACTGCTGCTGACGCCCGATGCGCTGGATGTCGCTGCCGTCGCCGAGCGAGTAGCGGGCCCGGGCGTAGCCCAGGGCCTGCTCGCCGTTCAGCTTCTGGCAGCCGGCGGGCAGGTCGAGGGAGGCCTTCGTGTCCTTGACCGCCTTCGGCAGGCACATCTCGACGCCGCCGAGGGCGTTGACCACCTCCTTGAAGCCGGAGAAGTCGATCTCCATGAAGTGGTCGATGCGCAGCCCCGTGTTGGACTCGACCGTCTTGATGCTGCACGCCGCGCCGCTCGTGACTCCCCCGCCGCCCGAACTCCCGACCGCGAAAGCGCTGTTGATCTTCCCCCGGGTGGGCTTCGAGGTCTTGCCGCCGCCGAGGTCGCAGCCGGGTATGTCGACCCAGGAGTCCCGGGGCAGGGAGACCACGGTGGCCCACTGGCGGTCCGCCGACAGGTGAAGGACCATCAGCGTGTCGGAGTTGTGGGTGGTCAGCCCCTTGCCGTACCGGCCGTTCGTGCCGTCGCGGCTGTCCGAACCGATCAGCGCGATGTTCAGGGCGCCGGCCGGGGAATCGGCCGGCCGGTCGTCGCCGAGCGAGGACGTGACGTCGGCCGTGGTGATGTTGCCGTCGAGCTT
Organism: Streptomyces sp. NPDC086023; assembly: GCF_044540325.1. NCBI lineage: Bacteria > Bacillati > Actinomycetota > Actinomycetes > Kitasatosporales > Streptomycetaceae > Streptomyces > Streptomyces sp. NPDC086023. The sequence goes on from NZ_JBITRX010000025.1 coordinate 57,524, forward strand.
GTCGTAGAAGGCGTAGGCGAGGGAGCCGCCGCCGACCACGAGGACGAGCGCGCCGACGATCCCGGCCTTGGTCCAGGCACGGCGCCGGTGGCGGGAGCGGGCTCGGATACGGGCCTCCCGCCGGGTGCGCGGCAGCGCCCCCGGGGAGGCCGGGCCGGGCTGCCGCACGGCCGCCGAGCGCCGTGCCCGGCTCACCGCGGAGCCAGCTTCCGGCCGGAGAGTCCGGCCGCCACCAGGTGCCAGGCCGTCTGGCGCGTACGGTAGAACGCGCGCCGCGCGGCCGAGGCGGTGAGTCTCCGCGAGGGGAGGGCCGCGAGGGCGGGAGCGTCGTCGGCAGGGGCGTCCAGCATGACGGTCAGGGCCTTTCCTGGAGGAAATCGGGAGAAGGGCGGCGCGACCGAGCGGCGCCACGGGGCTCTTGCATCCTCGGCGCCCGGACGTTGCGGCTTCCCTAACGCCTGGTTGCGGGGAAGATGTGCGCCGTGCGCCCTGCCTGGTCGGCGTTCGCGGGTCGGGGGCCGGGGACGATGGTCACGCCCCGTACCCGGCCGTCTTCGTCCGTGTGGAACACGCGCTGACACCTGCCTGCCACAGGGCGCGCCGGCAGCGCAGGCACGGTCGGGCCATGGCCGCCGGGCCGGGACAGGGCCGGACGTGCCCGTGGTGTGCCGCCCGGCGAACGCCCGGCGGTCTCAGGCAGCCCGGGCGAAGGTCTCCGGCAGCAGCGGCAGTTCGGCACCCATGATCGCGTAGGGTTCCCCCTCGCCGCCGCCCGGGTCGGTGGTCACCAGGTCGCGGTAGCCGTAGCGGTGGTAGAGCCGGCGCGCCGGAGTCGGCTGCCGGGGCGTCGTGAGGACCACCCGGCGCTCCGACGCGCGCGAGCACAGCGTGGTGAGCAGGCGCGTGCCCAGTCCCCGGCCCTGGAAGTCGGGCCGGACGTGCAGTTCGCACAGGTAGAAGGCGTCCTCGGTCCACTCCTGGCAGCCTGCCGCCGCCAGCCGGTCGAGCACCGGCTCCCGCCATGCGTAGGGCTCGTCGGCGCGGACCCCGTAGGCGAAGCCGACGAGCCGGCCGTCGTCGAACGCGCCGAACGCGGTCAGGTCGCAGGCGCCCCGCATACGGCGCTCCGGTACTCGGTGGTCGAGCGCGCGCCGTGGCAGTTCGAGGGCCGCCGCCTGGACCCGGAGGGTCGGCAGCGCCAGGGCGGCCACGTCGATGTCGATGATTCTCAGCACGGGGCGTCGGTTTCGGACGTGCATGGTGAGGGCCTTCGGGAAGGGGGCGGTATGGACGGGGCGGCGCGCCCGCAGGCGGCGCACCGGTCCCGTCGGCGAGCCCATCCGAAGACCGGCTCCGGCTGCAATCCCGTTGGGGCACAAGGGCGGACACGGCCTGGGGCCGCCCGCCCCGGCAGCTGCAAGCGCGGTGCAAGGACTGCCCGTACGACTGTCCCGAAGGCAGCGGCCCGCAGGTGCCGGGCCCGCAGGATGAGCACCCCGCGGAGCCGGTACCAGGTCAGGGCGCCACCCCTGCCGTGCCGGTGACGGGGGCCGAAGGTCGTTCACCCGTAACGGAGTTGTCATATGAGTTCGAGGATAGATCTGGTCGTCGGGGGGGTGCGGGCCGCGGAGCTCGTCAACGCCTACCGGGAGCGGCTGGAGCGGCTGGACCTGCTGTCCCCGCACGCAGCCCTCAATGTTGCCTGCTACGCCTATGCCTCCGGATGCGTCCACGTGCTGGCCGCTCCCGGGCAGGTGTGGATCCGGGACGAGGACGGCGGTCGCCCCGACGACCCCGAGGCCGCCGAGCTGCACGTCCTGGAGATCGGGAACACCGAGTCCGGGCACTTCGCCCTGTGCCGCGAGCCCTGCGGCATCGAGGTCAGGGTCCCGCTGGAGCAGCTCGGCCGCGGGTACGCGCTCGCCCGGTGGCCGCAGGAGGACGGCAGCGGACGGACGCGGTGACGTCCGGACGAGGGCACTGATCCATGGAGAACAGAGCGGGGCCCGGGGGCGCGCCCCGTACCGTGGCGACGGCGGCCGCCCGTCTGAAGGACTGCGCACCGCTGAAGAGCGTCCACCACTACCGCCGGTTCCCGGAGCGGGCCGGGCGGGTGCGGGGGTACCTGGAGGCCGCCGGCAGCTTCACCGCCGCTGACCACCTGGTACGGGTACTGGACGGCAAGCAGCTGAAGACGGCGGAGGCCCTCCTGCTCAGGAACGCCGTCGCTGCCCTGCACGACGAAGCCGCCCGGAACCCGACCGCGTCCGCGGCCGCCCGTCAGGGCGGATCGGCGGAGCAGACCCGGAAGAGGGCCGGGACCGCATACGGAAGGTGTGCCGCGCTCCTGGCGGAACTGAGCGCCCGGCACGCACCCCTGGTGGACGGTCTGCAGGCCGCGCGGAACCTGGAGGACAGCCTCGGCTGGGAGTGGTCACCGGAGTCGCTGCCGCCCACTGCCGGGCGCGACCGGGCGGTGCGAGAGGGCCTGCCCGGTCTGCTGGAGCACCTTGAGGAGTCGAGGAAGGCGCTTGAGCGCTCCACCTCCGTCCTCGGGAAGGCGCTGCGCCCCGGCTCCGCGTGCCAGGACCTGTCGGCCGAGACGGCCAGGGCCTGCGAGGACCTGGTGCGGCTCCGCTCGGCGTTGGAGGCGTACCAGGAAGGCCTGGCGGAGGCCTGCGTCGCGCTGTGGAAGCGGGCCGTGAAGGCCGCTCGCAAGGAATTCACCGGGGCCGTCGACCACTACGACCGCGAGTTCGCGCTGATGTCGCACACCTTCAAGGCGACCGCTCTGGTGCTCGGGGCCGCCGGCACGGCGGCTTCGGTGCTCTGTCCGCCGGTGGCGGCCGTCGCCATCGGCGTGGCGGCGGCCGGTGTCGTCGGCCCGGCCGCCGCCCTGAGGAAGCGGGCCGGGCAGGAGACGGCCGACCCCGACCGTGTCGTGGAGCTGCTGCGCAACAAGGCCGTACCCGTGAGCCGGTTGAAGAAGCGTGCGAAGGCTGCCGGGAACGGGGGCCGCGAGGAGGCGCGCGCCGTGGCAGGCAAGGCCGGGGAGCTGCTGGACACCGGCAACGAAGGGTTCGGGGCCGTGTCCAACCTCCTGACGGCAGGCGGCGCCCACGCGGAGGTGGCCGCCGCGGCGGCCGTCCTGGCGGAGAGCACGGTGGTCCTGGCGAGCACTCCCGCGGGCGCGGCCATCGGGCACCTGGGCCTGCTCCGGGACGCGGCCGCCTCCACGGTGCGCACGACCGTGCCGGTCGGCGGGGCGGCCGAGCGGGAGCGGCTGCCCGCGGACGCACGCACCGTCAGGAAGACCGCCAAGACCGCCGGCCGCTCGGCCCCGAGGCCCGGGGCGCGCACCGTGGGGAGCGACTCCGCAGGCCGGATGGTGACGGCCGTCAACGGGAGCGACTACGTCTTCGACCCCGACACCGGACGCAGTACGCCCCTCGCCGGGCCGGTCCGGGTGCCGGACCGGTGCACCGTCACGTACCCGTACTCGATCTGGAACCAGCTCACCGAACAGTCCTTCCCGGCGCGTGCCGACTTCGTCCTGTGCCGTGGGGGCGGGGCCGCCCGGCAGGACGGTGCGCACCCCATGGTGATCGAGACGGTGACGGTGTCCCTCGTGGACGTGACAGGGGGGCTGCGGGTGCTCGACCTCGCCCGGCTGGGGCGCGATGCCACGGGGGAGCGGTGCCTGGTGAAGACCGGCGCGGGCGGAGCGGTGGCGGTGCTGGAGCCCTTTCGGTACGTGCCGCCGGCGGTCGACGCGGTGCAGGCCTACGCACTGGACCGGCCCGAGCTCCTGCTGGACACCGGCACCCCGTACTACACGGCGGGCGTCGCCCTCCTGCACGAGGGTCCGCCCCGCTGGGAGGTGCAGCAGGTGAGCGCGAACCTGCCGTGGGTGGAGGCCGGGCCGTTCGAGGGGTGGCTCGCGGCGGCGAAGGCGGAGGCCGACTGCCGCGGCGAGCAGTTCACCCGGCGGGACAGGGCGTACGACGACCCGCGGAACTGACGCCGGGACCCGGCTCCGGAGGAAGGGTCAGGCGGCGGCCGGCTGACGCTCCTGCGCGTCCGCCGACGCACGGTCGAGCACGGGGATCCGCTCCAGCCGGCGCACGGTGCTCCGGGCGGCGTCCGCCTGCGGGGCGGCGGTCTCGGTGGGGACGGCCCCCGCTGCCGTTCCGCTCTCCGCCCGCAGCGCCTGGAGATACGCGTACCGGGCCCGCCGGCAGGGGCGGCAGGCAGGGATCCCCTCGCGGCGGTGGATCGCGTAGCCCTCGGCGGATCCACAGGCGCCGGTCCACTCCGGCTCGGCCTGGGGGGAGTCGATCGCGTCGTCGTCCCAGCACGCCGGCGGCGCGTAGCCCTTCTTCGCCGCCCGGGACTTCGTGGTGGCGATGTGCCAGGCGCTGCGGCCGGCGTCGGCCGGGTCCGTGTGCTGGTACTGCTCGTAGAAGGACGCGACCCTCCGCGCTGTCGCGGCGTACACGTAGCGGCGGCTGCAGTCGCTCAGCATGGCGGTGAGACTGGCTTCGGAGACACCGAGCTGCTTCGCCATCCACACGCCGTCGTAGCCGAGTGCGTTGAGCGCCTGGAGGCGGCGGCGGGTGCCGAGCGGGGGGAGGTGGGCGCCCGAACGGGACGCGTCCGGGGGCAGCTGCAGCTCGATCGTCCAGAGCTTGTCGATCGTGGACCGCAGCAGGCAGGTGACCGGCACCTCGCGTCCGTGGAGCCTGCGATGTCCCTTGATCACGTGCATGATCGTGTCCCGGCTGACGCCGCTCTGCGCCGCCATGGCGTGCGAGGTCATCCCGCCGTCGTAGTACATCCGGCGCAGGTGCTGCTGGATCTCCGCGATGTCCTTGCTGCGGGAGGGCGTACCGCGCTGGACCAGGAACCTGCGCCGCTTGGCGTTGCGCTGTGCGCTGGTGCGCTGCTGCGGTGTCATCTGGGCCCGGGGCGTGTACTTGGACAACGGGCTCACCCTTTCGTGCGGTGTCCGTGGGACGGTCGGGACTGCGGTACGCGATGCGCGCCGGTGGCCTCACCGTAGGCAGCGGCCCGCGGGCGCCGGCTCCGCCGATCGGCCCATCGTGCCGGTGGAGGGGTGCCGCCCGCGCCAGGGCGACCGCCGGTCGGCGGGGATGACGGTGTCCGCTGCCGACGGGCCCCGGGCGGCCACGTGCCGGCGGACGGAAATACCTCATCACGGTCGATCTGTCGATCCTCCGAACAGGCCGACTCAAATCGGCCTATTCACTGCCCGTCTGCCTCGTCCGAACCGCGGCACCGGAGGACAGGATGGGCCCTCGTTCACGTCCAACGGAGGCCTCCCCATGAACAGCTCGACCCGGCCGCACATCCGCGTCCTGATCGCGGATGACCATCCCGTATACCTCCACGGGGTGCGCCGGGAGCTGGAGGCCGACGAGTCCCTCGACGTCGTCCGCGTCTGCCAGGACGGCAAGGAGGCACTGTCCGCCATCATGGAGGTCGAGCCGGACGTCGCCGTCCTCGACCACCGCATGCCCGGCCTCGACGGCGCCCAGGTCGCCCGCACCGCGGCCGGATCCGGCTCCACCACGAGGATGCTGATCCTTTCGGCGTTCACCGAGAACGCGACGGTCTACCAGGCCCTGCGGGACGGGGCCTGGGGGTACCTCACCAAGGAGGCCGAGCCGCACGAGATCGTCCAGGCCGTCAAGGCCTGCCACAAGGGAGATCCCGTACTGCCACCGCGGCTCACCGCGGGCCTGATCTCCGAGATCCGCAGCCGCACCGAGATCCGCGACCCGCACCTGACCCAGCGGGAGACGGAGATCCTCAAGATGCTGGCGTCCGGCATGTCCACCCCGGACATAGCCCGGGCGGTGTACCTGGCGCCCTCCACCGTCAAGACACACATCCAGCACGTCTGCGACAAGCTGGGCGTGTCCGGCCGCGCCGCCGTCGTGGCCGAGGCCATGCGCCGCGGGATCCTCGATTAGGGGCGGCCCGGGGGCCCCGGCGGGGACCCTGCAGCCCGGTCCGCGGGCCGCCCGCGCGGAACATCCGGCCGACGTGGGGCCCCAGCGGGCCCGCCGGCTCTCCATCGAGGTCCCCCACATCCGGGATAGCCCTGTGAACCATGCCACGGACGCCGCGACCGCCGACGAGCCCGGAGGCGCGGACCGCGCCGGCCTCCGGCGCGCCCCCTCCCCGGAGGGCCCCCCTTCCCAGGGCGGCCTCGCGGATGTTCTGACCTCGTACCGTGCCGACGTCATCCGCATCTCCGTCTGGCTGAGGCTCGGTTTCCTCGTGGTGCTCGCACTCGCTTCCGGTGTGGAGCACCGGGGCAGCGGACCGCTGCCCCTTCCGGAGGCGGCGGTCCTGTCCGGCTACGGATTCCTCGCACTGGGCGCGGCGGCGGCACGGCGTCGCCTGCCGGCGCCGGGCCCACGTCCCCGCTTCGCCGAGACCATGCTGTGGGGGGACGTGGTCGTCGTGATCGTCCTCGCACTGGTCTCGGACGGAGCGCCGGCGCTCGCCCTCGCCCTGTTCCTGGTGCCGATGTTCGCCGGCTTCCAGCTCCCGGTGCGGCGCACCGCCGCCCTCGCGGGCGTGTGTCTCGTGGCGTACCTGCTGCTGCTGGCCGGGGACGCACGGCTGCGCGAGCGTACGGTCGACGAGAACGCCCTGGCGGTTCTGGCCTTCCTGGTCCTGACCTGCCTCTCCTGTCTGGTGGTGGCCCGTCAGATCCAGGAGCGGACGGAGCGGATCCACCAGCTCACCTGTGAGCGGGCGCAGCTCCTGGCGGAGGTGATGTGCGTCGAGGAGCGGGAGCGGGCGGTCCTGGCGGAGCTGCTGCACGACGGCCCGCTGCAGTCCGTCCTGGCCGTACGGCTGGAGCTGGGCACGGCACAGCGGCTGGCGGGCCCGGACGGCGTCGCCACCGCACGCGTCAGGCTCCTCGACATCTCCCGGCAGCTGCGCGACCTCACCACCGAACTCCACCCGGTCATGCTGGAGGCCAAGGGCATCGGACACGTCCTGAGCCTCCTGGCCAACACCACGGCCGAACGGTCCGGCCTGCGGGGCGACTGCGAGGTCACGGTACGCCACGACGCCGAGCAGCCCGACCCGCGTGAGGGCCTCGTCTTCACCGCGGCCCGGGAACTGCTCAACAACGTCGTCCTGCACGCGCAGGCCACCCGGTTCGGCATCTCGCTCACGGACGAGGCCGGGACGTGGCGGCTGGAGGTACGTGACGACGGCCGCGGCATCGCCCCGGACGAGCCGCGCAGCAAGCTGCTCGGCGGCCACATCGGGCTCGCCTCCCTGCGCATCAGGATCGAGGCCGTTCGCGGAACCATGGAGATCACCTCCGGCCCGGACGGCACGACGGTGGCCATCACGCTCCCTTCGTCCGCCCCGCCGGTGCCCGGCTTCCGCCAGGGCCGGCGCGACGGGCGGGCCGAAGGGCGTCCGTAGAGCGGACGACAAGGTGGCCGCAGGGACCGGACAACCCGGCACCGGGCACTGTGGACGGTCCGTACGCCGCTCCCGACGCATGCCGGGTCCCCCGGCAGGTTGGTCCGCCCATGCGCCTTTCCGCCCCGACCGGCCGCCGGCGCCGCACCCCGCAGGGGCCCGCGCCGGACCGGCAGACCGTGCTGCCCGAGCACGGCAGGGCCGAACGCCGGCGCCTGGCCCGGCGGGTACGACGTCGCAGGGCGGGCCGGGCGCCGCGCCGCATCGCGGCAGCGCTCGGCGGCAGCATTCTGCTGACCCTCCTGGTCAAGACGTTCGTCGCGCAGGTCTTCGTCATCCCGTCGGGCTCGATGGAGCCGACGCTGCGCGTCGGCGACCGGGTCCTGGCGGACACGTTCACCCGCTGGTTCGGAAGCACCCCCGCACGGGGTGACGTCGTGGTGTTCCACGCCCCCGAGGGCTGGTCGCCGCAGCGGACGACGGCCGCGTCGGAAGGGCGGTTCCCCGGGAAGGCACTGCTCACCTCGCTGGGACTGCTCCCGGTGGACGACGGGACGACCCTGATCAAGCGCGTGGTCGCGGTGGGGGGCGACACGGTGGAGGGGGACGCGGCAGGGAGCGTCCGCGTCAACGGCGCGGTCGTCGAACCTCCGGACGCGGGCGGGGCCGGCCGCGCGGCCGTGCCGTTCCGCGTCACCGTGCCCGCCGGCCGGCTGTTCGTGCTCGGCGACAACCGGGGGAACTCGGCGGATTCCCGGGTACACCTCGACAACGGCCACGGGGGGTCGATACCGGAGGATGCAGTGATCGGGCAGGCCGTGGCGGTGGCCTGGCCGACCGCGCACTGGCGCACGGTGTAGGGCCCGGGACGAGCGCGCTCCTCCGGCCGGCCCTCTGATCGGTGGAGGACCGGTGCCCCTCGCCGCACCACCATGGAAGCGTCCCCGGTCGGCCACCGGGCCACCTTTGGCCGGCCGGGCAGCCCGCGACGTGCTCCGGGCGGCGACCGCGACGGAGCACGCCGAAAGCCCGTGCCCTCCCGGCCCGTCCGATTGGCGAGATCGCGTTGAACGCCAGGATCCTCTCCCCCCAGCCCGGTGCCGGCACGCTGGTGTCCCCGCCCCCCTCCTCCCTGCCGCTGCCCCGCACCGGGGCGCGCCCCACCGGGGACCGTCCCGCGTCCCTGTCCCTGGGGGTGGAGGAGGAGTACCTGCTGGTGGATGCCCGGACCTGGCGGCTGGTCCCGGCCGCGGCGGAGATCCTCGGGGACGTGGCGTCGTACGGCCACGCCTTCCACGGCGAGGGCACCCTGTACCAGGTGGAGACGGCCACCCCCGTGCACCACACCCTCGCCGGCCTGCGCGAGAGCCTGACGGGTGCCCGCCGGGTCCTGGCCGCCGCCGCGTCGGCCCGGGGGTACCGGCTGGTCGCGGCGGCGTCCCCGGTGCTCCCCGCGCCGGCCCCTCTCGCCCTGAACCTCGACAAGGAGCGCCGGCGCATCCGGCACACCCTCTTCGGCAGCCTCACGGACAATCTCGTCAGCTGCGGCCGCCACGTGCACGTGGGCGCGGTCGACAAGTCCTTCGCCGTCCGGGCCTCCAACCGCATGCGTCCGTGGATCCCCACCTTCATCGCCCTCGCGGCCGGGTCCCCGATCTGGAACGGCCGGGACACCGGTCACGCGAGCTGGCGCACGGTCACCTGGTCCTCGTGGCCCTCGGCAGGTCTGCCGCCCCACTACGGGTCCGTATCCGCCTACGACCGTGCCGTCCAAAACCTGCTGGACTCCGGCGCGGCCGTGGACACGGGGATGGTCTACTGGGACCTGCGTCCGAGCGCGAACTGGCCCACTCTCGAACTCCGGGCGCCGGACATGTCGCCGAGGCTGGACGGTGCCCTGCTCCAAGCCGCCCTGGCCCGTGCGCTGGCGGCCCATGTGCTGGCCGAGGACCCCGACACGCCCTGCGGACCCGCGGTCTCCGGCCGGACGCTGCGGCTGGCGCGCGGGCGCGCCGCCCGCGAAGGACTTGAGGGCGGGGGGATCGACCCCCGCACCGGTGCCGAGGTGCCCGCCGCCACGCTGGTGTGGCAGCTCGTGGACCTGGTCGGACTCGAACTGGAGGCGGCCGGGGACTACGACCACGTGTCCCGCACCGTGACGGACCTGCTCCGCCACGGGTCGGCGGCGGCCCGGCAGCGGGCCGTGTTCGCCCGTCGCCGGTCGGCCACCGACGTGCTGCGCCACCTCGCGGAGGAGACCGAGGCCTGCTGACGCACGCTCAGGCACCCCCACGGGCCGGTCCGGCCGGGGCTCCGCGCTTCGGCCGGACCTTCGGCTTCCCCGTCCGCCGCCGGCCGACGGGGATCAGTGCCCGTGCGACTGGCCGGAGGACCCCTGCGGCCGGAGTGACGCGGGTCCAGAGTGACGGCCTGGCGGAATGCGACGTTCCGCACCGGATCCGTGGTGAAAGGACTCCCGCACATGGCCGCACAGAGGCATCGGGCTTCTCGTAAGAAAGCATTCCTGGGGGCGGGTGCCGCGGCTGCGGTCATGTCTGCGTTCGCCTTCCAGTACGCAAGCGCCAGCCCTGACGACGAGGTCCGGGGCGCGGCCGAGGCGTCCCTCCTGGAGAACGGCGATTTCGAGCTCCCCAATGTCACGAATGTGAATCCTCCCGTGGCGAAGCTTCCCCAAGGCTGGGAGTCCTCCACGACGCAGATGTTCCCTGTGGTCTCTCCCCCCTCCTGGGGCGCGAATCTCGGGATCAAGCCGTACGACAAGCAGTTCATCGACCTCTACGGGGACATGTCCCGGAAGATCCAGGTCGCGCCCGGCAAGAAGATCAGATGGCGTATCGCCCATACCTCGGTGGCGTACACGACGAACTTCAACGTGACGCTGTCCGAAAAGGTGAACCAGCCGAACAGAGCGCCAAACGAGAAGACTTTCGTGGTCCCTGTGACAAAGGGGGACTGGAAGCTCACGTCGGGTGAGTACACGGTCCCCGAGTGGCCGGGCGTCGCGGCGACGTCGCTGGAGGTCAAGGTCGCGGCGGGCACGGGCCCCGGCGGGGTGTACCTCGACGACTTCAGGATCGAGTACGCCCCCACGCTCAAGGGCACGGTGGACGTCGGCAACAGTCCCCTCTACATCGGGAAGGAGCTGAAGGTCAGCACCGAGGTCAAGCACGAGGCCGGCGGCCCGCTGGAGGATGCGATGTACACCGTTCCCCTTCCCGAGGGCGTCGACGTCGATCTGGACAAGGTGGTGGTGTCCAACAAGGACGGAACCTGGAAGAAGATCGGCGGGGCCGCGCGCTTCGAGGACGGAACCATGCGCGTTCAGCTGGGCCCCGACGGCACGGTCGCGGCCGGTGACACGTTCGTCGTCACGTACGGACTGATGATGAAGGACGGGAAGCAGGCGCCGCAGTCCCTGGAGTTCGCACACGATCCGGTGATCAAGCACAACTGGGCCAAGGACGCGGAGATCCCACTCCCCGAAGCCAAGACGATGATCAAGGTTGCTTCCACCGATCTGGTGCTGGACAGCGCCACGTTCTCGAAGAAGAGCTACGTCCAGGGCGAGCAGGCCGCGCTGTCCGTCAAGGTCGTCAACGCCGGGGCGCAACCCGCTCAGGACGTCGTCGTGAAGGTCAAGGAGCCCGCGAACGTGGGGCGGCTGGAATGGAACGAGGAAGAACTCTCCTGCACGCGCGACGCAATGGACATTCTCACTTGTGCGGTGGGAGAGGTCCCGGCCGGCGGGAGCCGCACCCTCGGCTTCACCGGCGAGGTCGCGGCCAACGTCGGCAAGCTGACCGGGGTGGCGAACGTGTCCACCCCCAGCACACTCGACCCGGTCACGACGAACAACGAACTGGAATTCAGCAGCGATGCCAGCAACGGTGCCGACCTCAAGGTTCAGGCGGGCATCCAGTCGGAGCAGGGGGAGCCGCTGAAGGAGGCGAAGCCCGGAGAGAAGGCCTACATCGCCGTGACGGTGGGCAATGACGGACCGGCCAGGCCGGGGAAGGAGTTCACCGTGAGGGTCCACGGGCCTTCCGGAGCCGAGCCGGTCAACCTGGCGCCGACCGATGACTACGACAAGGACAAGGGGGAGTGGACGATTGCGGGCCTCGACGCGGACAAGAGCACGACGCTCAAGCTCGCCGTGACCGTTCCGGCGGACAAGGAGGCACTGTCGGCCACGGCGGAACTGATCTCGTTCGGCGGTGTCGACGACACGACCCGGGGGAACAACCGGTCCGAGACGGAAGTCCCCATCGCCATGAACGCCGAAATGGATGTCAGCGTGTCCGCCGACCGGGAGGGCGCGGACAAGACCTACGCCCCGGGCCAGCAGGTCACCTACACGATCGTGGCGAAGAACAACGGGCCTTCCCCCGCCAGGAACGTGAAGATCTCGCACCTCATGCCTGCGGGCATGGGCGTGCTCCAGCAGACGGGCCCCCACGGCACGGACTACGATCCCGCAGAAGGCACGTGGGTCGTTCCGCTCATCGGTGTGGGCCCGGACTCGGCCGCCACCATCACCGTGAAGGGGATCGTCCCCGCGGACCAGGAGAAGACCCTGCACCGGGTGTGCATCACGGGCGCCGACATCCCGGATCCGCGGGGTGGCTTCAAGCCCTGCGGCGAGGCCGGTGCCGTGAAGGAGCACGTCGCCTCCCAGGAGCTGACCGTCACTCAGCAGGCGGACGCCCGCGTCAAGGTCAGCGCGAACCGGCCCCAGGCCGTGCCGGGCCAGAGCGTGACGTGGACGGTGGAGGCGTCGAACGACGGCCCGTCGACGGCGAAGGGCCTGGAGATCGGCGTGGCCCTCCCCAAGGAGGTCACCGATGTGGCCGTCGACAAGGACGGCGGCTCCTTCGATCAGGACTCCGGCGTGTGGAAGCCCGCCGACATCATGTCGAAGGGCACCGCGGTGCTGAAGCTGACGGGCAAGGCCCCGGCAGACCAGGACGTCGTCACCACGGCCAAGGTCACGGCGAGCGGCACGCCGCTCAAGGACCAGGACAAGGTGATCGGTGCGGAAGTGAAGCACACGCTGTCCGTGCGCCGGCAGGCGGATCTGAACGTGTCGGTGACGCCGGGTGCGGAGACGGTCAAGACCGGTGCGGAGGGTTCGGTCACGGTGAAGGTCTCGAACGCCGGTCCGTCCACAGCCGAGGAGACGTCCGTCGAGCTCGCCCTGCCCCCGGGCCTGAAGGGCGTGGACCACGACGGAGGTGACGGCTTCGATCCCGCGACGGGCACGTGGAAGGCCGGGGGGCTGAAGTCCGGCGACGAGAGGTCCCTCACCCTGACCTTCACCGCCGACAAGCCGAAGGACTACCGCTTCGACGTGCTGGCTGTGTCGTCCAAGGCGGACGATCCCAACGAGTGTGTGGACATCTGCGGCAGCGCGAGCGTGCGGGCCACGGCGACCGGAGGCGGTACGGACGAGCCCGGCGAGGGTTCCGGCCCGACCGGGGACGCACCGGCCGGCGGTTCCCAGACCCCCTCGGGTGACGGGGCCGGCAAGGGCGGCGACGGCGCCGCCGAGGAGCAGTCGGTGCTCGACCAGGCCCTGGCTGCCACCGGCTCCCACGCGCTCTGGTGGGGAGCGGGTGCGCTGGGTGCCGTGGGCATCGGTGCGGCCCTGCTGATCGCGGCCCGCCGCCGCAACAGCGGCGGCTGACCGCCCGCCCTGATCCGCCCCTGACGGGGGCGGGCCGGCCCGCCCCCGTCAGGGGCGGGCCGGCCCGCTGTCGGGAGGGTTCCGCCCCTTTTCGCGGGCCGCCGTCCGGCGGTCAGGCCAGGGCCGAGCCGTCCTTCCACGCGGACCAGGACATGTTCCAGTCGTTCAGCCCGTTCTGCGCGCTGACGTTGCCGCCACCGGCCGAGTTCTTGACGATCACCACGTCGCCGACCAGCGAGTTCTCGTAGAACCACGCGGCGGGGGTGTTCGGGTCCCCGCCCCCCTTGACGTCCTGCAGCCCGATGCAGCCGTGACTGGTGTTCGCGGCGCCGAACACGGACGGGGCGGCCCAGTAGTTGCCGTGGATGAAGGTGCCCGAGGTGGTCAGACGCATCGCGTGCGGGACGTCCGGGATGTCGTAGGCGGGCTTGCCGTCGTCGTCGAGAAGGCCGACGGTCGCCCCGTTCATCCGCTTCTTGAGACTCTTCGAGGAGATCACCATGGTGCCGTTGTACGTGGCGTGTTCCGGATCTCCGGCCGTCACCGGCAGTTCCCTGAGCGTCTTGCCGGAGCGGACCACGGTCATCGTCGACGCCGCCGCGTCGACGGTGGAGATCTGGGCACGGCCCACGTGGAAGTCGAAGGACTTGTCCTGCACGCCGACGATGCCGGGCGCCGCCGCGACCCCGTCCAGTGCGAGGCGGACCCGGACGGTCGTCCCCGGCTTCCAGAACGTCTCCGGCCGGAAGTCCAGCCGGGTCCGCCCGAACCAGTGGCCGACCACCTGCTGCCCGCCGGTGGAGGTCACGCCGATCGCCCGTTGGACGTCCTGCTCATCCTGCACGGGCTTGTCGAAGGCGATGGAGAGGGGCATGCCGACCCCCACCGTGGCCGAGGCGGAGGGCGTGACGGTGGCGTGCAGGGCCTGCGAGGCGCCCAGGGTCGAGAACGTGGCGTCCCGGGAGACGACCTTGCCGCCGGTGTCGCGGGCGACCGCGTGCACGGTGTACGTGGTGTCGAGGGCCAGGGCTCCGCTGGAGGTCCATCCCGCTCGGTCGGCGGAGAAGGTGCCGCCCGTGCCGCCGCCGGCCGGCGGCTCCATCGTCACGGAGTCCAGCCGTCCGCCGCTGACCGAGACCCCGGCCGACTGCGAGGGCCGGACACCGGTGCTGCCGTCGGGCAGGCCGAAGGATATGTGCGCCGTCTCGGGTGCCGGGTCCCGGTCGCCGTGGCCGGTGGGGTCCGGGAGGAAGAAGGGGGCCATGGCCGCGGCGGCGCACACCCCTACAGCCACCAGAGCGGTCGTACCTGCCGAGGGCTTCTTCATTTGCGGGCTCCGGGGTTCTCTCGGACGGCGGGTCGGTCAGGCCGATTGGGCGGGGAAGGAGAAGCCGTAGCCGTGCTGCCTGAGCCACGGCAGGAGGTGGCGCAGGGCGGCCACGGTCTGGGAGCGGTCCCCGCCTCCGTCGTGGAGGAGGACGATCGGTCCGTCGCCCAGGTGGTCCTCGACCGCGGTGATGATGCCGGCGGCGCCCGGACGGCCCCAGTCCTGCGGGTCGACGTCCCAGCCCAGCGGGCGCAGGCCGTGCGCGGCCGCGATCTGCCGGCTGGCCGGGGTGAACGCACCGCCGGGCGCCCGGTAGTACAGGGCCCTGGCTCCGCCGGCGGCCCGGTCGACGGCGGCCTGGCCTTTGAGGATCTCCTCCTTCTGGTAGTCGGCGGGCTTCTTGTCCATGGTCGTGTCGTGGTTCATGGAGTGGTCGCACAGCCGGTTGCCCGCGGCGGCGATCCGTTCCACCAGGGACGGGTACTTGTCCGCGTTCTTGCCTATCAGGCAGAAGGTGGCATGGACGTGGTTCTGCGCCAGGACGGCGAGCACCTGAGGCGTCCACACCGGGTTCGGGCCGTCGTCGATGGTGATGTCGACCGTGTGCGGACCGCCCTCGGACGCGGTGGTGAAGCTGTCCGGGACCCTGCCCGGTGCCGCGTGATCCTGCGGGGCGTCCTGCCGTCCGGCGTCCTTCGGGGCCACGGCGGCGGCACCGGCTCCGTGCGGCCCGGGGCCCGGGGCCGGTGCGGCCCAGCCGACTCCGGCACCGCATGCGAGGGCACCCACCGCGACCGCGGCGGTCACCACAACGGCCTTGGCGGTGTAATGCGTTCGGCTCCTCGTGCGCATGCGGTGCTCCCTGATCGACTGTCGGGATGTGACGCCGTACCGATCCTGTCCGCGGGCCGGCCGGGCGGCCTCGGCCGATCGGCCCTCCCGGCGGGTGACCAGTGGCCGCCAGGTGGGGCGGAGGCGGGCGTACGCGGCACCCCTGGTCGTCGGTGCCCCCGGCAGGACTCGAACCTGCGGCCAAGCGCTTAGAAGGCGCCCGCTCTGTCCACTGAGCTACGGGGGCGGGAGAAGAAGGCCACGAAGGGCTCGGACGTGCGGGGCCGGACGACGCGGCGGACACTGGCCCTACCCGACCGACAGCCCGGGAGAATGCGCATGTCTGCCCCATCCGTCCGTCTGACACCCGACGGATACGTCGTCTCGTGCGAGACGCTGCCCGGGGTCGAAGGGCACGGACCGACGGAAACCGCCGCCTGGACCGACTTCTGGAAGGCGCTGCACACGGGGTGGCGGCCGCCCCGCGACGCTGCGGCTTCGAGTCCGGACGACGGGTCCGCACCGTCGCCGCCCAGCGGGGGGAAGCCCGCCGTGCGCCGCCCGCGCCCGTGAAGGGGTCATGCCGCTCGGAGCCGCCCAGCGTGCTCGGTGGTCCGCAGCGCCCGGGAAGCGTGCTCGACGGCGGAGAACGCCGATTCCAGCGCGTCGAGATGTTCGGTGACCCTGGCCATCACGCCCGTGACCTCCGGGGACAGCAGGGCCCGGTCGGCGGCCGGTAGGCGGCTCCACAGGGCGCGGCACCTGGCCAGGTTCGGCCGGAACGTTTCCCGGCCGTACGCGACGACGACCTGATGGACGTGGTCGACGCCCTCGGCCGGCGGCCCGCCCGCATCGCCCCGTACCCGGAGTGCGAACTCCCACGCGGGGCGCAGCCGGCCCCGGTCGCCGGTGAGGTCGGTGGTGATGCGGGTGACGGCCGACATCGGTTCGCCGTAGAGGATGTCCAGGAGCAGCAACGTCACGCGCCGGACCTCGTGCCGGTCCTGCGCGCTCCCGGCTGCGTGGAACGGGTGCGTGGTCGCCTCGGGAGCCGCCCGCCCCGCGCGCAGCACGAGGTCCTCCATGCGGAGGCTGTCCGCCGTGCAGGTGCGGGCGAGCTCTTCGAACCGGACGAGCGCGTCACGGAACGCCGTCCGGGACTCAGCGGCCTCGGGGGCGGGGGAAGCCACCGACGGGCAGGTCGGTTCCTGTGGGCGCATCGTGGTTCCTTCCGGGATGGCGGTACTGGTCTCCGGCGGGCCGGCTCAGCTCGGCAGCGGACCGCGCGCCTGCCGCGGAACGCTGCGGTCCATCGCCCACTCGGGGACGTGGGCCCGGTGGCGCTCCGCCAGGGCCCGCAGGTCGGCGGCCGTCTCGGTATCGCCCATCTCCGCCATGCACCGGGCGATGCTCAGCAGCGCGCGGCGCGTTCCGGCGCAGTCCTCTTCGTCGCGGGCGTGGTCGAGCCAGAGCAGGGAGAACTCCGCCTGGTCGGCCGCGTCGAGGGGAGAGCTTTCATTCATACCGGGACTGTAGGGGCGGTACCGGCGCGGTCGGTTGGGCCGATCAGCCGCCGTTGGGGAGGAGCCGTGGACCCTCCGGTTGGGGGAGTCGGAGCCTCACCCGCCTCGCGGGATCCGGGCCGACCGGCCCGGGTGACGGTCCCCTGCCCGCCGGGCCGATCGGAGGGGCCCGCCGCCCCGGGCGCTCCAAGACAGTGGTGTGCATGACTTCCCTCTTCAGACGTTCGATCGCCACGCTCGTGCTCATCTGTGCGGGAGCAGGCGCCCTCGTGGCGTGCGCCTCCGACGAGGCCGACCGGGGGCCCTCTCCGGCCGAGACCGCGACAGCCCAGCGCGCCCTGGGCACCCTGGTGACGCTCGCCAGCGAGCGGATGACGACCGCGGACACCGTGGCCGCGGCGAAGTGGGGAACCTCCCGGCCCATCGACGACCCGGCCCGGGAGAAGGCCGTCATCGACGGCGCGACCGCGCAGGGCGTGAAGCTGGGAATCCCTTCGGACACCGTCCGCCGGATCATCCAGGACCAGATCGAGGCGAACAAGACCGTCCAGCGGGCGCTGTACGCCACGTGGCGGGCAGACCCCGCGAAACGGCCGACCCACCGGCCCGATCTCGACACGCAGGTGCGCCCGAAGCTCGACCGCATCGACGGCGCCCTGCTGACGGCCATCCGGCAGGCGGAGCCCCTGCTGGTCAGCCCGGGTTGCGGCGAGGCCCTGGACCGGGCGAAGGCGGCGACGACCGACGAGCTGGGACTGGACGCCGCCCACCGCGAGGGCCTCGGCCAAGCCCTGGCCCATGTCTGCCCGGCACCTGCCTCCTGACCGCAGTCCGAACACTGCCGGGGGTGCTCACGCCCGTGAGCACCCCCTACGGCCTTCGCCGGCCGAGTGCCTAGTGGAAGGTGATGGTGGGAGATTCCGACGCGGGGTCGTCCACCGTGCAGGTATGACCGGGGGGTGCCTTGCAGGTGGTGCTCAGATTCTTCTGAGAATCATTGAGGGTGTAGACGCTGAACTGGCCGCCTCCGTCGGGCAGCGCGTAGAACAGCATGATGCCATCGCCGGGAGAATCCTCCCACTGACCCGTCCACGTGGTGATGCCACCGGGCGCGACGTCACCAGGGGTGCCGCCTTCACAGAAGCCTCCGTGCCCCGTTACCCCCGAGTTCGTGAGACTCAGGTGTGCGTTGGATTCGTTCTTGAGCGTGCCCGTGGAACGGAAAGGCGCATCGCCCCAGCACGTCGCCGCCTGGGAAACCGGTCCGGGGGCGGAAGGGCTCGGCCCGGAGTCGGCATATGCCGTCACCGGTACGGCCAGAAACGCCGCAGCCGCCACGAGGATCGCTGTCGAACGGCTTGCCTGCATAAAAAGCTCCCCAGGAGTATCGGAAGAACACGGCATCCCCTTCCGGGGGCGCGTTTACGAGAAGGGTTCACCTCGGCTGCCGGGAAGGGCAGGGGAATCCGTGCAGCCGTATGTGCAATCCCGTGGGCAGGTCGACCTCGGTCACCGCCGTGCCGCACCCGCGGGCCCGACTAGGTACGCCAGGGCCTGGCTTCCCAGGCTTTCTCGAAGGCGGAACAGGCGTCCTGGAAGACCACCACGCCGAAGTCCCGCAGGGCCATGTGGACAATCTGGTCGGAAGGGTACGAGTCGAGGTTGCCGATATAATCGGCTGACATGTTCTGGAAATACCTGTTGAGGTGGCAGAAGGCGTAAAACGCCTTTGCCGTGCCGAGGTCCCATTCTCGCGGCGGTGAGAGGTGGAGATCGTTCGCAGGGCAGGCTGCCTTGACGGGGAAATCGGAATCGATGACGTACTGCCATCGGATGGGCTCGAACCGTGGTCTCCTCTGGCGGGCATGAGGCTCTGCAAGGCTTGCGGACCACGTTTTGATGGTTTGATCCATGTGGCTCACCGTGGCGCTGTACCGAAGCTCTTCGGGGAGCCCGGCAGCCTTGCCTGCGAGTTCGAATGAGAAGCGCCTCTTCTTCAAATATTCGAGGTCCTCTACGGAGGGAGGGTCTTGCTCTCTGCGTCTGAACTCGTTCTTCGCGTCGGTGGCGATTCTGAAGCCCGTGAGGCGGCTCTTCTGCTTCGCGATCGCCTTTTCTGTTTCTGCGTTCAGCGGGACGTTCCTATTGACGTCCCGGGCCTGGTGGTACTTGTTGAGTATGTCCGTCCATATCGCCACGCGGGAGAGGCGCAACGGCTCGGCTGAGAGCCCTATCAGGGCCTTCTCCAGCCTGGCCAGCTCCTGCTTTGTCGAAAGCTGGCGTTCGAGTTTTACTTGCTTTACTCTCGCTTCCTTGATGCTTATATTATTGAGTATTCTGGTCAATCCCGACCGTTCCTGCTGGTCGACCGGGATGTCCTTCAGGGAATCCCTGTACTTTCTCAGAGCTTCATTCCACTTGGTTTCATTGTCAATTACGTAATTTGAAGGACGGCTGCACCAGTATTCGACATCAGCCCCCAGTCGGGCAGCCTGTTTGATCCTCTCTGCTGTGGCGCGAGCGGTCGCGCTCTTTATCCTTCTGTCGGTGAGCCGATTGAATAGTGCCGCGTTGTTCGACTTGAAGAGAAGCTGCTGGGTACTGAAGTTGGAACGGTAATTCCGATAGGCGTTCTCGATGCTGTAGCTGTTCTTTTTGAAGTGTGAGGAAATTGAATCGAAGCTACTGCTGGAGGTTATTCCCTTGAGTCCGAAATGGCGGCAGTAGCTGCGAAAGTGCTCTCTGGTGAGGCCGGTCAGCTTCGTGGGGTTTTCCGGCAGCTCGTCGATGTACACTGCCTGCCATTCGGTGCTGGTGTAATCAAGTGTTACGGGCATACTCTGGGGCTCGATCGGCATGCTTCCCCGCTCTCCGTCGCTGTGGGTTTTCCTGCCTGTATAGCGTCGACGCGGCAATGGGCGGAGGGCGCTTAGGGCAGCATGAGGGTCAGATGTCGGTGCAGGGCACCGGAGGCGTGGGGTGCGGTGGCGCCGTACGGTGGCACGGTGAGCACCGCACCGGCCGTCCGGTCGTGGGCGTGGGTCCGAGGGCGCCTGCGGGACGAGGGGCCCGCAGCCGCGCGCGTCCTGGTCATCGGGGCCGTCGCCTGGCAGGTGACGGTGTGGGCGGGAGCCCGGAACCCGCCGGTCTATGCCGTGTTCGCCCCGCTCATGGCACTGCGCAGTGATCCGTTCTCCTCGCTGACGGCGGTGGCGCTGCGGGTCGTCGGAGTCATCGCGGGTGTGGCCCTGGGGCTGTCCGTGGTCAGCGTCCTCACCCCGTCCCTGGCGGCCCTCGTGGTCGTGCTGGGCCTGGCGCTGCTGATCGGCACGCTCGTGGGTCCCGGCCCGGCGCTCAACCCCCAGGTCGGTCTCACGTCCCTGCTGGTGCTGTCCAATCCCGCCCCGGACGCCTATGGGATCACCCGGCTCTGGGAGACGGCGCTGGGCGGCCTGGTCACCATCGTGCTGGCCCCGTTCCTGTGGCCCCCGCACCCGTACCGCGAGCTGACGGCCCTGGCCCGGGAGTGCGCCGAGCGGCTGCCCGCGGCGCTGATGGGCAGCGTGGCTGCCCTGGGGGACCCGGTCGCGGCCGCGGACAACCGGCGGGTCGTCGCGGCCGAGGTGGAGCGGCTGCGGCACGCGCGGGTGCGGGCGGGCGACGCGGAACGGGCGATGCGGTTCAACCCCCTGCGCAGGAAGTACCGGACCCGGGTCGCCGACCTGGCGGCCCGGCTGCGGACAGTCGCCGGGGCCGCGTCCTACGTCGACCTCCTCGCGGTGGAGGCGGAGGTGCTCAGCGCGCGGGACGGAGCCAGCCCTGCCCTGCGCAGGGCAGGGTCGGAACTGCCCGCCGTCGTCGAGGCGACGGGGCGCGTCCTGGCGGCGCTGGTGGCGGGGGGCGACGCGGACGGAGAGGCCGAGGCCGCCCGCCGCCTGCTGGACCGCTACCGGCACCAGGACCCGCAGGCCGTGGCCGTGGCCCTGCGCAGGCCCTTCCACAGGGTGCTCGACGCGTGTGTCCCGCCGCGGTCCGGGTCGGACCGCGGGCCCGGCGACCCCCCGGCACCCTGGGCCTGAGGCCTTCGAGGGCCCGGGGCGTGGCGTGACAGCGGGAGGCGGGCGGACGGGAGGCGGGGGAGCGTCACCGCATCCCGCTCCCGTCGGGAGCCGTTCCGTCTCCCGGGTCGGGCGTGAGGTGGCCGGGGACCACGAGTCCGGCGGCGGTGAGGGAGTCCTGGAGGGAATCCAGGTAGTGGGTGCCCCACTCCCGGTAGACCTCCAGGGCGCGCAGCTGCCCGGCCGCGCTGAGGCCGGTCCACGCCGAGGGGTCGAAATCCCGTTCCAGAGCGGTGAGGGCCTCCTCCTCGGCCCGCACCTGCGCCATGAACTCGGTGGCCCAGGGCCAGTCCTCCGCGTCGCCGTAGGCGAGGAGGACGTTGCGGTGCTCCTTCGGCAGGAACGACTCGAAGTCGTGGAGCAGGCGGAACTCGCCCTGGGCGCCCGAGGCGCGCAGGCGGCAGCCGTGCACCTGGTACCAGAGGGCGACCCCGTCGAACGCCAGGTAGCGGGCCTGGTGCAGCTGGTCGAGGCCGTCCCAGTGCGCGCGGGTGGCCGCGTAGTCGCCCGCCAGGAAGGCGTCCGTCTCCCGGGCCAGGGACTCGGCGACGGCGTTGCGGGTCTTCGTCCCGCCGCGGCAGGCCAGCACGTGGATCCTCTCGTAGGCGTCGAAGGCCGGGCCGAGCACCCCTCGGCACACGTGCCGGGAGGCGGAGCAGAGCGTGGGGCTCGCGCACAGCCACATCGGCTGCGGCACCGTGGCGAGTTCACCGCCCGATGTGCCGAACTGGGCCCGTATGCCGGACAGTTCGCCGTCGGTCACCGGGAACAGCTGGGTGTTCGGCACGGCGTCCGCGGTGCGGACCAGCGGCTCGGGGCCGCTCGCCGCACCGGAGACGACCAGCTGGATCTCCGCCGTGGACAGGCTGTCGCCCGGTGCCGCGTACGTCACGAGGCTGCGGCCCCGCGGTACGCGGGCCCGCGTCGGGAGGGAGGCGGAGGAGCCGTGGGCCACCAGGTAGAGGTCGGTCATCGCCGGCACTGCCTTTCGGTCGGGAGCGGACTGCGGGTCAGGGGGACGGATCGGCGGGGGCCGCCTCCACCGGCTCGGCGACGGCGGCGTGCTGCGCGGGGACGCGCAGGTCGGGCAGGGTCCAGGCGCCGGCGGCCACCACCAGGCAGACGGGGATGAGGAGGAGGAAACCGGTGCGCAGGCCCGAGTGCTCCGCGACCAGGCCGATCGCGACGGGGCCGAGCAGCAGCCCGCAGTAGCCGAAGGTCCCGGCGCGGGCGATGGCCGCCGCCGACCGGTCCCCGCCGACGAGGCCGGCCAGGGAGAAGGTCAGCGGGACCACGACACACACCGCCGCGCCGACCAGCACCAGTCCCGCGATCGCCACCGGTGCGGCCGGGGCGGTGACGAAGACGACGAACCCGGCCGCGCCGACCAGGCCCGCTCCGGTGAGCAGCAGCCGGGCACCGACGCGCTGGGTGAAGCGGTCGCACACGAGCCGTACGACGAGCATGGCCAGTTCGAACGCGGGATAGCCCAGGGCGGCGACCGTCTCCGACGCGCCCAGGCCGTCGTGGAGGTGCAGGCCGCTCCAGTCGGCGACCGCGCCCTCGGCGAGGAAGGCACAGAACATCAGGGCGCCCAGCAGCAGGACGACCCGCGGCAGCCTCGGGCGCCGGGCCGCCCCGGCGGCCGCATCGGCGGGGGCGTCGGGCAGGAAGCGGGACATGGCGTAGCCGGCCGGTACGAGGGCGACGACGGCGGCCGCGGCGACCGAGGTGGTGAACCCCAGCCCGGCCGCGGCGAGACCCGCGCCGAGCAGGCCGCCGAGCACCGCCCCCAGACTCCAGCCCGCGTGCATCCGTCCCATCAGGGGCCTGCCGCCGACCCGTTCCAGGTGGGAGGCCTGTGCGTTGGCGGCGACGTCCACCAGGCCGAACAGGCCGCCGAAGACGAGGCCCCCCGCGAGCAGCCAGGGGAATCCGGGTGCGAAGGCCAGCAACAGGAGGCCCGCCACCGCGCTGGGCACGGTGAGGCGCAGGACCCGGTGGCTGCCGTGGGTGGTGACGAGCCGGCCCGCGGCCTGCATGGCGATGAGTGCCCCCAGGCCCCAGGCGAGCACCTCCATCCCCACCTGGAGCTCGGTGAGCGCGAACTTGTCCCGCAGCGCTGGGATCCGCACCACCCAGACCGCGCTGATCGCTCCCACCAGGGCGAACGTGGTCATCGTCGCGCTTCTGGCGCGGGCGAGCCGGATGTCGGGGGTCATGCGGTGCCTTCCTGGGGAGCCGGGGCCGGGAGGTGAGGACCGGGGCGGGCGACGGGCGGGCCGGCGATCACGCCGCCGAGCCCATCAGACGGCTGATGTACGGGCGGGCGAGGTAGATGCCCAGGCCGGCCAGGACGGCGACCGCGCCCTCCACCGCCACGGCCGGGGTGTCGGCGAGGTTCACGTGTGCCATGGACAGCAGGGCGGTCACGGAGTCGCCCGCGGTGACGGCCAGGAACCACACGCCGAGCATCTGGCTGCCGTACTTCCGCGGCGCCAGCCGGGTGGTGGCCGACAGCCCGACGGGGGAGAGGCTCAGCTCGCCGAGGGTCTGCACCAGGAAGATCACCACGAGCCACCAGGGGCTGACCCGCGCACCGCCCGACGCCAGGGCCATGGGGATCAGGAACACGAGGAACGAGGCGCCGATCAGGAACAGGCCGGCACCGAACTTGCCCGCGTTGGAACCCTGCCGGCGGCGCCGTGAAAGGTGCAGCCACAGCCACACGAACGCCGGCGCCAGGACGATGATGAACACCGGGTTGAGGGACTGGTACCAGGAACCCGGGACGGCAAAGGAGCCGATGGTCGCCGCTGCACTGGTCTTGGCGAAGGCCAGCAGGGTGGAGCCCGCCTGGTCGTAGATCATCCAGAACACGGCCGCGGCGGCGAAGAGCCATGTGTAGCCGCGCATCTTCGCCCGCTCGTCCGCCGTCAGGTCGCGGTCACGCCTGATCCGTACGAGGACGACGAGGGGGACGGCCAGCCCGGTCAGGGTCAGCGGCAGCAGGGCCCAGGTCAACGTGTAGTGCCCGGTGGCGGCGACCGCGCCGTAGAAGGCGACGACCACGGCGAGCACGGCCAGCACGCGCAGCGCCAGGGAGCGGCGCTCGTCGGGGCCCAGCGGGTGCGGGACGCGGTTGCTCGCTTCGGGCAGGTGGCGGGTACCGAACAGGTACTGGGCCAGGCCGAGCGCCATTCCCACCCCGGACAGGACGAAGGCCAGGGACCAGCTGACGGTCTCGCCGATCGTGCCGATGACCAGGGGGGCGAGGAGACCGCCGAGGTTGATGCCGAGGTAGTAGAGGGTGAACCCGCCTTCGCGGCGGGGGTCGTCACGGTCGTACAGATGCCCCACGATCGGGGCGATGTTGGCCTTCAGCAGGCCCGACCCGATGGCCACGAGGGCCAGGCCGATCAGGAAGGACGTCATGCCGGGGGCTGCCAGCACGAAGTGCCCGGCGATGATCACCACGGCGCCGACCGTCACCGTCCTGCGGGCTCCCCAGAGCCGGTCCGCGATCCAGCCACCGGGCATCGTCAGCAGGTACACGACGGCCAGGTACACCGAGTAGACGGCGGTCGCCGTCGTCAGCGTCACCCCGAGACCGCCGCCCGGCAGGTGCGCCCGCAGCCCGTCGGGGCCGCCGGAGATCAGGTAGAAGACGAGCAGGGCGCGCATGCCGTAGTAGCTGAAGCGTTCCCACATCTCCGTCATGAAGAGGGTGGCCAGGCCCCGGGGGTGCCCGCGGAAGCCCCTGCGCGGGGAGGGCGGCACCTGTGACTTGAGGGTCAGGGGGGAGGACATGGGGAACTCCTGGGACCGCAGTGACGCCCTTCCCCCAGAGCTGCCCGAAAGGGCAGGTCACGGAGCAGGCGGGGCCGGTAAGGCCGGTCTCCCCAGTCTGTGCGGCCGGACGGGGCGGGCCGATCCTCCGGTCATGGGACCGGCCGGGGGAGAAGCCCGCCCTCCGGCCGGCCGGCCGCCCGTCCGCGGCGTCAGTGACCGCCGGGCCCGATCCAGGACGGCTCCGCCCCGTCACCGGCCGGCCAGCACCGAAGCGTGTAGTGGGCGCGCAGCTCCTCCAGGAGCAGCTCGTCGTGCTCGCCGTCGGCGAACTCGCACAGGGCCGTGCGGCCCTGCCACGACTGGTCGAAGGAGAGGATCAACAGCATGTCGGACCCGCCCCCCGCCTTCTCCGTCCGCTCCCAGACCTGGCCCGGCGCGGCCGTGACGTAGACGTAGCCGTCCGCGTACGCCTGGCACGCCAGCGCCAGGGCCCGGTCGGGGGGGAGCCGGTCGTGCTCCATCAGCCGGTCGCGGTACCGCTTGACCAGTTCCGCGGCCCGGGCCTGGCCCACGGCCAGGTCGATCCTCATGTTCGCCCTCATCGTGGTTCGCTCCTCGTTCCGGTTGCAGGCGGGTCACCGGAGCTCCGCGGGGAGCGTCCGGGCGGCGTCCACCGGCGCGGTGCGCACCAGGTGGCCCCACACGGCCATGCGGTAGTCCGAGGTGTACTTGGGTGTGCAGGTGGTCAGGGTGATGTAGCGGCCGGGTTTGGAGTATCCCGAGCCCTTGGGGACCGGCTCGATGATGCCGGTGTTGTCGATGGACGTCTTCGGCAACGTCCTGTCGAGCTTGTAGACGTACCAGGTGTCGCGGGTCTCCACGACCAGCGTGTCGCCCCGCCGCAGCCTGTCCATGTGGTGGAACTTCGCCCCGTGGCCGTCCCGGTGTGCTGCGAGCGCGAAGTTGCCGGTCTTCTCCCAGGGCATCGCGGCGTGCTCGTACGCGCCGGCCACCCCCTGGTCGAGGACCTCGTCGGCGGTCCCGGGCCGGACCAGGATCGGCGACTTGCTCATGCGCGGTGCGTACAGGAAGCCGATGGCGTCCCCGGGAAGGGGTCTGGGCGGTGCGTTCCCGGTCGCGCGCTGCTGCTGCCAGTCCTTGCGCAGGTCCGAGGACGCGCTCTGCGCGGCCTGGTTCGCGACGTAGTCCGTGCCCCACAGCGAGTACGCCGTGTAGAGCCCGAGCAGGAGTCCCATGACGCACAGGACCGCGCCGATCCGGCCGGCTGCCGAACCGCCCCGGCGGGTGGGGCGCAGGCGGCCGTCGTGGTCGCTCCCGGGGGCGCCACGGCGGGCACCCCGGCCGGGGCCGCCCGTGGCGGGCTGCCGGGCCCGCCGGCGTGAGGCGGGGGCGCCCTGGTCCGGCTGCGGCCGGCGGGGCGCCGCCCGGCGGGCCGGGCGGCCGTCCGCGCGGCGGGCCCTGGAGGGCGGCGGGTGGGACATGTCGGTTCCTGCCGTGCTGGGGGAAGGGGTTTCGCACCCCCGGCGGTGTCCGGGGGTACGGAGCACGATGCGTCACCGCCGGGCGGGGCGGAGCCACCGCCCGGGTAGACATCGGGGCAGCGCCGCTGCGCACGTGGCCGTTCCGGGACCGCCGGTGTACGCCGGTGTACGGGCGGGGCGGGGCGCCGGGGCACGGGCGGGCAGGGGAAGGGCACGGGGAGGGGGAGGCCGTCCGCATCCCGGCAGGTCCCCCCGTAAGCGGTCCGGAAGCAGGGGGCGCCCCGGCCGGCCGGGGGTCAGTGTGGTCCCTGCGCCGGATGAGAGCCGGCGGGTGCAGGGGCGGGCATCGGCATCCCCACCCCCCGGATGCGCACGTCCCGCACCCTCCCCCTGCCGGGCGCGGTCCTCAGGACCGTGCCCGGTGGAGGGTGCACACCGGCCGAAGGTCCCCCGGCGCTCCCTAACCGACACGGTCCGGGCGAGTGCGGTCACCGGACGGGTGCGGTCGAACCGGTCGAGCACGGGCGCGGTCGCGTGTGGCGGCTCTCGTCCGCGCGCGAACGGCGTTGCGAACGGTGCCGCGAGCTGCGTCGCGAGCTGCGCCGCGAACGGCGTCGCCCGAGGGGGCGGAGCGGCTCGCGCCCGAGGCCTTGGCGCACCGCGCAACCACGTGCTGATCACCTGCTCGGCTCCGGACCACCCCGAGCGGAGCCCTCGCCCGGCGCCCCTGCTCACCCGTCGGTACCCCGCCGATCAGCCAGGGACGGCCCCGGCTCACCGGTTGTCGCTCACCGGCCGTCGGCGGCGCTCGGCGCGGGGCGCCGCGGTGGGACGGGGCCATTTGGTGGAGGGGCCGGTCGGCTGGGGGAGGGGGCGGCTCCCCCATGTCGTGGGGCCTGGTGGCCGATCCCCCGGGGGCTCGACTCGGCTGTCATGACAGAGGCGAAGAAAACAGACATGTCGGCTCATAGCTGTCATTCAGACTGGATCGGGACCGGACCATGCGCACGAACACCCCCCACACCGCACCTGCCGTCATCCGTCCTGACGGGTCCGAAGCGAAGAAGGCGGTTCGCGAGGCGCGCAGGATGGTCTCCGACGTGCTCGACGAGTGCCACCGCTCGGGGTGCGAGGCCGCCGGGAGCCGGGCGGACGACGTCCTGCTGGTGGTCTCCGAACTGGTCACCAACGCGTGCCGGCACGCCGGCGGCGCCGACGAGGTCCGGGTGCGCCTGCAGCAGGGCGAACTGGTCGTGGAAGTCGAGGACGCGTCGGACGTTCTGCCCGAGGAGCCCGCGGACGAGGCGAAGGGCGAGTCGGGCGGCTACGGGTGCCAGCTGGTGACCGCGCTCTCCGATCACTGGGGCGTCGTACCCCGGGACGGGTCGGATCAGAGCGCGGAGGGGGCGGGCGGCAAGACGGTCTACGCCGGCTTCGCCCTCACCTGAGCGGCTCCCGCCCGCCGCCCTCCCCCCACACATCCCCCCGCACCCCACCCGCACGCCGCCCTCCCCCCGCACCCCACCCGCACGCTCTGCACCCCCGCACGCCCATCGGCTCCAGGAGCCCGCCCATGCCCGCACGCCCTGCCGCATCACCGCCGCGCCCCGGGGGGCGACCCGCTTCCGCCGCTGCCACGGCCGCCCCCGCCTCACCGAGGTCCGCCGGGTACGCACCGCTCGCCGTCCTGAGTGCCGCGGCGGGCCTGGACGCCGGCGGGGTCGCCGTACTCAACAGCGCATTGCCCTCGCTGGGCGCCCACTTCGGCACGTCGGCGCAGAACCTGTCCTGGGCGGCGACCGGTTACGCGCTCGCCTTCGCCGGGCTGCTGCTGTGCGGCGGTGCGACGGCCGACCGGGTGCGGCGGCGCCGCGTGCTCGTGGGCGGCCTGGTGGTGGTGGCGGCAGGCGGCGCGCTCGCCTTCGCGGCCTCCGCGTTCTGGATGGTCGTCGCGGGACGCGTACTGCAGGGGGCCGGTGCGGCCGCCACGATGCCCGCGGCCACGGCCCTGCTGACCGCGGTGTACCCCGTCGGCCGGACGCGCTCGCGCGCCCTCGGCGTGTTCTCCTCGGCCCAGGCGGGCTGCTACGGCGCCGGACTGGTGCTCGGCGGCGTGGTCACCAGCGCTTTCGGATGGCGCTGGGTGTTCGCCCTGCAAGCCCTGGCGGCCGCGGCCACCGCGGTGGCCGCCATCCGGTGGCTGCCGGCCGGGGACGTACCGCGACGGCAGCACGGCCTGGACCCGGTGGGGGCGGGCGCGCTGGTGGCCGCCCTCGCCCTGACCGTCCTCGGCGCCGACCTGGCGGCCCGCCCCGGGTGCGCGCCCCTCGCAGGCGTGCTGCTGGCGGCGGCCGCGGGCGCCGGCTGCCTCTGGTGGCGGCGCGGCCGCACCCGCGGAACCCGGTCGGCCCTGCTGGACCCCGCGCTCCTGCGCCTGCGCGGGGTGCGGACCTCGGCCGTGGTGGCGGGGGCGTTCTACTTCTGCGTCACCGGGGCGCTGTTCCTGCTGCCGCTCTACCTCCAGCAGGTGCACGGCATGTCCGCCGCGGCGTCCGGGCTCGCCGTTCTGCCCGTCAGCCTGGCCGTCTGCGCGGCCGCGCTCGTCTCGGGGCGGCTGGCGCACGCCCTCGGTACCCGAAGGCTGCTGGCCGCCGGCCTCGTGCTCACCGCCGGCGGCGTGCTCCTGTGGTGCACGGCGGGAACCCACAGCCCCTACGCGGGAGCGGTCCTGGCCGGCCTGGTCGTCACCGGGATCGGGCAGGGGCTCACGTTCCCCGCCCTCACCGCCACCGGCCTCAGCGGGGTCCCGGCTGAGGACCACGGCACCGCCTCGGCCGTGACGGTCACCGCCCTGCAGCTCGGCGCCGCCACGGGCCCGGCCGTCCTCGCCGGAATCGCCCAGGCCGTCTCCCCGCACCACCACGGCACCCTGTCGCTCGCCGGCCACCACCTCGCCTACGCGGCAGCGGCCGGCCTCCTGCTCCTCGTCGGTCTGCCCGCGACCTCCCGGCTGGGGAAGGACGAGGGGTCCCGGCGGGAGAAGGGCGACGGATGACGACCGCCGCGGCTCGGTACGTCGGCCCGCCGGACGACCGCCGGGCCGTGCCGGCGTGACCGGAACACCTGCCCGGGCGTGCGCAGCCCGCGCCACCGTGTGCGGAACCTCAAGGGACCCCTAAGGCTTCCCCTGCGTATCCCCTTACCGGTGTCCCGGTGTCTGCGCCCCTGCTTACGATCCCCGGCAGGCGGAGGTGGCCGCCGGCCATCGCCTGCCTGCCGGGGTACGGGTCAGCCCACCCTCTCCACCCTCCCCTCCCGTCCCCTACCCGAGGTCCCACCATGAGTCCCCGTGCCGCCGGCCGACGCCGTGGGCAGCGTGCGCCCGTGCCGTTGCGCATCAAGGCGGCGCTGGCGGGCGCGGGCACCCTGGCGTTCGCGGCGGTGTGCATGGCGGGGGCCGACCTCGTGATGTCTCCGGTCGGCGCGCCGGACACCTCCGCCCTCGGCGACCGGGCATCCGTCCTCCCCGAGCCTCCGGGCGGGTCGGTCGCGGTGTCGTCCGATCCGGCGCCCACGCCCCCCGGAGCCACCGCCTCCGCAAGACCGGAGGCCAAGCCGGCCCCGTCCGCGTCCAAGAAGCCGTCCGCCAAGTCCCCCACGGCCCCCAGGACTTCCAAGTCCCCCGCGCCGACCCGCAGCGCGAAGAAACCGGCGCCGACCCCGAGCAGGGCCCCGGCGCCGAAGGCGCAGGCGGCCACGTCCGGCGGCGGTTCCCCGACCGTCGCGACCGGTCGGGCCCTCGAAGTGACCCGCCTGGTGAACTCCGAGCGCGCGGCCGCCGGCTGCCCGGCCCTGAAGACCGACCCCGCCCTGAGCAAGGCGGCGCAGGCCTACAGCAACACCCTGGCTGCCACCGGTGTCCTCTCCCACACGGGCCCGGACGGGTCACAGCCGGCGGACCGCGTCGGAGCGGCCGGCTACGCGTGGTCCCGGACCGGCGAGAACATCGCGACGGGCCAGCCGGACGCGGCCGCGGTGATGGACTCCTGGATGAACAGTCCCGGCCACCGGGAGAACATCCTCAACTGCGCCTTCACCGAGATCGGCGTCGGCGTCACCACCACGGGCGGCGGCCCCTGGTGGACCCAGGTCTTCGGCACCCCGGCCTGAGCCTGCCCCAAAGGCCGGCCGTGGGCACGCGGCCCGCACCCGGACATGATCATCAGGCGTGGCAATCGCCCTGGCCGCCTCATGGCCGTCGCGATCCGCGTAGTCCACCGGCGCGATTCTCCCAGTGAGGTGCCCGCATTCCTGTTCGTCAGGTCCTTACCGGCACACCAGGGAGGCGGCAGGGTCTCCTTCAGGCGGTGGCGAGATCCTCATGCCGCCCACAAGAGGTTCATTTCGAATACCTGCCGCGCATGCGAAGGCGTATTGAAATCGACTGAGGAGGTTTCTGTGGAATCTGATATCGGTATGGCAGTTGCCATGATCGAAAATATCGAAGGGTTGATCGGGGAGGTGCAGGCTGATGCCGATCTTCTGTACCGCATTCGCGCAGCGTATGGAAAGGGCGACATTGTACAGGCCCTCAGGAGTGCCACGCTGACCGAGGTTTCAGACATCGCGAGGGGGCACCTGTGCGGCGTTCTGGAAATGAAGCTCGATCAAGATAACCTGCAGGAAGTCAAGGTCATCCTCGGGTCGTGGTGGAACGGGGAATCCTTCCAGTATGACAGCGGCCGCGCCAGTTACTTTTCAGATTCCCGTTATCGTGCTTCCGCGTCCTGGTCCACGGTTAATCAGGTTGCTGCCGGGAGCGGGAAGCCTCACGTCGGTCGGGACAAGGGGGCGGGGAATCGTTCAAACGGGGAGAGCGGCACGAAACCTTCGGACGCGGACATGCCGCCGGATGAGGATATGCGTAAGGCCCAGGTGCTGCGTGACGGACTCATCAAGATTGCGGTGTCGGGGGGGATGGATGAGAGATCCGCGAGGGAATTCATCAAGAAGGCTGTCGACAGTGCAATGAGTGCGAAGGCGTAGACGTGGAAATCAAAGACGCTGCTACTGCTGGTACTACTGGTATCGAGCGGAAGATAATCAAGCTTATCGACGGGCTGGATCACGAGAAGCTCGTCAAGCTGAAGGAGTGTTTGTACGATGGCGATCCGCTGGAAGACCTCCGGCGCAACCATTCCGCAGACCTTCTGGCGCAAGTGAATGTGCAGAGGTATCGGCAGCAGCTGGTCGCGGCCGATGAGCTCATCCGGTTCCTGCAGGCGCTGATGGCGAGCTCTGAACGTGGAGATGATGATGAGCTGCAGGCTATTCTGAATGGGCTCCAGCTGATTTGCCAGAGCTACAGGGATGGTTATGCGAATGCCCTGAAGTACCGATACGAGAACTTCGAAGACGACCTCCGCTCCTATGATCTGAGCTTTGCGGAAGAGCTTGAGAAGTATCGCGACGTGATGGCCGCCATGTTCCATGTGGAAGACGGGATGGCGGAGAGGGTCAAGCGGGCGGACATAGGCAAGGGTGTGGAGCGGGGCAAGGAGGCTTTCGAACAGCTGAAAGTCAAGCAAAAAAAGGAAAGCGAGGTGGCGAAGAAGATCAAATTCAAAAACAAGGGCTACAGCCTGGTTGAAACGTTTGTGGAAAATGGCACCCTTCCTCGCAATGGCAAGGGGAGTCCGGTCACCTCCGTCCTGAACGTAGGGGGAGCGCAGGTCAAATCCTTTTCAACGGACGGTGTCTCCGCGAACGGGCTTCGGGGCCTCATCAGCACGCTCATGGGCGGAGAAAATCCGGAAGGCAGGGATGTCTTCTGCTGCGGAGAATTCAAGGCTCTCGCGAAGTACCTCGCAGGCAAGGGGGTCAATACCGAGTCCCGGGCGGAGGTTGAAAGGGCGGTGGCCGGGATGGGAACAATGCGCGTGACGTGTCATACTTTTGAATGGCGTGAGGGTAAATGGAACTACCTTGCGCCATGCGGGAACTGCCAGATCTACATGCAAAAGCTCAGGTGGAAATCAAACTACAGTAAGTGAGGTGCCTTGTCTGCGCTCGTGCCATCGGGCACTGGACGCGGCGGGCGTCTCTGATCACGCACCCGGAAGTGGGACCGAGGCTTGGCTGCCGGCCGTCGCCGTCCATGGATGCGCGAGTTCGACCGGCAGTCCCGAGTACGCGGTGCAATGAGTCGGTGCACGGTCGGGCGGACACTCCGCCCGACCGTGTGGATCGCGGTCATCGGACCGACCGGCCGTACGGCCCGAAGCTCCGGTGGTGAACCGACCTGCCGGGGACGGCTGATCGACCGGAACTGCGACGCGTCGCCGGTCCCGTTCCTTCCGGCCGGCTGTGAGTCACGCCTGGGCCGAGACGATGACCTTGCCCTTGGCGTGGCCCGAGGCGCTGCGGGTCAGGGCCTCCCGGACGTCCTCCAGGGAGAAGACGCTGTCGACCCGGGACCGCAGGGCTCCGGCGTCGACCAGCTCCGCGATGCGGGCCAGCTGACCGCCGTCGGGGCGCATGAAGAAGGGCCTGACCCGCACGCCGAACAGCTGCCCCAGATGCTCGGCGTCCGGCGCTCCGAGGATCGACACGAGCGTCCCCCCACGCGCGAGGACGGTGTACGACCGCTTCTGGGTGTCCCCGCCCACGGTGTCGAACACGACGTCGTACTCGCCCGGAACGTCTTCGAAGGCCTGCGTGCGGTAGTCGATGACCCGGTCCGCGCCCAGCCCCTGCAGCCATGCCGCGTCCTCCGCGGCCGCCGTAGCCGTGACGTGCAGACCCAGGTGCCGGGCCAGCTGCACCGCCGCTGCGCCCACCGCCCCGGCCCCGCCGTGGACGAGCAGCCGCTGTCCGGCCGAGACCTCGGCCTGCTCGGTCAGGCCCTGCCACGCCGTCAGCGCGACCAGGGGGATTCCGGCCGCCTCGACGAAGCTCGCGGACGCGGGCGCCCGCGCGACCAGTGCGGCGTCCACCGCCACGAGCTCGGCGAAGGTTCCCGTACGGTCGGGAGCCACCCGGAAGTAGACGTGGTCGCCGACGTCGAACCCCGTGACCTCGGAGCCGACGGACCGCACCACACCGGCGCCGTCACTGCCCAGGCGCAGCGGGAAGGCCGCCTCGGACAGCACCCGCATGTAACCGGTGACGATCAGCCAGTCGATCGGGTTCACACTGGCGGCGCGCACCTCCACCAACAGGTCGGTGGGCCGGAGGTCCGGCTCGTCGACGGTGGACACCCTGACGACGTCCTCGATCTTCCCGTAAGACTCTGAGATGGCAGCGCGCACGACAGTCCGTTTCCTCTTGGTGCAGGTGATGAGCGGCCGCCACGCTAGGCGCCGGGGCCGGCGGCGGCATCGTGCGAACGCATCGCCTGTGAGGGGAGCCGTTCGGGGGACCCGTTCGACGGGCCGGTCGACGGCGACCGCAGCGGCCGGGGGCGACCGCAGCGGCCGGGGGGCGACCGCAGCTCCATGACGCCGAGATCGCTCGCGCGGAGCGGCACGGGCCCTGGATCGATGCCGCCGCCCCCGTGGTACGGCCACCCGTCACACGAGCCGGACCGCGCCGGCGGGCCGGTCGTAGTCGAGCGTCCGCTCGGCCACACCGGCCGACGGGTTCTGCGCACCGACGAACTTCCCCCCGCCGATGTAGAGGGCGACGTGGTACGCACTGCCCTTGCCGCCCCAGTAGAGGATGTCGCCGGGCTTGAGGGCGTTGAGCGAAACCTCCCGGCCGACGGTCGACTGATCCTGGGAGACGCGCGGCAGTTGGACTCCGGCCGCCCTGTAGGCCGCCTGCACCAGCCCGGAGCAGTCCCAGCCGGCAGAACTCGTGCCGCCCATGATGTAGGCGCTGCCCACCTGGGCCCGGGCGAACGCCACGGCGGCCGCGGCGCCCTTGCCCGGCTTCAGTTTGCCGGCCTTGGCCTTGGCTGCCCTCTCCCGCGCCGCCTTTGCCTTGGCCGCCTTTTCCTCGGCGGCCTTCTCCCTGGCGGCCTTCTCCCTGGCGGCCTTTTCCTTGGCCGCCTTTTCCTTGGCCGCCTTCTCCCTGGCCGCCTTCTCCTTGGCGGCCTTCTCCGCGGCCGCCTGCCGGGCGTGTATCTCGCCCTTCTCCTTCAAGGCGTCCGCGGCCAGGGCCGTGCTGGAGCGGGTGAGGGCGCTCAGGTCCAGCTCCATCGTGACGGTGTCGCGGTCGCCCTCCTGGGCGTCGGCCGCCACGGGAGAGACCGCCGCGACGGTGCTGAGCACCCCGGTGACCACCCCGGCGCGCACGGCCGTGATGCCGTTTCGGCGGGACTGCCTGCGATGGCGGCCGGATACGGGAGGCCTGCCCGGTGGTGAGAGGGGACGCCACGACGATCGGTCGGAGGTGGTCGTACGGTCGAGAGCAATCGTGTCGTGGTCGTGGTCGGACATGAGGAACCATCCGTGTTGCTGCGGGTTGCCGCCGTGCGGCGGCGGTTGGGGGTGGGACGTCGGGGCGGGGTTGGTCCGCCTTCGGGCGAGTTCTAACGGGGAGGGCAGAGCCGTACGGAGACCCTGGAGCCTCAGAAGGGGCGTCCCGGCGGCGCGGCGGGGCGCCCGCCGCCGGGGTCCGGCGGGACGGCGGGGTCGGATGAGGACGGCGTCGGCGGAGACGGGAACGTACCGTCCCCCTCGTCCGGCAGCGGGTCCTCCTCCGGCGGCGGGCCGGCCGGGGGCGGGCTCACGGTCGTCGAGGGGGACGGGGGACCGGGGTCGGCCGGCTTCGCGGGAGCGGAAGGGGACGCCGGCGGCGGGACCACCGCGTCGGAGCCCTGCTTCCCCCCGTCGTCCGGGGCCGTGTCCCGGGAGCCGTCGGAACCGGAGGCCGGGCCCGAGGACGTACCGGAGTCGTTCCCGGACGGGGCGGGGAAGTACGTGACCGGGGTGCCCGCGAGGGCCGCCTTGGTGTACGCGGCCCACACCCGTGCGGGGAAGCCGCCACCGCCGCCGGACTGCCCGCCCAGGCCGCTCAGGCTGAGCCGGGCGTGGGAGTCGGGGTCTTCGCGGAAGACGCCCACCGACGTGGTCAGCTCGGGTGTGTACCCGACGAACCAGTACGACTTCTGCTCGTTCGTCGTACCGGTCTTGCCGGCCGCGGGCCGACCGGCGGCCCGGGCCGCCTGGCCGCTGCCGTACGAGGCGTTGACCGTGCTGCGCAGCACGTCGGTGACGGAGTCGGCGGTCTTCGTGCTGAAGACCCGCTCGGACTTCGCTTCGGGCAGGGCCCGCTTCTCCTCGCCGCGGCTCAGCTCCAGGACCATCCGCGGGTCGTGGCGCACGCCCCGGTCGGCGAAGGTGGCGTACGCCCCCGCCAGGTCGAGGGCGCTGGGCGTGGCGACGCCCAGCGGGAGGGAGGGGACCGGGGTGAGTCCGGGGGTGCTGTCGGGCAGCCCCGCGTCGACGGCGGCCTCGCGGACGGTGCTGAGACCGGTGTCCGCGGCGAGTTGCACGAAGACGGTGTTGACCGACCGGGCCATCGCCTCGCGGACCGAGATCGGCCCGTAGCTCTTGCCACCCTGGTTGCCCGGGGCGTACCCGTTGGTCGCGGTGTACCCGTCGTTCCCGTCGTAGCGGGTGCGGGGCCCGATCCGCTCGCCCCGGGAGTCGGTGGCCTCGTCCTCCAGGGCGGCGGCGAGGGCGAACGGCTTGAAGGTGGAGCCCGCCTGGACGTCGTGCCGGGTCGCGTTGTTGACGAACTCCTTGAGGTAGTCGGGACCGCCGTAGAGCGCGACGACCTTGCCGGATTCGTTCTCCACGGACGCGGCGCCCGCTCGCACGTTGCGGTCGACCGCGCGGTCCTGCGGCTTCAGCTTCGACCGCAGCTCCTTGTCGACGGCGGCGACGAGGTCCGCCTGCTTGTCCTTGTCGAAGGTGGTCTTGATCCGCCAGCCGCCGGCGTCGAGTTCGGCCTCGGTCACCGTGCCTGCGGCGATGAGGTAGTCGCGGGCGGCCTGCATGAGGTAGCCGTTCTGCCCCGCCATGCCCTCGTTGCCCTTGGGGGCCAGGGGCTCGGGGAAGACGGCGGCCGCACGCTCCCGGTCGGTCATCGCGCCCATGTCGCGCATGCCGTCCATGACGTAGTTCCAGCGTGCGACGGCGCGGTCCCGGTGCTCGGGGGACTGCTTGACGTCGTAACGGCTCGGGGCGTTGAGCAGAACCGCGAGATAGGCGCCCTGCGCGGCGGTGAGGTCCTTGGCGTCGACACCGTAGTACGAGCGGGCCGCCGACTGGATGCCGTAGGCGCCGCGGCCGTAGTAGCTGGTGTTGAGGTAACCCTGGAGGATCTCGTCCTTGGACATCTTCTGGTTGACCTTGACCGCGATGAACAGCTCCTTGAGCTTCCGCGTCAGGGAGGTCTCCTGGGTCAGGTAGTGGTTCTTCACGTACTGCTGCGTCAGGCCGGAGCCGCCCTGGCGGGCGCCGCCGGTGACGTTGTTGAAGACGGCTCGCGCGATGCCTGCAGGGGAGATGGCGGGATCGGTGTAGAAGCTGCGGTCCTCCGCGGCGAGCGTGGCCTCCTGCGCGGCCAGGGAGACCTGATCCAGCGTCACGCTGGTGCGCCGGGCCTCGCCGGAGCGGCCGATCTCGGTGCCGTCCGCGTAGAGCCAGACGTTGCTCTCGGCAATGGCCTTCTTGTTGGGGTCGGGGATGTCGACGAGGACGTAGCCGGCCCCGAACAGGCTCATCAGCAGCAGCAGGCCGCCCACCACGATCCACAGGAGCGTCTTGGGGCGGGGCACGAAGCGGCGCCACCCCTTGCGGCGCGGAACGGGCGGGCCGCCCGCTCTGCCCCGGGCGCGGCCTTCGCCGCCGACGGGGCCCTGGCCTGTGCCGGAGCCCCTCGGAGACCCGGCAGGACGACTGGCCGCCCGTCCCCCTCCGGGGAACGGTGCGGCCTGACCGCCGGAGCCGAACGGCTGCCGGTCGCGGTGGTGTTCGCGGTGTGGACGCATGCCGCCGAAGCTACGGTCGCCCGCCCTAACGGAGGGTTGCGAGAGGCTCGACGCCGGGCAACGGGGGCGGCGGTGGACACCCCCGGCGGGGGGACGCAGCATCGGTGGCCCCGCCCCCCCCCACGAGAGGACACCGAGCATGCTCCCGAGCACCGCCGTGCCGTCGCCGGGCTCCTTCGCCCCGGAGGACTCTGCCTTCGGCGCCGCCGCGGCACCTGTACCCGCCCCCGGCTTCATGCCCGCTCCACCCGGACTCGGACCCGTACCGCCGCCCGTTGTCGCGGTGCCGCCCGGCGCGTACCGGTACGTGCCCGCCCTGGCCGCCGCACCCACGACGGTCAACACGCCGGTGTACGACGAGATGGTGGCCGAGTGGTCGGCCTTCGGCCGCTACTGGCCCGGCGCCGACGCCTACGCCGCCGAGGCGTACGCCGCCGACGCGGCGGCCGGGGGGCAGGGTCCCGACGCGTACGGCGCCGAGGCGTACGGCGCCGACGTGCCGGTCACGGGGCACGGTCCCGACGCGTACGCCTCCGACGCGTACGCCTCCGGCACGGAGGACGCGGGCCACGGGTACGGCCCCGCCGCCGACGCGCTGCGCCGAGTCCTCCTGCCCGAGGTCTGAGCACCCCATGGGGAAGCACACGGGCAGACCCGTGGCCAGCCGTCCGGGCACGTCAAGGTTCCCGCAACGTCCGGACAGGCCTGCGCAGAGACTTTCGCACCATGAGGAAGGAACCTCTTGAACGTTCAGTACGACTGCTCCGGTGGCCCCGGCCCGGCCGTGGACGAGGGCCCGGCCGGCGAAGGCCTCCGACCCCCCTTCCCGTACGCCCCTGAGCGGGCTCCGGTGTGCTTCGGCCACGAGGCCGGGCGCGGCTACTTCTGGCACTGCCGCCTGTGCATGCTCTTCCACGAGGGCTTCGCCCTGGAGGAGGAGGCGCGCCTCATGCTGCGCACCCACTGCGAGCTCCGACGCGTCGAGCACTGCGTCGGCGCCGCGATCCGCCGCAAGCGCGCGGCCGGCGACACCACCGACCTCACGCCCGCCGAGTTGTCGCACGCCCTCGCCCACGACCCGGCCGCCGTCTGGACGTCCCACACGCCCGGCCGGAACCACCGGAAGGCCGCCCGGGACCGGGTGTGGAGCTGAACGGTGCCTTGAGCACAGCCCTTTCGGGATTCACGTGGCGGTGCTGCCCGCAGAACCCTGGAAACCAGACCGGAAACATACGGAGAATTCATGGAAACCTCTGCCCAGACAATGACGCTCGAGCAGTCCACTCAGATACAGGACTGGCTCGCAAGGAACCCGCAGATCTCCTCAGCCCTCCATGACCATTTCGACGAGTCATGGACGATGCTGCCATGGTCTGATTTCAAGGTTCTTCTGGAGGAGAGGGTCCTCAATCAGGAGCAGACCCACCACCTGAAGACCACGCTCCTCGACCAGGACAGCCTTGTCGGCATGGCCGTGGAGCAGCGGCATCTGGCCCTGATCTACGTGATCTGGGCGGCGCGGCAGCGCGCGCCTCGGGCAAAGGCGAAGCACGTCCCGGAGGAGGCGATCAATGCCATGGGGCAATGGCTCGCCGCAAACGATCCAAAGCTCCTCAGTGCGATCAACAAATACGCGGAAGTCCTTTCTGCGTTCCATTGGGAAGGTGTCCAGAATTTCGGCATTTTTCAGCCGAGGCAGCTGAGCGCGCTGAACACCGCGGTGCGCACGCTCTGGTCGGGGTTTTCGGCGGATACGTACGTCACCTCGCTCCTGCTCGCAGCCCGTGGGTACTCCGGCGGCTCTGCGGCGCAACAGGAACCTGCACTGGAAGAGGATGATTCCGCGGCGGAGGGAGAGGGGGAATCCGAGGAGGCTCCTCTGCCGGAAGGTGATCTCCTGGCAATGAATTCCTGGCTGCTTCAGAACCCAGGTATTCGAGAGCAGATCGCGAAGAGCGCGGATGCCCTGGCCGATTATGACTGGGACACTTTCGAGCACGCCGCTCTCCTGAAGAAAACGGACGCCAAACTTCTGAAAATCGAGGCGGCGAGGCTGTGGAAGGCTCATTCGAAGGAGAATGAGAAATTCATCCCCGCTTTGCTGTACATTGTTCGGACGTTTGCGGGCCCCGGAGCGGACTCTGGGCCAAGCTGGCTCACCCCTCGGCACAAGAACATGATTGAGGTCCTCTGGCCGGGGGCGGACCCGCTCGATATTCTTTCCATACTGCTGCCGAACTGGCCCGATCAGGAAGCGGGCGATTGCGTCAGGCGGCTCAACGCGAAGCTGGAGCGTCGAGTCGCCAAAATGAAGCCCCCGGGCCTCGATTACCCGGAGGTGATCGAAGCCACCATCAGTGGCGTAACCCGCAAGAAGCCGGTGGAGAACGGCACGTACAAGGCTCTGGTCAAGGATGGTCGGGGGGACAAGGTGTACGCCCGGGGAGGGATTGACAAGCCGACCAAGAATTCGCATTGGCATCACAAGGCGACGCCGGCGGAATCGCCCGAACCCGATGCCGCGCAGAAGGATGTCATTGCGACGGCCAAGGTGTTTGCCGCAGACCTTGCGCGTGCGGCTGCGAGTCACCTTTGGGAGCTTTCCGGACAGCTCGACGGGGTGCTGACCCCGGAGGCGAAGATGATCCGCAAGCTCTATGTGAACCTCCTGAACGCGAATCCGACCGTAGGATCCGTCACGGAAGCGGCAACCTTCTACGAGACGCTGGCCGAGAATCTCGATGGAATCCCGGTGCTGAACTGGCACAAGGGCCACGAACGTCAGGGACCCGATGTCACGGATTCCGTCAGGGCGTTCACCACCCCGGGGCGGGCAGATATACCCGTGCATGTGACGCCGGCGTTCTACGAGGTCAGTCCGGAGATGCAGGCTTTCGACCTTCTGCATGAATCCACGCACATGTACCACTCCACAACGGACGATGGAGGGTCGGATGTGGGCAACCTGCGGAACAACTCTGAAAAGGGGCTGGGTCTGCAGCGTGCGTACAACATCGAATGGTTCGCCCGGGCGGTGTTCAGGGCCGACGTTCCGCTGCCTGGCGGTGCCACATCGGACGACGAGCCCGACAAGAAGTACCTGAAGAAGGGGCAGGCAAATGCTCCGATCGTTTCCCGCCCGATGTCCGATGACCAGACGGATGCGGTGGAGGCTGCCAGGGCGAGCGCGGCCGGCCACGTGGACAGGGCCCTCAAGTACCTTGAGGCTGCAGCCGGAGGGGGTCACAGCGAACTGGCCGTCGAATGGTTCGGAAAATCATGGAAGAGCAGCCTCCCGCACCTCAGGAAGACGTTCGCCGATATGAGTGCGGCGATCGGCAGGATGCCTGTGCTTCTTTATGGCGGCGGCGATTTGAAGGCCAAATTCACGGCGTACACCGATTTCGGGAAGGCTGTTTATGTGGCGGACGCGTTCTTCGATGATTTCTCGGCCGAGGGCAGGGCCTTCGTGATCCTCCACGAGTCCAGCCACTATGTCCACGAGGAAATCCTCGATCATGACCTGTCCCGGGCCAACGGAACCAGCATTCCGGGGGCGCGTCTCATCGCCCAGGCCAATCAGGGGACGGCGGCGTACAGCGCCTACAACATCCAGTACTTCGCGGAAAGCGTCGCGGGCCGGACGGTCTGACGCTCCCTCGACCACGTGATTGCCCGATGGGTTTCGCTTTCGCACATGGTCGTTTCGCATGGGAAGCAATAGGGTCCGGGTGTCGTCAAGCTCCATGACATCTGGTCTGGACGGCAACGTATCCATAGAGAATGAAAGGGTTCGCCTTGGTACCCGACATACCGGCAATTTCGAACGCGCGTGACATCCTGCGATTCTCGCCGCAGTTCTCTTTCATGGAAGAGGTGAAGTCCAGATACAACGTCTCGTGGACTCTCGCCACGACCTGGGGGCAGCTCGATCTGGCGTTCCAGGACTCGGCCGAGACCTTCCGTGTCTTCAAGGGGATCCTGGAAGACGCATGGGCGGCCTGCTTCGACGACGATGACATCCGCGATGCGTCGAGCGACTTCACGGTCGGGCTCTATCAACTCCTCGGCCTGGACCGTGTGCAGGCTGCCCCCCAGGCCAACCGTTCGGTGGCCGCTGCTGCGGTGCAGCAGGGTCAGACGGCTGCCCGGCAGGCTGCCTCCGGGCAGTCGACTGCCGTCGAGCAGGGACGCCGTGAAACCGAGCCGCCGACGAGCAGGAAGAAGACGCAGGCGGTCACTTCCACTGACCTCTCGGGCGATCGCGCCGAGCTCGTGGAGGCGCTCCGTGAGGAGGCGCTCGCCTATGTCAGGGCAGCGCAGACGAAGGCAGGCGCTGCGGCCAAGGGGGTCTCTGCCGCCGAGGAACTGGTGTCGAAGTGGTTCGGGCGCCGAGCCCTGGACAAGATCGGCGTCCTCACCGAGACCTACAGCCACATGGCGGCACACCTTCCGGCCGCACCCGTCCGGATGTACCAGGGTGGCGGAGACGAGAAGTCCCAGGAGGGCAAGTTCGTCGCGTTCACCGTGGCCAAGGAAGCGATCTACCTGGGTGAAGGCTTCTTCGAGAAGGATCGCACCAAGCAGGCCATCATCTTGATGCACGAGTCCGCCCACTACGTGAACGCGCAGATCAAGGATCACGGCAACTCCGGCTCAACGCCGAAGGCCAAGCTCCAACGACGTGCTGGTGAGGACATGATGGGCACCATCGAAGCCCTGACCTGTGCGTACAACCTCCAGTACTTCGCCGAAGACTCTCTCTGAGAGGTGCTGAGATGCGTGGGGCCCCTCGTGCAGGAGCACGAGGGGCCCTTCCGCGTCCACCGTCGCGACTACTCGACGGTGACGGACTTGGCGAGGTTGCGCGGCTTGTCGATGTCGCGGCCCAGGTGCAGGGCGGTGTGGTAGGCGAGGAGCTGGAGGGGGATGCCCATCAGGATCGGGTCGAGTTCGTCCTCGTTCTTGGGGACGACGATGGTGTGGTCGGCCTTCTCCTGCTCGGTGTGCGCGACGGCGAGGATGCGGCCGCTGCGGGCCTTGATCTCCTCCAGGGCGGCGCGGTTCTTCTCCAGCAGGGAGTCGCCGGGGACGATCGCGATGGTGGGCATGGCGGGCTCGATGAGGGCGAGGGGGCCGTGCTTGAGTTCGGAGGCGGGGTAGGCCTCGGCGTGGATGTAGGAGATCTCCTTGAGCTTCAGGGAGGCCTCCAGGGCGACCGGGTAGCCGCGGACGCGGCCGATGAACATCATCGACTTGGCCTCGGCGTACTGCGCGGCGAGCTTCTTGATGTCCTCCTCGCCCTGAAGGATCTCCTGGATCTGGGCGGGCAGCTTGCGCAGGCCCTCGATGATCCGCTTGCCGTCGGCGACGGACAGGTCGCGGATGCGGCCCAGGTGCAGCGCGAGCAGCGCGAAGGCGACGACGGTGTTGGTGAAGCACTTGGTGGACACGACGCAGACCTCGGGGCCGGCGTGCACGTACACGCCGCCGTCGGC
>NZ_JBITRX010000026.1:0-92462 GCF_044540325.1 Streptomyces sp. NPDC086023
CCACCCCAGGCCCGGGCCTGCCTCCGGACCAGCCTGCCACGACGCGTCAAGCACCTTCCCCACACACCACACGACCCACCAGGGCAGCCAAGGGGCGGGGAACGGGAGTGGGGTGGAGGTGAGGCCGCCATGGGGTTTGCGGGGCGGCTGTGGTGCGCGGCTGTGGTGTGTGATCGTGGTGGCTTGCGGGCGTGGCTCACGGGGGTCTGCGAGCGTGGCTCGCGCAGCTTGCGGGCGTGGCTCACGGGGCCTGCGGGCTGTGGTGGCCTGCGGGGACGGCTCGTGCGGTCCGTGGGGCGCGGCCGTGGTGGTCGGCGGGGCCGCGCTCGTGCCGACGGCGCCGCCGGGGCGGACGGCTGCTCCGTCTGCCGCGGTGCGTCGGGGCCGACGGGAGGAGACCGGCGGGTAGGCGGGCGGTTCTGCGGTGCGGCGTGGGACATCCCCGGGTGTCCGACCCCGACCAAGGAGGAGCCCCCGTGCCACCCATGCGCACACCACCCCCTGCCCCGGCCCGGAAGAAGTGGCGGAAGCGGCTCGCGGTAGCCGCCGCCCTGGCCGCCGCCGCAGTCCTGGCCGGCATGCTGCCGGCTGCCGCCAGCAACGGGACGATCTGGACGACGCTGCCGAACATGCCGACGGCGCGGAATTCTCCGGCGTCGGCTGCCGCGCCCTGCCCGCCGGGCCAGACGGGCACCTGCGTCTACACCGTGGGTGGCTACGACGGCACCTCGGACGTCGGCATCGTGGAGTCGTACAACCGCCTCACCAACGCGTGGTCCACGCTTCCGCCGCTGCCCTCCCGCCGCTCGGGCGTGGCTGCGGCCGCAGCTCCCTGTCCATCGGGTCAGACGGGT
Organism: Streptomyces sp. NPDC086023; assembly: GCF_044540325.1. Lineage (NCBI taxonomy): Bacteria > Bacillati > Actinomycetota > Actinomycetes > Kitasatosporales > Streptomycetaceae > Streptomyces > Streptomyces sp. NPDC086023. The sequence goes on from NZ_JBITRX010000026.1 coordinate 855, forward strand.
ACCTGCATCTATGCGGTCGGCGGAGCTGTCCGCATCGGCCCGGACTACCAGTACCTGCGGGTCGTGGAGTCCTACAACCCGGTGACCAACGCCTGGAGCACGGTCGCTCCGCTGACGACGAACCGAGGCAGCCCCGGGGTGGCGACGGCCCCGTGCCCGGTCGGCCAGACCGGCACCTGCGTGTACGCGATCGGCGGCTACGGCCCCGGCGGATTGGCCAGTGCGGAGTCGTACAACCCCGCCAACAACTCCTGGAGCACGATTCGTCCGATGAACGTGCCCAGGCATTCTCTCGGCGCCGCGGCCGCGGCCTGTCCGCCAGGGCAGACGGGCACGTGCATCTACGCGGTGGGCGGGATGGTCGGGTTCACCAATGCCATCACCGGTGCAGTGGAGTCGTACAACCCGGCCACGAACGCCTGGAGCCCGGTGGCATCGATTCCCACGGCCCGGGCCAGTTCGGGTGTGACGGCCACGGCCTGCCCGCCCGGCCAGAGCGGAACGTGTGTCTACGTCGTGGGAGGCGGTACCCCGGAGATCGTGGGCAACGTGGACTCGTACAACCCCGCCACCAATGCCTGGACGGCATTGCCCTCGCTGCCCCGGCCCCGGCACCGGCTCGCCGCTGCCGCCACGACGTGTCCGCCAGGCATGATCGGCAGCTGCGTCTACGCATCCGGCGGTTCTCTCACCTCCAGCGACGCCACCGCCACGTTCGAAGCCCTCGATCCCCCGGACGCCGTGCGGGCCGCCGAGCCCGCGGAGCAGCCCCAGGAGGACTGAAAGACCCGTCGCCGGAGCCACGCGCAGCGGCGCGGCTCCGGCGACGGGGCGGGTAACGGCAACGACGAGCGCACCGGCGTCAGCCCTTGCTGACCGCCGCGAGGATCTCCGGAAGGCGCTCGGCCGTCCACGGGGCCGCCGTGCGGATGCCGGCCCAGACGAGGAGGCCGCCGTACAGCGCGCCGGCGGGCAGCAGCAGCCACAGCAGCCCGTGCTGGCCGGTGACGTGCAGGACGACGGTCGCCACGATCAGCGGGGCGCACAGCAGCGCCGACACCAGCATCCCGAGGAACACGCTCATCCAGGCGAGGCCGCCCTGGCCCGGCGCCGCGTTCTTGAAGGCGCCGTCCTGCGGGATCGAGTACGGGAACCGGGACGAGGACACGGCACCCGTGGCCAGCATCGCGCCCAGCAGCGCGAAGGCCAGCCCGAGTGCTTCGGGCAGCGACTGCCAGTCACCCAGCAGCGCGGCCGTGACCACGGCCACCAGGGTGGTGAACGGCAGGGTCACCAGCAACAGCGCGAGCGCGCGGGCGCGCAGTTCCTCGTACGCCTGACGGGGCGTCGCGATGGTCTGCGCGACCATCCAGAAGGCCGAGGTGTCCTGGCCGAACTGGTTGTACATCTGCACGCCCAGCATCCAGGCGCCGAAGCAGGCGAAGTAGATCGATCCGGTGCCCTGGAGGGCGTTGAACACCGGCACGATCAGGCCGATCGCCAGCGCCGTCACCCAGGCCGCCTTGGTCTTCGGGTCGCGCATCACGTACCGCAGGGTGCGCTGCATGACGGCGCCCGTGCGGCCGCCGGGCAGCAGACCCCAGGCCCCGCCGCCGGACTCCTTGGCGCGGGTCGGCTCCGCCGCCGCGACCGTGGATCCGTCGGGCGTGACCATCAGCTTCGTCAGCGAGCGCTGCCAGGCCCACACCAGCGCACCCAGCGCCGCGAGGGCCAGCAGCAGCTGCACGGCCGCCGCCCCGTACGCGCCTTCGCTCGCGGACTCGACCGCGCCCAGCGCCGAACCGGGCGGCACCCAGCGCAGCACGGCCGCCGCGGGCTCCAGGGTGTCGAGGCCGCCCTGCTGGAACAGCCGCTGGCTGCCGAAGTTCACCACCTGCGCGCCCACCGCGATCAGCAGACCGCTCAGCAGCGCCAGGTCACGCCCCTTGCGGCTGGTCAGCAGCCGGACGTTCGCCGTGGCCACGGCGCGCGACAGCGCCACGCACCCCAGCAGCACCACCGGCACCGCCAGCACACCGGCCACGACCCCCGCCGCACCCCGCGCCAGCGCGATCACCGAACCCACGGCGAGGCAGAGGGTGAAGAACGGGCCGATCCCGACCAGCGAGGACACCAGCAGCGCCCCGACCAGCGGCCGCGGCCGCAGCGGCAGCATCACCAGGCGCGAGGGGTCCAGCGTCTCGTCGCCGGCCGAGAAGAACAGCGGCATGACCGCCCAGGCCAGCGCCAGCACGGCGCCCAGCAGCACGACCACTGTCCCGGCAGCGTCGGGGAACCCGCGCAGCAGCACCAGGAGCAGCACCGTCAGGGCGGCGAAGAACAGCGTGAACGCCAGCGAGACGACGTACGCGGCCCTCCGCTTGGAGCTCTGCCGCAGCCCGTTGCGCAGCAGCGACAGCTTCAGCCGTACGAAGACCGGGGCCAGCGCCCCGACGGAACCGGCCGGACCCGCAGTTGTGTGAGCCGCAGTCGCGGGATCCGCGGCGCTCACCGGCCCGCCCCGCCGCCGAGCCAGTCCAGGGACTCGCCCGCGTCGCGTCCGCCGGCCCCCACCAGCTCCAGGAAGGCGTTCTGCAGCGAGGACGCCTCGCCCCGCACCTCCGCCAGCGTGCCCGAGGCGCGGATCCGGCCGGCGGCCATCACGGCGACCCAGTCGCACAGCGACTCCACCAGCTCCATCACGTGGCTGGAGAACACCACGGTGGCCCCGGACGCGGTGTAACGTTCCAGCACCCCGCGGATGGTCTGTGCCGACACCGGGTCGACGCCCTCGAACGGCTCGTCCAGGAAGAGCACTTCGGGGTTGTGCAGCAGCGCCGCGGCCAGCCCGATCTTCTTCCGCATGCCGGTCGAGTAGTCCACCACCAGCTTGTGCTGGGAGCCGGCCAGGTCCAGCACGTCCAGCAGCTGGGTGGCCCGCTTGTCGACCTCGTCGCCCGGCAGCCCCCGCATCCGGCCCATGTAGCCCAGCAGTTCGCGTCCGGAGAGCCGCTCGAACAGCCGCAGCCCCTCCGGCAGGACCCCGATCCGGGACTTCACCTGGACCGGGTCGGCCCACACGTCGTACCCGGCCACCTCCACCGTGCCCTGGTCGGGCCGGAGGAGTCCGGTCACCATCGACAGGGTGGTGGTCTTCCCCGCACCGTTCGGCCCCACGAGGCCGATGAACTTCCCTGCCGGGAGCTCCAGATCGATCCCCGAGACGGCCACCTGCTCGCCGAACCGCTTCCACAGCCCCGTTATCCGCACGGCCGCGGGCGGCGCGGATCGCGCCCCCGCCCCGTCCGTGAACGTCTGGTCAGGCACTTGCGCCCTGCCTTTCGTACTGTTCCCCGTTGGTCGGAATCACCTTACGAGGCCAGCACACCGGCCCTGAAGATCTCGGAACCGGCGCCGGGGCCGCACCCGCGGCGGGGCTCCCGCCCGGGCTCAGCCCAGCCGCGCCCGGGCCGCCGCCGCCTCGCGACCGCACGCGTAGGCAAGGGGGTTGATCAGTTCCTCCGCGTCCGGCAGCCAGCGGTTCGCGGGAGTGGGCCGTCGCGCCCACTGCACCGCGCCCCGCCCGCCGAACCGGGTGGGCGGCGCCGCCACGTAGTCGCCCTCGCCCCGCGCGAGGAGGTCGATCGTGGACGGCGACCAGCCGAGCTTCCGCACCAGCTCGGGCACCTTGGCCGAGGCCCCCGGCAGCACGAAGAACAGCATCCGGCGGTCCGGCGTGAGCGCGACGGGACCCAGCGTCAGCTCCATCCGCTCCATCCGGGCCAGCGCCAGGAACCCGGCGGTCTCCGGCACGTCGATCGCGTCGAAGGTCCGGCCGGTGGGCAGCAGGATCGCCGCCTTGGGCTGCTTCTGCCACATCCGGCGCACCTGCACCGCACTGCCCGTGGCGGACGCCGCCCACCCCTGCATCACCGGGTGTGCCCCGGGGGCCACGCACTCCGAGTTCCCGCAGGAGCACAGCTCCCGGCCCTCCTCGGCCTCCAGCCAGGTGCCGGGGAACACGTCCCAGTGCCGCTCTTCCGCGTACCGCACGGCATGGTCCAGCAGCTGCTCGCCACGCTGCTTGGGGATGGGTGCGGTCTCCGTGACTCCCATGGTCTCTTCCACGCCCTTCACAACTACAGCCGTCACCTGGGGTTACGGGCGTAAACCAGCCAGGGGGCGGAGCATCGATCCTGCACGCGGGGCGCACCGGTGCACGGGCGGGGGCGCGCAGGGGACGAGGGAGCGGGTCCGGGGTAGCGAGTGACGTGAAAGCGCGACAATCCCAGGCGAGTGAGCGCAAGAGCACCACGTTCCGGGCAAGTTCCGCATTCTCCGCCGATCCGCCGGGCAGTGATCGTACGCACGACCACTCGCGGCCACAGGGGGTTTCTTCATGGCAGCCAGGCCTCTCGTCGCCCGCCAGCCGAACGAACGGCTCCAGGCGCTCATCCAGGAAGCCGGGTGCTCCAACGCCGGACTGGCCCGCCGGGTCAACATGACCGGTGCGGAACACGGACTGGATCTCCGGTACGACAAGACTTCCGTCGCCCGCTGGCTGCGCGGCCAGCAGCCCCGCGGCCGCGCCCCGGGCATCATCGCCGAAGCCCTCGGCCGCAAGCTCGGCCGGACCGTCACCATCGACGAGATCGGCATGGCCAACGGCAAGAACCTCGCCTCCGGCGTCGGCCTGCAGTTCTCCCCTACCGTCGTCGGCGCGATCGAGCAGGTCTGCGAGCTGTGGCGCAGCGACGTGGGCCGCCGCGACTTCCTCTCCGGTTCCACCGTCGCCGCCTCCGCCCTGGTCGAGCCCAGCCGCGACTGGCTGATCACCGGCGCCGACGCCCAGGTGGCGCGTACCGCGGGCGCCCGCGTCGGCGCCTCGGACGTCGAGGCCGTACGCGCCACCACCGAGGCCCTGACCGAGCTGGACCACCGGTTCGGCAGCGGGCACGTCCGCCCGGTCGTCGTGCACTACCTCAACAGCGTGGTCTCCGGGCTGCTCGGCGGCTCCTACCGCGAGCCGGTGGGCCGCTCCCTCTTCGCGGCCGTGGCCCGCCTCACCGAGCTCGCCGGGTACATGGCCGTCGACACCGGACAGCCCGGCCTGGCCCAGCGGTACTACATCCAGGCGCTCCGGCTGGCGCAGGCCGCGGGCGACCGCGCGTACGGCGGTTACGTGCTCGCCGCGTCCATGAGCCACCTGGCCGCCGAGCTGGGCAACCCCAGGGAGATCGCCCAGCTGGCGCGGGCCGCGCAGGAGGGCGCCCGCAGCCAGGTCACGCCGCGGGTGCAGGCGATGTTCTTCGCCGCCGAGGCGCGCGGGCACGCGCTGATGGGGGACGTCCGGGCCACCCAGCTGCTGGCCGGGCGGGCGGTGTCGGCGCTGGAGCGGGCCGAGCCCGAATCCGGGGACGACCCGGTGTGGATCAGGCACTTCGACCAGGCCTACCTCGCCGACGAGCTGGCCCACTGCCACCGCGACCTCGGGCAGGCCGAGGCCGCCGGCCGGCGGGCGGAGGAGGCACTGCGGGCCCTGCCCGAGAACAAGGCCCGCAGACGCGCCATCGGGCTGCTGCTGCTGGCCGCCTCGCAGGTGCAGGCGCGTGAGGTGGAGCAGGCCTGCCACACCGGCACGCAGGCCGTGGAACTGCTGGGCACCCTGCGCAGCAACCGCGGCGCCGAGTACCTCGACGACTTCCGGCAGCGTCTGGAGCCGTACCGGGAGGAGGCGGCCGTACGGGAGTTCACGGCCCGTCTGGAACTCCAGGCGGCATGACGCCTCCTCAGTTCACGGTGCGTTCCCCCGCGTGTCCGCTTGCTGTCGATCATGGGCGCGTGGCAGCGCGGGAGGGCGACCCGGTAGCGTAAACCGACGATTCCGTAGGCAGCAGAAGGAGTCCCGGTGACGCAGAGCGGACAGGGGGGCGAGCCGCAGTACCCCTCGGCGCGCCCCGCCCACGAGGGCATCGTGCTGCCCGCCGACGGCTCCGCCCCGATCATCCCCGGCGTCCCCGCAGGACCTCCCCAGGAGCCCTGGGCGGCCGAGACCGCGCCCGTGGGCGGCAGCCCGTGGGACGACCAGTGGGGTCCGGCGCAGGGCCCCGGCGTGCCGCCGCTGCCCGCCGCCCAGCCGGTGGGCGGCGTTCCGCAGCAGCCGCACCAGCCGGCCTGGGGGCACCGCCCAGCGGTAGCTGGGGGAGGGTACCCGCAGCCGTACCCGGAGCAGCCCGAGACGTACGGGCAGCAGCCGTCGTACGGCGCCGGCCACCCCGGGCAGGACGCGTACGGGCAGTACGCCGCGCCCCAGGACCCGCACGGGCAGCCGGGCTACGACGCGCAGCCGCAGGCCGCGCAGCCGGGCTACGACCACCACGTGGTGCAGCCGGGCTACGACCAGCAGGCCGCCCAGTCCGGCTACGACCGGCAGTACACCGCCCCCGGCGACCCCTTCGGCGCCCCGGCGCCCCGGCACGCGGCCGCGGACGCGGACGCCGAGGCCACGGCCCTGATCCCGCCCTACGACCCGGGCGCGGCGACCCAGTACATACCGCCCGTCCCCGGCGGCGCGGACGCGGCGGCGACCCAGTACATCCCGCCGGTCCCGACCGACCCGGACGCGGCGGCCACCCAGTACATCCCGCCGGTCCCGACCGACCCGGACGCGGCGGCCACCCAGTACATCCCGCCGGTCCCGGCCACCCCCACGGGACTGGACGAGGCGGCCACGCAGTACATCCCGCCCGTCCCCGGCGGCCCCGCCGGGCCCCCCTCCGAGTTCGACGGCCTCTTCCGCACCCAGGGCGGCGCCCCCGCGGGCGCCCCCGGCGGCTACGGCTACCCGGCCGACGCCCCCGGCTCCACCCAGCAGATGCCGCGCATCGAGGAGCCGGTCGCCCCGCCGCGCCCGCACCCCGGCCAGCAGCCCCCGCACCAGCAGCCCCCGCACCGCCAGGGGCCCCCGCCGGCCCCGTACCGGTACGAGGAGGAGCCCGAGCCGCGCCGCGCGCCGGTCGGGCTGATAGCGGCCGGTGTGCTCGGCCTCGCGGTGGTGGGCCTGGGCGTGGGCGCGCTGATGGCCGGCGACGGGACCAAGGGCAACAACAACCCGGCGACCGTCTCCTCCGACGCGACCAGGCCGGGCGCCACCAAGGACGCCGGCGAGAAGCCGGTCGATCCGGCGCGCGCCCAGGCCGTGCAGCTGGACAAGCTGCTCGCCGACAGCGGCGGCAGCCGGGACACCGTCATCGGCGCGGTCGACGACATCAAGGGCTGCGACAACCTGGAGCAGGCCGCCGACGACCTGCGGGACGCGGCTCGCGAGCGCGAGGAGCTGATCACGCGTCTGGAGGAGCTGAAGATCGACCAGCTCCCGGACCACGAGCGGCTCGCGTCGGCGCTGACCAAGGCCTGGAAGTACTCGGCCTCGGCCGACAAGCACTACGCGGAATGGGCCGAGCAGGTCGACGGCAGCAAGAAGTACTGCAAGAACGGCAAGGCCAGGAGCACCAGCCACACCAGCGCGGGCAACCGGGCCAGCGGCAACGCCAGCAAGTACAAGGAGCAGGCCGCCGGGCTCTGGAACACCATCGCGGTCAAGTACGAGCTCACCAAGCGGGACAAGACCCAGCTCTGAGGGCGGGCGCCGCGCACGGCGCCGGCGGCCCGCACGCGGCGGAAAGGGGGCGGGGCCGGGACACACGTCCCGGCCCCGCCCCCCTTCCACGCCGGTGGTCAGCCGGTGGCGCGCGACGCCTCCAGCGTGTGGGTCATGTCCATGGAGCCCTCGCCCTGGCCGACCAGCCGGCCCTCGCGGACCTCCTGGAAGGTCACCCGGCCGTTGACGAGCCGGGGGAAGCCCCCGACCGCGCGCAGGTCCTTGAAGCGCCAGCTCAGGTCGGGCGTCAGCCCGCCGGTCTTGACGCCCCCGCTGCGGTTGAGGGCCTTGGCGACCTTGCGTCCGGTGATCTCGGAGTCCCCGAGGCCCTTGATGATCTCGGTGAGGACGGTGTACGCGATCCAGGTGGTCTGCACCCCGGTGTCGGCCGGGTCGATCCGGTCGTCGCCGAAGGCGTGCCGGGCGATCACCCTGCGCATGGGGGCCCAGAGCGGGTCCGTCGCGACCGGGTACCAGCCGGTGACGTACGCGCCCTCGAACGGGCCCTCCTTGCCGCCGGTGCGGTCCACCAGGGACTGGCTGACGCTGCCCAGCACCGAGGAGATCCGCACCCGCTGGTCGTCGCTCTCCACGCGGCGGAACGAGTCGAAGAAGGTCTCGGTGCGCTCGCCGAGCACGGCCGTGACGCAGCCCTTGGCGGCCTTGTCCTTCGCGGCAGAGGTGCCGATGCGGCCCGGCAGCGAGGCGCCCGCCCCGGCCTTGTCCAGGGCCTCGCGGGCCTTGGCGCTGTAGTCGGTGGCGTCCTCGGCGGCCCGCACGTCGGCCGCCGCGTGCTGGTCGCCCGACTTCAGGCCGGCGTTGAGGAGGATGGGCATGGTGTCGCCGGGCAGGGTGTCGGGGCGGACCAGCGCGACCTTGTCGCAGGTGCGGGCGAGCTGGCGGCCGGCGCCCGCGAGCAGCACCGGCTGGCCGCCGTTGACGGGGTACGAGAGCACGCTCTGGAACTCCTCGGCGGAGACCCCGTAGCCGCCGATGAACGGGATGCCGGCCGTCTCCAGCGGTGCCATGAAGGCGAGGCCGTGCTGGCTGTAGGAGCCGACGACCGCGACGGCGCCGGCCTGGACCGCCCTGCGGGCGCACGCGGCGGCGCCCTGGGCGGTGTTGTGCTCGTTGCAGGTGAGGACCTTGAGGTCGCGGCCGTTGATGCCGCCGTTGGCGTTGACCCAGCGTTCGTACGCCTTGGCCATGGCGGGCATGCCGGGCATGTTGGTGGCCTTGGTGCCGTCGGGCGCCCACGTCATCACGGTGAGGGGCTCCCCGGATCCCCCCGCGTTCCCGGGGAGCGCCCCGCATGCCGTGATGAGGGACGCGCAGACCGCCGTACACAGTGCGGTGATCGCCGCTGATGTGGTGGAACGGAATGCAGTGGTGCGTCGCCGACCGGTCATGTCCATGCACGATTCCGCCTCATGGGTAACGACGGAGTGATGTCCACTCAACGTTCGGTGACGTCCGGGTGAACTCCGGGGGCGTCAAGATCGGCCCAAGCGGGAACGTACGATCGACAACCGTGACATTCGTCCAAGGTTCGAAGAACTCTTCCCGTTGCGGCGGTCGCTCATCCACCATGGGCGGCATGCCCCTCAACGACATGCCCTGGTGGCGCTGGCGCTGCAACGTGCGCTCGGCGCTCCACATGCTTTCCGACCCCGCCTTCCAGGAGGAGTGCTGGCTGGGGGGCCAGGAGGGCTACGGAGACGTGACCGACGCCGTGTACCGGCTGGTGGAGGACACCTGGCTCGACAACTGGTCCGCCGAGAAGTACGTCGGCACGATCTTCCGGGACAGCCAGGAGGCCGCGCTCGTCGACGTCGCCGTCCTGCGCGTGCTGCGGATCCTGCACCAGGTCGGCCCCGACGCCCCCGTCTCCGCCTACCTGGAGCACCACGGCTGGCCCGAGGCCGTCCGTGCGGCCCGCGAGGCCCACGTACGCCTGGCGACGGCCGACGGCGAGGACCCGGACACCGCCCCGCGCTCGCTGGAAGTGCTGCGGATCATGACGAGGGCCGCATAGCGCTCCCCGCGGCCCTGGGCGTATAGGGCCGCGGTAGGTTCCCGGCCTGCGCGTATGGGAGTCTTGGGCGTCATGAGCGACCCGAAGAGCGCCTCCGCGGCGGCGAGGCCCGAGCAGTACGTCCTGACCGTGTCCTGCCCTGACAAGCAGGGCATCGTGCACGCGGTGTCGAGTTACCTCTTCATGACCGGCTGCAACATCGAGGACAGCCAGCAGTTCGGCGACCACGAGACCGGCCTGTTCTTCATGCGGGTGCACTTCTCCGCCGAGTCCCCGGTGACGCTGGAGAAGCTCCGCGCGAGCTTCGCCGCCATCGGCGACTCCTTCCGGATGGAGTGGCAGATCCACCGCGCCGACGAGCGCATGCGGATCGTCCTCATGGTCTCCAAGTTCGGCCACTGCCTGAACGACCTGCTGTTCCGGTCCAGGATCGGCGCGCTCCCGGTCGAGATCGCGGCCGTGGTCTCCAACCACACCGACTTCGCCGAGCTGGTCGCCTCGTACGGCATCCCCTTCCACCACATCCCGGTGACCAGGGACAACAAGGCCGAGGCGGAGGCCCGGCTGCTGGAGCTGGTCCGCTCGGAGAACGTCGAGCTCGTCGTGCTCGCCCGCTACATGCAGGTCCTCTCCGACGACCTCTGCAAGGAACTCAGCGGCCGGATCATCAACATCCACCACTCCTTCCTGCCGAGCTTCAAGGGCGCCAAGCCCTACCACCAGGCGCACGCGCGCGGCGTGAAGCTGATCGGCGCCACCGCGCACTACGTGACGGCCGACCTCGACGAGGGCCCGATCATCGAGCAGGAGGTCGAGCGCGTCGGCCACGAGGTCACGCCCGACCAGCTCGTGGCGATCGGGCGCGACGTGGAGTGCCAGGCGCTGGCGCGCGCCGTGAAGTGGCACAGCGAGCACCGGGTGCTGCTGAACGGCAGCCGCACGGTGGTCTTCGCGTAGCGCCGCTCCTGCCTCCTACTTCTTCCGCTCGTCCGTGCCGGCGATCTTGCCGGTGGCGATCGAGAAGCGGTTCCAGGTGTTGATCGCGCAGATCGCGGCCACCACCTGGGCCGTCTTCTCCTCGCCGAGCACGTCCGCCGCGTCGCGGTAGACCGCGTCCGGGACGCCCCGCTCGGCGATCAGGGTGACCGCCTCGGTCAGCGCGAGCGCCGCGCGTTCCTCCGCCGAGAAGAAGTGCGCCGCGTCGCGCCAGACGGCGACCATGTGCAGCCGCTCCTCGCTCTCGCCCGCCTTCCGGGCGTCCGAGGTGTGCATGTGCAGGCAGTACGCGCAGTTGTTGAGCTGCGAGGCGCGGATCTGGATCAGCTCCACGAGGGAGGGCTCCAGGCCCTGGCGGGCCGCCGCGTCGAGGCCGATCTGCGCGCGGTAGACCTTCGGGGCGACCTCGGCGATGTTGATGCGGCCGGGGGTCTGGGTGAGCTCGTTCGTCGTCGTCATGTGATCAATCTATGGGCCGCATCGACCCGTTGTAGGGTGCACTTCCATGGCGGAATCCTGGGTCAATTCGGCGGAGCGGACCGGCAGCGACCTGCACCTGGAGCTGGCACCCGCCGGCCGCCGCCGGGCCGCGCTGGCCGATGCGCTGCGCGCGGCCGTACGAGAGGGCCGGCTGCCGCCCGGCACGCGGCTGCCGCCGTACCGGTCGCTGGCCGCCGACCTCGGGGTGGCCCGGAACACCGTCGCCGACGCGTACGCCGAGCTGGTCGCGGAAGGCTGGCTGACCGCGCGCCAGGGCTCGGGCACGCGGGTCGCGGAGCGGGTCGCGCCGCGGGCGGCCGTCCGCCGGCCGAAGCCGGTGCCGGCCCCGGCGGAGCCCTCGTACAACCTCCTCCAGGGGCAGCCCGACGCGGGCTCCTTCCCCCGTACGGGCTGGCTGGCGGCCGCCCGCCGGGCGCTGGCCGCCGCCCCCGACGAGGCCTTCGGCCCGGGTGACCCGCGGGGCCGGGTGGAACTGCGGACGGCCCTCGCCGAGTACCTCGCGCGGGCCCGGGGGGTGCGGACGGACCCCGAACGGATCGTGGTGTGCGCCGGCTTCGCGCACGGGCTGCGGCTGCTGTACGAGGGGGGCGTGCTGCGCGGTCCGCTGGCGGTGGAGGAGTACGGGCTGCCGTACCACCGGGGGCTGCTGGAGCGGGCACGGGTCCGGCTGCTGCCGCTGCCGGTCGACGGGCGCGGCGCGGACACCGGCGCCCTGGCGGGGCTGCCGGGGGCGCGGGAGGTGCTGCTGACGCCGGCCCACCAGTTCCCGACGGGTGTGCCGCTGCACCACGACCGGCGGCGCACTGCCACGGACTGGGCGCGGGCGCGGGGCGGGCTGGTGCTGGAGGACGACTACGACGGCGAGTTCCGGTACGACCGTCAGCCGGTGGGCGCGCTCCAGGGCCTGGACCCGGAGCGGGTGGTCTACATCGGCTCGGTCAGCAAGTCCCTCTCACCGGCGCTGCGGCTGGGCTGGATGGTGCTGCCGGACGGGGTGCTGGACGGGGTGCTGGAGGTGAAGGGGCAGCGGGAGGCGTGGGTGAGCGTGCCGGACCAGCTGACACTGGCCGAGTTCATCACGTCGGGCGGGTACGACCGCCACCTGCGGAAGATGCGGCAGCGGTACCGGCGGCGGCGTGACCAGCTGACCTCGGTGCTGGCCGAGCAGGCCCCGCACATCACGGTGAGCGGGGTGGCCGCCGGGCTGCACGCGGTGCTGCGGCTGCCGGCGGGTACGGAACGGGCGGTCGTACAGGCCGCCGCGCGCCAGGGCCTGGCGGTGGACAGCCTCTCGGCCCACCGCCACCCCCAGGCCTCCGGCCCGGCCCCGGACGGCCTGGTCATCGGCTACGCCACCCCGCCGGACAGCGCGTACACGGCGGCCCTGGCCACCCTCTGCTGCATCCTCCCACCGCCGTAGCGGCGTCCGCCGGTACGGGCCCGGGGCCGCCGCCGTGCCGGGCGCCCCCGCACCGCCGCCCGCCCTCGTCGCCGCGCGAGGCGCACCGGCCACGGGCACCGGAACCCCCAGAGAGGTCCGGAACGGAGCCCGGGGGCCCGGGGCGCAGCCCCGGTGAACGGGAGAAGGGCGGGGTGGGGCCTGCCCCGCAGGGCAACGGCCCGCACCCCGGAACGGACCTGGCGTCCCCGGGCCGACGGGCCCCCGGGCCGACGGGCCCCGAGGCCGGCGGGCCCCCGGGCCGTCGGGCCCCGAGGCCGGCGGGCCTGCCGGGGGAGGCGCCCCAGGACCGCCGGAGGCTAGAGGCGGCTCAGCGACGCCGTCGCGAAGAGGACGTCCCTGATGGCCTCGCGGTCGCCGTGCTGGCCCAGCGCCGCCTCCTCCGGGGAGATGTGGCCCGCGGCCAGCCGGCAGAACTCGTCCCCGTCCAGCGCGATGCTGGCCACCGTGTGCTCCTCCGAGGTGGCCGCCGCGGGCGAGTCCAGGGCGATGTCCCACGTACCGCCGCCCAGCCCCTCGATCTCCAGGTGGAGCGTGCGGCCGGGCGCCCCCGCGGCCACCAGCCGGCGGGCCGGGGCCGCCAGGCCCTCCCGGCGCCGCTTCGCCAGCGCCACCGGCAGCAGCCGGGCCGCCAGGTCCAGCATCTGGTGCAGGTGGGCGCCGGACGGCGGCTCGTACGGGTAGTCCACCGCGTCCGCGATGTCCCCCGCGTGCACCCAGCACTCGAAGGCCCGCTCCAGGAACGCGTCGCCCAGCGGCAGCGCGAAACCCCCGTAGGAGACGCCGAGTTCGGCCACGCCGCGCCCCGCGAAGGACACCGTGCGGACCAGGGTGTGCCCCTGCTCGCGCCACGGTTCGCGGACCCGCCGCGTCGAGGGACGGGCGGCGGACTCCCAGTACCGCTCCGTCCGTTCCGCCGGATCCTTCGGCGCGTCCGCGCCCAGCGGGTCGTCCAGCCCGAGCGCGGTCGCCACCAGGCCGTCGACCGTCAGCAGGTGCCCGATGACGCCCGCCACCGTCGTCTTCCGGCTCTGCCTGCGTTCCTCCTCGAACCATTTCAGCCGCACCGGCGCGTGCCACTCCGCGTCCCCGATGTCCCGCAGGAGCGCGTCCAGCCGCGCGGTCTCCGCGTCGTACGGCGCGGCCCACGCCGGTACGGGGATCCGCGCCGGCCGCCGCCCGAGGCAGCCCTCCAGCACCCGCGACCGCAGCAGCGGGTCGAGGTCCAGGGACTCCTCGGGGTGCAGCAGTGCGACCGCGTCCCGCAGCCGCAGCGCCTCCTCGGCGCAGGGCGCGCACTCGGTGAGGTGGGCCTCCACGGCCTGGGTCTCCTCGGCGGAGCAGGCCGCCAGGGCCCACGCGCCCAGCAGGGACTTCAGTACACCGTGCGAAGGCGGCGGCGGGGGAGCGAGGGACGGGTCCAGGTCGTCGGCCGCCCCGCGCGGTCCCGGTATCCGCGGACCGCCCGCCCCCGGGCGGGGGCCGTGGGGGACGGGCCCCAGCGGGCCGCCGGGGCCGCCGGAAGCCGGGCCGCCGGGGCCGCCGGAACCCGGGCCGCCGGGTGCGCCCGCGCCGCCGGGACCCGCGCCCGCGCCGCCGGGACCCGCGCCCGCGCCGCCGTACAGGGATTCGTCGTCGCCGCTCCAGCGGCTGTGCGCGTTCACAGCGTGCGTCCGTATCCGGACGGCGGTGCCGAGCCGTCCCGTGGCAGGGAGTTGGCGGTCGAGAGGAGTTGCAGGCCGAGCCTGAGTCTGCGCCGGGCCTCGTCCTCGGTCACCCCGAGGTCCGCGGCCGCCTGGCGGTAGTCGCGCCGCTGGAAGTACGCGAGCTCCAACGCCTTCCGCAGGGGCGCCGGCATGGACGTGACGATGTAGTCGGCCCGGGCGGCGGCCGAGGCCAGCCGGAGCTTCTGCTCCAGTTCCTCGCGCGAGCCCCCGCCGCCCTCCGCGAGCGAGGCCGTCTCGGCCTGCCGCAGCCGGGCCACCGCCTGCCCCTGGGTGATGCGCGCGACCCAGGACCGCATGGAGCCCTGCTTGGGGTCGTACGCGTCGGGGTTCTCCCAGATGTAGCCGAAGACCTCGCGGGTGATCCGGTCGGCGGCCTTCTCGTCCCCCAGCACGCGGTGGGCCAGGCTGTGCACGAGGGACGCGAAGCGGTCGTACAGTTCACCCAGCGCCGCCGCCTCGCCGCGGGCCAGCCGCTGTTGCATCCTGCGGTCCCAGCGCGGTGGTGCGTCCTTCGCCATGGCGGCCCCCAGCCCTGTGTCGACCTCTCGAATGTAATGGCCACGCGCCGCCGTGCGCCCGCTTTGGACGAACTCCCCCCGTACGGAAACCGCCCGTGCTAGCGAGGGGCTCCGCGCGCCCCGGTGCGCTCCCCGTGCGCGGGCCCGGTGCGGCCACCCGCTCGACCGCTTTCCTTAACGCGCAGGCCACGCAGGCCTTACGCTCCGTCCTGACTGAAACACACCCACCGCATCAGTGAAGGCGGAACGCCGAATATGGACAGCGCAGAGTACGAGCGCAAGATCGCCGCCCGATTCGCCACCTTCGACCAGGACGGCAACGGATATATCGACCGGGAGGACTTCAGCACCGCCGCGAAGGCCGTCCTGGCCGAATTCGGCACTGCCGCCCGCTCGGACCGGGGGCAGGCCGTGTTCATCGGCGCGGAGGCCTTCTGGCAGGGCATGGCCGGCATCGCCGACGTCGACGGAGACCAGCGCGTCACCCGCGAGGAGTTCGTGACCGGGGCCGCCAAGCGGCTGCGGGACAGTCCCCAGCGGTTCGCCGAGATCGCCCGCCCGTTCCTGCACGCTGTGCTCGCCGTGGCCGACCCGGAGGGTGGCGGCGTCACTCCCGAGGCGGTGGCGCGCGTGCTGCGGGTGCTGGGTACGGAGGCCGGGGCGGCCGCTCTGGTCGCGGCGGCCCTGGACACCGACGGCGACGGCCGGATCGGCGAAGACGAGATCCTGACCGCCTTCGCCGGCTACTGCGGCGTCGAACTCCCGGACGCCTAGCCGTTTGCGGGGGTCCGCGCGGGGGTCCTCGTGCGGACCCCCCCACAGGTCCGGTACGGGCCGCCGCAGGTCCGGTACGGACCCCCACAGGTCCCGCACGGGCCGCGGCAGGTCCCGTACGGCCCCGCACGGATCCCGTACCGGCCGCCCTACGCGAAGCGCTCGCGCAGCTTGTACTTGAGGATCTTGCGGAGGGCGTCGTTGCGGGGGAGGGCGTCGACGATTTCGAGCTGCTCGGGCAGTTTGTGGGTGGCCAGGCCCTCGGCGCGGAGGTGCGCCGTGAGGGCCTCCAGCGTGAGGGGGGCGGCGTCCGCGGGCTGTTCCACGACGGCGCAGACCCGCTCGCCCCGGTCGGGGTCGGGGAGGCCGACGACGGCGACGTCGCCGACGCCGGGCAGCCGGTGCAGCAGGTCCTCGATCTCCTTGGCGGAGATGTTCTCGCCCTTGCGGATGATCACGTCCTTGCTGCGGCCGGTGAGGACCAGGTGTCCCGTTCCGGTGAGGCGGCCGAGGTCCCCGGTCACCAGGAAGCCGTCGGCGTCGAAGACCTCCGCGTTCTGCGCCGGGTCGAGGTAGCCCCGGCACACGGCCTCGCCGCGCAGCCGGACCTCGCCCTCCGTGCCGGCGGGCAGCGGTTTGCCCTCGGGGTCGGTGATCCGTATCTCCATGCCGGCCGGCGGGCGGCCCTCGGTGTGGGCGAGGTTCTCGGGGGTGTCGTCGAGGGCGCCCATGGTGATCATGGGGACCTCGGTCATGCCGTAGCCGTGGGTGAGCTGGCAGCCCAGTTCGCGGACCACCGCGTGGTAGATCTCGGGCGGCTTGGGCGCGCCGCCGCCGGCGAGCAGGCGCAGGGTGGGGATGAGCCTCTCGCCCGGGGCCTTGCGCTGTTCGGCGAGGAACATCGAGTAGAAGGCCGTGGAGCCGCCGGCCACGGTCACCCCGTGCCTGCGGTAGCCCTGCAGGGCGTCCGGCATCGCGAACTTCTCGAAGAGGACCGCCGGGAAGCCGTACAGCAGCAGCATCACCAGGTAGTCGGGCCCGCCGATGTGGGCGTACGGGAAGGCGATCGAGCCGACGTCGGTGGGCTTGAGGCGGAGGGCGTGGGCCAGGCAGGAGCCGCCGGCGATCAGGGAGCGGTCGGTGTGCAGGACGCCCTTGGGGTCCGAGGTGGTGCCGGAGGTCCAGTAGATCCAGCGGACTTCGGTGCCGGAGGCCGGTGGCTCGGGGAGGCCGGGGTGCGCGGCCGGGTCGGCCTCGGGGAGGTTGTCGTACGCCTCGAAGACTCCGGTGGCGCCGAGCCGCTCGGCCATCGCGGTGTGGTCGAAGCCGCGCCAGGTGCCGGGTACGGCGAAGAACGCGGCGCCCGACTCGCGCAGCGCGAAGCCGACCTCGCGGTCGCGGTAGAAGGGGATGACGGGCGACTGGACGGCGCCGAGCCGGGTCAGGGCCACCGACAGCAGCACGGTCTCGATGCGGGTGGGGAGCTGCCAGGCGACGACGGTGCCGGGCCGGACGCCCTTGGCGTACATCCCGGCGGCGACGCGTTCGGCGCGCTCGCGCAGGGCGCCGAAGGTGAGGGTGCGGCCGGTCTCGGCCTCGATGAGCACGGGTGCGTCGGGGGTGAGCGCGGCCCGGCGGGTGACGAGCTCCCAGAGGGTGGGTGCCTGGGCCAGTTCGTGTGCGGTGTCGGTCATGCCCTGACCTCCGTCGGGATGCGTAGCTGACGTTTCGTCAGATCGACGGGAAGCGTAGGGCGCTGCCGCTTGTCGGTCCAGGGGTGGCGGAGCTAGCTTGTTTCTGACGGTGCATCAGAAACCCGGTGAGGGGAACCCCATGGAACTGCCCCGGATCATCAGCGTGGACGACCACGTGATCGAGCCCGCGCACCTCTTCGACACCTGGCTGCCGGCCAGGTACCGGGACCGCGGCCCCCAGCCCCTCACCGCCGGCATCGGCGAGCTCGTCTACACCGGTGGCAAGTACGTGATCTCCATGGACCCGGACGGCCCGCCGACCGACTGGTGGATCTACGAGGACCTCAAGTTCCCGTACAAGCGGAACATCGCCGCCGTCGGCTTCGACCGCGACGAGATGACCCTGGAGGGCATCACCCGAGAGGAGATGCGCCGCGGCTGCTGGGACCCCAAGGCGCGGCTGGCCGACATGGACCTCAACCACGTCGAGGCGTCCCTCTGCTTCCCGACCTTCCCCCGCTTCTGCGGCCAGACCTTCGCCGAGGCGCACGACAAGGAGGTCGCCCTGGCCTGCGTGCGCGCGTACAACGACTGGATGGTCGAGGAGTGGTGCGGCGACAGCGGCGGCCGCCTCATCCCCCTCTGCATCATCCCCCTCTGGGACATCGACCTCGCCGTCGCCGAGATCCGCCGCAACGCCGCCCGCGGGGTCCGCGCCGTCACCTTCTCGGAGATCCCCACCCACCTCGGGCTGCCCTCCATCCACTCCGGCCACTGGGACCCCTTCTTCGCCGCCTGCCAGGAGACCGGCACGGTGGTCAACATGCACATCGGGTCCAGCTCCCAGATGCCCGCCGCCTCGCCCGACGCCCCGCCCGCCGTCCAGGCCTCGCTCAGCTTCAACAACGCGATGGCCTCGATGATGGACTTCCTCTTCAGCGGCGTCCTCGTGAAGTTCCCGCAGCTCAAGCTCGCCTACAGCGAGGGCCAGATGGGCTGGATCCCGTACGCCCTGGAGCGCGCCGACGACGTGTGGCAGGAGCACCGCGCCTGGGGCGGGGTCCGCGACCTGATCCCCGAGCCGCCCTCCACGTACTACTACCGGCAGATCTTCTGCTGCTTCTTCCGCGACAAGCACGGCATCGCCTCGCTCGACGTCGTCGGCCGCGACAACGCCACCTTCGAGACCGACTACCCGCACGTGGACTCGACCTTCCCGCACACCAAGGAGGTCGCCCTCGACCACGTGAAGGGCCTGGACGAGGAGACGGTCTACAAGCTGATGCGGGGCAACGCCATCCGCATGCTCGGGCTGGACCTCGACCGCGACCGCCGCAGGGCGGCCTAGTGGACCTCACGTACACCGAGGAGGAGCGGGAGTTCCGGGCCCGCCTGCGCGAATGGCTCGGCAAGACGCTGCCCGAGCTGCCCCCCGCCCCCTCGCCCGACGACTGGCCGGGCCGCCGCGCGTACGACCTCGGCTGGCAGCGCCGGCTGTACGACGCCGGGTACGCCGGCCTGCACTGGCCCCTCGACGCGGGCGGCCGGGGCGCCACCCCCACCCAGCACCTGATCTTCCTGGAGGAGACCGAGCGCGCCGGGGCGCCCTACGTCGGCGCCAACTTCGTCGGACTGCTGCACGCCGGGCCCACCATCGCCGCCGAGGGCACCGCGGAGCAGCGGGCCCGCTGGCTGCCGCCCGTGCTGCGCGGCGACGAGGTGTGGTGCCAGGGCTTCAGCGAGCCGGACGCGGGCTCCGACCTGGCCGCGCTGCGGACCAGGGCCGTCCGGGACGGGGACGAGTACGTGGTCACCGGCTCCAAGATCTGGACCTCGCACGCCGAAGTGGCCGACTGGTGCGAGCTGCTGGTGCGCACCGACCCGGCCGCGCCCAGGCACCGCGGGATCAGCTGGCTCGCGATGCCGATGGACGCCCCGGGGGTGTCGGTGCGGCCGCTGCGGACCCTCGCGGGGTCCACCGAGTTCGCCGAGATGTTCCTCGACGAGGTGCGGGTGCCGGTGGCGAACCGGGTGGGCGCCGAGAACGACGGCTGGCGCGTGACGATGGTGACCCTGTCCTTCGAGCGGGGCACCGCCTTCGTCGGGGAGGTGGTGGCCTGCCGCCGGACGCTGGCCGAGCTGGCCCGGGTGGCCCGGGACAACGGCCGCTGGGACGACCCGGTGCTGCGGCGGAAACTGGGACGGCTGTACGGGGAGTTCGGCGCCCTGTGGCGGCTGACCCAGTGGAACGTGAGCGAGGCCGAGGGGGCGGGCGGGGTGCCCGGCGTCGGCGGCTCGGTCTTCAAGCTGCGGTACTCGCAGGCGCGGCAGGAGCTGTACGACACGGCGGCCGAGGTGCTGGGGGCCGGGTCTCTCGTGCTGGGCGGCGACGGGGCGGGCGCCGCATGGGTGCCGGCCCGGCTGTCCTCCCTCTCGTACACCATCGCCGCCGGGACCTCGCAGATCCAGAAGAACATCGTCGCCGAGCGCATCCTCGGCCTCCCGAAGGGCCGGTGAGCCTCGTTGCGGTTCCAGTTGACCGAAGACCAGCGGGACCTGCGGGCGGGGGTGCGGGAGCTGCTGCGCGGCCGGTTCGGGCGGGACGCGCTGCGGGCCGCGGTGGACTCCGGCGAGCCGGTGGACCGGGCGCTGTGGCGGGAGCTGGGAGAGGCCGGTTTCTTCGCGCTGCGCGTGCCCGAGGAGGCCGGCGGGGTCGGGCTCGGCCTGCCGGAGGCCGTGCTCGTCTTCGAGGAGGCCGGGCGGGTGCTGCTGCCCGGGCCGCTGGTCGCCACGGAGCTGGCGGCGGGCTCGGTGCCGGCCGCGGCGGAGGGGGCCGCCGTGGTGACCGCTCCGGACCTGGCCGGGGGGCTGGTGGCGTACCTGGCGGAGGCGGACGTGCTGCTGGGGGCCGCGACCGGGGGCGAGGAGCCCGTACGGTCCGTGGACCCGCTGACGCCGCTGCACCGCGTGCCGGGCGCGCGGCCGCCGGAGGCGTGGCGGGCCGAGGGCGCGCTGCTGACGGCCGCGTTGCAGGTCGGCAGCGCACTCGCGACCTGTGAGGCGGCCGTGCGGTACGCCGGTGAGCGCGAGCAGTTCGGGCAGCCGGTCGGCGCCTTCCAGGCGGTCAAGCACCTGTGTGCGGAGATGCTGGTACGGGCCGAGGTGGCGCGTACCGCGGTGTACGCGGCGGCCGTGACCGGGGACGCCGGCGAGGTGGCGGCGGCGAAGCTGCTGGCCGACGAGGCGGCCGTACGCAACGCCCGGGACTGCCTCCAGGTGCACGGCGGCATGGGGTTCACGTGGGAGGCGGACGTGCACCTTCACCTGAAGCGGGCGTGGGTGCGGGCCGAGCAGTGGATGACCGCGGCGGAGGCGGAGGAGGCGCTGGCGGAGGAGTTGCTGGCCGCGCTGTGAGCGGTCCCGTGAAGGGGCGTCGGTGGTGACGGGTGGGACGGCGCGGGACGCATGTCCGATTACAGAGAGTTGATATCGGTTTGTGTCCTTCGCCCGACTCGTTACGCGGCGGAGTCGGGGGTGCCCTCCGGTACGCTCCCACAAATGCGAGCGGTTGAGCGGCGAGGGCGTCGCACAGTATGCACCACGCTTACTCCTTCGCGCTGGAATATGCCCGAAGCGCTTGTTGTGGTGACTGTATGTCAACCATGCTGCTCCGCAAGGGGGTCACGTTCGGTGATCCCGTTCTCTCGCGAGGCGAAGTGTCCGCCGGTTCGGATGGTGTGAGCGGTGCAGGTGCTTCAGGTTCAGCTGGAAGTCGGTGCGGATCCCGCCGAAGTGGGCCGCGCCCGCAGATGGGCGCGGTCCCGGCTGGCGGGGTGCGGCATAGGAGTGGACGAACCCCTCGCCGAGACGCTGATCCTGTTGATCTCCGAACTCGTGACCAACGCCGTGGTGCACACCGGCTGCCCCGCGGTGCTGCGGATGCTCTTCGGTGAGCCGGGGGTGCGGGTGGAGGTCGCCGACGTGAGCGCCCACCCGCCGGCCCGCCGTCATGCCGCCGGCGAGGACACCAACGGGCGGGGTCTGGAGCTGGTCGACGGCCTCGCGGACCGCTGGGGCTGGCAGCCGGAGGGCGCCGGGAAGCGCATCTGGTGCGAGGTCGACCGCGACGCCAAGACCGACGATCAGGCGGACGTCCCTCTAACGAGGTGTTGACGGGCCGTCATGCGTTGATCACCCTGGAGGGGAGCGATTCGTCGCGAGGGGACGCCGAGGTATATGCCCTTGGCGAGTGCGGGTCGTGGGGTGGCGGCCCGCCGTGCCGCGCTCGGGGCGAGCACGAAAGCTCGCCGCCACCCGCAGGTCGTCCGCGCCGGGGAGGTCCCGTGCGGGACCTCCCCGGCGGCGTGTGTGGGTGTGCGTGCGTGTGCGTGCGTGTGCCGGCCGGTGTCAGCCGCGGTCGCCGGCGCGCGCGTGGGCGAAGGCGCCGAACAGGTCGCTTTCACCAGGGCCGGTGAACAGCCGCTTGGGCAGCACCAGCAGACAGGTCCGGCGGTCCGTCCGCCCCACCAGCACGTGGGTGGCGGGGGTGTCGTGGTACCAGCGGACCTCGTCCCACGTCATGCGCGTCGTCTCGCCGCCGCGGGACACCGTGATGCCGGAACCGTCCACGGCGGTGTGCTTCTCCGCGGCGGCCCGGCGGGCGTGTTGGAGCCGTACGAGCAGCCGAGGCAGGACCACCGCGAAGAAGGCCGCGTAGGCGGCCGCGACCACGAGCGGCACGGGGTGAACCGTGACGCCCTCCGCGTCGAGGGTGATCCCCGCCGCGGCGAGCCAGACGGTCCCGAGTGCGGCGGCCACCCGTGTCCACCGGAACGTGCCCGCGGCCTTGATGCCTTCGGCGAACTCGGCCCGGGTCACGGTGCCGGTGACGCTGAAGGACGTCTCGTGCATGTCCGTCACCGCGGCTGCGTCAGGTGACCGGCTGGCCGACGATGTGGTCCAGCAGCTGGTCGAGTTCCTCGCGCCAGATGCGGTGGACGTTCATGCGGGCCGGGGTGGCCTGGCCGGGGAGCTGGAAGCGGAACCAGCTCCAGAGGGTGTTCCGGTTGACGTCACTGACCAGCCAGGTGGCCTCGGTGCGCGGTATCGCGAAGGCGAGCTCCTTCGGCCGGTTGCTCAGCATGCTCGCCTTGTGGACCAGCACGGCCTGCTCGGTGACGGTGATGAAGTAGTACGTGAGGAACGCCTGCCCGATCACGCCGAGCATGCTCATCAGCCACACGCTGGGGCCCGCGACGGCCTGGATGGTGACGAGCGGCTTGTCGGCGGGGTTGGCCTCGGTGATGGCAGCGGCGACCTGCTGCTGGATGGTGGCCTTCTTGACGGCCATGTACGTCTCCTGAGCGATCTGAACGCCCCCCGGATGCCCGGGGGCACCGCACGCTATCCACCCCCGGCCGAACGACGGCACCCCACGGAGATCACGAATTGGCCACTGGCCTGATCTTTACGATCCCCTGTCCGACCTCGCCCGACCTCGACCCGTCGGCCCGCGGGGCTTTGGTCGTTCCTGGTGGTCAGCGGAGGAACGTCTGCCGCCACTCCAGCGGCGACATCGTCAGTGCGGCCTCGGCCAGTTCGCGGGCGGACGCCGTCTTGAGGCTGGTCAAGGAGGTGTCGATCCAGTCCTGTACGAGGGTGTTGCCCTGTGCACGGTACTCCACCGCCTGCACCAGGCATTCCAGCTTGTCGGCGTCCTTGGCCACGATCGCCTCGGGGCTGTCGTTGGCCTCGTACTCATCGACCACGCGCTGCACGCCGGCGCGGACGGCAGGGTGGGCACGAGCCACCTGGTCCGCGGTAACGGTCTGGTTGGGAACGGCCTCGATATAGCGGCGGCCGATATGCGGGATGTCCCCGATTCGGGTCTCCTGCGTGTCGTGGAAGAGGGACATCAGGGCGACCTTCGCGGGGTCCACGCCCTCCATCATGGCAAGTACGGCACCGATGATGCCGACCCGGAACGAGTGGTCGGCGATCGACTCGGGGTTGTTGTTACCGGTGAACCACCAGCCGGTCCGCTTGGCCTGCTTCATGACGCCCATCTCGAAGAGGAACGCCGCGGTGCCCGTCGCCGTCTCGTCTGCCATGGGGTGCCCTCCGGTCGGTCAGGTTCGATCACGAAGAACGTAGTGCACGCTTGTGAGTTCGCGCCGGGATCTCTCGGAGATGCCGCCACCGTCCAGCAGCTGCTCAGCGCGCTCGCCCAGGTCCCGTACCAGCCGGCCGGACGCCTGCGACAGCCACGGGTGCGCCGTCAGCAGAGCCCACATTGTGTGCACGTACAGGTCGACGTACCCGGGGGAGTGGTGCAGACCGTACGTCAACCCCCGTAGGAGTGTGACGGGATCCCAGCCGGTGAGCTGCCGGTCTCGCATGAACATGTCGTCGGACTGGGGCAACGGGGCTCCGCCCAGCCAGTAGGCCCAGTAGTTCAGGTTCGCAGCCTCGCCCGCGTCGTCGTCCACCATCGCCCGCTCGATGAAGTCGAGCAGCGGCACCGGATCCCCGAGCCGCGCAAGGGCAGTGGCTGTCGAACGTGCCTCGGCCCACTGCGGTGTCCATCCCCGTCGGGCCGGCAGACCGCGCCGGGCGTGCAGGGCCTGTGCCGTCCAGGCCGCTGCCTCCGAACTGTTGTCGTACGAGGTCAGGTACAGGGCCTGGCGGTGCAGCAGCACCCCCTGCACGTCGTTTCGCGGTGCCGCCTCCGCCGTCGCCCGCAGCCGCTCGAAGAACGCCGACCGATCCGGGGCGGGAAGCAGCGGAGAATCTGCTGCCGGCCCTCTGCGGCGCGGGGACGGGATACCGGAGAGGGAGGGTGGACGAGTCCCGGTGAGCGCCCAGGCGAGCATGTGGGCGGTGCTCCGGGTGTGCACCCACTCCGCGAGCGGATGGGGTGCGTCCGTACTGGTGAGGGTGGCGCAGATGATCCTGTCCGCATCCATCGCCGCGTCCAGCAGGGTGACGACCGCCGCGTCTGCTCCCAGTGCGGCCAGCCGCCGCCGCAGACCGAGCAGGTCCACCGCGCGCATGTTCGCCACCGGCCGCCTACCCGACTCCCAGCCCTGCACCGTGGCCAGGTCCACTCGCAAGGATTCAGCCATACCCGCCTGCGTCAGCGGCACCGACTCCCGAGCCGTGCGCAGCACAAAACCCGTGATCGTGCCGGTGATCGGTCTCGTGGCCATTGCGCGCTCCCCGGTCCGGCACTGCCGTAACCCGTACCCGCAGTCAGTCCTACCGCACGCAGAGCGACCGTACGTTCATCTCGCGGGATCGACCAGCCTCCTCGCACGGGGGCGAATCTGACTCCGCATCCCCGGCAGCGGGACGCAGCAGTACACCTCCTACCGCAGAGGCGGGCAGACGCACCACCACCTGCACCATCCGCGTACACCTAAAGGAGCACCATCATGAGCACCCACACCCACACCATCCAGGTCGGCAACCTCACCCGGCGGCTGGACCACTCCGTCCCGGACGGCATCGTCCTGGCCGCTCCGGTCATTTCGCTGACGCGCCGCCTGGACCACATGGTCCCGGACGACGCCGCTCCGACGGGCACCGAGGGCTGACCGTGATCCTGCACTGACGCCGGCTGACTGACGGCGTGGCGGGGCGTCTCGGATGCTCATCACCGAGGCGCCCCGCCTCATTCTCTGCCACTGGAACAACTCGACCGAGGAGACCTCACCGTGCAGACCACCATCGCCGCCCGCGTAGAGACGGGCTCGTTTTTCGACCTCGGCCGCGACGACCCGGCGCTGACCCGGCTTCGCGAGGACGGAGCCCAGCAGGCGCTGCCGTTCGCCCTGATGGAGCGTCTCGTCAAGTCCGGCATCCCGTACGCCGAACACGCCCGCGCCTTGCCCAGCGACCGCCTGGACGTGGCCGGCGCCGCGTTCGACTGGTTCGACGGCATCCTTCACGAGCAGATCGCAAAGGAGATCAACCTGGGGACGTACGAGATCCTCGAACACACCGTCGTGCGCCGCGCCTCCCTGATCAGCGCCTTGGAGCGGCTCGCTTCGGTCCACCCCGAAGGCTTCGCCCGAGTACACGAGTTCGTTCGAGGCCTGCTGTGGGTGGGCCTCCAGCCCGGCACCGGGGGCTCCTCACTGACGAGCTCCAGTGACCCGGCTCTCCCCTACGTCGTCATGTTCTCGGACAAGGCACTGCTGCACATCCCGCCGAACACGGTCAGCACGGAACCGTCCCCCCGCTTCCTGGCGGAGAACATCCTGCATGAGGGCGTCCACCAGGCGGTCAGCTTCCACGTCCTCACACACCAGGTCTTCGCGGACGGGCACTCCTCCCAGACCTCGCCCAAGGTCGAGATCGCGTGGCGTGCCGTACAAGGGGTGGAACGGAACCAGTTCTGGGAGGTGGACCGGGTCTTCCACGCGACGTACGTCTACAACCAGGTACTGCGGTTCCGCCTCCGAGAACTCGCCCGCGACGACCTGACCGCCAACGAGCGGACGTGTTTCCAGGCCGCCTACGACGACGGCATGCCGGCGGTCCGCTACCTCATGGACCAGCTCGACCACCTCGGCCGGTACTTCACCGCCCACGGCCATGCCCTGCTCGCCGACCTGCGCCACCAAACCGACGCACTGTAGTACCGTCCCGCCCGATCAGGACCCGACCCAGGGAGAGGTCAGTGCTCCAGCACCTCATCACGCACGGCGAGGATCTGCGCATGACCCCCGTCAACCGCGCGCAGTTGACCACCGCCGTCGCGGAACTCCGCGAGGAACTCCAGGCGCTCCCCGAAGGCACGACTGCAGACCGGGCGCGGGTCCTGGCCCGATGGGCGGGGATCGGCCTGGTGAGTCTCGGCGACTACGACGACGCCCAGGCGCTCCTGCGGCAGGCGCTCGACGCTGCCGCCGCCACCGGCAACACCCGGGCCGTCATCGCCACCGAGCTGAACATGGGAGACGCGTACCGCTACGCCGGGGACACGGAGACTGCTGGCATTTTCTACCGCAGAGCCCTGGACGCCGCCCGGATCGAACACCCTGACCTCGTGGACTTCGCCCTACAGCATCTCGGCAAGCACCTCATGGAGCGCGGCGACCTCGAACCGGCGCGCGCTCATCTGATCGAAGCGCACCGGCTGCGGCTCGCCAAGGGCGACGCGGGACTCGTCGAGTCCACCCAAGCCGTCCTCGACCGTATCGACACCATCGCCCGCGACGTACGCGCCGCCCCCGCCTTCCCCGCCGGCTGACCGGCCACGCACAGCCCGCCGACCGGCAGGCCCTTGGGGCTTGAGGCTGGTGGCCTGCTTCCTCGGGGCGGGCCGGGCCGGGCGTTGCCCGGCCCGGCTAGAGGATCGCCACCGGGGCCACCGGCGTGCCCGTGCCGCCGACGAAGGGTTCCGGCATCGCGCTGAGCAGGAACGTGTACTGCTGTTGGTCGGCGCAGGCCCCCGACAGGGTCTCCAGGTTCCAGTTCTGGCCCTGGTGCATGCCCATCTCCACCAGGTCGAGCGCGTGCACGGGCAGCCACAGGTTCTCGAACTCCGGCGGGAAGATCTCGAAGGTCAGGGTGTCGTTGGCGACCGCGGCCACGTCCCGCGCGTGGAACCACTCCGGGGTGCGGACTGACAGGCCGGGCGACGGGAAGCCGTAGCCGTGCTTGTCACCCGCCAGGTAGACCTGGATCTGGCCGGTGCGGACCAGCACGATGTCCCCGGCCCGGACCGTGACGCGACCGAACTCCTCGGCCTCCGCCAGGTCTTCCGGGGTCACCGCGTGGTTCCCCGGCAGCCGGTCCAGGCCCTTGGCGCGGGCCACGTCCAGCAGCACGCCGCGCGAGACGATCGGGCCGGCCTTCTCGATGCCGCTGTACTGCGCGCGGGTGTGCGGGGTGATGGTGTCCGCGGGCCGGCCGTTGTAGATCTTCCCCGAGTGCGAGACGTGCGTGAGGGCGTCCCAGTGGGTGGCCGCCTGAAGGCCCATGGTCACCGCGTCGTCGCTGCAGGCCACCGTGCCGGGCCCGAAGATCTCCTGGTTGATCTGGACCATCGTGTGCAGCGGGTTGATCCGGCCCGGGATCATGCCGGCCTGTACGCCGTCCTCCTTGAGCGGCAGCGCCAGCGGGACGCGGCGCCCGCTCGTGATGCCGGCCGCGGCGGCCCGTACGACCTCGTCGGTGATCAGGTTCAGCGTGCCGATCTCGTCGTCGGCGCCCCAGCGGCCCCAGTTGTTGACGCGCTTGGCGATGTCGTGGAACTCGGCGGGCAGGCTCATCGGTTGGTCAGCTCCTCGATTCCGGGCACGGACTGGGGCTTGTGCGGGTCCGTCCGACTGCCCATAGAATCTAACGGTCCGTCAGAAACCGCGGGAAGGGTCGGGACGTGGGGAACTTCTTGGCAGGCAAGGTCATCGCCGTCACGGGCGCGGGCCGGGGCATCGGCAGGGCCGTGGCACTCGCCGCGGCGGCCGAGGGCGCCAGGGTCGTCGTCAACGACTACGGCGTGTCCATCGAGGGCGGCGAGCCCACCAGCGAGATCGCCGAGGAGGTGGTCAAGGAGATCACCGCGGCCGGCGGCGAGGCCGTCGCGGTCGCCGACGACATCTCCACCATGGCCGGCGGCCAGCGCATCGTCGACACCGCGCTCGCCGAGTACGGGCGCATCGACGGCGTCGTGTGCGTCGCCGGCATCCTGCGCGAGCGGATGCTCTTCAACATGTCCGAGGAGGAGTGGGACCCGGTCGTCGCCACCCACCTCAAGGGCACCTTCACGGTCTTCCGCGCCGCCTCCGCCGTGATGCGCCGGCAGGGCTCCGGCACCCTGATCGGCTTCACCAGCGGCAACCACCAGGGCTCCGTCGCCCAGGCCAACTACTCGGCGGCCAAGGGCGGGATCATCTCCCTGGTCCGCTCCGCCGCCCTCGGGCTGCACAAGTACGGGGTCACCGCCAACGCCGTCGCGCCGGTCGCCCGTACCCGGATGTCCGCCAACGTCCCGATGGAGCTGAAGGAGATCGGCGAGCCCGAGGACGTGGCGGCGCTCGTCACGTACCTGCTCAGCGACCGGGCCAGGGCCGAGAACATCACCGGGCAGGTCTACACGATCGCCGGACCCAAGATCGCCGTCTGGGCGCAGCCGCGCGAACTGCGCGCCGGGTACGCCGAGGGGACCTGGACCCCCGAGAAGATCGCCGACTTCCTGCCGGGGACCGTCGGCACCGACCCGATGCCCATGCTCGCCCAGCTGGAGGCGATGGCCAGGGCGGCGGCCGCCAAGGACCGCCCCAACGCCTAGAGGGGGCGGCTCGTGGACTTCGGCTTCGGCCCGGCGGACGAGGAGTTCCGCACCCGGGCCCGGGAGTGGCTCGACGCGCACCTGGTCGGCCCGTACACCGCCGCCGTGGGCCTGGGCGGCCCCGGCAGCGAGCACGAGGGCGTCGCCGAGCGCCGCGCCTGGGAGCGCGAGCTGGGCCGCGGCGGCTGGATCGGCCTCGGCTGGGAGTCGGGGGAGCCGGGGGAGTCGGGGGGGCAGGGTGAGCGGGCGGAGCCGGGGGAGCGCGGGGAGTACGGGCAGCAGCGGGCCTCCCTCACCCAGCAGGTGGTGTGGGCCGAGGAGTACGCCCGCGTCCGCGCCCCCGGCCGCGTCGGCCACATCGGCGAGAACCTCCTCGCCCCCACCCTGATCGCGTACGGCACCCGGGAGCAGCGCGACCGCTTCCTGCCCGCCATCGCCCGCGGCGACGAGCTGTGGTGCCAGGGCTACAGCGAGCCCGGGGCCGGCTCCGACCTGGCGGCCCTGCGCACCGCGGCGGTGCGGGACGGAGCCGGCTGGCGGGTCACCGGCCAGAAGATCTGGACCTCGCTGGCCCAGGACGCCGACTGGTGCTTCGTCCTGGCCCGCACCGAGCCCGGCTCCAGGCGCCACCACGGGCTGTCGTTCCTGCTGGTGCCGATGGACCAGCCGGGCCGCGTCGAGGTGCGGCCGATCCGCCAGATGTCCGGCACCAGCGAGTTCAACGAGGTCTTCTTCGACGGGGCCGCGGCCACCGAGGTGGTGGGCGGCGAGGGCAACGGCTGGCAGGTGGCCATGGGCCTCCTCGCGCTGGAGCGGGGCGTCTCCACGCTCGTCCAGCAGATCGGCTTCGCCGCCGAGCTCGACCGCGTGCTGGCCGCCTTCCTCGCCGGGTCCGGCGCGGACGACCCGGTGCTGCGGGACCGGCTGGTCCGGCAGTGGGCCGAGCTGAGGACCATGCGGTGGAACGCGCTGCGGACCCTCGGCGGCCAGGGCGACGAGGGCGCCCCCAGCGTGGCGAAGCTGCTGTGGGGCGGCTGGCACCAGCGGCTGGGTGAGCTGGCCGTGGCGGTACGGGGCGCCGCCGGCGCCGTCGGCCCGTACGACTGGTCGGCGGAGCGCCCGTACCAACTCGACGAGGAGCAGCGGCTGTTCCTCTTCACCCGCGCCGACACGATCTACGGCGGCTCGGACGAGATCCAGCGCAACATCATCGCCGAGCGTGTGCTCGGCCTGCCCAGGGAGCCCAAGGAGGCGGCGCGGTGAGAGGTGTGGTGTTCGACGGCAAGCAGGTCCGGGTGGTCGACGACCTGGAGGTGCGCGACCCGGGGCCGGGCGATGTGCTGGTCGCGGTGAAGGCGGCCGGGCTGTGCCACAGCGACCTGTCGGTGATCGACGGGACCATCCCCTTCCCGCCGCCGGTGGTGCTCGGGCACGAGGGCGCGGGAGTGGTGGAGGCGGTGGGGGCGGGAGTGACGCACGTGGCGCCCGGTGACCACGTCTCGCTGTCCACCCTCGCCAACTGCGGGGCCTGCGCGGAGTGCGACCGGGGGCGGCCCACGATGTGCCGGAAGGCGATCGGGATGCCGGGGCAGCCGTTCTCGCGGGGCGGGCAGCCGCTGTTCCAGTTCGCCTCCAACTCGGCCTTCGCGGAGCGGACCGTCGTCAAGGCGGTGCAGGCCGTGAAGATCCCCGAGGACGTGCCGCTGACCTCGGCGGCGCTCATCGGCTGCGGCGTGCTGACGGGCGTCGGAGCGGTCCTCAACCGCGCGCGGGTGGACCGTGGCGAGTCGGTGGTGGTCATCGGCACCGGCGGCATCGGGCTGAACGTCATCCAGGGCGCCCGGATCGCGGGGGCCAGCACGATCGTGGCGGTGGACGCCAACCCGGCGAAGGAGGCGGTCGCCCGGCAGTTCGGCGCCACGCACTTCGTCGACGCCTCGGCGGTCAAGGACACCGTGGAGGCGGTCAAGGGCGTCCTGCCGACCGGCGCCGACCACGCCTTCGAGTGCGTGGGCAACGTGAAGCTGATCCGGCAGGCCGTGGACCTGCTGGACCGGCACGGCCAGGCGGTCCTGCTCGGGGTGCCGGGCTTCGCGGACGAGGCCTCGTTCCAGGTCTCCTCGCTGTACCTGGACAAGTCGATCCTGGGCTGCCGGTACGGGTCCTCGCGCCCGCAGCGGGACATCGCGCTGTACGCGAAGCTCTACCGGGAGGGCCGGCTGCTGCTGGACGAGCTGGTGACCCGTACGTACCCGGTCGAGGACTTCGCCCTCGCCGCGGAGGACGCGCACGCGGGGCGCGTGGCGCGGGGGGTGCTGACCTTCTGACGCGGGTCCTGCGTGCCGCGGCCCGAGCGGCCGGCCCGCCGGGGCCGGCCGCTCAGGCCGTGAAGCGGCCGAACCGGCCCTGGTGGAAGAGGAGCGGGTCGCCCTCGCCCGGGGCGCCGAGGGCCTCGACGCGGCCCACGACGATCAGGTGGTCGCCGCCGGTGTGCACGGCGTGGATCCGGCAGTCGATCCAGGCCGGTACGTCAGCCAGTTGCGGCGACCCGGTCACCGGCGCGGGGGTGTGGGTGACGCCGGCGAACTTGTCGGCCCCGCTGACGGCGAAGGAGCGGCACAGTTCGCCCTGCCGGGCGCCCAGGATGTTCACGCAGAACACCCCGGCGCGGGCGATGCGGGGCCAGGTGGTCGACGTACGGGCCACCATGAACGTGACCAGCGGGGGGTCCAGGGAGAGCGAGGCGAAGGACTGGCAGGCGAAGCCGGCCGGGCCCTCCTCGCCCTCGGCGGCGGGGGCGGTGATGACCGTGACGCCGCTCGCGAAGTGCCCGAGCACGGCCCGGAACTCGCCCGCCCCGACGGGCGCCCGCTCGTCGTCGGCCACTGCGCGCAGCTCGGGGCGGGGGTGCGGGTCCACGGCCGTGGGGGTGCCGGTGCTCCTGAGGTAGCGGATGACGGTGGCCGCCATCCCTGCGTGTCCCATCATGGACCGATTGAACCTGACGCCTCGTCAGATTGGAACCCCGGTGGAGCGTCGGCGGAGTCCGGGCGGGTCTTGAACGCGTTCAGGGATTCGCTTGAACGCGTTCAATGGCGAGGTGTACGCTCCTCGCGGGACTTGAACGTGTTCAAGGAGCGTCCTGGATGGTGCTCCGGCCGGAGGGGCGGGGTGGGCTGTGGAGCGGCGGGCGTTGTGGGACGGGCGGGCGCTGACGGCGGCGTCGCTCGTCGCGACGGTGCAGGCGGCGCTGGTCTGGCACACCTGGGCCTTCGACGCGGTGACGGTCTCCGACGAGTACGACCGTGACCCCGGCTACCTCGCGGACATGATGGTCCTGGTCATGACGCTGGTGGCCGGCCCGCTCGTGGCGCTGACCGCGGGCCTGGTCCTGGGCGCGTGCGGGGCGCTGCCCGCCGCGTGGCTGGGCCGGCTGCTGTCGGCCCGGATCGGCGGACCCCGGGTGGTCTGGACGGTGGTGGTGGTTGCCGGGCTGGCGGCCGCGGCGGCCGTGTCCCTCAGGGGGCTCGGCGCCTCGTTCCCGGTCCTCTGGGGCTGGGCCGCGGGGATGCTCGCGGTGCCGGTCCTGGCGGCGGAACTCTTCGCGGACGCCCGGCGCCTGCGCGGGCCGGCCGTGGTGGGGGCGATGCTGCTGGTGCTGCCTTTTCAGGGCTGGGCCGCGTCCCTCACCTTCGAGGACTACCGGTCGCCGGAGCTGTCCCCGAAGGACTACGCGGGACTGTGGACCGGCGAGGACGGGTCGGCCCTCCTGCTGGAACACGAGGGGCGCGCCGATTTCACCTCGCTCCCGTACGCCGACGGCCTCGCCGAGGCCGCCTGTACGGGCGAGGGCACGTGGACGTACCGGGAGTCGGGCGAACTGAGGCGGGCGGGCGTCGACCTCTCCGCCCCCGGCTGCCCGGAGATGCCGGTGAACGGCTGGGAGGTCGCCGGCACTGCCGCACAGCCCGAACTGTTCCTGCTGGTCGGGGACCCGGACGACGGGGACGTCCGGGTACTGCGCAAGAACCCGGCGGTCGCGCGATGAGCGGGGAGGGGGCCCTGTTCGGGTGCCGGGCCCTGCGGATCGCCTCGACGGTCGCGGCCGCGCAGTTCACCGTGCTGGGCCTCGGGTACGCCGTGTGGTCCTGGGTCCGGTACGGGCTGCCCGAGTACGGGGCGGACCTGGCCTGCCCGTTCCTGTTCGTGCCGGTGGCCGCGGCGGTCGCCGGCACGCTCCAGGCGGTCTTCCTCACCGGCCCCGCGGTGCTGGCCGGGCAGTACCTGGCCGGGCGGCTGCCGGGCCCCGGCGCCCTGTGGCGGCTGCTGCCGCTGCCGCTGGTCGCGGGGGCCGTGGCGGGGCTGCTCTGCCGCGACCAGGGCCCGTACCTGCCGGACTTCGGCGTGGTGTGGGCGTGCGTGATGGCGCTGGGCCTGCTGCCGGTGCTGGCGGCGGGAGCTCTCGGAATCCGTGCTGCAGAGAAGGGGGTACGCCGATGATGTTCGGAGGCGGTGAGGGACTGCAGGCGCTGGTCCTGCTGCCGGCCCTGCTGTGGTTCATGGGCGGGCCCTTCAT
The DNA here is from genome assembly GCF_044540325.1 of Streptomyces sp. NPDC086023. Classification (NCBI taxonomy): domain Bacteria; kingdom Bacillati; phylum Actinomycetota; class Actinomycetes; order Kitasatosporales; family Streptomycetaceae; genus Streptomyces; species Streptomyces sp. NPDC086023. The sequence goes on from NZ_JBITRX010000026.1 coordinate 34,094, forward strand.
CATGCTCGCGATGGGGGTGTGGTGCGCCCGCCGGCCCGGCCGGAAGCCGCGGCTGTGGTCGGTACTGCTGCCGGCGGCACCGGTGGGCGGGCTGCTGGTCCTGTTCCTGTTGCGCCTCCAGGACCCGGGCTCGCGGTGGTGGGACGACTTCAGCGGCTACCTGCTCTGGTACGTCGGGGTGATCACGGCACTGCCGTGGCTGCTCGGTTGGGGCGTCACGCGCATCGTCCGCGCGGTTCGCGCCCCGCGCGCCCGGCGCCTGGCCGAACTGGCCGTGCTGGAGGAGGAGGAACGGGCCGAGGCGGGGGAGGCTGCCGCCGGCCCCGGGGGAGGGACGGCAGAGGCGGGGCCCGCCGAGAAGGCGGCCGAGTAGGCCGGGCCGTTGCCGCGCCGGCAGGGAGCCGGACGGCCGGGCGCAGGCCCTGCCAAGGGTTCTGTGGGCGGTGGTGTGTGGGCGCCTCGGGGGTACGTGGTGTACCGCGCCGGGGAGGGGGCCGCACCCGGCAGCCAGCGGACCTACAGCCCCCGGTACTTCGGTGTGCGGCGTTCCACGAAGCTGGCCACGCCCTCGTTCGCGTCCGCGGTGGACATGTTCAGCTCCTGGGCCACCGCCTCGGCCGCCAGGGCCGTTGACCGGTCCGTGTCCAGGGAGGCGTTGACCAGCTGCTTCGTCAGGGACAGGGCGCGGGTCGGGCCCTGGGCCAGCCGCTCGGCCCAGTCTCGGGCCAGGGGCTCCAGCTCGGCGTCCGGGACCACCCGGTTCACCAGCCCCAGCCGCAGCGCCTCGGCCGCCGGCACCGAGTCGCCGAAGAACATGAGCTCCTTGGCCCGCTGCGGGCCGACCAGGCGGGGCAGCAGGTACGCGCCCGCCCCGTCCGGCACCAGCCCCCGCCGTACGAACACCTCGATGAACCGCGCCGACTCGGCCGCCAGCACCAGGTCGCAGGCGAGGGCCAGGTGTGCGCCGATGCCCGCGGCCGTGCCGTTCACCGCCGCGATCACCGGCTTCTCGCAGTCCAGCACGGCCGTGATGAACCTCTGCGCACCCTGCCGGATCATCCGGGCGACGTCCCCCACGACCCGCTCCCCGGCGGCAGGCGAGCCGCGCAGGTCCGCACCGGCGCAGAAGCCCTTCCCGGTGGCGGTGACCACCACGGCCCGGACGGCCGGGTCCGCCGAGGCCTCGGCCAGCAGGGCCATGATGCGTTCCCGCTGGTCCCAGGTGACCGCGTTCATCGCGGCCGGCCGGTTCAGCGTGATCCACGAGACGCCGTTCTCCAGCCGGTGGAGCACGTCCGGCACCCCATCCACCCCGCCCATATCCACCCCGCCCCCCGCCTCCCCGCCCCCTGCCTCCCCACCCACCGCACTCACCGGCACACCGCCAGCGCGTCCAGCGCCACCGCGCCCTGCCCGCGGGGCAGCACCATCAGCGGGTTGATGTCCAGCTCGGACAGTTCGTCCCCCAGCTCCAGCGCCATCCGCTGCACCCGCAGGACCACCTCCACCAGCGCGTCCACGTCCGCCGGCGGTGCGCCCCGCACCCCCTCCAGCAGCGCGTGCCCGCGCAGTTCGCGCAGCATCGCCCGCGCCTGGTCCTCCCCGAAGGGCGGCACCCGTACCGCCGCGTCGTGCAGCACCTCCACCAGCACGCCGCCGAGCCCCACCGTCACGGTCGGCCCGAAGAGCTGGTCCTGTGTGACGCCGACGACCATCTCCACGCCCCGCTCCACCATCTGGCACACGAGGATGCCGTCGAGCGGGATCTCCTCGTACCGCGCGATGTCCGTCAGCTCCCGGTACGCGTCCCGGATCTGGCTCGCCGAGGTGAGCCCCACCTTCACCAGGCCCAGCTCCGTCTTGTGCGCGAGCTGCGGGCCGGACGCCTTCATCACCACCGGGTAGCCCACCAGCCCGGCCGCGCGCACCGCCGCCGCCGCGCTCGTCACCAGCTGCTCGCGGGGCACCCGTATCCCGTACGCCCTGAGCAGCTGCTTCGCCGCGTGCTCGCTCAGCTGCTGGCCCGGCCGCATCAGCGCCTGCGCCTTGCGGTACGAGGGCGAGGGCGTGCGCGGCGCGTCCTCGAAGGGCGAGCGGTAGCCGCTGGTGAACCGGTGATGGTCCAGGTAGGCGCGGACCGCCGTGATGCAGTTGCCGAAGGTGCGGAAGGTCGCCACCCGCGACGAGCCCAGCAGGGTGGTCCGGTACGCCTCCTCCGTGCCCACCGGCGAGCCCCACACCACGCAGACCAGCTTCTCCGTCTGCGCGGCGGCGTCCACCAGGTCCTGCGCCAGCCGGTCGCTCATGGGCGGGAACGGCCCGGTGATCGGGCAGATCAGCACGCCGACGGACGGGTCCGCCAGGATCGCGTCGATGATCTTCCGGCCGCGCCAGTCGCCCACCGGGTGGCCGCCGTTGTCGACCGGGTTCGCGACGTTCAGGTATTCCGGGATCCACTGGTGCAGCTCGTCCTGCCTGGCCTTGGAGAGGGTGGGCAGGCGCAGGCCCGCCTCCGTCGCCAGGTCGGAGAAGTGCGCGCCCGTTCCGCCGGAGATGGAGTAGACGACGACCCCGTCGGCCTTCGGCTTCCTGGCCCGCGCCAACAGGGCCGCGGTGTCCTGGAGTTCGTCCAGGCCGTCCACCCGGATCACGCCGAACTGCCGCATCGCCGCGTCCACCACCGTGTCCGCGCCCGTCAGCTTGCCGGTGTGGGAGGCGGCCGTCCGCGCGCCGGTCTCCGTGCGGCCCACCTTGACCGCGACCACCGGCACGCCGTTGCGGGCGGCCCGGTCGGCGGCGAGCAGGAAGGCGCGGCCGTCCTTGAGGCCCTCGACGTAGCAGGCGATCGCCCCGACCTCCGGGCGCTCGGCGAAGTACGAGATGAAGTCCGAGGTCTCCAGGTCCGCCTCGTTGCCCGTCGGCGCCCAGTGGGAGAGCCGGATGCCCAGCTCCTGGAGGGTGTAGACGGGGCGGCCCTGGTGGCCGGACTGGGTGATCAGGGCGATGGCCGGGCCTTCGAGGTCCTCGCGGAACTCCTCGAAGGCGTTGAGGTTGGTGTTCGGGCCCAGCAGGCGCAGGCCCGAGCGCCGGACCGCCGCCGCGAGCCGCGCCTGCGCCGCCGCGCCCTCGTCCCCGGTCTCCGCGAAGCCCGAGGCGAACGCGACGGCGAACTTCACCTTCGCCTCGGCGAGTTCCTCGATCACCGGCAGCGGGTCGCCGACCAGCAGCACGGCCAGGTCCACCTGCTCGGGCAGGTCGGCCACGGACGCGTGGCAGGGGAGGCCGAACACCGTCTCCCGCGTGGGGTGTACGGGGTGCAGCCGCGCCCCGACGCGACCGGCCCAGGCGATGAGCTGGCGGGTGATGCCGGTGTTGGGTCTGCCCTCGGCGTCGGAAGCACCGATGACGGCCACGGACTCGGGCCGGAAGAACCGGTCGAGGTCGGGCACGTCGGCGTGCAGGGGGCGCCCGCTCACATCCAGGTCCGGTACCCCCTCGGAGGGGGATCCGGCCGTGGAGTGGACGGCCCTGCGGGGGTGCTCCCCGCAGGCCTCGACACGGGCGCGGAAGTCGGTGGTGAGGGTGCCGTGAGTAGATCCAAGCATCGTTCCGCCCGCTCCTGCTCGATGACTCTCCAGGACTGACGCCATAACTGACGCTTAGTCAGATTACTGAACTGACGGGCAGTCAGGAACAGGTTGCAGTGGCCGGATTTCCCGACCCTGGCCGAAGAGGCGCGCACGGGACCCCGTGGGAGGGGTGGGACGGGTGTGCGTGACGGGCGCGGGTACGTCGTACCCGCGCCCGCCCCGCGTCACGCCCCGCGGACGGCGCCCAGCGGCAGCTTGGCCGAGACCGCGCCCGGAATCGGCTCGTCACCGGCGGTGGTGCCGGTGAACTTCAGCCGCCAGTACCCGGCGCCCCGGCCCGGCACGGTGTGGGTGAAGGCCTTGCCGTACGGGGTGCCGAAGCTGCTGACGGTGGTCCAGCCGGTCCTGCCGTTCGCCGAGAACTGCACCTTGACCTTCGCCGAGGCAGGCGGCAGCGCCGGGCCCTCGTACAGCGCGAGCTTGCCGGAGACGGTCACCTTGCCGTCGGAGCGCTGCCGGGCGCGGTAGTCCTCGAAGGCCGTCCGCGCGGTCGCGGTCACCTCGATCCGCTTCGCCACCGGGTCCGGGTACACCCACGGGTTGGCCGGGAGCGCCGGGTCGAAGCCGACCATCCACGTCCCGTCCTCCAGTACCTTCCGGCTCAGCGAGAACCGGCCCTTGGCGTCGGTCTTCACCACCTGGAGCCGCTGCTGCGGCGCGCACCCGGCAGTGGGGCAGTAACCGGTGCTGACCAGCACGGAGATCCCCGGCACGGTCACCAGCTCGGGCTCGTCGGCGCCCTTCCAGGCCTTCCGCAGGACCGTTCCGGCGACCTTGGCCGTCGAGCCGTGGCGCGCGGTCAGCTCGGTCGGCGAGTCGAGGCGGATCTCCGGGTAGCGGTTGCTCGACCAGACCTTGCCCGAGGCGCTGACCGTCTGCTCCGCGGGCACGCTGCGGTACGAGACCGTGAACTCGGTGGTGGTCTCGGTGCCCGCGAAGGCGTGCGGCAGCACGAAGCGCCCGTCGGCACCGGTCTTCACCGGCTCCGCCGGCAGGGCGTCCCCGGTGAAGTCCACCTTCACCGCGGTCCCGGCCAGCGGCACCTCCTGGCCGTCGCGCGGGTCCGTGGCGGTCAGCCGCCCCTTCACGGCGGTGCGCAGGGAGTCCAGGGACACCGAGCCGCCGACCGGGCCGACCTCGGAGAGCCAGGGCCTGACCTGGTACGTGAGCCGCCCCAGGTCCTTCCTGAGCACCGGTGCGCCGTGGGCGTCCTTGTACTCCAGGTCCAGGGCGTAGTTGCCGAGCTCCGCGAGCTTCAGGGCCGCCGACTGCAGCGGCAGCACCTTTCCGGCAACCGGCTTCCCGCCGTACGGGAACTCCGTCACCGTCGCGAGCCGGGTGTCGCTGCCCGGTACGCGCACGTGCACCGTGAGACCGGCCGGGCGCGGCGCGCCGCCGAGGTCCACGGTCACCGCGTTCCAGCCGAGGCTGGTGCCGAGCACGACCCGTGCGTACGGGTCCTCCGCGGCCGCCCCGAAGGCCGCGCCGGCGGCTCCGGGCACGGGCGCCGCCAGGGCGGCCGGCGCGGCGAGCGCCGTGGTGGCCAGTACGACGGCCGCGGTGCCGAGGCCGGTGGCCGCGGCGCGGGTCAGGCGCGCGGGCAGGCCGAAGCTGAACGTCATGTTCCCCCCATGTTCGATCTTGCAGGGGAGCTTAGGGGTACGGATCCGGCGGGGTTACCGGCGGGTCGCGGAAGCGCCCGCTCCACCCCGGGTGCGGGCCAGCGCCTTCGCGATCCGCTCCGCGTCGAGCGCCATCTCGCGGAACATGCCGCTGATCGGGTTCGTGTAGCCGGTGAAGTACAGGCCCGGCGCCCCCGCGGGAGTCCGGGCGCCGTGCACCACCGGACGCCCCCGCTCGTCCAGCACCCCGAGGTGCCCGACCAGCCCTTCCAGCGCCCGGCCGTACCCGGTGGCCGCCACCACCACGTCCGGCGTCACCCGGCTGCCGTCCGCCAGCACCACCTCGGCGCCCTCGAACGACTCCACGGCCGCCACGGGCTCCACCCGCCGCTCCCGCACCGCGTCGATCAGCCCCACGTCCTGCACGGGGATCGCCCCCTCGCGGACCCGGGTGTAGAGCCCGGTCTCCGGGCGCGGGAGCCCGTACTCCGACAGGTCGGGCACCGACAGCTTCCCGACCGCCGCGCCCAGCCGGTCGACCAGCCGCACCGGCAGCCGGCGGCACAGGATCCCGGTGCGCTGGGCCGGCCAGCCCAGGGTGGAGCGGCGCACGATGTGCGGGGCGGTGCGCACCGCCAGCCGCACCCGCCCTGCCCCGCCCGCGGCGAGGTCGACGGCTATCTCGGCGCCGGTGTTGCCGACGCCGACCACGAGTACGTCGAGCCCTTCGTACGGGCCCGGGTTCCGGTACTCGCTCGCGTGCAGCAGCTTGCCGGTGAACGTGTCCGCGCCCGGCCAGTCCGGCAGCCGGGGGGTGTGGTTGAAGCCGGTGGCGACGACCACCGCGGAGGCGGCGAGCTCGCGTCCGCCGGTGGCGTGCAGCACCCAGCCCGCACCGTCCCCGGCGCGCTCGACGCGGGTCACCTCGACGCCGGTGACGAGCTCCAGCTCGTGGTGCTCGGCGTACTTCTCCAGGTACCGGACCACGTTGTCGCGGGCCACCCACCGGCCGAACCTGCGGGGCATCGCCAGCCCCGGGAGGGCGGAGAGCCGCCGGGTGGTGTGCAGCCGCAGCCGGTCGTAGTGGCGGCGCCAGGAGGCGCCGACGGCGTCGGACTTCTCGACGACCACGGCCCGTACGCCCCGGGCGCGCAGCGCCGCGGCGGCGGCGAGCCCGCCGGGCCCGGCGCCGATGACGTACACGGGGCGGGGTTCGGTGTGGTTCTCGAGGGGGGTGGTGTCCAGCATGAGCTGTGAGCGTATCGGCACACAGCGTTGATGGGTCTCGGTCAAGGCGGGATCGGGTTGCGAATCGATCACGGCAGGGGAGTCGGGGTCGGCGGCCGGCGCCGGGGTCTTGTGCGGAGGGGGCCCGATCCGCTGAACTGACGTGTCGTCAGATCTGTGTGTGTGGGTGAGGGAGGTGGACGGGCGATGCGGACCATCCTGCTCGGCGGGGCCGAGTGGGTCGCCGTGCTCCGGATAGGCCTCGGCCTGTGGTGGCTGGAGAGCTGGCGGCACAAGGACAGGAAGGGCTGGTTCGAGCGCGGCACCGGCATCGCGTGGGCGGCGGACGTCGCGGACAAGCACCGCTGGCCGTTCGTGAAGACCGGCTTCGCGAAGGTCGTACAGCCCCGCCCGCGGCTGATGGCCTACGTCGTCGTCTACGCCGAACTCGCCCTGGGCCTGGGGCTGGTGGCCGGCTTCCTCACGCCGGTCGCCCTGATCGGCGGCCTGCTGCTCAACCTGCTCTACCTGGTGCTGATGATCCACGACTGGGCCGAGCAGGGGCAGAACGCCATGATGGCGCTGATCTCCCTCGTCGCGCTGTTCACCATGAGCTGGCAGACCTGGTCGCTCGACCACGCGATGGGATTCTTCCTGTGACCGCCGCCGCGCCCTCGCCCCGCTTCGACCTGCCCGACGTGGACGCCTTCACCCGGCCCTGGTGGGAGGCCGCCGCGCAGGGGCGGCTGCTGCTGCGTCGGTGCGGGAGCTGCGGGCGGGCGCACCACTACCCGCGGGAGTTCTGCCCGCACTGCTGGAGCGAGACGGTGGACTGGGAGCCCGCGAGCGGCCGCGCCACGCTCTACACCTGGTCCGTCGTGTACCGCAACGACCTGCCGCCCTTCGGATCCCGGGTCCCGTACGTCGCCGCCGTGGCCGACCTCGCGGAGGGCCCCCGGATGATGACCGAGGTGATCGGCTGCGCGGCGGACGGCCTGCGCGTCGGCATGCCGCTGGAGCTGGCCTTCCGGGCGGAGACGGACGAGATCCACGTCCCGGTCTTCCGCCCGGCGCGCGCCTGAGCGGGGTCCCGGGCCCCGGGACCTCAGGGCCAGAGCAGTTCGCGCACCCAGCCGCCGTCGTGTTCCCCGCCGCCCTCGCGGCGGTAGCGGAGCCGGACGTGGCGGCGCTGGGCGTCGCCCTGGAAGAACTCCACCTCGCGCAGCTCCAGTACGTACAGCGTCCAGCCGGGGGCGGGCGCGTCGGGCTCGGCGCCGGCCCGCTCCCAGGCGGCCGACGAGGCGGCGTACAGCTCGTCCGGGGACCCCAGCACCTCGCTCTGCCGCCCGGTGAGCGCGGCGGCGAGCGCCCCGCGCGACCGTACGGCGAGACTCGCGCGGGCCTCCTCGGCGCCGCCGGTCACCACCCGGCCCCGCACCCGCACCTGCCGCCCCACCGCCGGCCAGTAGAAGCCGAGCGCGGCCTCGGGGCGGCCGGCCAGCTGGCGCCCCTTGGCGCTGCCCGAGTGCGAGGCGAAGTGCCAGCCGCGCTCGTCGGCGTCGTGCAGCATCAGCGTCCGCACGTCCGGCCGCCCCTCGCCGTCGGCCGTCGCGAGGGACATGGTGTGCGGCTCGGTCTGACCTGCCGTGACGGCGTGGGCGAACCACTCGTGGAACAGCCCCAGCGGCTCCGCGGGTGCCCGGTCGACGTCGAAGGCGGGCAGCTCGGTGTCCCAGACGCGCAGGGAGTGCAGCGCCTTGCGGAATTCCTCGGCGGTGGTCGTCATGGTGCCATCCTCCCAGCACGCAAACGCGATTGACGGGCACGGGCCCGGCCGGGTTGGCTGCGCGCCATGGACCAGCTGCGGATCGTGCGGCCGGTGGGCGACGAGATGCTCGACCACTGGCGGCACGTGCACAACACGATCATCCCGACCCACCTGCTGTCCCTGGCGGACGTGCGGGAACGGGCCGGACGCCACCACCTGGACGTGGCGTACCTGGGCGACGTACCGGTGGGCAACACGACGGTCCGCCCGCCGGACGAGAACCCCGACGCGGCCGTGGTCATCGCCCGCGTCCTCCCGGAACACCGCGGCCACGGCCACGGCCGAACCCTCTACGAGCACGCCCTGACGACGGCCCGGGCCATGGGCGTCACCCAGGTCGAGACGGTGGTCCTGGAGACGAACGCGTCCGGCCTGGCCTTCGCCCTGGCCCGGGGCTTCGAGGAGTTCGACCGCTACGTCCTGGACGGCGACGAGCTCGCGTACGTGGAACTGCGCCGCAGCCTGCCGTAGCCCGTAGCCCGTAGCCGCCGGCGGCTTGGGGTGGGTCCTACGGCTCCACGAATTGCAAATATATGCAATTCAATAGATGCTGTAGGTGTTGTGCCCGTAGGTAGCCGCGGGCACAACGCCTGACGTCTTGGAGCCGAAGGGATCCCTGTGCCGGAACTGCGTGGGACGGGGGCGCGGCCGTCGTGAACGCCCTGCTGGAGCGGGCCGCGCGCCGGCTGGGAGCGGTGCTGCCGCGGCGTGCCGACTTCGCCGTGATGGGCCGCGATCCGCGCCGGGACCTGCTGGCGGGGCTGACGGTCGCGATCGTCGCGCTGCCCCTGGCGCTGGGCTTCGGGGTCTCCTCGGGGCTGGGTGCGCAGGCGGGCCTCGCCACCGCGGTGGTCGCGGGCGCCCTGGCGGCCCTGCTGGGCGGGTCGAACCTCCAGGTGTCGGGGCCGACCGGTGCGATGACGGTGGTGCTGGTGCCGATCGTCGCGCAGTACGGGCCCGGCGGCGTCCTCACGGTCGGCCTGATGGCCGGTGTGCTGCTGGTCGTGCTGGCGCTGCTGCGGGCCGGCCGCTACATGCGGTACGTGCCCGCGCCGGTGGTGGAGGGCTTCACCCTCGGTATCGCGTGCGTCATCGGCCTCCAGCAGGTCCCGAACGCGCTGGGTGTGGACAAGCCCGAGGGCGAGAAGGTGCTGCTGGTGGCCTGGCGGGCCGTGCAGGAGTTCGCGGCGCAGCCCGACTGGGCCGCGGTCGGGCTCTCCCTCGGTGTCGCCGCGGTGATGCTGCTGGGTGCACGCCTGCGCCCGACGGTTCCGTTCTCGATCGTCGCGGTCATCGCCGCGACCGTGGTGGTGCAGGTCTTCGACGTGCCGGGAGTGGCGCCGATCGGCGACCTGCCGTCCGGCCTGCCCGCTCCCTCGCTGTCGTTCCTCGACGTCTCCGCGGTCGGGTCGCTGCTGGCCCCGGCGGTGGCCGTGGCCGCGCTGGCGGCGCTGGAATCGCTGCTGTCGGCCACGGTGGCGGACGGGATGACGGTCGGGCAGCAGCACGATCCGGACCGGGAGCTGTTCGGCCAGGGAGTGGCCAACCTGGCGGCGCCGTTGTTCGGCGGCGTCCCGGCGACCGCGGCGATCGCCCGTACCGCGGTGAACGTCCGCACGGGTGCGTCCTCGCGGCTGGCCGCGCTCACGCACGCCGCGGTGCTCGCGGTGATCGTCTTCGCCGCCGCCCCGCTGGTGTCGCGGATCCCGCTGGCCGCGCTGGCCGGCGTACTGCTGGCGACCGCCGTGCGGATGGTCGAGGTCGGCTCCCTGCGGGCCATGGCGAAGGCCACCCGGTCCGACGCCGTGGTGCTCGTCCTGACCGCGGTGGCCACGCTCGTGCTGGACCTCGTGTACGCCGTGATCATCGGCCTCGCCGTCGCGGGTGCGCTGGCCCTGCGCGCGGTGGCGGCCCAGGCACGTATGGACCAGGTCGACCTCCGGCCCGACCTGCCCGGGGAGCACAGCGACGAGGAGCACGCCCTGCTGGCCGAGCACATCGTCGCCTACCGCATCGACGGCCCGCTCTTCTTCGCGGGCGCCCACCGCTTCCTGCTGGAGCTGTCGGAGGTCGCGGACGTACGGGTGGTGATCCTCCGGATGTCGCGGGTCACGACGATGGACGCGACCGGCGCCCTGGTCCTCAAGGACGCCGTGCAAAAGCTCAACCGACGGGGGATCGAGGTGCTGGCCTCGGGCATCCGCCCAGGTCAGCGCCAAGTGCTGGAGTCCGTCGGCGCGCTGGCCCTGCTCCAGAGCGAGGGGCGCGAGTACGCCACGACCCCCGAAGCGATCGCCGGCGCGCGCAAGCACCTGGAGCAGGCCGGGCTGCTGCCCCGCCCGCACCGCCCGTCTCACCTGCCCCACCCGCACCGGAGCCGGAAGGGGCCGCGATGACCGGCGCGCTCCGGCCCCGGCCCGTAGCCGTGCCCCTGCCCCTGCCCCTGTGAAAGCCGAGGAAGCGACCATGACGATCGAGTGGCAGTACACCGCCCACGAACACCTGGGCGTCCTCTCCCTGGCCGGATACCTCGGCGCGGAGGCGGCCGACCGGTTCACCGGCGCGGTCGGCTGGGCCCGGGCCCGCGGTGAAGGCCCGGTGATCCTGGACCTGACCCGGCTGCTCGGCTGGTCCGCGGGCGGACAGCTCGCCGTCGCCCAGGCCGCCCGCCTGCTCGCCGAGAACGGCCGCAGCCTGGAACTGGCCGCGATTCCGGCCGACGGCTCCCTGGTCCCGGACGCCACCTGCCCGCCCGTCCCGGTCCACGCCGACCTGCCCGGGGCCCTGGCCGCCCACCTGCCGAGCACGCATCCGGAGCAGGGATCCGAGGCGCCGGAGGGATCCGAACCCCCGGCCCCGGAGGCGCCCCCAGTTGCAGGAATCTGCAATTGTTGAGATCACAGCATGTCGGCTGGGATCCCCCTCGCCGGGACCCACGAGGAATTCGGGTGGATGAGGTGCCGCGCACACGCAGGAACACGGCCGAAGGCGGGGGTGGGAGCACGCAGGTGAGCACCCCCCTGTACCAGCTCAAGGCCGAGTTCTTCAGAACCCTCGGCCACCCCGCCCGCATCCGCGTGCTCGAACTCCTCAGCGAGCGCGAGCACGCCGTGGCCGAACTGCTGCCCGAGGTGGGCATCGAAGCCGCCTCGCTGTCCCAGCAGCTCGCGGTGCTCCGCAAGGCCAACCTGGTCGCCACCCGCCGCGAGGGGTCGAACGTCTACTACCGGCTCAACAGCCCGGACGTCGCCGAGCTCCTGCGCGTCGCCCGCGGCATCCTCTCCGGTGTCCTCGAAGGTCAGGCCGAGATCCTGGCCGACCTGCGCGCCGGCCGCCCCGGGCCGTCGGCGCGCCCCTGAGAGGGCGCCACCGACGCCGGCGGGCGCCTCCTGAACGGCGGCCGTCTCCCGTAGCGCGGGTTCACCCGGCGCTTCTGACAACGGGAGGCGGCCGCCTCCCCTTTGTTCCCCAGTCGCCCCGCTCCCCGCGGGAGCCCCGATCGCCCGAGCGAACAATCCTTGCCGTTAGGCAAGGACATCCGTCGGGATCAGAGAGCAAATGCTCGGCTCATGACATAAGCCGATCACTACTGAATATTCGTATTGAACGATCAGTCCGCGTGGCTACGGTGCGGTCAGCGAGTTGGCATATGCGGGCAGCGGCTGATTGCAGGGGCATGTCAGAAATCGACGAACCGGCGCCACGTCGGAATCCATCGAGGGTGACGGGACTCGACCTGGCCAGGGCGCTCACCGAGGCGTCACGGGACCGGCTCTCCGGAGAGCTGTTGGTGTCCGGAGAGCCCGGCGGCTCCTTCCACCTCCGCTGCGGCGTACTCCTGGAGGTGGCCTCACCGGGCGCCCCGGGCGTCGAGACCCTGCTGCTGCGCTCGGGCCGGGTGAGCGAGGCCGAGTGGGCGTCGGTCACCCGCGCGTCGGCAGCGGACGGCCGCCTCGGATCCGCGCTGATAGCCCAGGACCTGGTCGGCAGCGCCGAATTACAGCTGATGTGCGCGATGGCCGCCCTGGACGGAGCGCTGGCCGTCGGGATGGGCCGCATCAACGGCTTCACCCTCGACCGCGACGCGGACACCTGCCGCCTTGCCGCCCCCGCGGGCATCGAACCGGAATGGCTGGTGGAGGAGGCGGGCCGGCGGATACGCGTCCTCAGCGCCCTGGGCCAGTGCCCCTCCCCGTTCCGCACCCGCATCACCCGCACCCCCGCCGGCTCGGCCCGCCTCGCGGGCCCGGCCACCGGCGAGCGCCGGGAGATCCTGCTCCGCGCCAACGGCCGTCGCAGCGTCCGGGACATCGCCTTCCTGCTCGGCCGGAGCCTGTACGCCGTCACCGTCGAGGTCTCCCGCCTGCTGGGCGAAGGCCTCCTCGAAACGGTGACCCCGGCCGACCCGCCGACGGCACCCCCGCCGACGGCACCCCCGCCCCCAGGCCGCCCCGCCCACGCCCGGCTCCCCCAACGCCGCCCGGGCGCGAGCGGCATCGGCGACGTACTGCCGCTGCGCCCCGTGACCGAGCGCTGGGAGCCCCCGCCGGCGTTCCTCGCCAGGTACCGGGCGCTCGGCGGCAGCCGCTGGGCCCACGAACAGGCAACACACAGCGCGACAGGAGAAACGTGACCACCAGGAATGCCCAACTCGCCACCGAGATGCGGGAACTGCGGGACCGCGTCGTGGGCGTCACCGACGTCGTGGTGGCGTCCGTCGACGGTCTGCTGATCACGGCGGAGACCGACGACACCGCGGACGCGGAGAGCCTGGCCGCACTCACCGCGGCGGCCGTCAGCCTCGCCCACCGCGCCGGCGCCATGACCGGCAAGGGGCTGCTGCACCACTCCGTATCGCGCTTCACCGACGGCTACCTCGTCGCCCACCCCGTCGGCGACATGGCCCTGATCGGCGTACTGGGCGACCCGGGCCTGGACATCCGCCGCCTCCAGAGCGAAACACAGGCCACCCTCCCACGCCTGACGACGCTCCTCACGACCCCGGACGCCCCGAAGGGCCCGTAACCGCGGGCGCGCCCCCACCCCCACCAACCCAACCCATCTCACTCACCCCACTCACTCACCAAGGAGCACGATGAGCACCCCTACACCCCCCGGGGGCCAGAGCATGTCCGAGCAGGTCGTGACTCTGGTCAAGAGGCTGCGTGAAGAGGTTCCCGACTGCGTGGCCTCGGGTGTCATCGACATGTCGACCGGCATGCTGCTGTCCGTCGAGACCGTCGACTCCCACCCGGCGGAAGTCCTCGACATGCTGGCGGCCGCGACGCTCGAACTCTTCCAGGGCCGCACCGTGGTGATGATCGAGGGCATCTTCAAGGAGCGCCGCGGCATCGTCAGCGACCGCCACTACTTCCAGGAGATCCTGGTCAACAGCGACAACCTGGCCCACCTCTTCCTCCGCATCGACAGCACCGACGAAGTGGTCGCGGTCGTCGTCTGCCGCAAAACGGTCAACGTGGGCATGCTCTTCGCCCAGGCCCGCCGGGTCCTGAGGGAACACGGCCAGCTCTGAGCACGGACCGGAGTCGGTGGGGTGGCCGGAGGGCGGCAGCACTTGGGCCGGTGTCGGGGAGGTGGAGGTACCTGGGGTTGTCCGCCGACCGAGGGTTTCCGGGCCGGGGCACCCTGTCAAGGGCGCTCCGCTGCGCTCCGCGTCGCTGCGCGATGACCCTCCGGGTCACCCTTGACAGGGCACCCCGGCCCGGAAGGCAAAGACCTCGGCGGACAACCCCAGGAAAGACGCCCTGGCCACTCCTCACGCCTTCCGGTGCCGGGTGTGCGAAGCCGTGCCGGGGTCCGGCTCCGCCCCACGGGGCGGACGCGACAGCGTCCGTAGGCCCCCAGCCCGTCTCAGCGACTTCCGGGCCGTCCGTGCCCCTTCATAAGCCTCACAAACCGCCCACGATCGCTACACGCTCCTGTTGGTTCGCGGACGATGGGGGTCCACCCCGTCCAGAACTCCGAATCGGGGTTGAGGTCGGTCTCACCTGTCCGATGGAAGCGCTCGAACGCCTCCGTCTCGTCTCCCACGCTGTAGACGTCGCGCATCTCCAGGTGGACGGCCGTCCGCTCGGCGCCTCGCAACAGCTCAGCGAAGTCCGGCACGCCCTGCGCCATCACGTCGTGCTCCTGTACCCACTCGGTGCCGGCGACCTCAGTTGTTCGTAGCACCATGGTGATCTCCAGTGTCGAGCCGGTTGCGGACCTCGCACGACGTTTTCGTTCGTCCTCAAGAACATCAAGGGGGCACGTCAGTCGCGAGGTTGCCCCGAACACGATCGCACCGGGCGGCGCGGTGGAAGTCCGTCACGGTCCGGCGGAAGCCGGTGTGCCCCACGTGCCGGGCGTGCGCGAGGCACCAGCCCGTCAGCCCGTCCAGCTCATCGAGCGGGCCGGAGCTGTCGAGGCAGGTCGTGCACTCCATCTCGGCGATGGGCCCGCTCCCCGAGTTCTCGGGTGACAACAGCCAGTCGGACGGACTGTCGATCACCGTGGCCCCCCGCCGCACCGCCACGACCTCGGCCGCGTGCACCCGCCACGGCGCGCCCTGCGTGAAGGTCAGAACAACCGCAGGCCCGCCCATGGGAAACAGCTCGTCCCGGGCAGCCCGTACCCGCCGCCACCGACCCCGCACCCTCACCAGGTCGCCGGCCCGCACGAGCACGGCGACCACCCACCGCTCACCCATGCATCCCCGCTCCGCGACTCGGCGCCGAGACCTCGGCCACCGCCCAGTGATCCGCGAGCGACACGGCCAGGCTCACCGGGATACCTCCCGGCCGTGGATGATGCGCGGACCGAGGTCGATCCCGAACGTCGCGAGCACCAGCACCCGCCGTCGCTGCCGCCGCAGGCAGCCGGCCCGATGGCGCCCGGTGGGCGGAAGGAACAGACGCAGCAACGGCGCCAGAAGCGGGACGATAAGGTGCAGCATGTTGACGCTCCTTCGAAGCGTTGGCCACGCCCCCGGACCGTTCCAGCGGTCGCGGGGGTCTTCGATCCCCCAAGATCACGCACCGCGATTCCGCGTGCGCAAGGCGTGACGTACTCACGCTGGAGGTGGCCAGGCATCTGCCGCAAGTCACTCGACCGCAAATTTGCGAGCTCCGCCCGCGTGCTCGTACTGGCCTCGCCTGAGCCCAAGGCGGCAGGCTGAGGCGGACGTTGAGAGGAGCCGTTATGCCCGCAGGTGGGAGGCCGACTGTTCGCAGCCGAAGGCTGGGGGCGGCGCTGAAGCGCCACCGCGAAGCGGCGGGACTCGACCAAGGCGTGGCGGCCGCAGCCATCCTGAAGTCGATCACCAAGATCAGCCGCCTGGAAAGTGGGCAAGTGTCGGCCTCGGCTCTTGAGGTACGCACCCTGCTGAACTGCTACGGAGTCCAGGACCCGGGCGAGCGCGACCGGCTGGAAACCTGGGCCAGGACCAGCAACGAACGCGGCTGGTGGCTCGACTACCAGGAAACCGTGCGCCCGGACTACGCGGACCACATCACCCTCGAAAGCGATTCGACCTACATCCGCTCCTGGGAGCCCGCCCTGATTCCGGGCCTCCTGCAGACGCCAGAGTACGCCGAGTCCGTCATCACCTCAGGCCCGACGTTCATCGTTGCCGATCGAGTGGCCCAGCTCGTAAAAGTGCGCCAGGAACGGCAGAGGCGAATCGAGGAGGGTGGCGCCAACTTCACCGCCATCATCTGGGAGCCGGCCGTCACGTCGCTTGCGCACGATCCCGTTGTCGGCCCCGGTCAGTTGATGAGACTCCTCGACGTCGGGCAGCGGCAGAACGTGACAGTGCAGATCTTGCCCGCCCCCGCCAGCAAGGCCGCCGGGATGTCGGGTGCCTTCGTTGCCTTCTCGTTCGGAGTCGAGCCGAGCGTGGACGCCGTCACCGTCCGAAACGTGGCCAACACCTCGGTCGTCGAAGCGCCCAACGATCTCGCCCTCTATGTGAACGTATTTGATCAACTACGCTCGGCTGCCATGTCTCCGGAGGAGAGCGCGGAGCGTCTCCGAGACCTTCTGAGCAACACACAGCATCCCAGGGGAGAGCCGGCATGACACGCGAGATCACCAGCGAGTTCCGGAAGTCGTCCTACTCCGACCAGCAGGGTGACTGCCTGGAGGCGGCGCACACCGCCGACGCCGGCCGTGCCGTCCGTGACAGCAAGGATCCCGCCAGTGCCACGCTGCTCTTCGGCGCCACAGCATGGTCGGTCTTCGTCGATGACCTGAAGGCTGATCGACCCCGTTGAGCCAAGACTTCTCCCTGCCCCCGACGGCCCGGCGGCCGCCGAGATAGAGGAGCGCGTAGCGATCGTTGGCGGCTTATGAAGGGGCACAGACGGCCCGGAAGTCGCTAATCCGCTGGTGGGCCTACGGACGGGGACGCGTCCGCCCCGTGGGGCGGGGGCCCGCCCAGCTCCCGGGCCCGGGTGCCGACTCCGGGCTCCCGCCCGTCCGCCGGGTGGCGGAGGCGCCGGGGATGTCCCCATCGCCACCGCTCGCCTGTCGGTCTCCCCCCTGACCGTCCCTCCTGGAGCCTCCCGCCACTCGTAGTCCGCCCGGGGCGGGGTGGGGTGTCAAGGGTGGAACGAAGTGGAATCGCCGCAGGCGACGCGGAGCGCAGCGGAGCGCCCTTGACGGCCCGCCCCGCCCCGGAAACACCCTCAAGTGGCGGGTGGCTCCAGGACCCATCCCGAGAGAGGCCCGCTGCGGATACCCCCGGGCTTCTCCTGTCCTGGGTGCACGAAAGTGTGCCCTCCGGCCCGCCGAAGTGCCGGGCGCTGTCCGAGGTGCCCGCACCCGCACCCGCCCTGCCCCCCTACCCCCTCCCCAGCAGCACCGTCCCCGACGAGCAGAACCACCCCCCGGTGCCCGAGGCGACCGCCACCTCCGGCAGGCGGCCGCCGGGCTTGCGGACCTGGCCTTCGCCCGCCTCGCCCCGCAGCTGGCGGACCGCCTCCACGATCAGGAACAGGCCCCGCATCCCCGGATGGCAGGCCGACAGGCCGCCGCCGTCGGTGTTGACCGGCAGTTCGCCGTCCCGGAGCAGCCGGCCCTTCTCCACGAAGGCGCCGCCCTCGCCCTTCGCGCAGAAGCCCAGGTCCTCCAGCGTCACCAGCGTCATGTACGTGAAGGCGTCGTAGATCTGCGCGACGTCGACGTCCGCGGGGCGCAGCCCCGCCCGTTCGAAGGCCAGCCGCCCCGAGACGGCGGCCGGCGAGACCGTGAAGTCCTCCCACTCCGACATCGTGGTGTGGGAGACGGACGTGCCCGTGCCCAGGATCCACACCGGGTCCTTCGCGGTGTCCGGTACGTAGTCCTCGGCCGCCAGCAGTACCGCGCAGCCGCCGTCGGAGCGGATGCAGCAGTGCAGCTTCGTGAACGGGTCCGCGATCATGTCGCCGCCCAGCACCTCGTCCACGGTGATCGGGGTGCGGAACATCGCGTCCGGGTTGGTCGCGGCGTTGGCCCGCGCCTGGACGGCCACCGAGGCGAGCTGTTCCAGCGTCGTGCCGTACTCGTGCATGTGCCGGCGCGCGGCCATCGCGTACTTGGCGACCAGGGTGTGCCCGTAGGGGACCTCGAACTGCAAGGGGCCGCGTGCCCCGAAGGAGAGGTTCGACGTCCGGCGGCGGGCCTTGATGTCGGCGCGGGCCGTGGAGCCGTAGACCAGCAGGACCGCGTTGGCCTGCCCGGCCGCGATGGCGTCCGCCGCGTGGGCCGCCATGACCTCCCAGGTGGAGCCGCCGACGGAGGTGGAGTCCACCCAGGTCGGCCGAAGGCCCAGGTACTCGGCGACCTCGACCGGCGCCAGGGTGCCCAGCCCGGCCGAGGCGAAGCCGTCGATGACCGAGCGGTCGAGCCCGGAGTCGGCCAGGGCGCGGCGGGCCGCCTGCGCGTGCAGGGCGTACGGGGTGGCCTCGTCGACCCGGCCGCAGTCGGAGAGCGCGACGCCGACGACGGCGACCCTGCGGCGTCGGCCGGGTGCCTGCGGCCCTGAGAGCGGAGTGGGCGACGGGGCGAGCGACGGGGCGGGTGGTGGTGTGGGCGACATGTATCTGACGGTACATCAGATGCTGACTCCCGCGGCAGGAGTCCGACCGCCCCGCACTCTGTGCATCCGCGTCCGCCCGCCCTAATATGACGCACCGTCAGATACGGGGAGGAGCCCGCCGATGGATGCCGCCTTCACCGCGGAACAGGACGAGATCCGCCGGACCTTGAGGGAGCTGCTGGGCAAGCGCAGCGGACCCGACGAGGTCAAGGCCGCCGTACGCACCCCAGCCGGATACGACCGCGAGCTGTGGCAGCAGCTCGCCCGGCAGCTCGGCCTGCCGGGTCTCGCCCTCCCCGAGGACCGGGGCGGCGTCGGCTGCACCCTCGCCGACCTCGCCCTCGCCTGCGAGGAGACCGGCCGCGCGCTGACCCCCTCGCCGCTGCTGGCCACCTCCGTGCTCGCCGCCCCCCTGATCGCGGCCCTCGGTACCCCCGCCCAGCAGGCGGAGCTGCTGCCCCGCATCGCGGGCGGGGAGCTGACCGCCACCCTCGTGGTGCCGGGCGCCGCACTCTCCACAGCCCTCGCCCTGACCTGCGACAACACCCCCGACGGCTGGGCCGGCGGCGGCCGCGCCGGCGGTGTCCAGGCGCGGGTGGACATGGAGGCCGGCGGCTGGCTGCTCTACGGCGAGGCCGCCCAGGTGCTCGACGGGCACAGTGCGGAGCTGCTGGTCGTGGCCGCGCACACGGGCGGCTTCGCCCGCAGCCGGGCGCAGCTGTTCCTGGTACGGGCGGACGCGCCTGGCCTGGTGCGGGCCAGGCAGACCGTGCTGGACGAGACCCGCCCGCAGGGCCGCGTACAACTCCGCGACGCCCCTGCCGAGTTGCTGGGCTCGGACGATCAGGCGGAGATCTGCGCCGCGCTCGCCGCGGCAGGGCTCGGCGCCGCGGCCGTGCTGGCCGCGGAGGCGGCCGGCGCCGCCGCGCAGGCACTGGCCAGGACCGTCGAGTACGTGCAGGCGCGCGAGCAGTTCGGCCGGCCCGTCGGCTCCTTCCAGGCGGTCAAACACCGGCTCGCCGACGTGTACGTACAGCTCCAGGCCGCCCGCTCGGCCGCGTACTTCGCCGCCTGGGACCCGGGGCAGGGCGGCCTGGCCCTCGCCCAGGCGATCGAGGCGCTGCGCACCGCGGCCGCGGAGGCCGTCCAGCTGCACGGCGGCATCGGCTTCACCTGGGAGCACGACGCGCACCTGTATTTCAAGCGGGCCGCGGCCGACGAGCTGCTCTTCGGCCCCGTCCACCGGCTGCGCGGGTACGCCGCACAGCGCGCCGGCCTGTTCACCCCTGCCGGAACCACCACGGGAGCCGCCCCCGGCACTCCCTCCGGCACCGCCCCCGGAACCCCCTCTAACACCGCCCCCGGAACCCCCACCGGCACCACCCCCGGAACCCCCGCCACGACAGAAGAGAGGGTGGCCGTCTGATGCCTCCCGGTGTCCGCCTGATGCAGAAGGTCTCCTCGACCCGTACGTTCGCGAAGATCGCCCCGCACTTCATCCCCGCCATGGACCGCGCCGTCCACCGGCTCACCCGCGGCAAGGTGATGCTCAGCGCCCAGATGCTGCCCGGGGTGATCCTCACCGCCAAGGGCGCCAAGTCCGGGCAGCCGCGCACCACGCCGCTCGCGTGCATGCCGGAGGAGGCGGCCGGCACCTGGATCCTGATCGGCTCGAACTTCGGCCGTCCGGGGCATCCCGCCTGGACCGCCAACCTCCTCAAGCACCCTGACGCGGAGGTGAGTTGGCGCGGTCAGGACATCGCGGTGCGCGCCCGGCTGCTGGCGGGCGAGGAGCGGGCGGAGGCGTGGCAGGCGGTGCTGAGGTTCTGGCCGCCGTACGCGACGTACCAGGCCAGGATCGAGCGGGAGATCCGGCTCTTCCGCCTGGAACGGCGCTGACCGGAGCGGCACGCGCCGCGGCCTCCGCGCACCCCGCCCGAGGGCGGCGTCGCAGCCGGCACCCGCACGCGATGCGGCGCCCGCCGCACCCCGCGCCGGCAGCCCGGGCCGCGCCACCAGCGCGCCCCGTACGCACCACGGCGGCGGACCCCCTGGTGGTCCGCCGCCGCGCAGACAGGATGTGCCGGTGTCCGGCGCCGGCCGGGGGCCCTCTCCCGGGAGCCCCTCCGGCCGGCCGGCCCTACTTGGTCGGCTTCTTGCCCGTGATGCCCAAGTGCACCAGGAGCGCCAGGTTCGGCCGCAGCTCGGCCTGCTTGACGCCCCAGGTCTGGAAGCCCTTCTGGTGCGATGCCACCGCGGCGAGCATGGCGACCAGCGAGCCGGCCATGGCGGCGGGGCTGACGTCCTTGTCGACCTTGCCCTTGGCCTGGAGCTCCTTCATGGACTCCGTCAGGGAGTTGGTGACGGAGTTCAGGATCTTCATGCGGATCTTGTAGAAGCGCTTGTCGCCCTCGGCGGCACCGAGGTCGACCACGCGGAGGATGGCGTCGTTCTTGCGCCAGAAGTCGAGGAAGCCCTCGACGAGTTCCTCGGAGGTCTGCCAGGCGGCCTTGCCGACCCAGGCGCGGCCCTCGACGAGCGCGGTCAACTGCGCTCCCTCGGTGGCCATTTGCTCCGCGATCTCCAGAACCGCCCCCTCGACGTCGGGGAAGTACTGGTAGAAGGTCGCGGGCGAGGTCCCGGCCTTGCGTGCGACGTCGATGACCTTGACGTCGCGGTATGGCGAGGAGCTGAGCATCTCGCTGAGGCAGTCGAGCAGCTTCTGCCGCGTCGCCTGACCGCGCCGACCGGCCACGCGGCCGTCGACGGTGCGTACTTGTCCTGTCATGCCGTCAGCTTACCGAGGGGTGATCGGCGCGCGATTCGGCCGCCTGCAAATGGGGTTACGGGCCCTGCGTGCCCGGTTTCCGCCCGGTTCGGGGTACCTCCGCAGCGCGGTTTCCGGCGCCCCCGCGGCGGCGGCCCGTACCCCCGCACCCGCCGCTCCGAGGCTCACTCCGCGCCCCTCTCCGAGTCCCACCCCCACCCCGAGCGCCTCCCCGCGCCCTTCCCCACCCCCCAGCCCACCCCCGCCCCGCCCCCTCACCCAAGCCCGTCCCCGAAACCCCTCCCCACCCACCCCGTCCCCCGAATAGTCTTATCAACAGCCTGTGGACAACTTCGGTGGACAAGCCCCCCGACACCCCCGGACCCCCGGCGCCCCAAGCCCGGACCCCGTCCGGCCGCCCGCCACACCGCCTACGGTGTTCGATTCCTCTCGCTGCGTGACCGCCGGGAGCCCATTAGCTTGACAGCACGTACCGCGTTCACAGCACGCACCGCGGCGCCGCGCACCGCGCGCAAGGAAGGGACGGGGCCATGGCCGCATTCACGGAGGGCACGCCCTGCTGGGTGGATGCCTCGCTCCCGGACGTAGAGGCGGGCAAGCGGTTCTACGGTGAGCTCTTCGAGTGGACCTTCGGCGAGAGCGCAGGTCCGGAGTACGGCGGCTACACCCAGGCCTTCAGCGAGGGCCGGAACGTCGCCGCACTCGCCCCCAAGCCCGACGGCCGCATGCCCACCGTGTGGAACGTCTACCTCTCCGCCCGCGACGCCCGCGCCACCGCCGCCCGGATCACGGACGCCGGCGGCCAGGTGATCATGCCCCCGATGCCGGTCGGCCCCTACGGGAGCATCGCCATGGCCGCCGACCCCGGCGGCGCCGTCTTCGGCCTCTGGCAGCCCGGCACCCACCACGGCTTCGAGCGGCAGAACGAGCCCTTCTCCTTCTGCTGGGCCGAGCTCTACACCCGTGAGCGCGACGCGGTGGACGTCTTCTACGCCCGGGTCTTCGGCTACGTCCCCGAGGACCGGGACGACGCGGGAGTCGAGTACCGCACCTGGTCCCCGCCGGGCAGCGAGCCCGGCCCCGACACGGCCGTGATGGGCCGCAGCGTGATCACCGAGGCCTTCCCGGCCGCGATGCCCGCGCATTTCCTCACGTACTTCTCCGTCCAGGACTGCGACACTTCGGTGGGCACCGTCCAGCGGCTGGGCGGACGCGTCACCGCCGATCCCTTCGACACCCCCTACGGGAGGATCGCGGTCGTCGCGGACAATCAAGGGGCGGCCTTCGCCATGCTCTCCGAAACTTCGTGACCGGAGGAAACGGGGCAGCAGGCGCAGCATTCGGCGTGTGACCAGGCAGAACGCCCGGCAGGCGAGCGGGTGGGACGCCCGACGTGTCCGGATCGCGGTAAGACACCCCGATCCGCCCCTGGGTTCGCCCATCGGGCCCGGGCCAGACAGAATCAGGGTGCGCACCACCGGGTGTCACCCCGTGGTGAGACGCTGGGACGCTGCGGTGAGACGCTGCACCGTGCTGTAGGAAGCGGGTCCTGAGAACGGCCCGTACGGGGAGGTGGCAGACGAGTGGAGCAGCTGACGCAGCACGACCCGAGACGGATCGGCCCGTTCGAGGTGCTGGGCCGGCTCGGCGCGGGCGGCATGGGTCTGGTCTATCTGGCACGCTCGGCCTCCGGCCGACGCGTGGCGATCAAGACCGTGCGGACCGAGCTGGCGGAGGACCAGCTGTTCCGCGTGCGGTTCACGCGGGAGGTCGAGGCGGCGCGCGCCGTCAGCGGCTTCTACACGGCCGCCGTGGTCGACGCCGACCCGCGGGCCGCCGTGCCGTGGCTGGCGACCGCGTACGTACCGGCGCCCTCCCTGGAGGAGATCGTCAACGAGTGCGGGCCGATGCCCGCGCAGGCGGTGCGCTGGCTGGCGGCCGGCATCGCCGAGGCGCTCCAGTCCATCCACGGGGCGGGCCTGGTCCACCGCGACCTGAAGCCGTCCAACGTGCTCGTCGTCGAGGACGGCCCCCGCGTCATCGACTTCGGCATCGCCAGCGGTGTCTCCAACACCCGGCTGACCATGACGAACGTCGCCGTCGGCACCCCCGCCTACATGTCGCCCGAGCAGGCGAAGGACTCCCGCAGCGTCAAGGGCGCCAGCGACGTCTTCTCCCTCGGCTCCACGCTCGTCTTCGCGGCCACCGGCCACCCCCCGTACCACGGCGCCAACCCCGTGGAGACGGTCTTCATGCTGCTGCGCGAGGGCCCGAACCTGGAGGGGCTGCCGGAGGAGCTGCGGCCGCTCATCGAGTCCTGCATGCAGATGGACGCCACGCAGCGGCCCACCCCCGCCGACCTCCAGGCTCAGCTCGCGCCGCACCTCTTCGCCGCGGGCGACGACAGCGGCACGGCCTCGGCCTGGCTGCCGGGGCGCGCCGTGGAGCTGATCGAGCAGCGCCGCGCCGGGGCCTCCGGGCGTACGACGACCACGCCGGGCGGCGGCGCGGGCGGGCGCGGGGCCGGCGGCCACGGCGTCGGTGGCCACGGGTCCGGTCCGGCCTCCGGGCCGGCCACGCACCGCCGGGACCGGGCCGTGCCGCCGGGCCGGGAGCCCGGGCACGCACCCGTCAGGGAGTGGGCCGACCCGCGTACCGGTCCGGCCGTCGCCCCGCCGATGCCGCAGCACGCGCCCGTGGGGTCCTCCGGGGCCTCCGTGGCGTCCGGTGAACCCGTACGGCTGGCCGGCGCGCCCGTACCGATCGGGCCCGGCCCGCGGGTGTCCCGCGGCTCGGCCGCGGCCGTTGCCGAGGCCGGCGCGGCCACCGGCTGGATCCGGCCGCCCGGCGGCGTGGCCGCGCCGCCCGCTCCGTCGAACGCCACCGGACCGTCCGCCGCGGCCGCCGTGCCGCGGCCCGCGGCGGCACCGGACAGCGGGCGCTGGCGGCCCTGGCGGTTCCGGATGTCGAACGAGGTCTGGGGCACCCCGGCCGTCGACGGCGACCTGCTGTACGTGACCTCCTTCGAGGTGCACGCGCTGGACGTGGCCAGCGGCCGGCGTCAGTTCAAGACACGGGACGTGGCCTGGGCCATGCAGGTCGCGGACGGCCGCATCCACGCCTCCGACGGCCCGACGCTGTACGCGCTGGACGCGCAGGACGGCTCCGAGCGGTGGCGGCTGGGCACGGACGCGTGGGTGTACGCGCTGAAGGCCGACCGGGGCACCGTCGTCACCGCCACGCGCGGCGGCGGCGTACAGGCCTGGGAGGCGGCGAACGGCCGCAAGCTGTGGGAGGTCACGGGCGGCCAGACCGACTTCGAGACCCCCGAGGCCGGTCCGGTGGTGCACGACGGCACGGTGTACGTCTGGCAGGACGCGCGGCTGCGCGCCCTGGACGCGCGCACCGGCACCGAGCGGTGGTCGTACCCGATCGGCGACGCGGCCTCCTGCGGGAACGTCCCGGTCCGGGTCACCCCGGCGGCCGACGGCTACGTGTACGTGGCGGCCGGCACCCGCGTGCTGGGCATCGACGTGGCCTCCGGCCGGGTGCGGTGGCACTTCGAGGCGCCCGCGGTCTTCCTGGCCCCGCCGGCGTTCGCGCCGGGGCCGGCGGTGACCGGCGGCGGTGTGTACCTGGTGGACTACCTCGGCACGGTGTACGCGCTCGACGCCACCACCGGCAAGGACCGCTGGCGCATCGCCACCGAGCCGCGGCAGTCCGCCGAGCCGGTGATCGTGGCGGACGGCAGCATCCACCTGGGGGCGGGCAGCGCGCTGTACACGCTGGACGCGGTGACCGGCACCCCGAAGTGGCGGTTCGCCGCGGGCGGCGAGATCACCGGCGCCCCTGCCGTGGCGGAGGGCCGGGTGCACTTCGGCTCCGCCGACCACTGCCTGTACACGCTGGACGCGGCGGGTGGCCAGCTGCGCTGGAAGCTCGCCACGGGCGGCGAGATCACCGGGTCGCCGGTGGCCAAGGCGGGCGTGGTCTACGCGTGCAGCAAGGACCGCTGCGTGTACGCCCTCGACGCGGCGAAGGGTACGGGCACCCGCACCGCCTGACCGCCCCGGCGGCGGTACCGGTCCCGTGCCGGTCCCGTGCCGGGTGCCGTTGCTTGCCGGGGGCGCCGTGCGTGCCGGGTGCGGGTCCGTGGTGGTGCGGGCCGTTGCCGCTGCGCGGAGCCGTTTCCCCACCCCGCCCTCCCCCAGACTTCGTCCGGGGGGACCCCCATCCCGAAGGGTCCGGGGCGGAGCCCCGGGAAACGGAGAAAGGGCGGGTAGGGGACTGCCCCGCAGGGAAGGGCCCGGGAGGCGGCCTCGGCCTATGCGGCTCGGCCGGCGGTCAGTCCTTGTTCAGCGGGGGGCCCAGCGGGGGGCCGTGGTCCGGGCCGTTCGGGGCCGGGTCCTGCTCGTGCAGGGGGGAGCCCAGTACCGGTCCGTGACCGTCATCCGGAGAGGCCGGCTGCGGGTACTCCCGCGTCGCCCCCGGCCCCGGCTGCCGAGCGGCGCCCGCGGAATCCGGCCCCGGGTACTCCCGCGTCGCCCCCGGCCCCGGCTGCCGAGCGGCGCCCGCGGAATCCGGCCCCTGGTACTCCCGGGTCGCATCGGCGTCCGGGCCCGCCGCCCCGGCGCCCGTACCCACCCCGGCACCGGAACCCGCCTCCCCACCCCGCGGAGCCCACTGGTGGGCCGGGGACGGGGCGGACGGTTCGTGGGCCGGGAGCGGGCGCCGCGGCGCACGACGCCGGCCGCTCATGACCACCGCGCCCAGCAGCATCAGCACGCCGCCCCCGAACGCGTTCGCCACTCCGTCGCCCAGACCGCCCGCGTCGCCGCCCACCGTCAGTGCCCCCGCAGCCTGGCCCTGCCGGACCATCCACAGCACGGTGACGCCCAGTACCAGCACGCCCGCAACGGCCATCAGCACCCGGGACCGCAGGAGGGCCGCGACCAGGGCGAGGATCGCGGCCACGAGGAACGGCAGGAAGAGGGAGGCGAGGAGCGCGGCGCCATCGGGCGTGATCCCGGAGCCGGAGAAGAGCTCCTCGATGCGGTAGTCGCTGCCGTGACGGCCGTCGTACCAGGCACGGAAGGGGCTCCAGACGGCGGCCGTCGCTCCGATGAGGCCCATCAGGCCGCCGAGGAGATTGCGGATCATGCTCAGGCCTCCTGAGTCGGGCTCTCGCTCCCGACGCTACGCCCGGCCCCGGCCCACCGCACCCCGGCCCCGGCACCCCTGGAACCCCGGCCCACCGCACCCCGGCCCCCGCACCCCCTCGCGCCGCCCGCGCATCCCCGCGCCCGCGCCCCTGAACCGCCGCGCCCGCGCCCCGCGCCCCGGCGGGCCTGGGCCGCGGGCGCCCCTGGTAGCGTGGCGCGCCGTCATTCCGGGGAGGGAGCGCACGTGCTGCGCCGTCGTATCAAGTTCGCGTCCGTGCTGACCGTCGTCGTCCTGTCGCTGACCGGTTTCGCCACCGGGCACGGCCACGGCTCGTCGGGCGGCAAGAGCAAGTCCCGCTCCGGCTCGGACTCCGACTCCGGCGGCGGCTGCTCCAGCTCCAAGAAGCGCAACGGCACGCACAGCGACGGCGACTACCAGGAGGACTCCGGCAACGGCAGCGGTGCCACCGCCACCGCCGGCGGCACCCGGGAGCCCGTCTCCGTCGTGATCTGGGAGTGCGCGGGCCCGGACAAGACCGCCGGCACCCGGAAGTCCAAGTCCAAGGCCGGCTCCAAGCCCCGCACCTCGGCGCTCGTCCAGGTGACCAGCAACATCGGCCGGCCGGTCACCGTGGAGGTCGAGGTGGACTTCCTCGGCGGCGCCACCTCGACGGAGATCGACGAGCGGACCGTCACGGTCACCCTCGGAGCCCACGCCACCAAGGAGGTCGAGGTGCCCATGACCAAGCCCCGCAAGGCCGCCGACGTCAAGAAGTGCGAGGTCGACGGGGTCAGCGAGGTCACCGCGTCCGGAAGCCCGGCCCCGGGCCCGTCGCCTTCCGCGAGCTGAACAGCTCCGCCTGCCGCTCCGGCGCCAGGTTCCCCAGCGTGATCAGGTGCGGGGCGTGGGCCAGGGCCTGCGCCCTGGCCGCCTCCTTCGCCGACCAGACCGCTCGTACGGTGCCCTGGACGGCCTCCGCCGGGTAGCCGGCCAGCGTCTGTGCGCAGCGGACGGCGGCGGCCAGCTCCTCGCCGGGCTCGGTCAGCTCCGAGACCAGCCCGATTTCGTACGCGCGCCGGGCCGAGAGCCGCTCGGCTGTGCCCATCAGCGACATCCGGGCCACCTCGCCGAACGGCATCCGCTGGGCCATGTAGACGGCCTCGTAGGCGCTGACCATGCCGTACGTCGTGTGCGGGTCGAAGAAGGTGGCCTCGGTGGAGGCCACCAGGAACTCCGCCTCGCCGAGCAGGTAGAAGGCACCGCCGCAGGCCATCCCGTTGACGGCGGCGATCACCGGCGTCCACAGGCCGTTGGCCTTCGGTCCGATCGCGATCATCGGGTCCTCGATCGCGTACGGGGAGCTGGGCTGCGGCACGTCCGCGGACCGGTCGATGCCGGTGCAGAAGGCGGCCCGCCCGGCGCCGGTCACGACCACGGCCCGTACCGACGGGTCGAAGCGGAACTCCTGCCAGGTAGCGGTCAGTTCGGCCGCCGTGGCGAGGTCGACGGCGTTGTGCCGCTCGGGCCGGGACAGGGTGACCACGGCGACGCCGGTGTCCTTGTCCCGGTCGACCTTCAGGCCCCCGCCCGGCCCCCCGCTCACTGGCGCTCCAGCAGCCAGCGCGGCACGGTCACGCCGCCCACCTCGGCGAAGGCGACCTGCACCCTGGCGCCGATGCGCAGCCGTGCCGGGTCGACGGAGTCCAGCGGTGCGTCCGGCGCGCTCACCAGGTTCCCGGCGAGGCGGATGTGCGGCGCCTCGGCCAGCTCCACCAGGACCACGTTGTACGGGGCCTGGGCGGCGTACGCGGGCAGCAGCGGCGGGTGGGGGAACACGTACGACCAGATCCGCCCCCGCCCGCTCATCGGCCGCCACTCGCTGTCGAAGGACTGGCAGTGCGGGCAGCAGGGGCGGGGCGGGAAGCGCAGCCGGCCGCAGGCGGTGCAGGCCTGCACCCGCAGTTCGCCGCGGGCCGCGTATTCCCAGAAGGGCGCGCCGTCCTCGTCGGGGACGGGCAGCAGCAGCCCCTCCTCGGCGCCTGTGACGGCCTGCTCCGTGGCCGTCGTTCCGTTCGCGGTCATCGTTCGGCTCCTCTCGGGCGCGCGGCTCAGGCGCGCAGCAGGATCGCGGAGGTGGGGACGCCCTCGCCGGCGGTCACCAGGCAGGTGGCCGCGTCCGGGACCTGGGCGGTGGAGGTGCCGCGCAGCTGCTTGACGCCCTCGTTGATCAGGTTGAAGCCGTGCACGTAGGCCTCCGAGAGGCCGCCCCCGCCGGTGTTGATCGGCAGCCGGCCGCCGATCTCCAGGGCGCCGCCCTCGGTGAAGGCGGCGCCCTCGCCGCGCCCGCAGAAGCCGTAGCCCTCCAGGGAGAGCGGGATCAGGGGGGTGAAGGCGTCGTAGATCTGGGCGACGTCCACGTCCTGGGGGCCGAAGTCGGCCTGCTTCCACAGGTGCCGGGCGGCGGTCCAGGCGGGGCCCGAGAGGGGGTCGTCGTTCCAGTAGTTGACCATGCCGTGGTGCTGGGCGGGCAGGCCCTGGGCGACGGAGTGGACGTACACCGGCTTCTGCCGGCAGTCGCGGGCCCGCTCGGCGGAGACGATCACGCACGCGAGGGCGCCGTCGGTCTCCAGGCAGTTGTCGAAGAGGCAGAGCGGGTCGCTGATCCACCGGGCGGTCATGTACATCTCCCGGGTCAGCGGGCGCTCGTACATCATCGCGGCGGGGTTCTGGTTGGCGCGGTTGCGGCAGGCCAGGGCGACGTTGAAGAGGTGGTCGCGGGTGGCGCCGTACTCGTGCATGTAGCGGCGGGCCAGCATGCCGATCTCGTCCGCGGGGCGGAGCAGCCCGAAGGGACGGGTCCACTGGCCGGGGGTGGGCAGCTGGACGGCGGTGTTCTTCCAGGGTCTGGGGCCCGAGCCGCGCTTGCGGGAGCGCCAGGCGACGCCGACGGTGGCCTGGCCGGTGGCGACGGCGCTCGCGAGGTGGCCGACGGTGGCGCAGGAACCGCCGCCGCCGTAGCCGACCTTGGAGAAGAAGGTGACGTCGCCGGCGCCGATCGCCTTGGCGACCTCGACCTCGTCGGTCTCCTCCATCGTGTACGAGGCGAAGCCGTCCACCTCGGACGGTGCGATCCCGGCGTCGTCGAGGGCCGCGAGGATGGCGCGGCAGGCCAGTTCCTTCTCGGTCTGGGGGAGTCGTTTCGCGAAGGCGGTCTGGCCGATCCCGACTATCGCCGTAGCGTCCTTCAGGGTTGCCGCCATCGCCACCTCCGCGTACTCCACTGCTGACAGCCGGGAAGGGTACAGCTAATCTGACGGATAGTCAGCTACTGGGTGCCGGGCCGGCGGTCCGGCGGCGGGGAGGCCTTGATGGACCGGGAAGAACGCGGGGATCTGCGCTGGGTCGGCATTCCGGGGCTGGTGCGCGACGCGGCCGTGCGGTTCGCGGACCGCGAGGCCGTGGTCGACGGCCGCACCCGCATCTCGTACGCCGAACTCGGCGAGCGCGTCGAGCGCGCCGCCGCGGCCTGCCTGGCCTCGGGCGTCGAGCCGGGGGACCGGGTCGCGGTCTGGGCCCCCAACACCCTGGAGTGGATCGTCTCCGCCCTCGGCGCGGTCTCGGCCGGGGCCGTGCTCGTCCCGCTCAACACCCGCTTCAAGGGCGCCGAGGCCGCCTACGTGCTGGAGCGCAGCCGGGCGCGGCTGCTCTTCGTCACCGGCACCTTCCTCGGCACTTCGTACGTCGCCTCGCTGCGCCGCGCGGCCGCCGAGGGCACCGGCACCGGGCCCCTCCCCGGCCTGCCGCACCTGGAGGACGTGGTCGTGCTCGCCGAGGACGCGCCGCCTTCCTTCCGCACCTGGAAGGAGTTCCTCGCCGACGGCGACGCCGTGTCCGCCGCGGCCGTGCGCGAGCGGGCCGCCGCCGTACGCTCCGACGCCCCTTCCGACATCATCTTCACCTCGGGCACCACCGGCCGGCCCAAGGGCGCCGTCATCACCCACGCCCAGTCGCTCCGCTGCTACCAGGTCTGGAGCGAGCTGGCCGGGCTGCGGGAGGGCGACCGCTACCTGATCGTGAACCCCTTCTTCCACACCTTCGGCTACAAGGCGGGGATCATCGCCTGCCTGATGCGCGGAGCCACGATGGTCCCCCAGCCGGTCTTCAACGTCGACACCGTCCTCGCCAACGTCGCCGCCGAGCGGATCTCCGTGCTCCCCGGCCCGCCCACCCTGCTCCAGTCCCTGCTCGACCACCCCGCGCGCGACAGCCACGACCTGTCCGCGCTCCGGTTGGTCGTCACCGGCGCCGCCGTCGTCCCGCTCCAGCTGGTCGAGCGGCTGCGGGCCGAGCTGCGCATCGCGACCGTGCTCACCGCGTACGGACTCTCCGAGGCCAGCGGCATCGTCACCATGTGCCGGCAGGGCGACCCGGCGGAGGTCATCTCGGCCACCTCGGGCCGGGCCATCCCGGACACCGAGGTACGGGTGGTCGCCGCGGACGGCTCCCCGCTGGAGCCGGGCAGCCCCGGCGAGATCCGGGTGCGCGGGCACAACGTCATGGGCGGCTACTTCGAGGACCCGGACGGGACCGCGAAGGCCGTCACGCCGGACGGCTGGCTGTGCACCGGGGACGTCGGCGTGCTGGACGCCGACGGAAACCTCCGCATCACCGACCGGATCAAGGACATGTTCATCGTCGGCGGGTTCAACGCGTACCCGGCCGAGATCGAGCAACTCCTGGGCCTGCACCCGGATATCGCGGACGTGGCCGTCGTCGGCGTACCGGACGCGCGCCTGGGCGAGGTCGGCAAGGCCTACGCCGTACGCCGCCCCGGCTCCACCCTCACCGCCGACGACCTGATCGCCTGGTCCCGCCGGGAGATGGCCAACTACAAGGTGCCCAGAACCGTGGAGTTCGTCGCCGAACTGCCGCGCAACGCCGGCGGCAAGGTCCTGAAGACGGAACTCCGCACGCGGACTGCCTGAGCCACCGGGGCCGGGGTGATCCGGGGCCGGGCCCCTCCGGGCGGCCCGCGTCACCCCGCCTTGCGGGCCACCAGCAGCCGCCAGTGCGGGCTGCCGTCCGGGCGGCGGCCGAAGTGCTCCAGCGGCAGCAGCTCCACGCCGAACCCGGCCCGCACCAGGTCCTCGCGCACGCCCCCGAGCGGGAAGGTCCGGTAGTACATCACGAACGGCGGCCGCCACACGGCGTTGCGCACCCGCATCGCCGCGTCGAAGCCGAGCATGGCCCAGTACCCCGCCGAGGACAGCGGCAGCGGCGCCCCGATCGGGAAGGCGAACACCCCGCCGGGGCGCAGCGCCCGGTGCACGCCCTCGAAGAGCGCGGGGCGCTCGCCGGGCAGGAAGTGCCCGAAGGCACCGAAGGAGACGGCCAGGTCGTACGCGCCGGCGAAGGGCAGCGCGCGGGCGTCGGCCCGTACGAAGTCCACCGCGGGCGACACCGCGCCGGCGTGCGCGGCCCGCGCCCCGGCCAGCATCCCGGCGCTCAGGTCCACGCCGGTCACCCGCTCCCGGCAGAGCTGCCGCAGCACGCCGATGCCGGCGCCGGTGCCGCAGCAGACGTCCAGGCCCGCGTCGAAGGGGGCGAGCAGGCTCAGCGCCTCGGCGACCGCGTCGAGCATGCGGTCCGGCGTGCGGAAGGGGGTGTGGTCGAACTTCGGGGCGAGCAGGTCGTAGCCGCGCTCCACGGACGAGAGCGCTTGGACGGTGAGCTCGCGCAGACTGGGTCCCTCGGTGGTGAACACACCGCCAGCCTAATCACCCGCCGCCGGTCCCGGACGTGCCGAAACGGCGGCGGTCGCGGTGGCTCCCCCTCCGGGCCACCGCGACCGTCCCCCCCCGTATTCCCCCCGTATTCCCCTCGTGGGTCCCCCGTTTCCCCCGTGGCCCCCGTGGTTCCCCCGTACGTACGTCCGCGCGGTTCCCCCGTGATCCGCGCGGACCCCCCGTGTCCCCCGTGGTCCCCCGTGATCCTCCGAGTCCCGCGGGGCTCGGCGGCCGGTGGGTCAGCCCGCGTGGTTCTCCGCGGGCTTGAAGATGTCGTCCTGGACGCTGCCGGCGTGGTTCTCCAGCGGCGTCGTCTCCTCGGGCAGGCTCTCGGCCGCCGGGTCCGGCACCGGCGTCAGGATCGGCTTGGCGGCCGGGTCCGTGATCAGGGCGTCGGCGCCGACGAGGCCCGCGTGGTTCTCCATCGGCTTGATGGTGCCGGCGTCGGTGCTGGTGCCGATCACGGGCTTCTTGGCGTCGCTCATCTTCAACTCCCTGAAATCAACTGGTGGGAAACGCCCGCCCGGGGATTCCCCCGCGAACCACCGGACGGGCGTTCCAGGGTCGTTCACCCTAGCGGTGAACCACTCCTGGTGGTCCGCCTGCCCCCCGACGCGACGGACCGTTGGAAAGAAGCATGACGCCCGGCGATAAACGTTCGATGAACGTGCCCGATTATCGCCGGTGGCCCGGGAAAGTCCCAGGTCAGAGCCTATGCCGCCTGCGTCGGCCGGAGCAGTGCCCGGACCTCCGCGGCCTCGCCCGCGCCCGTCTGCTCGTAGATGCTCAGGGCCTCCCGCCAGCAGGCCCGCGCCCGGTCCGCCTGGCCCAGGCTGTCCAGGGCCCGGCCGAGGGTGGTCAGCACGTTCCCGCGCATCCACTCGCCGCCGATGCAGCGCAGTGCCAGCGCGCGCTCCGCGTGCTGCGCCGCCAAGGCGAACCGATGGGCCGACAGATGGGCCTCGGCGATCCGGAAGTTGGTCGTCCCCTCCCACAGCCGCTGCCGGTTCTCCTGGAACACACGCAGCGCCTCGCCGAGTTGTTCGAGGGCGTCCGCGGGCCGGCCCGCCCGGGTCAGCGCGATGCCCAGCGCGAAGCGGCCGTTGGCCACCCGCAGCGCCAGGCCCATCTCCTTGAAGATGGCCAGCCCGCGCTCGGCGAGCTGGACGGCACTGGTCGTGCGGCCCATGTTCACGTGGATCCGGGACAGGTTGCACAGCGCGCTGGCCTCGCCCGGCCGGTTCCCGTCGGCCCGGTAGTTCTCTATGGCCTCGCTCAGCAGCGCTTCGCCGTCCGCGTGCCGGTTCTGGTAGAAGGCGATGATGCCCCGGTCGTTCGGCGCCACTCCGGCCGGCATCGGGTCGCCCGTCAGCCGGGCCAGCTCGCTCGCCACCCGCGCCTCCTCGTCGGCCTGCGCGAAGCGGCCGGAGACCAGCAGGAGCGTGGTGAGCGCGATCCGCGCACGGGCCTCGGCCCGGGCGTCGCCGGCGGCGCGGGCCGCCTCGCGCACGGCCGTCGCCGTGGTCTCGTACTGGCGGGAGTTGGCCCCGGACTCGGCCAGGTCCTTCGCCGCCCACAGCAGGTCCACGGCCCGCCCCAAGGCGCCCCCCGAGGCGTTCTGGTGCACGCAGGCGAGCAGGCAGGCCGCCTCCGAGTACAGCCAGTCCACGGCCGACCGGCCGTCCGGGAAGACCAGGCCCGGGTACGCCGTGGCGGAGAGGTGCTCCACCAGCCGGTCGCCCGGCCGCTCCAGCGCGTACACGCCGGCCGCGGTGGCCAGGTAGAAGTCCAGCAGCCGGGACATGGCCGCGGTGCGCTCGCTCGGCGGCTGCTCGTCCCGCTCGGCGCACGCACGCGCGTAGAGCCGTACGAGGTCGTGGAAGCGGTAGCGGCCGGGCGCCGCCGACTCCAGCAGGGAGCAGTCGACCAGCGCCTCCAGCAGGTCCTCGGCGTCGTGCTCGGCGAGGTCCAGTACGGCGGCGGCCGCGGCCAGCGAGATGTCGGGGCCGTCGGCCAGGCCCAGCAGCCGGAAGGCCCGCGCCTGGGCGGGTTCGAGCTGCCCGTAGCCGAGTTCGAAGGTGGCCTTGACGGCCAGGTCGCCGGCCTGGAGCTCGTCGAGGCGGCGCCGCTCGTCGGCGAGCTTCGCGGCCAGGACGGACACCGTCCAGGTACGCCGGGCGGCGAGCCGGGAGGCCGCGATGCGGATGGCCAGGGGCAGGAAGCCGCAGGCCCCCACCACGTCCAGGGCGGCCTGCCGCTCGGACGCCACCCGCTCCTCGCCCACGATCCGGGTGAAGAGCTGGATCGCCTCCTCCGGGCTCATCACGTCCAGGTCCACCAGGTGCGCGCCGGCCAGGCCGTTCATCCGCACCCGGCTGGTGACCAGCGCCGCGCAGCCGGCGGTGCCGGGCAGCAGGGGCCGTACCTGGGCGG
Source organism: Streptomyces sp. NPDC086023 (assembly GCF_044540325.1). Classification (NCBI taxonomy): domain Bacteria; kingdom Bacillati; phylum Actinomycetota; class Actinomycetes; order Kitasatosporales; family Streptomycetaceae; genus Streptomyces; species Streptomyces sp. NPDC086023. The sequence goes on from NZ_JBITRX010000026.1 coordinate 68,669, forward strand.
CGTCCTTGGCGTTGTCGAGCAGCACCAGGACCCGGCGCCCGTCGAGGGTGGAGCGGTACAGCGCCGCCCGCTCGTCGGCGGTGTCGGGGATGGCGGAGTCGGCGGTGCCGAGGGCGCGCAGGAACGCGCCGAGGACGGCCTCGGGTTCGGCGGCCCGCGGGTCGGTGCCCTGGAGGTCCACGTACAGCTGGCCGTCGGGGAAGTGCGGGCGGGCGGCGTGCGCGACGTGCACGGCGAGGGTGGTCTTGCCGACGCCGCCGATGCCGGCCAGGGCGGAGACGGCCATCACCCGGCCGTCGGTGCCGGCGGTGGTGAGGATCTCGCTGAGTTCCTGTACGAAGGCGGAGCGGCCGGTGAAGTCGGGCACCGTGGCCGGGAGCTGGGCCGGGCGGACGATCACGGCGGGGGCGGCCGGGGCGGGCTCGGCGACGCGCGCCAGTTCGGCGTCGGCGCGCAGGATGCGCTGCTGGAGTTCGGCGAGCTCGGGGCGCGGGTCCACGCCGAGCTCGTCCGCGAGCAGGCGGCGCGTGTCGGCGTACACGGCGAGGGCCTCGGCCTGGCGGCCGCTGCGGTAGAGGGCGAGCATCAGCAGCTCGCGGAGACGCTCGCGGAGCGGGTGGGCGGCGGTGAGTGCGGTCAGTTCGGAGACCGCCTCGCCGTGCGAGCCGACCTCCAGGTCGAGGTCGAGGCGGGTCTCCAGGAGGGTGAGCCGCCATTCGGAGAGGCGGGTGCGCTCGGTCTCGGCGTAGGGGCCGGGGACCCCGGCGAGCGGCTCGCCGTCCCAGAGGGCGAGGGCGTGGTTGAGGAGCGTACGGGCCTGGCCGCGGTTGCCCGAGGCGCGGGCCTTGTCGGCGTCGGCGGCGAAGCCGCGGGCGAGGCCGAGGTCGAGGGCGGCGGCCGGGGTGCGGATGGCGTAGCCGCCGGACTCGCTGACCAGCAGGCCCGGGTCGAGGACCTTGCGGAGCCGGGAGGCGTACGTGCGGATGGCGGCCAGCGCCTGGGAGGGCGGGTCCTCGCCCCAGATGGCGTCGATGAGTTCGGGCGCGGTGGCGGTGCGGCCGTCGCGCAGCAGCAGGGCGGCGAGCAGGGCGCGCTGCTGCGGGGAGCCCGACGGGATCGGCTCGCCGCCGCGCCAGGCGCGGACCGGGCCGAGCACGGCGAAGCGGGCGGTGTCGGGGACGGAGGCGGAGGGGGCGGTGGGGCCGGAGGCTCCGGCGGTGGTGCCGCCCGTGGGGCCCGTGGGGCCCGTGGTGCCTGCGGAGGTGTCGGTGGGCGCGCCCGTGGCTTCGCCGGATGCGGAGGGGGCGGGTCCGGGCGCCGATTCGGGGTGCTTCCGCTGCCGCGGTATGGGCGGTGTGCCGTCCATCTACTTCCCCCTCGCCTTTCCGGAGCCGTGTGTACGCATTGGTCAGTCTGCCCTGTCTTGGGCGGGCGCGTCAGCCCGGCCGGGGTGTGTGGCAGAGCTGGTACAGATCGATCACTACCCGAGGAGCTGACGGTACGTCAGATAAACGCTACCGTGGAGGACATGGAGACCTTCCCGAAGATCATCTCGGTGGACGACCACACGGTTGAGCCTCCCCACGTCTGGCGGGACCGGCTCCCGTCCAAGTACGCCGACGTCGCCCCGCGCGTCGTCCGCGCCCCCCTCAAGGAAATGACCTTCCTGGGCGGCAGGTTCGCCCCCGTCATGGGGGCGAAGGGCGACGACGGCCCCATCGGCGACTGGTGGGTGTACGAGGACCTGCACCGCCCGCTGACCCGCCTGGACACCGCCGTCGGCTACGACCGCGACGAGATCCGGCTGGAGGTCATCACGTACGAGCAGATGCGCCCCGGCTCCTTCTCGGTCCCTGACCGGCTGGCCGACATGGACGTCAACCACGTCCAGTCCGCGCTCTGCTTCCCCACCTTCCCGCGCTTCTGCGGCCAGACCTTCACCGAGGCCAAGGACCGCGAGCTGGGGCTGCTCGGCGTCCGCGCGTACAACGACTGGATGGTGGAGGAGTGGTGCGGCCCCCTCGCCCAGGGCCGGCTGATCCCGCTCACCCTCATACCCCTGTGGGACGCCCGCCTCGCCGCCGAGGAGGTGCGGCGCAACGCGGCCCGCGGGGTGCGGGCCGTGGCCTTCTCGGAGATCCCGCCGCACCTCGGGCTGCCGTCGATCCACACCGACGAGTGGGACCCGTTCCTCCGGGCCTGCGACGAGACCGGCACGGTCATCGCCATGCACATCGGCTCCTCGTCCCGGATGCCGTCCACCTCGGCGGACGCGCCGCCGGCGGTCGGGTCCACCATCACCTTCGCCAACTGCTGCTTCTCGATGACCGACTGGCTGATGAGCGGCAAGTTCGAGCGGTTCCCCAACCTCCGGATCATGTACGCGGAGGGGCAGATCGGGTGGATCCCGTACATCCTGGAGCGCGCGGACGTGGTCTGGGAGGAGAACCGCGGCTGGGGCGGCGTCGCCGACAAGGTCACCCGCCCGCCGTCGGAGCTGTTCGCGGAGCACGTCTACGGCTGCTTCTTCGACGACGCCTTCGGACTGCGGAACCTGGACGCGATCGGCGTGGGCAACGTCCTGTACGAGACGGACTACCCGCACTCCGACTCCACCTGGCCGAAGTCGCGCGAGGTGGGCGAGGCGCAGATGTCCCACCTGGCCCCGGACGTGGTGGACCGCATCGTCCGCGGCAACGCGATCGACCTCCTGGGCCTGACCCCGGACGGCCTCTGGGCCGGCGCCTGACCTCTCCGGGGGGTGCGACGGGACGACCGCTCGGGCCCCGCCCGTCGGGGGTGCCCGAGCCTTCGGGGCAGCCGGCCTGTCGGGGGTGCCCGACCTCTCGGGGTGCCCGATCCCCAAGGGTGCGGCGGTCCGTTCCGGAGGGGGCTGCCCCCGGATGCCGACGCCTCGCGGGCCACGGGCGCCCTCCCTGAGGCTCGCCGGGCCGCGCGGGGCACCTGTCCCGCTGCCCAGGCGTCCTGCCCCGGCGCTGGGCGCCCTGCCCGGCCGTCCGGGTCCTGCCCCGCCGCCCGGGGGGCCTGTCCTGCGTGGCGGCGGTCTCGCCGGCACCGACCCGGTCGCGCGCCGGGCCGCCCCAGGAGCCCCGGCGGCGGCCGAGCGGACGGCCCGGGCGCCCCGAGGCGGGCTCCCCTGCCGAATCCGGTTCGCGTCGGGATTCCCGGGCCGCCGCCCGCCGGACCGGAGCGGCTGTCCGTGTCGGCGGACGCTTCGGGGTCCGAGCCGCCGTCGGGCGGAGGGCGGCGCCGGGGCCCCGCCGCCGGACCTGCGCACCGCGCCGGACCTGCGCACCGCGCCGGACCGTTTCGTCCCCGCATGCCGGCACGGCGACCGGCGCCCGGCGTGTCCGCCGTCGAATCCTGTGACAGCGCCGCTGCGGGGTGTCATCTTGGGCCTCATGGCGGATTCGGGGGGAACGGCCGGGAAGGGCGGGGGGTGCCGGCCGGCCGCTGCCGCCGTGCTGGTGCTGACCTGGGGCGCGGCAGCCGTCGGGCTCGGGCTGTGGGCCGTGGCCCGCCCGCCCTGGAGCCCGGACCAGGTCTACTTTCTCGTGGACACCGCCGACGCCCTCGTCTACGGGCTCACCGCGGCCGTCGTGCTCGGCCGCCGCACCCATCCCGTGGCCTGGCTCGTCGCCCTGTGCGCCGCCGGCGGCGGTGCGGCGGCGGTCGTCGCGCAGCTCGCCGCCCGGTACGGGGCCACCGCCCCGCCCCCCGCCTGGGGCATCCTCCAGGGCACCGCCTGGGTGCCCGGCACCCTCTCCCTGATCCTCGTCGTCCCGTACCTCCTCGGCCGCGAACGCCCCTCCCGGGCCGCGTACGCCGCCGTCGGGGCCGGCGTCGCGGTGATCGCCGCGCTGCTCGCCGTCCGCCTCACCGACCCCTGGCCCTGGCCGTCCGCGCCGGACCCCTTCGCCCCGCTCGCCGTGCGCAGCGCCGCCTGGGCCCGGCTGGCCGGACCGCTCGCCGACGCCCTCGTACTGACGGTGATCGTCCTCGGGCTCACCGCCGCGGCCCACGCGGCCCTGCGGCGGCGCCGAGACCCCTCGGCCCGAGGCCTGGGCTGGCTCGCCATCGGCACGGCCCTGATCTCGCTCACCTTCGTACCCCTGGTCGTCCGCCCCGAAGGCGTGGGCGGCTGGCCGGAGTTGCTGACCCCCGTCACCCACCTCGCCTCGCAGGCCTTCTTCCCGGCGGCCGTGCTCGTCGTGGTGCTGCGCCAGCGCCTGTGGGGCATCGACCTCGTCATCAGCCGCACCCTCGTCTGGGCGCTGCTCACCGGCCTGCTGATCGGCGGCTGCTTCGCCGCCCTCGCCCTGTTGGGCGCACTGCTGCCCGGCTCCGGAACGCTCGGCGCGGTCCTCGCCACCGCCGCCACCGCCGCCGGCATCCAGCCCGCCCGCGGCTGGCTCCAGCGCCGGGTGGACCGCCTCGTGCACGGCGAGGCCGCCGCCCCGGCGCTCAGCCGCGTCGGCCGCCACCTGGGCAGTGCGGCCACCCCCGAGGAGGCGCTGGCCGGTATGGCGGAGAGCGTGGCCGCGTCCTTCAACCTGGGCTCGGTCCGCGTTCTCGGCCCCGACGGCCGGGTGCTGGCCACGGCCGGCGAGCGCGAGGAGGAGACGCCGCTCGAACTCCCCCTGGTGGTACGGCAGGAGCCCGCCGGGACGCTCCGCGTCACCGCCCGCCCCGGCGAGGCGCTGGACCGCCGGGCGCGGGACGCCCTCGACGAGGTCGCCCCGCTCCTCGGCACCGCCGTGCAGATCGCCGCCGTCACCCGGGCGCTGCGCGAGTCCCGGGGACGGCTCGCCGCCGCCAGGGACGACGAACGCCGGGCGCTGCGAAGGGAGTTGCACGACGGGCTGGGGCCCGCCCTGGCCGGCGTGGGCCTCGGGCTGTCCGCCGCCCGGAACCTGCTGCCGCCCGGCGCCGGGGCCTCGGACGCGCTGCTGGCCGCGCTCCGCGAGGAGGTGGACCACCAGGTGGAGGCCGTCCGGGTGCTGGCGCGCGGGCTGGTCCCGCCGGTGCTGGCCGAGCTGGGCCTCGTACCGGCGCTGCGCGAACTGGTGATGCGGTACGAGTCCGACGGCCTGGCGGTGGTGGTCCGCGACGCGGGTGCCGGCGAGCCGGAACGGGAGGTCGCGGGCGCGGTGTACGCCGTGGTGGCCGAGGCCCTCAGGAACGTGGCCCGGCACTCCGGCGCCCGGGTCTGCGCCGTGGAACTGGCCGGCGACCGGGGCGCCCTGGCCGTCACGGTCGAGGACGACGGCCGGGGCATCGGCCCGGGTGCCCGCCCGGGCGTCGGTACGCAGTCCCTGCGCGAGCGCGCCGAGCTCGTCGGCGGCACCGTCGCGTGGGGACCGGGCCCCGGGGGCCGGGGCACGCGGCTGGAACTGCGGATACCCGCGCGACGGGAGGAGGCGGCGGCATGAGGGTGATGGTGGTGGACGACCACCCGGTGTTCCGGATGGGGATGGCGGCACTGCTCGGCTCCCTGGCAGGGGTGCGCGTGGTGGCCGAGGCCGCGTCGCTGCCGGAGGCCGTCGCGGGTGCGGTGGCCGCGGAGCCGGAGGTGGTGGTCATGGACCTCGACCTCGGCGAGGGCGCCGGCTCCGGGGTGGACGCGACGCGGGAGATCCTGCGGGTCCGGCCGCGCACGGCGGTGCTGGTGGTGACCATGCTGGACGACGACGACTCGGTCTTCGCCTCGATGCGGGCCGGGGCCCGCGGGTACCTGCTGAAGGGCGCGGCACCGGAGGAGATCGAGCGGGCGCTGCACGCCGTGGCCAACGGGGAGGTCATCCTGGGCCCCGCCGTCGCGACCCGGGCCATGGCCTACCTGACCGGCCCGGTGGTGCCGGGCGCCGCCCGCGTCCCCTTCCCGGAGCTGACCGCCCGGGAGCTGGAGGTGCTGGACCTGGTGGCGCGGGGGCTGGACAACACGGCCGTCTCCCGGCGCCTGACGCTCTCCCCGAAGACGGTCCGCAACCACCTTTCCAACATCCTGACGAAACTCCGGACGGCCACCCGCGCGGAAGCGATCGTCCGTGCCCGCGAGAGGGGCCTGGGCACGGGCCCGTGACGGGCCCGCGCCCCGCGCGGGGCCCCGCGCCCGGTCCGGCCGTACGGTCCCGCTCCCGGTCCGGCGGCACGGTCCCGCTCCCGGTCCGGCGGGGACGGTCCCGCTCCCGGTCCGGCGGCGCGTGCGTCGGCGCCGCCCCGTCTGGCGCCGAACGAGTGGAATCGCGGGGCGGGCGCCGGACGGGTCCCGCCCGGCACGCGCCCGGATGGTGATGTGGTTATCCGCTCCCCGGACCTGGAAGAGGCGCCCCGACATGCGACGTACCCCCTCCCGCCGGCTGTTCGCCGCCGCCCTGCTCGTGGCGTCGGTGCTGGCCCCGGTGGCCGTCACCCCCGCCGGGGCCGTGACTCCCGCTTCCGCCGCGGACCGTCACGGCGACGGCGGCGGGGACGGGACGGACGGCCAGGACAGGGACGGGTGCCCGCGCAACGGCCTCGACCCCGCCCTGACCGCCCGGCTGGACCGGACCGTCGAGCAGGTCCGCACCCAGGCCGGCATTCCGGGTGTCGTCGTGGGCCTCTGGCTGCCGGGGCGGGGCTGCTACGTACGGGCCACCGGCGTCGCCGACAAGACCACCGGCAGCCCGATGCGCGTCGACTCCCACGTGCGCATCGGCAGCGAGACCAAGACCTTCACCGTCACCGCGCTGCTGGAGCTGGTCGACCAGGGCAAGGTCGGGCTGGACGACCCGATCGACAAGTACGTCCGCGGGGTGCCCGACGGCGAGAACATCACCCTGCGCCACCTCGCGGAGATGCGCAGCGGCCTCTTCCCGTACACCTCGGACCCGGACTTCATCCACGACCTGCTGAGCGACCCGACGCGCGCCTTCAACCCCTGGGAGGCGCTGTCGTACGGCTACCGGCACGCCAACACCTTCGCGCCCGGAGCCCGGTTCCAGTACTCGAACTCCAACCTGGTGCTGCTCGGCCTGGTCATCGAGAAGGTCACCGGCCAGAAGGTGCAGCGCGTCATCGACGAGCGGGTGCTGCGCCCGGCCCGCCTGCACCACACGCTCTTCCCGAAGGGCGCCGAGTTCCCCGAGCCGCACCCGCGCGGCTATACCGACCAGACCCTGGACGGCACCACCGCGGACGCCACCGACTGGAACCCCAGCTGGGCCTGGACGGCCGGGGCGATGATCTCGAACCTGTACGACCTGCGCCGCTGGGCCGAGGTCGTCGCCACCGGGAAGCTGCTGAGCCCGGAGACGCAGGCGGAGCGGCTGAAGGTGCTGCCGACCGGCTTCCCCGGTACGAACTACGGGCTCGGCATCCTGGAGACCGGCGGCTGGATCGGGCACAACGGCTCGATCCCGGGCTACGAGACGGTGACCGTGTACCTGCCGGAGGAGAAGGCCACCATGGTCCTGATGCTCAACACCGACTCCCAGGTGGGCGGTCAGGAGCCCTCGACGCTCCTCGCCCGGGCGGTCACACAGGTGGTGACGCCGGATCACGTGTACGACGGCGGAGGAATCGGCCCCCGTTAGAAATTGAGTGATCAACAGAACCAAACGCACCATGTGTACGGTTTAGGGCGATGAGCAAACACGCCCGGCACCGGACAAGGACGCGGCGGCCCGCACGGCTCGGCCGGCGCCTGCCCCTCGCTGCGGCCGGCGCCGCCCTCGCCGGGCTGGCCGCCTGGCTGTGCGGCGTCCCCTTCGACATCGGCGGCGACCTCGGCGCGGCGAAGGGCAACCAGGAGCTCCGGGGCAACGGTTCGCACGCGGACGGCGACCACCCCAGCCGCGGGGAGCGCCGGCCGGCGGCGCCGCACGCCGGGCCGCCGGCGCCGGCGCGGCCGAAGGTGATCCCGGGGCTGAGCGACGCCACCCGGGCGCGGATCCCCGCCGATTCCCGCCAGGTCGTCCTGGTCAGCGGCAAGGGCAAGGACTCCTCGTACAACACCGTCACCCTCTACAGCCGCGCCGAGGGCTCCCGCGACTGGACCGCCGGGCCGAGCTGGCAGGGACGCAACGGCGCCAAGGGCTGGTCCACCGACCGCCGGTACGGCGACCTCACCTCCCCCGTCGGCGTGTTCGCCCTCACCGACGCGGGCGGCCTGCTGTCAGCACCGCCGGGGACCAGGCTCCCGTACGACCAGGACGAGGCCTTCGTGCCCGGCGGGGTCGGCGTCGAGGGGGAGTCCCTGGCCGGCTCCTTCGACTACGTCGTGGCCATCGACTTCAACCGCAGGCCGGGTACCTCCCCGCTCGACCCGGAGAAGCCCGAGGGTGAGGACAAGGGCGGCAACATCTGGCTGCACGTCGACCACGACGGCCCGTCCCAGGGCTGCGTGGGCATCCCGGCGGCCGCGATGCGGAAGGTTCTGGAGACGCTGGACCCCGCCCAGCACCCGGTGATCGTGATGGGCCCGGCGGGCATGTAGGCCCGGGGCCCCCGCCCTCCCGCCGCCTTCGCCCCCCCGACGGGCCGCCCGCCTCCCTGCCCGCCTGCCGCACCCACCCTCCGGCCTTCCGGTCTTTTGGTGGCTCCTCCCCCTTGCCTGACGGGGCGTCAGCTACCAGCATGGGGCCCGCATCCATATGACGAATCGTCAGATGACTCGATGGCGAAGGCGGACGGCCCATGGGACGCGTGTTTCCTGAAGGACGGCTGGTGTACGGGATGCAGCTCCCGATCCAGTCGCAGAGCTCCATCTACGCCGAGCCCTGGGAGGCCGCGGCGACCGCCGCCGACCTGGCGGAGATAGCCCGGGCCGCCGACCGGGCGGGCTTCGGCTACCTCGCCTCCTGCGACCACGTCGCCATCCCGCGGCGGCTCGCGCAGGCGATGAGCACGGTCTGGTACGACCCGGTGGCCACGCTGTCCTTCCTGGCCGCGGTCACCGAGAGGGTCCGGCTGCTCAGCCACGTCGCGATCGTCGGCCTGCGCCACCCCCTGATCAGCGCCAAGCAGTACGCGACCCTCGACCGGCTGTCCGGGGGGCGGCTGATCCTGGGCGTCGGCGCGGGGCACGTGCAGGAGGAGTTCGAGGTGCTGGGCGTGGACTTCGCCCGGCGCGGGCCCGTGCTCGACGAGACCGTCGACGCGCTGCGGGCTGCCCTGGGGGAGGAGGAGTTCCCGGAGTTCGAGGGCGCGCTCTTCCGCTTCCGGGACCTCGGACAGCTGCCGCGCCCGGTCCAGTCCCGGGTGCCGGTGTGGGTGGGCGGCTCCTCGCCGGCGGCCGTGCGCCGGGCGGCCGTGCGCGGCGACGGCTGGCTGCCGCAGGGCGACCCGCGCGACCGGCTGCCGGGCCAGATCGCCCGTATCAGGGAACTGCGCGAGGCTGCCGGGATCGCCGACCCGATCGAGATCGGCGCGATCACCGAGCCGCTGTACGTCGGCGAGCCCGGCTGGGACACCGGCCGCCGCACCCGCACCGGCAAGCCGGAGGCCCTCGCGGCGGCCCTGCGCGAGTACGCCGAACTGGGCGTCGACCAGGTCCAGGTGCGCTTCCGGTGCCGCGACCGCGCCGAACTCGTGGACCAGATCACGGCGTTCGGCGCGGAGGTCGCGCCGCACCTCAACGACTGAAGCGGCCGAACGGACCGCGGAACGACCGACCGCACGACCACCGACGAAGGAGCACCGATGGGCAAGCTGGACGGACGGGTCGTCATCATCACCGGTGCCGCGCGCGGCCAGGGCGAGCAGGAGGCCAGGCTGTTCGCCGCCGAGGGCGCGAAGGTGCTGCTCGGTGACGTGCTGGACGCCCAGGGCGAGGCCGTCGCCAAGGAGCTGGGCACCGAGAACGCCCGCTACGTGCACATGGACGTCAGCCGAGAGGAGGACTGGGCGGCGGCGGTGGCCGCGGCCAAGGAGGCTTTCGGCGGCCGGGTCGACGGCCTGGTCAACAACGCCGGGATCCTGCGCTTCAACGAGCTGACCGCCACCCCGCTGGAGGAGTTCCTGCAGCTGGTGCAGGTCAACCAGGTGGGCGCGTTCCTCGGCATCAAGCACGTGGCCCCCGAGATCGAGGCGGCCGGCGGCGGCACCATCGTCAACACCTCCTCGTACACCGGTCTGACGGGCATGGCCTTCGTCGGTTCGTACGCGGCCACCAAGGCCGCCATCGTGGGTCTGACCCGGGTGGCCGCGCTGGAACTGGCAGCCAAGGGCATCCGGGTCAACGCGATGTGCCCGGGCGCCGTGGACACCCCGATGGCGAACCCGGGGCTGCTGGACCCGGAGAACCTCACGGACGAGGCGCGCGACGCCATGGCGGACCTCTACAAGCGGGTGGTGCCGCTCGGGCGGGTCGGCCTCCCGGAGGAGGTGGCCAGGCTGGCCCTCTTCCTGACCAGCGAGGACTCGTCGTACATCACCGGCCAGCCGTTCGTCATCGACGGTGGCTGGATGGCGGGCGTCAGCATCCTCTAGTCACATCTGACGCAGTGTCAGGTATTGACGCGGCGTCCCCCCGGTGGAACAGTCGAACGCATCACGATCTGACGATGCGTCAGAAACAGAAGGACGGTGAACCCCCTTGGAATTCGGTCTCTTCGTGCAGGGATACGTGCCTGAGGCGCGGTCCAAGGTCGACCCCGAGGCAGAGCACAAGGCGCTGATCGAGGAGACCGAGTACGTCATCCAGGCCGACAAGTCCGGCTTCAAGTACGCCTGGGCCTCCGAGCACCACTTCCTGGAGGAGTACTCGCACCTCTCGGCCAACGAGGTCTTCCTCGGCTACCTCGCGCACGCCACCGAGCGGATCCACCTCGGCTCCGGCATCTTCAACCCCCTCGCGCAGGTGAACCACCCGGTCAAGGTGGCCGAGAAGGTCGCCATGCTCGACCACCTCTCCAAGGGCCGCTTCGAGTTCGGCACCGGCCGCGGCGCGGGCAGCCACGAGATCCTCGGCTTCCTGCCGGGCATCGAGGACATGAACCACACCAAGGAGATCTGGGAGGAGACCATCGCGGAGTTCCCCAAGATGTTCCTCCAGGAGGAATACGAGGGGTTCCAGGGCAAGCACTGGTCGCTGCCGCCGCGGAAGGTCTTCCCCAAGCCGTACGGCAAGGCCCACCCGGCCATGTGGTACGCCGCCGGCTCGCCCTCCTCGTACGCGATGGCCGCGAAGAAGGGCCTGGGCGTGCTGGGCTTCAGCGTCCAGAAGGTCTCCGACATGGAGTGGGTGCTGGAGCAGTACAAGACGGCGATCCAGGAGGCGAAGGCGATAGGCGCCTTCGTGAACGACAACGTCATGGTCACCTCGACCGCGATCTGCGCCGAGACCCACGAGAAGGCGGTCGAGATCGCGGTCAACGCGAACATGAACCGCTTCCAGTCGCTGGTCTTCCGCTACCACGACACCTTCCCCCGGCCCGAGGCGATCCCGGAGTGGCCCGAGACCCTGCCGGAGTACAACGCCGAGATCATCGAGCTCCTGATCGCCGAGGAACTCCTGATCTGCGGCGACCCCTCGGAAGTCCTCGCCCAGTGCAAGCGGTGGGAGCAGGCGGGGGCGGACCAGCTCTCCTTCGGCCTCCCGACCGGTGTCTCGTACGAGGACACCATGACGACGATCAAGCTGATCGGCGAGCACGTGATCCCGAAGATCGACACCGACCCCGTCCACCGGACGACGCGCTTCCGCGAAGCGTCGTCCTGACGCCGCCGAGCGCTCCGACACGTCCCCCGCCCCCCGCGGCCCCGGGAGCCGGGTCCCGTCCCTCCCATCCCCCGAAAACGGGGGCGGCGTCTTCCCGGACCGCCGCCCCGCACCGGCCCCGGCCGGGAGGCACCCGCGGCCGCGGCCGGCCCGGAGCCCCCCGACCGGGGCACACGGGCGCCCAACCCGGCCTCCGCCAGGGCGCAGGGCGCGGCACGGCAAGCACACCCGGCACCACCGAAGACCCCACCGCCCCGCCCCGCAGGGCAGAGCGCATCCGGCGCCAGCCGGGCCGCATCACCTCGCCCCGCAGGGCGAGGGACGGCCGGCGCCGGCCGGAGCCCCGGGTACACCCCCGGACGGGAACACGTACGAGAAGGGACGTCATGCTCGACCACCTCATCACCGGCGCCACCGTCGTGGACGGCACCGGCGCCCCGGCCCGCGCAGCGGACGTCGGCATCAGGGACGGCCGCATCGCGGTGATCGCGGAGCCCGGCACCGTCACCGAGGCGGCCCGGACCACCGAGGACGCCACCGGCCTCGTCCTCTGCCCCGGCTTCGTCGACCCGCACACCCACTACGACGCCCAGCTGTTCTGGGACCCCTACGCCACCCCCTCCATGAACCACGGCGTCACCACGGTCGCCGGCGGCAACTGCGGCTTCACCCTCGCCCCGCTCCACCCGGACCGCCCCGAGGACGCCGACTACACCCGCCGCATGATGAGCAAGGTCGAGGGCATGGCCCTCAAGGCCCTCGAAGAGGGCGTCGACTGGAGCTGGCACACCTTCGGCGAGTACCTCGACGCCCTGGAGGGGCGGATAGCCGTCAACGCCGGCTTCATGGTCGGGCACTGCGCCCTGCGCCGGCACGTGATGGGCGAGGACGCCGTCGGCGGGCAGCCGACCCCCGAGCAGCTGGACGCGATGCTCCGCCTCTTCCACGAGGCCATGGACGCCGGCGCCTGGGGCCTGTCCACCACCCAGAGCTCCACCCACTCCGACGGCGACGGGCGGCCCGTCGCCTCCCGCCACGCGAAGCCCGAGGAACTGCTCGCCCTCTCGCGGGCCGTGGCCGAGCACGAGGGCACCCAGCTGGAGGCCATCGTCGCCGGCTGCCTCGACCAGTTCGCCGACGAGGAGATCGACCTCTTCGTCGAGATGAGCGCAGCGGCCGGGCGCCCGCTCAACTGGAACGTCCTCACCATCGACGCCTCGGTCCCCGAGCGCGTCCCGCGCCAGCTGGTGCCCAGCGAGCGCGCCCGCAAGGCCGGCGGCCGGATCGTCGCGCTCACCATGCCGATCCTCACGCCGATGAACATGTCCCTCGGCACCTTCTGCGCCCTCAACCTCATCCCCGGCTGGGGAGAGGTCCTCGGCCTGCCGGTGCCCGAGCGCATCGAGCGGCTCCGCGACCCCGTCGTACGCGCCGAGCTGCTGCGCCGCGCCGACAGCAAGGAGGCCGGCGTGTTCCGGCGGCTGGCCGACTTCGGCCGGTACGTCATCGGCGACACGTACAGCAAGGCGAACGAGGGCCTCGGCGGCCGGGTCGTGAAGGACATCGCCGCCGAGCGCGGCCAGGACCCCTTCCAGTGCCTGGTCGAGATCTGCGCCAACGACGACCTCCGCACGGTCCTGTGGCCGATGCCCACGGACAACGACCCCGCCACCTGGGCGCTGCGCGCCGAGACCTGGCAGCACGAGGACGTGATGCTGGGCGGCTCCGACGCGGGCGCCCACCTGGACCGGATGTGCGGCGCGCCGTACACGACCCGCTTCCTCGGCGACTGCCTGCGCGGCCGGAAGCTCGTCCCGCTGGAGCAGGCGGTCAGGATGCTCACGGACGACCCCGCGCAGCTCTTCGGCCTGCGCGAGCGCGGCCGGATCCAGGAGGGCTGGCACGCGGACCTCGTCCTCTTCGACCCCGAGCGGATCGAGGCGGGCCCCGCGACGCTGGTGCACGACCTGCCGGGCGACAGCCCCCGGCTGGACTCGCGGGCGATCGGCGTGGTCTCCGTACGGGTCAACGGCGTGGAGACCATCCGCGACAACCAGGTCACCGGGGCGGTGCCGGGCACGGTGCTCCGCTCGGGCCGTGACACGAGGACGGTGAGCACCCGATGACGCGCGAGATCCGGCAGCGGCTGTACGTCGGCGGCGAGTGGGTGGAGCCGGCGGGCGGGCACTACGAGGTGGTGAACCCGGCCGACGAGTCGGTGGTCGGCCTGGCGCCCGAGGCCTCGAAGGAGCAGGTGTACGAGGCGGCCGCGGCCGCCCGCGAGGCCTTCGGGCCCTGGTCCCGGACCCGGCCGGAGGAGCGCGCCGCGATCCTCGACCGGGCGGCGGACGTCATCCAGCGCGAGTACGAGCCGTGGGCGCAGCTCGCCCAGGCCGAGACCGGTGCCACCCCGGGGATCGCCCGCGGGATGCAGGTCGGCGTGGGCGTGGCGCGCTTCCGGCGGTACGCGAAGGGCGCCCTGGAGCCGGTGGAGCGCGGGCTCCCGCCGCAGGTCACCGAGGCCGGCCCGATGGGGAGGGCGAGCGTGCTGGGGGCGCTGGAGGTGCGCCAGCCGGTCGGTGTGGTCACCTGCATCACCTCGTACAACAACCCGTGGGCCAACCCGTCCGGCAAGATCGCGCCCGCGCTGGCCATGGGCAACACGGTGGTCGTGAAGCCGGCGCCGCAGGACCCGCTGTCGGTGTTCCGGATGGCCGAGGCGCTGCACGAGGCCGGGGTCCCGGCGGGCGTGGTGAACGTGGTGGGCGGGCGGTCGGTGGGCGTGGGCGAGGCCGCGGTCGACTCGCCGGACGTGGACATGGTGTCGTTCACCGGGTCGACGGCCGTGGGCCGGGCGATCGCGGAGGTCTGCGGCCGCGGGATGAAGCGGCAGCTGATGGAGCTGGGCGGCAAGGGCGCGGCGGTGGTCTTCGACGACGCCGACCTGGACGCGGCCGTGATGGGCATCGGCACGACGTTCTCCTTCTACAGCGGCCAGATCTGCACGGCCCCCACGCGGGTGCTGGCGCAGCGCGGCATCCACGACCGGCTGGTGGAGAAGCTGACCGGCTACCTGGCCTTCATGAAGGTGGGCCAGCCGGCGGAGCAGGGCACGGTGGTCGGCCCGGTGATCTCCGCGGCGCACCGGGACCGTGTGGAGTCGTACGTGGAGCTGGGGCGCAAGGAGGGGGCCCGGGTCGTGTCGGGCGGCGAGCGGCCGGTGGTGGGGGACGGGCGCGGGTTCTACGTCGCCCCGACGCTGCTGGCGGACTGCACGAACGAGATGCGGGTGGTCCGGGAGGAGATCTTCGGCCCGGTGGTGGTGGTCGTCCCCTTCGACACGGAGGAGGAGGCGGTGGAGCTGGCCAACGACAGCGACTACGGGCTGCTCAGCTACGTCTGGGGCGGTGACGTGTCGCGGGCGTTCCGGGTCGCTCGGCGGATGCGGGCGGGCGGGGTGGGCGTGAACACCATCGGCCGGAACATGGAGGCGCCGTTCGGCGGCTTCAAGCAGAGCGGGGTGGGGCGCGACGTGGGCTCGTACGCGCTGCACGCCTACAGCGAGATGCAGTCGATCGTCTGGACGACGTGACGGCACAGGGTGACGGCAGGGACCGCATAGTGGGACGAACCCGGGCGTGAAAATCGCCACTGGAAAGTTTTGAAACGGTCAAAACGGACAGGGGTGCGGTTTCCGCATACCGGAACCCCCTGTCCGGTCCCGGCGAAAGGGAGCCTCGGCGGGTTTGTGAACCTTGAATTACGTCCGCGTGAACAGTCTTGACCTCAAGAATCCAAGGCGCTTCGGCTCACGGGGAAGCGGACTTAAGGCCTCCGGATAAGGAAACCGCAGCGTCTAACGTCCTTGCTCATGACACAGCTGGACGCCCGACCCCTGGTCGGAGACACGGTAAGCGGCGCGGCCGACGGTGGGAGCCAGGCCCACGACGTCCGCAGCAAGGGACTCGGCAAGGGCTCCGTAGGCCTGCTCGGCAGTGCCGTCATCGGCATCTCCACCGTCGCCCCCGTGTACTGCCTGACCTCGACGCTCGGCTCCACCGCCGGCGAGGTCGGCCTCCAGATGCCCGCCGTCTTCCTCGCGGGCTTCCTCCCGATGCTCCTGGTGGCCTTCGCCTACCGCGAGCTCAACAAGGCCATGCCGGACTGCGGCACCTCCTTCACCTGGACCGTGAAGGCCTTCGGCCCCCGGATCGGCTGGATGTGCGGCTGGGGCCTGGTGATCGCCACGATCATCGTGCTCTCCAACCTGGCCGGCGTCGCGACCTCCTACTTCTGGCTGCTGGCCGGCGAGATCACGAACAACCCGTCGGTCGCCGCCCTCGACGACAACAAGTTCGTCCACATCGCGACCTGCCTGACGCTCATCGCCCTCGCCACCGCGATCAGCTACCGCGGCATGACCGCCACCAAGGGCGTCCAGTACGCCCTGGTCGGCCTCCAGCTCGCAGTCCTCGCGATCTTCGTCGCCATGGCCTTCCAGAAGGCGTCCGCCGGCACCTTCGACACCGGCCTGGACTTCTCCTGGCAATGGATGAACCCCTTCGCGGTCGAGTCCATGGCGGCCTTCACCGCCGGCCTCTCGCTCTCGATCTTCATGTACTGGGGCTGGGACGCCTGCCTGGCCACCAACGAGGAGACCACCGGCTCCACCAAGACGCCCGGCCGCGCCTCCCTGATCGCGATGGTCGTCCTGGTCGGCTCCTACCTGGCCACCGGCGTCGCCGCCCAGATGGCCGTCGGCTCCGGCGACAAGGGCCTCGGCCTCGCCAACCCGGAGACCTCCGACAACGTCTTCGCCGCCCTCGCCGGCCCCGTCATGGGCCCGGTGCTCGGCGTGCTGCTCTTCGTCGCCGTCCTGGCCTCCGCCGCCGCCTCCCTCCAGACCACCTTCATCCCGGTGGCGCGGACGGTCCTGGCGATGTCCACGTACGAGGCGCTGCCGCCCTCGTACGCCAAGGTCCACCCGAAGTTCAAGACCCCGGGCCGCGCCACCGTCATGGCGGGCGTCGCCACCGGCGCCTTCTACACGGTGATGACCCTGGTCAGCGAGAACGTGCTGACCGACACGATCTTCGCGCTCGGCCTGATGATCTGCTTCTACTACTCGCTGACCGCCTTCGCCTGCGCCTGGTACTTCCGCAAGGAGCTGCGCCGCTCTTCCCGCGACCTGTTCTTCAAGGGCGTCTTCCCGGTCCTGGGCGGGCTGCTCCTGGCTGCGGTCTTCACCAAGACCCTCATCGACATGTGGGACCCGGCCTACGGCTCCGGCTCCACGGTCCTCGGCGTCGGCAGCGTCTTCGTCATCGGCGTCGGCCTGCTGGCCCTCGGCCTGGTGATCATGTTCGTCACCGAGCGCCGCAGCCCGGCCTTCTTCCGGGGCCAGGTCCTCACGAAGGAGACGCCGGCGCTGGTGGTCGAGGACTGAGGTCCGCGCCTCCGGGCTCCGAGTTCCGAGCTCCGGAGATCCCCCTTCGCCTTCCCCAGCTGTGTCAACGCCGGACGCCCGGTACCGCCGATCGCGGTACCGGGCGTCCGGTCTTCCACGAGTTCTGTGACCGTCCCGGGGGCCGCTTCGTTGTGCCGGGCATGAACAACACCCCCATCAAGCGTGCTGTTGCTGCCCTCTCCCTCGCCGGGGCGGCCCTCGGCCTCGCCGCCACCGCTGCCCAGGCGGCTCCCCTCCCCGACCTGCCGGACGTCCCCGTCGCCGGCATCGACGACATCACGGAGCTCCCGGCCGCCGGCGTGCCGGACCTGGCCGCCCTCACCGAGGACCAGCTGAAGCACGTCCCCGACCTGCCCGCCGGCCAGGTCGCCGACGCGGCCGTCGGCCTGGTGGAGGACCCGAAGAAGACGCTGGACGAGGCCCAGTTCGCCACCGTCGCCGCCGACGAGGCCCTCGGCACCACCCTGACCGGCACCGGCCCGGCCTTCGCCCCGCCGGTCGACGCGGTCCGCGGCTTCGCGGCCGAGGGCGTCGACTCCCTCGGCTGACCGCAGCCTGACCGCAGCCTGATCGCCCTCCCGGCGATCGCCACCGCCTCCGTACCGCTCGTCGCAGGCGGCATCACGTGACTCTGCACCGGAGCGACGATCTCGACCCCCGGTGCCGTCGGCTCCGGCCGCCGCCCCGCCCGACCGCCCCCTGGCGACGCCCACGGCGGAGGCGGACGGCGGAGGCGGACGGCACCCGGGTCTTCGACCTCCGCACGCGGCCGGGCCGGACCGAGTTCCGCCCCGGCCGCCCCCTCCCCACCCGGCCGGCGCGGCGGTCCTTCCGGCCCGGCGGTGCGTCCGCGCTTCTCGCCTGCTCCCGGCCGTCGCCTGCTCCCGGCCGTCGCCTGCTCCCGGCCGTCGCCTGCTCCCGGCCGTCGCCTGCTCCCGGCCGTCGCCTGCTCCCGGCCGTCGCCTGTTTCCGCTCCGGCACGGGCTGCCGACACACCGGTCTGCGCCACCACCACGGCCAGGGGCACGGCATCGTCCCCCGTGGTCACCCAACTGCCCGACGGGAGCCGCACCGTCGTCTGCACCTACCAGGGCGTCCCCGGACCGGGCGGCCCCCTGGCGGGCTCGTCCGGCGGCGGCGAGTTCACGCTCACGATCCCCGACCGCGTCACGTCCCTCACCATCGACGATGCCATCGGCGGAAGGGGCGGGAACGGCGCCGGGGCGCCGGAGGCAGCGGGCGGAGCTGCCGGGAGGGTCACCGGGACGCTGACCGCTTCCCACCGGCACGGTGGGGAACTCCTACAGCGTCCCCGTCGTGACCGGCGCCGCGACGGGGGGAACTCCGCCCGTCACCTACACGACCAGCGGCACGCTGCCCCCGGGACTCGCGCTCTCCATCCGGCGGACAGCTCCTGCTCACCGGTACCCCCACCGCGGCCGGGACGTACTCCTTCACGGTGACCGCGACGGACAGCGCCACCCCGGCGCAGAGCGGCAGCTGCTCCTTCACCGTCACCATCAACGGCAGCGGCAACGGGGGTGGCGGCGGATTGCGCCACCCCTGAGGTGCGCGCCCGGGGACCGCTACTCGGCGGACTGGCCGACGGTGTCCTCGTACAGCTCGGTGAAGTAGAGGCCGATCAGGTCGACGAAGTTGACCAGGTGGCGTTCGGCGGCGGCGAAGTCGCCGTCGGCCCAGCCCTTGACCGCACGGTCGACGGCCGACCACATCAGGTCGTCGTGGTCGTGCTCGTCGTCGTAGTCCAGGTGGGCCTGGGAGCCCTTGACCATCTCCAGGCCGTAGGTCTCGGCGGCGTTGGTGGTGATGATCTGGTTGTAGCGGTCGGAGTACCACTCGACCAGCCAGTTCCAGACCATGGTGGGGATCGGCCCCTCCTGGTTGATCGAGAAGTACATGTACCCCATCAGGTACTCCGTGGAGGGGTACACGCGCATCGCGTCGACCTCGCCCTTGGACAGGCCGAAGTGCTTGAGGTCGCGGAGGAACATCCCCTCGTGGTTGTTCTCCTCGGCCAGGTACTGGGCGAGGATCGAGGCGAGCCGGTTGTCCTTGTACCCGATCTTGTACAGGCCGTAGGCGTCCACCTCGTTGTTCAGGCGGATGCGGAGGACCGTCTCCACTAAGTGCCGGCGGTAGTAGTCGCGGTCGATCCACTCGCCCGCGTGGAACTCGCGGGCCTTCGGCACCTTGCGGAACAACCGCTCCATGCCGTCCGCCGCCAGCTTCTCCAGCCGTTCCCGTGACATGTTCTGCCCCCATGTGCTCGTGGCCGGATCCCGGCCGCGGGCCCCACGCTGGTTCAGGGGTCCGGGCCGGGTCAACGACCGTTCAAGACAGGGGGAGTTATGGCTAGATGTGCGCGACGAAGGCCGCCCAGGCGGTGGGCGTGACCTGGAAGGAGGGGAGGGTGGTGTCCTTGGAGTCGCGGACGTGGACGGTGGTGGAGCAGGAGCAGGTGGCGACCTCTACGCAGGAGTCGCCATCAGTGCGGCTGTGAGTGGACTTGTGCCAGGCGAGGGCCACTTCAACGCACTCGCCGCCGTCGCTGCCGCTGTAAGTGCTCTTGAACCAGGTCAGCTCGGACTTGCTCATAGCGCTCCTCGCATTCGCTTCAACAGGCTCACGGAATCGACGTGATTGAGAGCCTGTGAGCGCAGTTTGGCATAGCGCTGATGAAGGATGCTGACCTCTTTCGGCTCGGTGACGACCAGGCCGGATCGCTGCCCCTCGCAGTAGGCCAACCAGCGGTTCTCCTCGGTTTCCATGAGGACCATGGGGCCGTTGGCGCCGGCGTGGTCGGGTGACACGAGTGGCATGATCTGCAATTCGACGTTGGTCTGGGAGCCGATCGCCAGCATGCGGTCGATGAGCTCACCGGTCACCTCCGAGCCGCCGGTCCGGCGTTCGATGAGAGCCTGCTCGACCACGAAGCTGAACGCGATCAGCGGAGTTCGGCTCAGCAGGCGCTGCCGCTCCAGCCTCGCCGCCACGAGCGAATTGACTTCCTCCGCCGTTCCCGGGGGCGGGACGCTCTCGGCCACGGCCCGCGCGTACGCCTCGGTCTGCAGCAGGCCTGGCACGGCGCGGCAGTCGTACGCGCTCAGGCTGACTGCCCTCTCCTCCAGCTGGGCCCAGGGCTGGAGCCAGGAGGCCAGCCCCTTGTTCTTCATGAGGTGCTTGGCGGCCGCGCGGATGGCGCCGAAGCCGTCGAGAACCTCTTCCGCGTTGTTCACGAACCGCTCCTGCGGAAACCGGCGCCCTTGCTCGAACGACCCCACCGACTGGACCGAGTAGTCCACCAATGGTGCGAACTGTTCCTGGGTATAGCCGGCCCTCTTCCGGAAGGCCTTGACGACCTCGCCGAAGGCGCGGAGCGCGGGATCGGGTTCCACCTCGTACTCACCATCACCGTTAGCCATGGTTGACACCTCCCCGGCGAGCAATCGTCACGTTACGTGAATCCCCCTGTCCAGCGCATGGACTCGTACAAGTCCCCCTGTACGAGTCCATGTGCTGGTGAAATGCCCTGGCCAACGCTGGAGTTGGCCCCATGTCAGAGCCAGAGCGGCACACCGCCGCCCCCGTACGCGTGTTCACTCAGCGTTTCAGTTCCACCCGCCGCGGCGCCCGCCTGGCCCGGCGGCTGGCGTTGCTCCAGCTCCACGACTGGGGCATCCCGCACCGCACGCCCCGGTCCGTCGCCGCGGAACAGGTGCTGGCCGAGCTGGCCGCCAACGCCATCACCCACGGACGGGTGGCCGGCCGGGACTTCGAGGTGCGGCTCACTCTGATGGATGGCGGCGCGCTCCGGATCGAGGTGGCCGACGCCCGTGGCGACCGGCGGCCGGAAATCCGCGCCGGGGACGGGGTGTCCGGGTACGGAATGCGGCTGGTTGACGCCTATGCGGATGCCTGGGGCGTCACCGACAGGGTCATCGGCAAGACAGTCTGGGCGGAGTTGGGCGCACCCCTCTCTTCCCCCGCCCTAACATCCCCCCATGGCGATCCCCTGGCCCTTCTTCGGCCGTGAGGCGGAGCTTGCGCGGGTGGCGCGTGCCCTCGGGGCGGACGGCGTCGGCGGGGTGCTGGTGGTGGGGCTGCCCGGGACCGGGAAGTCCTGGCTGCTGGCCGAAGCCCGGCGGGCGCTGGAGCGGGAGGGGCGGCCGGTTTTCGTCGCGGAGACCTCCGAGGAGGCGCGGGAGGTGCCGTTCGGGGCGCTCAGTTCGCTGCTGCCGGTGCTCGTGCCCGAGCGGGGTGCGCTGAACCTGCTGCGGTGGGCCCGCGAGGTGCTGCTCGACGAGGGTGCGGGCGCGGGTGGCGGTGCGGGCGCGGGTGGCGCTCAGGTGCCCGTGCTGTGCGTGGACGACGTACAGCTGATGGATCCGCTGTCCGCGGCGCTCGTGCGGCGGATGGTGCGGGCGGGGGAGTTACGGCTGCTGGCTGCCGGAGCCGTGCCCGACGGACTGCGGCGGCTGTGGGAGGACCGGCTGCTGGAGCGGGTGGAGGTCGGGCTCTTCACCCGGGAGGAGACCGAGGCGCTGCTCGGGTCGGTGGAGCGGGTGGCGGCCCGGCGGCTGTACGAGCGTTCGCGCGGCCATCCGCTGTTCCTGCGGGAGCTGGCCCTGACCGGCGAGGAGCTGCCGGACCGGGTCGTCGCGCACGTGACGGCCCTGGTGGGCGGGGCACGGGAGGCGCTGGAGCTGGTCGCACTCGGGGAGCCGGTGGCGTTGTCCGCGCTGGGCGAGCTGGTCGACGTATCGCTGCTGGAGGAGGCGGAGGCACGGGGACTGATCGTGGTGTCCGGGCCCTGGGTGCGGCTGGCGCACCCGCTGTACGCGGAGGTGCTGCGCGGGAGTTGTCCGCGGACGCGGGAGGGGCGGCACCGGCGGGCGCTCGTCCGGGCCCTCGGCGGGGCGGGGCTGCTGGCCGGCGCGCGCGAGGCGTGGGCCGGGCGGGATCCGGGCGGGACGGTGCGGCTGGCCTCTGCGGCGTGGGAGGCGGGGGCCGGTGTGGGGGCGGCGCTGCTGCTGGCGGCGGCGCTGATCTGGACCGAGCGGTACGCCGAGGCGGAGGCGGTGCTCGGGGAGTGCGAGGCGCTGCCGATGGAACGGGCGGAGCGTGCCCGGCACGCGGTGCTGCGGGCGTACGGGCTGAGCTGGGGGCTGCGGCGGTTCGACGATGCCGAGCGGGTGCTCGGCGAGGCGGAGGGCGTGCTGGGTGCGGAGGCGGTCGGGCGCCGGGTCGCGCTGCGGGGGGCGGCCGAGGACTACCGGGGGGGCGCTGGAGCTGGCTTGTGCGGGGGGTGGGGGTAGGGGTGCGAGTGGTGGGGGTGGTGGGGGTAGGGGTGCGAGTGGTGGGGGTGGTGGGGGTGGGGGTGGGGGTGGTGGGGGTGCGAGTGGTGGGTGTGATGTTGATGGTGTGGGTGGTGCTGCCGCGTTGCTGACCGGGGTCGCCGTGGCGCGTGCGTACACCGGGCGGCCCCTGGTGGCGCGGTCCGTGCTCGTGCGGGCCGGGGAGGTGGTGAGCGGGGATCCCACCGAGGTGCTGCCGCTGCGGCTGGCCGCGTACGCCGCCGAGTTCTGGGCCGGGGACCTCGCCGGGGCGTGGCGGGCCGCCGATGCGTACGCCGAGGCCCTGGGACGGCGCGGGGATGCCCTGTACGGGGCGGTGCTGCTGTGGCGGGGGCAGGTACGGGCGGCGCTGGCGCGCCTGCGGGGCTCGCACCCCGGGGCAGCCGCCCACGCCGCCGCGCTGGTCGGGGACGCGGAGATGGCCGAGAGGTACCTCGCGGCCGGGGGCGATCAGTGGGCGGAGCTGGCGCGGCCCTGGGTGGCCGTCGCGGGCGGGCGGGTGGCGGAGGCGGTCGAGCTGGCCTCCTCGTACGCGGCGCGGGCCGGAGCCGCCGGCCTGGTGGGCTTCGAGCTCCTGGCGCTGCACGACGTGGCGCGGCTGGGCGGTGCGCGCAAGGTCGCGGCGCGGGTGGCCGCGCTGGAACACGAGGGGGCCCTGGCTGCGGTGTGCGCCGGGCACGTCGCGGCGGCGGCCGAGCGGTCGGGGGCGGGGCTGTGGGCGGTGTCCCTGGAGTTCGAACGGCTGGGGTACCTGCTGTTCGCGGCCGAAGCCGCCGCGGGTGCGCTGCGGGCCGGCGCACCGGGTGCGGCTGCCCGGGCCCACATGCTGGCGGCCCGCTGCGAGGGGGCGCGCACGCCGCTGCTGGCGGGGCTGGCGGCCCCTGCCCTGACCCGGAGGGAGCTGGAGGTGGCCGGATTGGCTGCCTCGGGCCTGACCTCAAGGGCCATCGCGACCCGACTGGGGCTGTCCCCCCGCACGGTGGACAACCACCTGACCAGTGCTTACGCGAAGCTGGGCGTCACCAGCCGGGGGGACCTGGCGGCGGTACTGGGGAGCCCGGGAGCGTAGGTGGGGGCCGGTGTCGGGGAGGCGGGCGGAGGAGCGGTGTCTCCCGGGCCGGTCTCAGGGAGGGCGCCGGTCTGGGGCCGTCCGCCGACCGAGGGTTTCCGGGCCGGGGTGCCCTGTCAAGGGCGCTCCTTCGTCGCGTCGCCTGCGGCGATTCCACTTCG
>NZ_JBITRX010000027.1:0-87387 GCF_044540325.1 Streptomyces sp. NPDC086023
CCCGGGCCTGGGGTGGCCGAAGGCCAGGGCGAAGCCCCTTGCCCCAGGGGTGGGCCTGCCGCTGGGCCTGCAGGCCACGACGGGTCAAGCACCGAAGGGACCCACACACCACACGACCCACCCCCGAAGCAGGCTTCGGTGGGCCCAGTGGGCGCCGGCCGCGCAACGCACCCGGCCTGCGCGTACCAACCTCACAACCCCACCCCCAGCCTCCTCCCCCCTCCTCTCCCTCCCCCATTACCCCCCCGCACGATCACCCAGCCGACGCAGGCGGCGGACTCATGGCCCAGCGGATGGTGGCGGTCACCGCCGCGCCCGCCGGCCGTACGCACCACCGCTCGGCCCGCGGCAGCAGGGGCAGGCCCAGGGGTGCCCGGGCCCAGGGCGGCAGCAGGGCCACCGCGGCCGCCGCGAGCATCCCGTAGGGGACGCGCGCCGGCCACGGCAGCGGCGGCCTGAGCAGGATGAATCGGGCGGCGGCACGGGCCTCGTCGGTGCCGCGGAGCTCAGGCCGGTACGCGTCGAGGCGACGGGCCAGCTCGGCCGTCGTACGGGGCGGGCGTACGACGCCCAGCGCCTCCCCGACCCGGCCGGCAGCCGCCACGTACGCGTCGCACTCGGCCGCGTCCAGGCGCCGGGCGCCGTACCGCTGGTGGGCCCGCAGGAAGCTGTCCACCTCGGCGATGTGCACCCATTCGAGCAGGTGGGGGTCGCCGGCCCGGTACGGTTCGCCCCCGGGGGTGCGACCGCGGACCCGCTCGTGAACCGCCCGTACGCCGTCCACCGCGCGCTGAGCGTCCTCGGCGGTCCCGTAGGTGGTGTAGGCGAGGAAGGTGCTGGTGCGCTGGAGCCGGCCCCAGGGGTCGCCGCGGTAGCCGGAGTGGGCCGCCACCGCGGCCATCGCCAGGGGGTGCAGGGACTGCAGGAGCAGCGCACTCAGCCCGCCCACGAACATGGAGGCGTCGCCGTGCACGCGGCGGATCGGCTCGTCGGGCCCGAACCAGCGCGGGCCGGGCGTGCCGTGGATGCGCTGCCGGTTCTCCGGGCCCGAGGGGCCGGCGACACGCTGGAAGAGGGCGTCGCCCAAGCGGTCCCGCGCCCGCGGCGGCGCCAGCCGGTACAGAGCGGCCGACCGGTTCACGGTTCAAGTGTCGCGCGGACGGCCGGTGCCGGGAAGCCCCGTGCGGCAGCGGCGCTTCCGCGAAACCGGTGGAACCTAGGTCTTGGGCGGGTGAAGACTGGACCGATGACCCCGACGACCCCGACGACCCCGACGACCCCGACGACCCCAATGACCCTGACGACTCCCGAGTCCCCCGACCCCAAGGCCGACCTGCACTTCTACCTCCAGTCCGCCCGGGACGCCCTGCTGTGGAAGCTGGAAAGGCTGTCCGAGTACGAGGTCCGGCGGCCGATGACGCCGACCGGGACCAACCTGCTGGGCATGGTGAAGCACGCGGCGAGCGTGGAACTGGGTTACCTGGGTGACACGTTCGGGCGGCCGTCCGGCGAGTCGCTGCCGTGGGTCGGAGAGGACGCGGAGGCCAACGCGGACATGTGGGCGACGGCCGCGGAGTCCCGCGAGGACGTCGTGAGCCTCTACCGGCGTGCGTGGGCACACGCGGACGCGACGCTGGAGGCGCTGCCGCTGGACACGGTCGGCCGGGTGCCGTGGTGGCCGGAGGGGCGGGACGAGGTCACGCTGCACCACGCCGCGGTGCGGGTGATCTCCGACACCCACCGGCACGCCGGCCACGCGGACATCATCCGCGAGCTGATGGACGGCGCGGTGGGCATGAACGAGGGCAACACCAGCATCCCGTCGGACGACACGGCCTGGTGGAAGGAGTACCGGACCCGTCTGGAGCGCGTGGCGCGGGAGGCCGACAGGCGGGCATGACGCCGGTTCCCGGCGGGTGGCCGGCCCGGGAATCGCAGCCGGGGCTGCATGGGCCGGGCAGCGCGGGGCAGGCGCACGGGGAACAGGGCGACCGAGCGCCCGGGAGCAAGCGATGAGCCGTGCGGCGCGCAGTACGACGACGGGGCCACCCCGGACCCGGCCTCCGGCCCGGACCCGGGCCCGGCTCCGCCCCCGAGCCCCCGGAGGCGGACGGTGAACGGCCCTGCGCCGGACCGGCCCGACGAGGCCGGGCCCACGCCCCTCCCCGACCCGCCCCTCCCCGACCCGCCCGTGCCCGATCCGGCCGCACCGGACCTCAGCCCACCCCGCCCACCCACACCCAACCTCGGCCCACCCGGCCCCACCGCCTCCCACCGGATCGCGCCCCACCCCACCCCCAACGCCTCCCACCGCATCCCGCCCGACCCGGGCGGCCAGAGCCCGCAGGCAGCGGCCTCCGACGACCGGTCACCGGACGATCACTCGCCGGACGCCCTCTCCCCGGACGCCCTCTCGCCGGACGATCACTCCCCGGACGCCCTCTCGCCGGTCGACCGGCCACCGGTCGACGAGGCGCCGCGCGGACCAGCAGCCGGGGACGGGGCGTTCGACGAGCTGCTCGCCGACACCGTGCGCCGGACCGGGGCCTCCGCGGGCGGGGTGTACCTGCTGGACAGGGCGCGCGGGGCGGGCGGGGAACTGGGGCTCGCCGTGGTGTGCGGCGTGCCGTCCGAGGTGGCGTGGCCCTGGCGCCGGCTGCCGTTGGACGCGCCGGTCCCGGTGGCCGAGGCGGTGCGCGAGGACCGGCTGGTGTGGGTGGGTTCCCAGGACGAGATGGCCCGGGGTTACCCACGTGCCGCCGCCCGTCTCCCGTACCGGTTCGCGCTCGCCGCAGCCCCGCTGCCCGGCCGGAACCGGTGCTGGGGTGCGCTGCTTCTGCTGTGGCCGGCCAGCCACCCGGCGACGGCCAGCCGGCGCGAGCAGAGCCACATCGCCCAGGCCGCGCGGCGGGTGGCCAGGTTCCTGGACGACGCGGTACCGCCGCCCGCAGTGCCGGAAACCCCCCGCCGGGTGCCGACCGGTACGGCGCTCCGACCGGCCGGCGGCCAAGCCCTGCAAGCCGCCGCCGACTACACCGAGCGCCTGCCCGAAGGGGCGCTGGGGCTGGACCTGGAGGGCCGGATCACCTTCCTGAGCGGGCAGGCGGAAGAGCTGCTGGGCCGCGGAGCCGACCGGCTGCTCGGCACCCGGCCCTGGCACTCCCTGCCATGGCTGGACGACGCGGTCGTCGAGGACCACTACCGGACCGCGGTGATCAGCCGGGATCCGGTGGCCTTCAGCGCCCGTCGGCCGCCCGAGACCTGGCTCCGCTTCCAGCTGTACCCGGACGCGAGCGGGATCAGCGTACGGATCACCCGCGGCCACGAACCGGAACCCGAACCGGAACCAGACCCCAAACCCAAACCAGAACCAGAACCAGACCCGAAACCGGAACCCAGCCCCAGCCCCAGCCCCAGCCCCAGCCCTGGCCCGAGCCCCAGCCCGAGCCCCACCCCCGTCGCACCCCCGGCCGCCGAAAGCGCGGATACGGCGGCGGAGGCCCTGCCCCCGACGCCCGGCGGCGCCCGGGCGGGCCGGCTGTACCAGCTGCTGCACCTGGCATCGGCGCTGACCGAGGCATTGGCCGTCCGCGACGTGGTGGACCTGGTCGCCGACCAGGTGCTGCCCGCGTTCGGCGCGGACGGCCTGGTGCTGTCGGCCGCCGAAGCCGGACGTCTGAAGATCACCGGCCACCACGGCTACGACCGCGAGACCATCGACCGCCTCGACGGCCTGCCGCTGGACACGCTCCTCACCCCCGCGGGACACGTACTGGCCACGGGCACCCCGTCGTTCTTCGCCGACGCGCGCGAGATGGCCCGCCGTTACCCGACCGCCCCGCAGCTCAGCGGCAAGCAGGCGTGGGCCTTCCTGCCGCTGCTCGTCTCCGGCCGGCCCGTCGGCGCCTGCATCCTCTCGTACGAGCGGCCGCACGTCTTCAGCGCCGACGAGCGCGCCGCGCTCACCTCACTGGCCGGTCTGGTCGCCCAGGCCCTGGACCGGGCCCGGTTGTACGACGCCACGCACGACCTGGCCCGCGGCCTCCAGCAGGCGCTCCTGCCGCGCAGCGTGCCCGCCCTCCCGGGCCTGGCGGCCGCCGCGCGCTACCTGCCCGCCAGTCACGGCATGGACGTGGGCGGCGACTTCTACGACCTGATCCGGCTCGGGCCGGACGCCGCGGCGGCGGTCATCGGCGACGTACAGGGGCACAACGTGGCCGCCGCCGCTCTGATGGGGCAGGTGCGCACCGCGATCCACGCCACGGCGGGAGATCCGCCGGACGAGGTGCTGGCCCGGGTGGACCGCGTGCTGGCCGACCTGGAGACCGACCTGCTGGTGTCCTGCCTGTACGGACACGTCGACCTGGCCCGCCACGAGGTGCGGCTGGCCGGCGCGGGGCACCCGCCTCCGCTGCTCGCCCGGCCGGGCCGGCCCGCCTCCGTGGTGGACCTCGACCCCGGCCCGCTCCTCGGGATCGCGCCGGGCTTCTCGTACCCGGTCACGGTGCTGGACCTCACCCCGGGCACCACGCTCGCCTTCTACACGGACGGGCTGGTCGAGTCCCCCGGGACCGACCCCGACCGGGTCGCCGCGGAGCTCGCCGGGATCCTCGCGGCGCACGACGGCGAGGAGCTCGACGGGCTGCTCGACAGGCTCCTGGGGCACGCCCGTCCCGGCGGCCACCACACCGACGACATCGCCCTGTTGCTGATGCGGGCGACCGCCACGGGCCTGGACTGACCACCGGCTTCGCCCTCCGCGCCCTCCGCGCCTCCGCGCCCTCCCCGCCCCCGCGCCTTCCACGCCCTCCGCGCCCTCAGAGCCGGTCGGCGTGAAGGCTCAACGGACTTCCTGGATGCGGATGAGGTTGCCCGCCGGGTCGCGGAAGGCGCAGTCGCGGATGCCGTACGGCTGCTCGGTCGGCTCCTGGACGACCTCGGCGTCGGCGTCCTTGACCTTCGCGAAGGTGGCGTCCAGATCGCGGGTGGCCAGCAGGATCCAGCCGAAGGTGCCCTTGGCCATCATCTCCGAGATGGTGCGGCGCTCGGCCTCGGTGATCCCGGGATCGGCGGCCGGCGGCGTCAGCAGGATGCTGACACCCGGCTGGTCGGCGGGGCCGACCGTGATCCAGCGCATCGTGCCCTGGCCGACGTCGCCCCGTACTTCGAACCCGAGCACGTCGCGGTAGAAGACCAGGGAGGCGTCCGGGTCGAGGTGCGGGAGGGAGGTGGTGTTGATGCTGATGTCCATGCGGCCCAGGCTAGGCGGGGCCGGCCGCCCCCCGCTCCTCCGCCCCGGCCCGTGCGCGGGCGTGTCGTTCCGGTGGCCCGCGGTCCGTCCGGACGGACCGCGCGGTGGTGCCCGGCCGGACAGCCGGCCTCAACCCACCCGCCAAGCGCAGCACAGCCCGGCCGGACAGCCGGCCTCAACCCACCCGCCGGGCCAGCACCTGGCCCGGCCAGCCGTCGGAGTCGAAGGACTCGGTGGGGGTGAAGCCGTTGCGCCGGTACCAGGCGACCAGTTCGCCCCCGCCGCCCGCCCAGCAGTCGACGCGCAGCAGGTCCACCCCGGCCCGGCGGGTCTCTTCGGCGGCACGGGCCAGCAGGGCGGCCCCGATGCCCCGGCCCGCCTGGCTGCGGTCGGTGACCAACAACCGGACGTACCGCTCGGGTTCACCGGCCGGCGGGATCGGCAACAGGGGGCTGGGGCCGGAGTCCAGCACGAGGGCGCCGACCGGGGTGCCGTCCCGTTCCGCGACGTACGGGGCGTTCTCGGTGGTGTACCGCAGGACCCTGGCCGGGCCGCCGGGCTTCTGCGAGTACGGGGTGGTGCCCCACTGCCCGGTGTTGCCCCGGGCGTTCATCCAGGCCACCGCCCCGTCGAGCATGTCCAGGATGGCGGGGGCGTCGTCCGGGCCGCCCGGGCGGATCCGTATGCCGTTCGTGCTGTCGTCCACGGCCGGAGTCCAGGCCGCGTCCCTCGGACCGGCGGACGCGGCACCGGTCCGGTGGCGACCGAGGGCGCGGCTCGTGACGTCCCGGGCCCCCGGCACGTCACGAGCCCGTGGCGTGGCCCGGTACCGGGGGCGGTTCCGCGGCCCACACGTCGGGGCCGCCGCCGCGCCAGTCGACGAGGAGGGGGTCCTCCAGGTAGATGTCGTCCCGGTGCAGGCCCGACCGCTCCAGGAGGAGGATGAGGTCCTCGGTCCCGTACACCGGGCCGAGCAGCCCGCCGTTGACCCGTACCCGGCGCCCGCCGCCTTCCTCGGGCGGGTAGACCACCACACGCTGCTTCGTGCTCATGGCACCAGCGTCGGGCCCACCCCGCCTGCTCGCACCCCGAGAGGGCGGGCGTCACACCGCGTCACGCGTCACCGGAGGTCGAGGCGCATCACGACGCGGGGGTGGCCCGCCAGGACCGAGGTGGTGTCGGCGGCGTGGGTGAAGCCGGCCCGCTCGAAGTTCCGGCGCAGTCCGGCGTAGGCCATGGTGAGGTCGACCTTCGCGTCGCCGTTGTCGAGGGGGTAGGCCTCGACGGCCGGGGCGCCGTGGGCGCGGGCGAATTCGACGGCGCCGGCGATGAGGGCGTGCGAGATGCCCTGCTTGCGGTGGCCGGGGCGGACGCGGATGCACCAGAGCGACCAGACGGGCAGGTCGTCGACGTGCGGGATCTTGCGGCTGCGGTCGAAGGAGGTGGCGGAGCGCGGGGCGACGGCGGCCCAGCCGACCGGCTCGTCGCCGTCGTAGGCGATCACGCCGGGCGGCGGGTCGGTGCGGCACAGCCCGGCGACGTACTCGCCGCGGGCCGGGCCCCGCAGCTCGTTGTTGAGCTTGGCGGGGATGCGGTAGCTGAGGCACCAGCAGACGTTGGCGTCCGGTGACTTCGGCCCGACCAGGGTCCGCACGTCCTCGAAGACCGTCGCCGGGCGCACTTCGATGCTCATGCGCCCACCCTGCCACGCCCCGCGCCGAGCGGGGGCAGGGGGGCCTGGGTGCCCCTGGGCGGGACCGGTCAGTTTGCGATCGGAGACACCGCGACGCAGGCGCCGGCGGTCGCGAGGCCCTGGGCGGTCTGCTCGGCGATCACCTTGCCCTTGTAGGTGATCTTGCACGCGACCTGGGCGCCGGTGACGTCGGCGGCGACGGGCATGACCGAGGCGGGCATGATTCCGCGCAGCGTGACCGTCTTCTTCCACGGGAGCGCGGCGCCCTTGACGGTCTCCATCTTCGGGGCGGTGGCCGTGCCGCCGCCGGCCGCGAACTCGATGTACTCCACGCCCTTGCCGGTCACCTCGTACGTCACCTCGTAGGTCTCGTCGACCGCCTTGTCGATCGCCTTGTCGACCTGGCTGGTGGCCTCGGAGGCGGAGCAGGCGGTCACACCGACCAGAAGGGCGGCGGCGACGAGGGCGGTACGGGCGGGCCTGGAGCTGAGCACGGGGTGTTCCTTAGGGAGCGATCAAGACGACACGCGTACGCAATCGCAAAAGATCCGTAAAGTCAAACCGGAACTGGTGCTCGCCGTCGAACCGGCCCGGCACCCCGGAGTGGCCGAGCCGGCGCAGCTCGGTGCCGGGCGCCACGGCGAGCACCCGCGGGCTGAGCGCCTGCGGTCAGCGGACCGCCCCGGTGGGCCGGTCGGCGCGGCACCTCTCGCGCTCGGCGTCCGTCAGCGGGCCGGTGCGCTGGTAGACGCGGTCCGGCAGGCCACGGGCCGGGCCGTCGAAGGTGCCGGTGAGGGTCTGGGCGCGCCCGTCGCCGTCGGTCACGGTGAAGGTGGCCGTGCCGGACTCGCTCGCGTGCTCCACCTCGACCCACGACGCCTCGCCGGGCCTGACCTGCTCGTTGAGGGACCGGTCCGTGTACTCGCTCCAGGTGAAGCGGGTGGGCCTGCGCGTCCCGTTGGCCGCCTTGCCCGCGGCGAAGTCGGCGCGCCCGGGCCGCGTACCGCTCAGCGAGCGCTGGCGTTCCACCGTCTGCCGGGTGCAGTTGACGTACACGTCGCCCTCCTGGTGTGCCGGGCCGTACCGCCGCTCGCTGCCGGCGACGGCCACCAGGACGGTGCACGGCCAGCTGCCCTTCGCGTCCCAGCACTCCCCGTACAGGCCGCTGTCGAGGTCCGCGGCGTGCGCGGGGGTGGGGGCGGCCGGGGCGAGGAGCAGCGCTGCGCTCGCGGCGGCCAGGGCCGTGGTGATGAGGGTTCGCATGATCCGCTCAACGCCACGTGCAGCGGGGCGCGTTACGTGCGGTCCGCGACGACCACCCCAACGGCCCAGCGCACCGGGGTCACGGACGGCGCTCGGCGTCCTGCGGGATGCCGGAGCCGGGGCGGTGCGCGCGGACGAAGAGGTGCTCCTCGGGTCCGGCGACCGGGCTGTCGGGCTGGAAGACGGCGGTGTGCCGGTGCAGCACGGTCAGGCCGAGGCGCTCCATCCGGGCGAGGTAGTCCTCGGCGGTGAGGCTGCTGACGTTCATCTGCCGGCCCATCCAGGTGATCGGCGCGTCGCGCAGGTCGCCGGGGACGGTGGCGAACAGCAGGTAGCCGCCGGGCTCGATCCAGGAGGCGATGCGCTCCAGGGAGGACGTCACGTCCTCGTACGACATGACGAGCAGCGGGAAGAACGCACAGACGGCGTCGAACCGCCGGCCCGGGCGGTACGTGCGGACGTCGGCCAGCTCGAAGGTGGCGTCCGGCACCTGGGCGCGGGCGAGGCCGACCATGGCCGGCGAGACGTCGATGCCGGTCACGCGGCAGCCGGCCCGGGCGAGGACGGCGGCGACGGGCCGCCCGGTGCCGGAGCCGACGTCCAGCACGGCGGCCCCGGCCGGCAGCCGGTCCACCAACCAGTCCAGTGCCGCGTCCTGCCCGGGCAGCCGGGCAAAGGCCCGCTCGTACTCGCCGCCCAGCCCGTCGAAGACCTCGGCCGCCGACATCGCACCCTGCTCGTCCACCGCACACTCCCCACACTCACGCGACACCACTTGCAGCGCTGCACCACTGCACTACTGCACCACCGCACCGGCCACCATCTGACGGCCCAGCACCTACCACACCCCGCCCCCGTCCGAAGCCGGCCGCACCGCCGGCCCACCCCAACGGAGGCAGACCGGCACCCGGCCCGGGCGGCGTGCGGCGACCGGGGTAACCCCGGCGCTCCAGCCGTCGTTGCCGTGCCGGCAAGGGGTGTCCGGGGGGCATGGAGGGTGGTGTGTGGTGGAGCTGTTCCGTCTCACCGGTGCGTCGTGTCTGGTCACCGGCGCGGCCAGTGGCATCGGGCGGGCCACGGCCGGGCTGTTCGCCCGGATGGGGGCCCGCGTCACGGCCTCCGACGTGGACGCCGAGGGACTGGAGTCGCTGCGGCGGGAGTGCGCGGGCGCGGTCCACGCGCCGGTGGTGGTCGTCGGGGACGTGTCGGACGCCGCGGACGCCGAGCGGATGGTCGGCACCGCGGTACGGGAGCACGGGCGGCTGGACGTACTGGTGGCGAACGCCGGGATCATCCCGCTCTCGGACGTCCTGGAGACCAGCGCCGAGGACTGGGACCGGGTGATGGCGGTCGACGGCCGGGGCATGTTCCTGACCTGCAAGTACGCCATCGCCCAGATGACGGCGCAGGGTTCGGGCGGGGCGGTGGTCTGCGTGTCGTCCGTGTCCGGTCTGGCGGGCCAGGCGCGGCAGGCCGCCTACGGGCCCGCGAAGTTCGTCGCCACGGGCCTCACGAAGCACCTGGCCGTCGAGTGGGCGGCACGCGGCATCCGGGTCAACGCGGTCGCGCCCGGCACGATCCGCACCGAGCGGGTGCAGCGGCTGGACGACGAGCCGGGCGGCCCCGAGTACCTCGAGCACGTCGTCGCCATGCACCCGGCCGGCCGCCTCGGCGAGCCGGACGAGGTCGCCCGGGCCATCGCCTTCCTGGCCTCGGACGCCGCCTCGTTCATCACGGGGGCGGTCCTGCCGGTGGACGGCGGGTACCTGGCCCAGTAGGCCGGGCGTCGGACGGGGCCCTCAAGGGGCCGTGCCGCCCGGGGTGATGACGAGCGCACGGGGCTCCGCCCGTACCGCGGGCGGCAGGCGGAGCGGGTGGCGGCCGGGGGTGAGGGAGCCGAGGACGCGGGGGCCCGACGCGCCCGTACAGGGCGGTGCGTTGCCCGGCAGCCCCAGGAGCGTGAGGAACCCGAGTACGGCGAAGGCGTAGGCCTCCTTCGCCTGTGCGGGGAGGCCGAGTTCGTCGGACGTGCGGAGTGCGGCGGCGCCCAGTTCCCGGCGCAGCCCGGCGGTGAGCACCGGGTTGCGGGACCCGCCGCCCGAGAGGATCACCTCGGTGACGCCGAGCGGGTGCACCGCCCGGGCCACGGTCCTGGCGGTGAGCAGGGTGAGGGTGGCGACCACGTCCGGGGACGGACCCGGGAGGCCGGCCGCGGCCAGGGCGGCGCGCAGGTGGCCGCCGTGGAACAGCTCCCGGCCCGTCGTCTTGGGCGGCGGCAGACGGTAATACGGCTCGGCGAGCAGGACCTCCAGGAGCCGCTCGTCGCACTCCCCCGCCGCAGCGATCCGGCCGTCCACGTCGTGGCCGAGGCGCCCGCCGGTCAGCTCCCGTACGGCCGTGTCGATGAGGGTGTTGCCGGGGCCGGTGTCGAAGGCCACCGGCGGGCCGCCGGGCGGGAGTGCCGTGAGGTTGGCGATGCCGCCGACGTTCAGCGCCACGGGTACGCCCGGCCGGCCCCGGAGCCACAGCAGGTCCACCAGGCTGACCAGGGGCGCGCCCTGGCCGCCGGCCGCGATGTCGCGGGGCCGGAAGTCGGCGACGACCGGGCGGCCGGTGGCCTCGGCGATCCAGGCGGGCTGGCCGAGTTGGAGGGTGCCGTGCACGCGGCCGTCCTCCGCCCAGTGGTGCACGGTCTGGCCGTGCGAGGCGACGAGGTCGGCGGTGCCGCCGCACAGTTCGCGGTCGGCGAGGACGGCGGTCTCGGCGAAGGCCCGGCCGATGAGGGTGTCCAGTCGGCACACCTCGCCCATCGTCACCGCGCCGTCGGGCGCCAGCGCCCGGAGCAGGAGGTCCTGGAGGCCGGGCGGGTACGGGCGGCTGACCATGCCGAGCGGGGTGAGGCGCAGGGCACCGTCCTCGGCGACGAGTTCCGCGGCGTCGGCGTCGATCGCGTCGCAGGAGGTGCCGGACATCATGCCGATCACGCGCACGGGGGCTCCCGGGGTGGCAGGGGGACTCATCGCAGCGGCCGCCGGTGGTCGTCGCGGCCCAGCGTGCAGAGGGCGGGCAGGCTGAGGGCGCAGGCTCCGGCCGCATACAGGGCGGGGATGTCGGTGCGGCCGGTCCACTCGGCGGTCCTGGTGATGACCAGCCCCGCGCAGCCGGCGAACAGGGCGTTGGCAAGCGCGTACGCCGTACCGAGTCCGGTGCAGCGCACCCGGGCCGGGAACATCTCGGCCAGCATGGCCGGGCCCGGGCCGGCCAGCAGCCCGACGGGGGCGCCCGCGACCAGCACGGCCGCACCCTTGGCGGCAGCGGGCTGTCCGGGGTCGCGGAGGACCGCGAACAGCGGTACGGCCAGCACGATCACCAGCACGGTCCCGGTCAGCAGCACGGCCCGCCGCCCGATCCGGTCGCTCAGGACGCCGGCGGGCACGATCGCGGCGGCGAAGGCGGTGTTGGCGCGGACGGTGGCGAGCAGCGCGTCCCGGTACGAGGCGCCGAGCGCGGTCTGGAGGTGGGAGGGGAGCACGACGAGGAAGGCGTACCCCGCCCCCGACCAGCCGACGATCCTCCCGGCACCGAGCAGCACGTCGCGCGGCCGCAGCCGCCGGTCCGGGCACGCGCCGGGGTCCGCGCGGAACTCCGGGGTCTCCGGCAGCCGCAGCCGCAGCACCAGGGCCGCCAGACCGAGGGGCAGGGCGAGCAGGAAGGCGACGCGCCACCCCCACGCGTACAGGGCGGCCTCGGGCAGCACGACAGCGAGCACGGCCGCCGTACCCGCGCCGGCCAGCAGGCCCAGCGCCACGGTGCAGGACTGCCAGGACCCGTACCGGCCGCGGCGGCCCGGCGGGGCGAACTCCGTCAGGACGGACACCGCTCCCCCGAACTCGCCGCCCGCGGAGATCCCCTGGAGCACCCGCAGGGCGGTGAGCGCGACGGGCGCCGCGACGCCCGCGGCCGCGTGGGTGGGCAGCAGGCCGATGGCGGTGGTGGCGAGCGTCATCAGCGTGACGGCGGTGACGAGCGCGGGCCGCCGCCCGACGCGGTCGCCCAGCCGGCCGAGGAGCAGCGCACCGAGGGGGCGGAAGAAGAAGGCGAGGGCGGCATAGGTGGCGACCAACGGCCCGGAGCCGCCCCCGCCCGCGGCCGGGAAGAAGGCGGCGGCCAGGACCGGGGCGAAGTACCCTTGACATCCTCTCCGCCCTAAAGGACAAGGCCGCCCGCTGCGGGCCCTGTTCGACCTCCTGCGCGGGCCGGCGTCCGCGATCCGCACCACCGGGGCCCGCTTCAGCGGCCTGCTCGTCGTCGCGATCGACGGCACCTACCTCGACGTACCCGATGATCCGGCCACCCGGCAGGCCCTGGGCAAGGGCTCCAACCAGTACACCGCCGCGTCCGGATACCCCCAGATCTGCCTGACCGCCCTGGTCGCCTGCGGCACCCGCGCCGTCATCGACGCCGCCTTCGGCCCCCGCACCCAGGGTGAGACCACCTACGGACAACGTCTGGCACGCTCCCTGCACCCCGGCATGATCGTCCTGCTGGACCGCGGCTTCGCCACCAACACCTTCCTCCAGGCGGTCACCGACACCGGAGCAGCCTTCCTGGCCCGGCTCTCCGCCCTCCGCAAGCCGCCCGTCCTGCGCCGCCTGCCAGACGGCTCGTTCCTGTCGAGGATCGGCCCGGTGGATGTCCGCGTCATCGAGTGCGAGATCACCATCGCCACCACGGCCGGAGCCCACACGGGCGTCTACCGCCTGGCGACCACCCTGCTCGATACCCGCGCTCATCCAGCCTCCGAGCTGGTCAAGCTCTACCACGAGAGGTGGGAGGTGGAATCGGCCTACTACGCGCTGAAGAAGACCATGCTCGGCCGACGTGTGCTGCGGGCCCGCACGCTGCCGGGCATCGCGCAGGAGGTCTACGCCCTGCTGACCGCCTACCAAGTGATCAGAATCGCCCTCACCGACGCCACCGGCACCGCCCGCATCGACCCTGACCGGGCCAGCTTCAGCATCGCCCTCCAGACCGCCCGTGACCAGGTCATACAGGCCGCAGGCGTAATCGCCGACACAGTGATCGACCTCGTCGGCGCCATCGGCCGGGCCGTTCTCGACCAGCCCATGCCCGCCCGCCGCCTGCGCGTCAGCCCCCGCGCCGTCAAACGCCCCCTGTCCCGCTACGCCTACAAAAGCCTCCGCGTCGACCGCCGCACCTACAAAGCCACCCTCAGCGTCAACATCCTCTTGCCAGGACCGATCAGCCCTTAACTTCACGGCCTTGCCCTAAAGGGCAAGGCCGCGACGACGAGCAGGCCGCTGAAGCGGGCCCCGGTGGTGCGGATCGCGGACGCCGGCCCGCGCAGGAGGTCGAACAGGGCCCGCAGCGGGCGGACACCGAGGCGGGCACGGGCATGCCATAAGGCCGTCGCGGTGACCTTCGGTATCGGCAGAGCGTCCAGCGCGGCGGTGAGCTTGGACCACACGGCCGTATAGCCGCATTCCTCGAACAGCGCGGCGGCCAGCAGGAGGTAGACCACCACCCTGGCCGGGAGCTTTCGCAGCCGTTGCTGGGCCGCTCCGGTCTCGGCAAGCACCGCGTCGACCATCTCGAACGGCACGATCTGCGTCAGCCCGCCCAGATGGCCGGGCGCGAACACGCCTGCGGCTACCGCGATCTCGCGGCTGATGACACACTGGCCCGACAGCGGAGCCTCCGGTCTGTGTGAACGACATGTCTTGGTCGACTGTCAGTTCTACCGGGGCTCCGCTTCCTGCGTCAGGCCATCACCAAAGCCACCGCCCCACCAGCGCAAACACCCCTAACTTCACGGCCTTGCCCTAAAGGGCGGAGCACTGGCCAAGATCAGAGGTGGACGCCGAACTCGTACCACTCGACGAAGTTGCCCGAGCCGCCCGCGACCAGGGCCCGGCGCCCGGCGGACCGGCCGGTGGCGGACGGCAGCGTGGAGGTCGTCACCCAGGCCGGCTTCCCGCCGGCGGTGCGGATCCACCCGGCGGACGCACCGGAGTCATCCGAGGGTCGCGTGAAGCCGAGCCCATGGGCGCCACGTTCTTTACGGGATGTTGGTGGCCGTCTCGCAGGCGAGGGCGATGTCGGCGCCGTCCTTGCCGTCGCAGGTGTCGGCGGCGTCCGCACCGCCGTCGAGTACGTCATTGCCGCCCTCGGCGGCGGCAGGGACCGCCTCTCCGGGCGTGGCGGCCGGGGCGGGCGTGGCCGCACCCGGAGCGGGCGCCGGGCGCGGCGGGCGCGGGGCGGGGGTGCCGGTGTTCGGCTCGTCGCGCCCGTGCGCGACGCGCCCGGAATTGCTGTCCCCGATGAGGTCGTCCTTGCCGGGGCCGCCCACCAGCACGTCGTTCCCGCTGCCCGTGGCACGGGACTCTGCCGAGGAGTCGCCGGTCATCTGGTCGTCCCCGGCACCCCCGTCGAGGATGTCGTTGCCGCCACCGGAGGCGTCGATGCCGCCCCTGCTGTCGCCGACCATGTGGTCGTCGCCGTCGCCGCCGTACACGATGTCGTTCCCACCGCCGGAGGCACTCGCTCCGAACGCGATGCTGTCGCCGCCGACCCGGTCGTTGCCCGGCCCGCCGAAGACGATGTCGTTCCCGCCGCCCTCCACCGGGGTCCGGGTGGAGATCAGGTCGCCGCGTACCAGGTCGCCGCCCTCGCCGCCGTCGACCTGGTCGTTGCCGAGGCCGCCGGCGAGGCTGTCGTCGCCGCCGAGTCCGCAGATCAGGTCGTTTCCGGCGCCGCCGTCCACGATGTCCGCACCGGCAGATCCGATGATCACGTCGTCACCCGCGGTACCGGTGATCGTCCCCGACCCCGTCAGGGTGGCCGCCCGTCCGAAGCAGAGGTTCTCCTCGGC
This sequence comes from Streptomyces sp. NPDC086023, assembly GCF_044540325.1. Lineage (NCBI taxonomy): Bacteria > Bacillati > Actinomycetota > Actinomycetes > Kitasatosporales > Streptomycetaceae > Streptomyces > Streptomyces sp. NPDC086023. The sequence goes on from NZ_JBITRX010000027.1 coordinate 15,100, forward strand.
TCCGACAGCCGAGCCGGGCACGGCGAGGGCCAGCAGGACGACGGCCGTTGCCACCGTCAGGGATGTGCGGCGGTTCATGACAGCCTCCGGTCTCGCCGGGCCGCCGGTCGGCCCCGGGATCGCTGTGGACCCTAGGACGCACCGCCTCCCCATTCAACGAGATTCGTACCTATACCGCCCTTTTGCCCCCTATCGGCCCTAAGCGGACGCAGCTCGGGAAACGGCGAACGGACTCGAATCGAGCCCCCGCAGCAGTTCCCCAGGACCCCGGTACACGGTGACCGGCCCCGCCGCCGTCAGCTCCGCATCCGACACACCGCCGGTGAGGAGACCGATACAGGGCACGCCGGCACGGGCCGCGGCCTTCACGTCCCAGACCGTGTCACCGACGAACACAGCCTCCTCAGGCGCCGCGCCGGCCAGCTCCAACGCCCGTTCCACCAGATCAGGAGCCGGCTTGGTGGCGTCCACATCGTCGGCGGAAGTGGCAGCGTGCACCACGTCGTCGACGCCGAGCGCCTTCCTGATGGCCGCCACCTCGTCCGCCGACGCAGAACTCGCGAGGACGATCCGCATTCCCCGGGCGGCCACGGCGCGCAGCAGGTCGGATGCCCCCTCAAGCACGGGCAGCGCATCGAACCAGGTGGCGTACAGAGCATGATGGGCGTCGTCGAGCGCCTGGTCCTGACGGTGGTCGTGCCGGGCACCGAGAAGGTGGTCGAGGAGCTTGTCGCCCCCCATGCCGACGGCCCGGTGGATCTCGGCCATCGGAACCTCGTGGCCGTGCTGGTGCAAGGCCTGCCACCAGGTCAGGGTGTGCAAGTAGTTGGTGTCGACGAGGGTGCCGTCCAGGTCGAACAGCGCGGCTCGCGGTCTGCCCGGCGTACCGGACGCGGATCCCCTCGTACCGGCGGTGCCTCGGTCGGTGGTGCTGGTCATGGTCTCAACTCCAGCTCGCGGACATGAGCGGCGCACGACAACGCACCCTGCGCCTGCCCGTCGACGCCGGGCGCATGCCCCTGCACCCGGACGAACACTCCGCGTCACTCGCCTTGGCTGCCCTGGTGGGCCGTGTGGTGTGCGGGGGAGGTGCTTGAGGCGTCGTGGCAGGCCGGTCCGGAGGCAGGCCCGGGCCTGGGGTGGCCGAAGGCCAGGGGCGAGCCCCCTTGCCCCCGGGGTGGGCCTGCCGCTGGGGGTACCTCCCAGCGGTAGCTGAGGGAGGCCTGCAGGCCACGACGCGTCAAGCACCGAGGGGACCCACACACCACACGACCCACCCCCGAAGCGAGGGTCGGCGGCCCAGCGGAACAGAACGGCACCCCAAACACCGACCTCCCCACCCCCCTGAAGCCAACCTGACGAGCACCCGAGCACCTGAGCACCCGAGCACCCGAGCAGTCACCGCCTCCCCCTCACTCACCCCCTCACGACCACGAAGCCGCAATCAAGGACCGCTCCGCCGCCGAAAGGTGAACCGCCGAGGCAAGCCAAGCCCGCGCGTACCGGTCGGCCGAGCTGTCCGTGAGGCGCCCGAAGGCGTCCCGGGTACGGCGGTCCGCCTCGGCAGCCAGGGTGCCGGCGAGCTCGGCCGCCGTACCGAAACCGGCCCGGCGGAGCAGGTCGGGCCGGCTGACCGGTTCGCCGCCGCGGGCTGCCTCGGCCACCGCACGGCGTCCGCCCGACACACCGGACTCCAGCAGCCGCCGCACCCGCCACAGCGGGGAGTCGGCGAGCAGGTCGGCCCCGGGATCGACGGCCAGGGGCACGGAGCCGGGCGCGCCCGCGGGGAGGTGCTCGCCCTGGAGCAGGTCGTAGCCCAGGTCGGCCCGCCCGAGCCAGGCATCGGGGAGCCGCAGGGTGAGCTCCGCCCCGGGGACCGGTCCGACGGCAACGGGACGCAGGGTGGCGGCCCGGTCGAGGTCGGGGCGGCCCAGGACCCGGATCCGTAGCCCGGGGCAGCCGGCGAGGCGGCGGAGATTGGCCACGAACGGGAGGTCGGGGTGCGGGTGGGCCGGCAGCAGGCGCAGCAGCGGTGCGCCGTCGCGTACGGTGCCGTCCGGCGACAGTTCGCGGACCAGGAGGTGGTCGGCGTACGCCCCCACGACCTCCACGTCACAGCCGAGCAGCTCCGACCGGCCCTCGTACCCGGACCCGTCGGCCTGCCGGTCGGCGACGGCCTGCCGGTCGGCGACGACCTCAGCGGCGGGCCGGGAGAACAGTGCGGCGATGGGCTGGTCGGTCCACGCGAGGCCGGGCAGCGGAGTGGCCTTGACCCCGCGGCCGGCGCCGAGGCGGCCGTCGGCGGAGACGGTGGCGCCGACGACCAGCAGCCCCCCGCGGGCCAGTCCGGCGTGGTCGAGCACCGCGCCTCCGATGGCCACGGACGCGGAGCCCGCGCCCCTGGCACGGGCGAGGCCGCCCGGCTTCACGTCGGAGACGGACAGACGGGCACCGTCGGGCGTGAGCAGGTGGGTGACCACGCCGCCGTACCCCGTGGCGGACAGCACGGGTTCGCGGCACAGGCCGTGTACGCGCACACTGCCGCCCGGCCGGTACGCGCGCCGTCCGGTGCCGACGAGTGCGGGGTCGGGGGTGCCGGCAGCCAGCACAGCACTGACCAGCAGGAGTTCGCGGTAGGCGGCGGTGAGGGCGGCCAGCGGCTGTGTGGCGCCGCCGTCGCGGGCGGCGCGCAGGCCGCGTACCAGGCGCAGAGCGGCCGCCTCGGCACGGGGCAGTCCCGCGACCCGTGCGCTGTGCGCGGCACGGAGCAGTTCCGCCTGGACCACGGCCCCGGAGGCCGGGACGCCGGCGGCCAGCGCGGTGGCGGCCGCCTCCCAGAGGGCTCCGGCGGCGGTGACCTGGCCGTCGGTGAGGGGCTCGGGGGCCCCCGGCACCTGATCCGCGGGGCCGGGGTCACCGGGTACCGATGGCCGGGACGTAACCGACCCGGCCGTCGGGGCCTCTCCCCGGCCCGGCACGCGGGCCGACGGAACTCCCGCCGCCGCCTCAACGCAGGCCTCGGTCCCTGCCCGTACCCCTACGCCTGCCCCGGACCCGGCCCCGACCCCTGCCCCTCCCTCGGACTCGCCCCCTTCCCCCGCCTCGGACCCGGACTCGGACCCGGCCCCGGCCCCGGCCCCGGCCCCGGCCTCAAGCCCCGCATCATCAACATCATCCGCGATCGGGGCGGCACCGAGCACGGCAGTACGGTGCAGACAGCGCGGCGCGAGCAGGCAACCGCACACCGCCTGCCCGGCGGTGGCGATCACCCCGGCGTCGCCAGGTCGAAGGGTGACCACGGTGTCCTCGCCGAAGCAGACCGTGACCGTACCGTCCGGACCGGCCACCGCGGCCCCGGCGCACTCGGCGATGGCAGCGTCCAGCTTCTTCCGCAACCGGGCGGTGAGGCCCTCGACGGCCTCGGCCAGCACGACGGGAGCCACCGGCGGAAGGCCGACGGACGCCCCAGCCGGAAAACCGGCGGACGCCCCAGCCGGAAGGCCGGCAGAAGCCCCAGCCGGAAGACCGGCAGACACCACTTCCGGAAGGACGGTCGGCTCCACCGGCGAAAAGACAGCGGGCGGTTCGGGGTTCAACGGGCATCTCCACGGAGGCGGTCGCCCACCCAGCGGGCGAGGGCGAGCGGACTGAGTGCGGCCACCGGCATGCCGGCGGCGACGAGCTGACGGGCCACGGGCACCGAGTAGCGGGGGGTGCCCGCGTCGTCGAGGGCCGCGCAGCCGAGCAGGTGGGCGCCCGACGCGGCCAGGGCCCGTACCTCGCCCAGCAGGCCGCCGACGGGCAGGCCCTCCTCGAAGTCGCTGACCACGACGACGAGGGTGCGGCTCGGGACGGTGATCAGCGAACGGGCGTGCGCGAGGCCGGCCGCGATGTGCGTGCCACCGCCGACGGACACTTCCAGCAGCAGGGACAGCGGGTCGTCCACCCGGTCGGTGAGGTCCACGACGTCGGTGGAGAACGCGAGGAAGTGGGTGGACAGCGCGGGCACTCCGGCCAGCACGGCGGCGGTCAGCGCGGACCAGACCACGGACGCCTCCATGGAACCGGACACGTCGACCACCAGGATCAGCCGCCAGTCGGCCTCCTTGCGCACCCGGGTGCTGAAGACCGGGCGTTCGGGCACGATGCTCACCCGGCCGTCCTCCGCCCGCCGGGCGTGCGCGAGGTTGGCGCGCAGGGTGCGGGCGAGGTCGAGGCGGCCGCCGGGACGGCGGGTCGGGCGCGGGGTGGTCAGCCCGGAGAGGGCCGGCCGGGTACGGGTGGCCAGCTCGCGGGTGAGTTCCTCGACCAGTCGCTTCACCAGCGGGCGCAGCCGGGCCAGTTGGTGCTCCGGCAGGCCGCCGGCCAGAGACAGAACCGAGGTGAGCAGCTCGACGGAGGGGCGTACGGAGGCCGGGTCGAGCTGCGTCAGCACGTCGGTGCGGCCCGCGTCGGCCGCCGCGGCGAGCACCTCCTCGCGGATGTCGGCACCGAACAGGGCCTCCAGTTCACCCGCCCATTCGCGGGCGGTGGGGAACGACGCCTCCTGGCCGCCGCCGGCACCCGGCACGCCGCCCCGGTCCAGATCGGCGGCGCCTTCGCCACGGCCCGTGCCGTACAGCTCGTCGAGGGCACGGGCGTGGCGACGGGCACCGTCGGGAAGACGGTCGTGCTCCCGTCCGAGCAGCAGCCGCCACCGGTCGGCGGTGGCGATGCGGTGCGGCTCGGACCGCCGAGGTCCGGTGGCCCCGGCGGGCACCTCGGCCCCGGCCACACCGACCCCGGCGGGTACCGGGACCAACTCCGGCTCGCCCGCACCGGCAACCAAACCCGCACCGCCCGCACCGGCAACCAAACCGGCATCACCCGCACCAGAAACCAAACTGGCACCGCCCGCACCCGGTGCACCCTCAGCACCCTCAGCACCCTCAGCACCCTCAGCACCCGGTACCGGTACCCCACTGCCCGGATCCTGCGGCACAGGCAAGGCCTTGAGTGCCGCGGCGCCGGCCGCGTCGGCCGCCGCCCACAGGGCGAGCAGCGCGGGCGCGGCCTCCAGGGTGAGGTCGATGCGGTCGCCGAGCCGTCCGGTGACGGTGTCGAGGAGCCGACCGCGCGCGGCCGGCGCCAGGGCGTCGAACCCGCCGCGCAGGGCGGGCAGCCGGTCCAGGAACCCCTGGTCGTCCAGGCTCTCGATGCGGTCCAGCAGGGGGTCGAGGGCGGCGGCGGACGCCTGGAGCAGGGGCCCGGCGGCGGTGAGGAGGCCGGTCAGCCGGCGGGTGAGCCGACGGCGTCCGGAGGTGTCCGTGGCGGTGTCGATCCAGCCGGCGGCCCGGTCGCCCAGGTCCTCCGTCGGGTCGAGCTGGAGCAGGGCCCGAACGGCCAGGGCAGCGCCCTGCATCAGCGGGGCCCCGGTGCCGGCGAGGCCGGCCAGGGACTGGTCCAGGCGCAGGCCGAGGTGGTGCGCGGCGGCCCGGTCGGCCAGGGCCACGAGCGCGGCGGCATCTGCGGGCTCCTCGCTGCCGGCGAGGCCGGGGAGGGTGCGGACGGCCGCCTCGAGGAGTTCCGCCGCGAGCCTGGCGGCCTCGGCACGGCCGGCCTCGCTGGTGCCGGGCAGGTGGCCGCGGTGCAGGGCGTCCAGCAGGTCGAGGGCCTCCAGGAGTTCGGGCAGGGTCGCCGACGCGGGCAGGGTCGCGGCGGCCTCCGCGAGCCGTGCGTCGACCAGTTCGGGCAGGTCGCAGCGGGCGGCCGCGGCCAGTCCCGTCAGGATCTGGGCGCAGGTCGGCCCGCCGTCGGCGGCCTCGCGGCGGGCGGTCGCCCGGAGCGTGCCGGCTGCGGCCTGGGCCACGGTGACACCGCGCACCCCGGCCAGGTCGAGGCGGGCGGGGACGGAAGGCGTCCAGCGCAGCCGCCACTTGGTGCCGAGCGCGGCCGCGTCGCCCGTGCCGGCGACCTTGAGGGGTTCGCCGTACGAGGCGCCGCAGACCAGCAGGCGCTGGAGCAGGACCTCGCGGCGGTGGTCGAGCGGTGAGCGCAGCGGCTCCAGGCGGACCTCGCGGGCACCCGGGTCGTCGGGGCAGGGCAGCCGCAGCGCGGCCAGCTCCTGCTCCACGGAGGGCGCGAGGCCGGAGCGGGGGGTGCCGGGGGCGAGGCGCCCGCGTGCGGTGCCGACGAGTGCGGCCTCCAGGGCACGGGCCAGCGCGCGACCCCGGCCGAGCAGTTCGCCCTGTCCCAGTACGGAGGTGACGGCCTCCAGCAGCTCGCCGCGCCCCGGCGCCGGGATTCCGCGCAGCCGCGCGAGGTCCCCGGCCAGCCGGAGCGTCTCCGCGGCCTCCCCGGTACCGGCGGTGTGTCCGGCGGCCCGCAGTTCCCGGCACACGTCGGTGACGGCCCGCGCCGCCTCCTCGTCCACCCGCCCGGGCTCGCCCCCGGCCCGCAGCACGGCCTGCTGCCACCGCGGATCCCGGATCCCGGCGGGATACCCGGACCGGGAGTCGAGCAGATCGAACGAATACGGAACGAGCGAGGTGACCAACCCCTCGCCCCCACCCGAACCGGGCACCGGACGCGCGCCGGCGGGGCCGTTCGGCATGTCCGGCACGTTGACGGAGCCGTCCACCGCTTCGGACGAGCCTGCGGCAGCAGGCAGACCCTCGGCGACCTCGGCCTCGCCGGAGGCACCGGCGGAGCCGGCCGGCGTGTCGGCACCGTCGGCGGAGCCCTGCGCGGTGCCGGGGACCGTGTCGGCGGCCGGCCGGCTCATGGTGCCCCGAGGCGTACCGGAGGCCGTGGCCGGGACGTTCGCGGTACCGGAGGCCGTGGCCGGGACGTTCGCGGTACCGGAGGCCGTGGCCGGGACGTTCGCGGTACCGGACGCGCCGGCCGGGACGTTCGCGGTGCCGGGCGTGGTCGTCCGGGAAGGGATCCCGGGTCCCCCGGGGGTGGCCGGCATCTGGAGCGCCGGGGCGTGGAAGGCGCCGATCACGGCCGCGACCTTGCGGCCCGAGGCGGCGGCGTCGCCGATCACGCGGCGCATGTGCGCCTCGCGGGCGAGGTCGGTGGCGGGGACTCCGCCGCCCGCCTCGGCGTCCTGGCGCAGGGCCCAGCCGACGCCCAGCGCGGCGCGCCGGACGGCCTCGGGCGTGCAGCCGGGTGCCAGGACCTCGACGGCGCGGTCCCACATGTCCTCGCCCTCCCGGCCGGTGCCGGCCGCGGCGAGCGCATCCGCGAAGGACCGCCCGGCGGTGACCGCAGGGGGCACCGGCACGTATCCGGGCTCGCCGCCACCGTCCGCGTCCGCCGCGGATGGGGAGAGGCTCGGTGCTTCCACGCCGGAGGCCGCGTCGGGGTCGGGGGCCTCCCCGATCGGCCCGGCAGGGCTGCCGGGTGCCTTCCCCTCGGGGGTGGTGACCGAGGGGACAGGGAGCGGGAGGTCCGGCCGGGAGGCCGTCCAGCCCTCGTCCGCCAGCGGCAGGTCGCAGCACAGGACCTGTGCCCCGCGCTCGCGGGCCCAGCGGATCGCGGCCAGTTCCGGGGAGAAGTCCGCGAAGGGGTAGAAGGCCAGGCGGCCGTCCGTGCCCACGCCCGCCAGGGCCACCGGCGCGACGGTCTCGGGGGCGGCCAGGTGCGGGAGCCAGTCCTGGAAGTCCGCGGGGAGCTCGACGCAGACCACCTCGGCGCCGGAGGCGTCCAGCAGGGCCGGGGTCATCGCGGCCAGGGCCGGGCTGTGGTGCCGCACCCCGAGCAGAAAGGGCTGCCGGGAGCCGGCCAGGGCCTCCACGGCCGCGTGGGGATCGTGCGTCGTACCGGAGGTCGTCACCGCAGGTTCCCCCGGAGGTCCCAGAGGCGGCGCCACATCGCGGAGCCGTCCTCGGCCCGGCGGCGGACCGGGCCGTCCCAGTAGCCGAGCATCCGCTCGTGGTCCGCGGGGTCGTCCTTGCGGACCACGCCCAGCAGGTGTCCCGGCAGCAGGTCGAGGACGTCACCGCCCGGCAGGTAGGCCGCGGCGACGCCGAGCGAGGCAGCGACCTGGACCGCTTCGGCGGTGGACATCACGGTGCCGGGACGCTCCACGTCCCAGCCCTCCGCGGAGCGACCGGTCCGCAGGTCGCGGAACACGGTCACCAGGGCGTCCAGTACCGCGTCGTCGACGCCGAACCCGGCACCGGCGCGCTCGACGGCGGCGACGGCCTGGCGGCGGATCAGGGCCGCCTCGGCGTCTGCGTCCGCGATGGGCTGCACCGTCTCGAAGTTGAACCGGCGCTTGAGGGCCGCGGACATCTCGGACACACCGCGGTCGCGCAGGTTGGCGGTGGCGATGACCGTGAAGCCGGGGGCCGCGCTGACCACCGCGTCCTCGGTCGCGGTCAGTTCGGGCACCGTGACCCGGCGCTCGGACAGGATCGACACCAGCGCGTCCTGCACCTCGGGCAGGCAGCGGGTGATCTCCTCGATGCGGGCCACCCGGCCGGTCCGCATGGCCGTCAGCACCGGAGAGTCGACGAGGGCGTCCGGGGTGGGCCCCTGGGCGAGCAGCTGGGCATAGTTCCAGCCGTACCGGAAGGCGTCCTCGTTGGTGCCCGCGGTGCCCTGGACGGTGAGGGCGCTGGTACCGCAGACGGCGGCCGACAGCAGCTCGGAGAGCATGGACTTGGCGGTGCCGGGGTCGCCGACGAGCAGCAGGCCGCGCTCGCCGGCGAGCGTCACGACGCAGCGTTCGACGAGGGACCGCTCGCCCACGAACTTGGGCGCGATGGTCAGCTTCGCGGGGAGGCCCGCGCGGCGGCGGGGCAGGGCGAGCTCCTCGCCGCCGCTGCCGCAGACGAAGGTCACCACGGCCCGGGGGGTCAGCGCCCAGCCGGGCGGGCGGGGGCCGGTGTCCTGGGCGGCGAGGAAGGCGAGTTCGGTCGCGTACCGCTCCTCGGCGGGCAGCACCTGACGGGCGGGCGGCGTCGCGCTCCCCCGGCGGGCGGGGCGTCCGGCCGCGGACTGTTCGGGCAGGTCCGGGAGGCCGGGCTGGGTGGTGACGGTCATGGTGTGCGGAGTCCTGTTCTCGGTGGGTGCGGTGTGTCGGTGAGGTGGGTGGGCGAACCCCCCGGTGCGTACCGGGGTGGGCCTGGCGCGTACCGGGGTGTTCGCCGCGCACCGGGCGGGTACGCCGCGCATCGGGGGGCTGACCCCGGTGCGCGGGCGGGTGCCGCCGGCCCGGTGCGCGGCCGGGTGCCGCCGGCCCGGCGGGCGGGCGGGTGCCGCCGGCCCGGCGGGCGGGCCGGCGGCACCGGTTCAGCGGCGCCGGGCGCGCCGCCGTACCTTCAGTTCCGCGAAGCGCGGCACGTCGCCGGAGCGGACCCGCTCCCAGGTCCTGCGGTACAGGTCGGCGACCGGCTCGGTCGGCATCAGGACGCCCAGGTGCGCCCTGCCGCCGGCGAGGAGCTCGTACATCGGGGCCTTCCACTCCTCGACCGGCACGACCGGCGAGGCGAGCTCGGCCCAGCCGCCCGGGAGGAAGAGGTTCCGCCCGGCGCGGGTACGGGCGGCCTCCACGACGAGGTCGGTGGCGGCCAGTTCGGCGCGGGCGGCCTTCAGCCGGGCCGGCTTCCAGCCCGTCCAGCGGGCCGTGTTCCGGTCGGTGGGGTCGGGCATCGCCAGCAGCATCAGGTACAGGGCGGCGGCGTCCTCGCCGAGCCCGTATTCGGCCGCCGCCTCGGCAACGAGGCCGGGCACCGAACGCGTCGGGTCCTGCGGCCACCAGGTGCCGTCCGCCGCGGTGCCGCCCGCCGCAGGCGCCCCCGGGTCGGCCAGCAGTGCCGCGAAGCGGAGGTCGCCGGCCAGCCTCAGCGCCGTCTCCGCCGGGAAGGGCTGCTGGTCGGTGCCGCGCAGCAGCGGCAGGTACGGGCAGCCGCCGGCGGAGTCCAGCAGGCTCGGGCGCAGCGCCGGCATCGGCTGCCCGTCGTGGGTGGCCATGACGACCGCGCCGTACTCCTCGTAGTGCTCGGTGGTACGGGTCGGGGCGCCGGCGGCCTTGCGGAACTCCGCCAGGCCGACGTACCGGCCCAGGCTGAGCATCAGGTCGGGGGCGGTGAGGCGGTCCCGGACCGCGGTCAGGGCGGGCGGCAGCTGCGCGCGCAGCGGGTCGCCCGCGGGCAGGCGGTGGGCCAGCCAGGCCAGCATGGCGACGGCGCCGGTGAGGACCTCGCCGGAGAAGCCCCCGTCCGCGCCGCCCTCCCGGGGGGCCACCCGGTCGCCCTTGACCTCCCACGCCACGTCGGTGCTGAGCGCGGCGGACGTGGCGGGTGAGAGCACCGCGGGCAGGGAACGCAGGGCCGGCCAGGCGCCCTTCACGCTCCGGTGGGCCTCCGTGACCAGCCACTGGGGGGTGGGGACTCGGCGGCCGACCAGGCGGTTCCACACCTCGGCCGCCGCGGCCGTGTCCGGTCCGTGCGTCCACAGGCGGGCCGGGTCCTCGGGCAGCAGGGCGCCGAGGACGGCCCGGCGCACCGCGCCCGTGACCGCCCCGAGGTCGTCCTTGGCGACGGCCGCGTCGGCCACCTTCACGCCGAGGAGGGTCCGCTGTTCGGGGGTGAGGAAGCCGCGCTCGTACGCGTCGACGCCGGGCAGGCCGGCGATCACGAGGCCGGCCAGGACGCCGGGGACGCCGGTGAGCCGGGCGAACTCCTCGACGGCCTCGGGCAGCCAGGGGGCGGGGCCGCGGTCGGCGGCCTCCTTGAGGAAGCGGGTCAGCCAGTCGGCCTCGCGGCCCGCGTCGCCGAGCGGGGACGCGCCGCGCTCGGTGTACGGGGCGGGCAGCTCGAAGCGGCCCGCGGGGTCGTGCTGGAGCATGCCGAGCGAGAAGCCGGTGGGCACGGAGACGCAGTGCTCGGTGCTGGCGAGGAAGGCGCCCTCGCCGAGCGGCAGTACGCCGCGGTGGTGGACGTTGTGGTGGGAGCCGTCCTCCTTGATCAGGTCGCGCTGGGTGAGCTCGACCGTGACGCGGCGCCACCGTCCGGTGGCCGCGGCGGCCAGGCCCAGGCCGTCGAGTTCGGCCAGCAGCGCGAGCAGGGCCTCGCGGTGCTCGTCCGTGGTCGTCGCGGAGACGGCCCGGTAGGCGAGCGCGGCGGGGTGCTCCAGGAACTCGGTCCAGGCCAGGCCGGCGTACGGCAGGCCGGGCACATCGCAGTGGAGCCGGCCGGGCACCGCGGCGGCCGCGGTGTCCGTGAGGGCGTCGGAGAAGGCCCGGAGTGCCTCGAACCAGCCGTGGCCGTCGTTGTTCATCCAGCCGTAGCGGGTGTTCCCGGTGAGGCCGGAGACCGCGTGGGCCAGGACTCCGTCGTTCGGGCCGTCCGGGACACGGGAGCCCGGCTCGGCGTCGGTGCCGGCCGCCAGGCGACGGGCGATGCCACCCAGGAGGGCCCGCTGGTCGAGGGCCTGGCCGAGCTGGGCGACGACGCCCTCGACCAGGGCCGGGTCGGTGACCTGGGGCAGCGCGGTGCGGACGAGGACGGTCAGTTCCGCGGTCGCGCGGGTGACGCCGGTGCCCTGGTGGGTGTACGTGTCCGGGGCCGGGACCGCTTTCGCGGCGGCGGCGAAGAGGGCGGACGCGGTGTCCGTACCGATGCCGCGGAGGGCGAGGGAGCCCTCGTGGTCCCGGGGGCGCAGGCAGAACCAGTGGTCGGCGGGCGGCAGTTTGGGACCGTGGCCGCCGTGGCCGGTGCCCGGCCGCATGCCCCCGGAGGCGGTGATGACGCCGTCCGGGTCGGTGAGGCGGAAGGACTGCCAGTGGTGGGACAGGGCGCGGGGGCGGTCGTCGCCGGGGAAGGTGACGGCGGCCACCGGGTACTCGCCGTCCTCGGGCACGGTCACGGTGCGTCCGGCGGTGTCGCCGGCCTGCCAGCCGCCGCCGGGCAGTGCGACGGCGCGCCAGCCGAGGAGGCCGTCCACGGGGGCGCCCGCGACCGAGCCCTCGACGTGCGGGGCGGGGCGCAGCCAGCTCGTGTTCTGGCACAGGGTGCTGCCCTCGGGCAGGCCCTGGAGGGCGTCGGCGAGGAACCCGGGGAGGGAGTGCCGGCCCCGGCTGCCGTCGGCGGGGTCGAACTCGTACCAGCCTGCCGGGCGCTCCTCGCCGTGCCAGGCCCAGTAGGTGATGCCGTCGGAGATCACCGGGCGTTCCAGGGGCAGCCGGGTGTCGCCGCGGTGCAGGACGCCCTCGCCGGTGGCGAGGCCGCCGTCCGGGAGCGGGAGGCCGATCTGCTGGAGGGCGAGGCGCCAGGACTGCTTGCCGTTGTCCAGCGGGAAGATCCGGTCGGGTGCCGTGTGCCAGTAGCCCTGTGCCTCTCCCCCGCCGTACCAGGGGCGCCAGCAGACGAGCAGCGCGCCGTCGGCGTACTGGAAGCCGGTGGAGCGGCGGTTGTCGCCGGGGATGCGCAGGTCGTGGACGAGCAGGGTGGAGTCGGCACCGATGACGCGGACCTGGCGGTCGTTGGCCACGATGAGGTGGGGCCAGGCGGAGACCACGGTCAGGTCGTTGCGGTTGCCCTTGGGGTCGAGTGCGGCGAGCGCCTCCTCCCAGGCGGGCCAGGTGAGTTCCTCGAAGAGTCCGCCGCGCAGGGTGCGGGCGAACAGCGCGCCGAGGTCGGTGGCGGCCGCGGCGGCGACCTCCGGTTCGGCCAGGGCGAGCGCCTCGGCGGGGAGCCAGGTGAGGCGGGCCGTCTTCTCGGGGAGCAGCGGCAGGCCGGTGGCGGCGGAGTCCCGCGCCACCTCCCGGACCCAGGCGGCGAGCATCGGCCGGCCGCCGGGCGACTCGGCCAGGCGGCGGATGGCGGTCCGGCTGAAGTCGTCGTCGCCGAAGGCGTACGCGGCCTGGTCGAACGCGGGCCGGAACCGCTCGTCGGCGGCGAGGGCCAGCAGGTCGCGCCGGCCGGCGGTGGCGGCCCAGCCGTTGAGGTTCAGCACCGCCTGCGGGCCCGGGCCGGCGACCGGGAGGCCGAGGGAGAGCAGAAGGTCGATCAGGTCGACGTCGCCGACGCCGACATCCAGCCCCTTCTCCCGGTCCGGCCCGTCGAGTTCGGCCCGCAGCCGGTCCGCGGCGCGGTTGACGACGTCGAGCAGGAGCGGCAGGCCGGGGCGCCTGCTCCACTGGGTGTGGCGGGCCTTGGCGAAGCGCTCCAGCCAGCCGGCGGCGCCGTCGGCGCAGCGCTCCTCCGGAGTGACGTCGGCCGACGTGAGGCCGGCGGTGGCGCCGGACTCCTCCAGGATGTCCAGCCACAGGGGGGACATCTCGTCGTCGTACCCCTCGCACGGCGGCATCAGGGTCAGCAGCGTGCCGCGCACGGCCGGCTCGCGGCGTCCCAGCGCGATGAGCGCGGGCTTGTGGGACTTCCACCAGGCGGTGGTGGCGCGCAGGGTGGCCGGCAGCGGCAGCAGCTCGGCGAGGAACTCCTGCTCGGCCGCGGCCGGGTCGAGTCCGGCGGCGCGGGCCAGCCGGCGCAGCGCGGGGGCGGCCTGGGCGGAGGGCGCCATGCCGCCGGCGGTGCGGCGTACGCACAGGCGGCGGAAGCGCTCGTACGCCTCGGGGGCGGCCACCCGCGCCTCCAGCTCCTTGGCGTAGGAGGTGAGAACGCGGACCGGCAGGGCACCGGCGAGGGCGAACTCCAGGAAGACGGCGTCGAGGCGGTCCTGGTCGACGGCCAGTCCGTGGGTCGCCTCGGCCTTGCGGGCGCGGGTGAAGAGCTGGGCCGCGAAGGTGGGGTTCTCCACGGACAGGAAGACGCGCGCGGCCTCCTCGTAGAAGACCGGCAGGAAGTGGGGGACGGCTGCGGCGAGCCGGCCGGCCAGCTCCTGGCAGTCCTCCAGGGCGGCCTTGGGCTTGGTCTTGGCGCGCCGCGCCACGCGCTCCATCTCGGGGACGAGGGCGAGGGCGTGGTGGCCGTCCTCGGGGTGGTGGACGAGCACCCACTCGGGGAAGCCGAGGGCCTGCCGGCGGCCGAGGCCGACCAGGGCGGGCTCGCCGTCGGGTACGAGGCCGAGGAAGCCGGTGGCGAGGTCCTCGGCGGCGCCGAGTTCGGCCGGGGCGAGGCGTACGACGACGCGCTCGTCGGCGAGGGCGGGGTGGCGGTACGCGCGGGCCGTGAGGTCCACGGCCTCCGGGCCGGCCCCCGGGGTGCCGTGCGGCAGCACCGCACCGGCCTTGAGCAGCAGTTCGGACTCGTGCGGGGGCCGCGGGGCCGGGGCGGCGGCGCTTCCGTGGGTGGTGGTCATGTCCGTGCTCTTCTTCGTCGTGGGTGGGGTGACGGGGGTGGCGGTGCCTGCGGTCGTGGTGCCGGTGGCGGCAGTGCCGGTTGTGGCGGTGCCGGTCGCAGTGGCGGCGCCGGCGCCGGTGCCGGTGCCGGTGCCGGTCGCGGCGGCGCCGGTGCCGGTCGTGGTGGAGGGACTGCCGCTCATGCGCCCGCGCCTTCCTCGATCCGGCGTCCCGCGTACAGCGCCGCGGCCATCCGCATGCCCTCCGACCAGGCCACCGGCCCGACCTCCCGCAGCGGCACGGCCCGGCCCTTGTCGTCCTGCCAGGTCAGGGCGCCGGTGGCGGAGTCCCCGTCCCAGTACGGCTCGCCGATCCAGACGGCCGCCTCGAGGCTGCGCCCGGCGTCGCGGACCGTGCAGGTGGCGTAGCCGCCGGAGACCCGGTAGCCGAGCCCGGTGGCGCGGGCCGCGAGGCGGAACCGGGAGGGGTAGGCGCCGCCGGCGAACTCCCGTACCTCCGTGGTCTCCGCCGCGAGCTCCGCCGGCTTGGTCCACGTCGCCCGGTGAATCTGCTCGACCCGCTGCACGATGCCGAGTTCGGCGGCGAACTCGCGTACGTCGGCCAGGTCGGGCAGCAGGACCGGGTGCGGGAGCGTCACCGTGGCCGGGGACAGCCGCACCGTCTCGCCGTCGAGGTCGACCACCTTGAGTTCGCCGGACTCGGTGGCCTCGCGCAGGAAGCCCACCTCCTCCGGGTCCTCGCCGACGACGGCGATGTCCCGCAGCGCGCTCTGCCAGGCCTCGTCGCGCCAGACGCGGGCGATCAGTGCCGTGGGCACCGGCAGGGAGGAGACCATCCAGCCGTCCACCTGCGCCACGCACGCGGCCTCGTGCCGGTCCAGCCACTCCGCGAGGCGGCGCAGCCGGTCCACCTCGGGGTGGTCGCGCAGGGCCTTGGGGAGTGTCTTCAACTGCCGTCCCGCGGCCCGGCCGGTCACAGCGCGTGCCGCCACCCGGCCCTCCACCAGGGCGATTTCATACCCTTCGCCCGCTGCCAGCCAGCCCATCGCTCGTGCCCCCTCGGTAAGTCCTGCCGATTCCAGCGCAGCCGGAACCAGGGGGTCCAACTCCCCCTGAGCTGCGGTATGAGCGGGACAGTAGCGGGGGCCACTGACAACGCCGATGGCGGCCCGTCACCTGGCGGGGTCTCATCGACCGGCGGGGAGCGCGGGGTTACCGTGCGTGAGGCCGAACCGGCTGGTGGGAGGGCGGGAGCCGACCGACCGGAGGATCCGGGACCGCTGCACGGAGAGCGGGACGCGCCGGACGCACGGCGCGGTTCCGTCGGAACGCCCCGGGGGGACAGGGCGACGCGGGGAAGCGGGGCATCGCCGCCCCGAAGGCCGGCAGGGGCCGGGAGGACGGGCGGGCAGCGGGGCCCTGCCAGGCCCCTGCCCCGTACACGGGCCGCCGGCGGGCAGGCAGCGGCGCGGGGCAGAGGGTCCCGCGGGGCCGGAGGCAGGCGCAACACGATGGCAGCGCACGGGGCAGGCGCACGGGGGCGGACGGACTGCATCCCGCCGGGTGGTCGGTACCGGCCCCGGCCGATGACGCGCAGCCGCGCGCTCGCGGGTCACCCGCCGACGCGCCGTGCGGTTGAGCGGGGCTCTCGGCGCAGACGAGCGGGGGACGCCCCTCAACCGGCGAGCCGGCGATCCGGCGAATTGGCGGGCCGGGTCGAGGCGGAGAGCGCGGGCAGCGCACGCCGCGGCCGGCGGGATGTCCCGGGCGCCGTGGCCCACGCCCGGGCGCCGTGGCGCTCCGGCCCTGGCGACAGGCGGGCGCGCGCGGCCGGTGCGGCCGTACGCGCGATGTCGCCCTCGGGCATGCCCCCGCAGCCGACGGGCCGTAACGCGCGTCGGCACTCGCGCGGGCCAGGTCGTGTCTTTCGGATCAGCCCGGGCCCGCGGCGTCTGGCACCGCGCCTCGGGCCCGGGCCGATCCGCCCTGATCCGCAAGACACGGCCTCGGTGCGGCCTCGCGACGTGGCGACCGACGTGGCGACCGACGTGGCGGGGAAGTCGCGTTCGCGGCCGGGAGGCGGCGCGGGGCACCTCCCCCGCGAGGCCTCCGCAAGGCATCGCACACCCCCCGTTTGCCTGGCCCGAATGGCGTACGACGCGGACATGGCACCTAATGACATTGCGTGCGCATCCAATGGCGCACAGCGACCGACGCGCGTCGAGCAAACCCCGCGCGTCGGCGAACGGAGTTCCGATGAACAAGACAATCGCGCCCGCGGCACCACCGGCAGACCGCCGCGGGCTTCCCGACGACCCCACTGCCACGGGCGAGGTGAGTGCGGACCCGCTGCACTCCCTGGTGAACACGGCGGCCGCGGGCCGACCGCTGGACCAGGTCGCCACCCTTCTCGACCTGCTCAACCAGGGCGGGCGCTATCCCGAACTCGTGGCGGAGGCCCTCCGCACCGCGGCCGTCTCGCGCCCCGTCCACGAGGTGGGCGAGCTGATCGACCTGCTGGCGAAGCCCCCGCGGGAGGGAGCCGAGGCCGAGATCGCGCTGCGCGCGGTCGCGCTCACCCGGCCCGTCGAGGACGTCGCCCAGCTGGTGGGCGTCCTCGCCGGCCAGGATCCCGCGGTACGCGGGACCACCGCACCGCCCCCGGTCCCCGATCCCGGTCCCCCGGAACGGGATGCGGACGGCGGCGCCGGTTCCACCGGTGACGCGGCCAGGGGCGGTACGGGCCGGGCTCCCGTCCGAACTGCCGCCGCCCGGAACCCCGGACACGTTCCCGTACGCATCGGCGGCGCGAGCGGGCACGGGGACGACGACGAGGCTCCCGGTGAGGACGCGGGGTCCCGGGTCCGCAGGTCCGCCGCGCTGCGGCTGGTCCTGCGCTGGCCCGTGGCCCTGGCGCTGCTCGTGGTCGCCGGGCTGCACCTGCCCGCGGATCCCGTGCCGTTGCTGTCGGCGGGTTCCGGGCGGCTCCTGCCGGCGGCGGTCGCAGCGCTGTGCCTCGGCTGTGCCGTGGTACTGGTCCTCCGGGACACGGCGGCCGCGTGGTGGGCAGCGGCCCTGGCCGCCGTGTCGGCCGTCGGCCTGCACGTACTGGGCAGGGTGACCGGCTTCGAGCCGCTCGCCGGGGCCTGGGGCGACTCCGTCCCCATGGCCGACGCCCTGGCGGTGCTGGCCGCGGGCCTCGCGGCCGTACTGGCCGCGGCGGTCCTGTACCCGACCGCCAGGCGCACCGGCTCAGGCCGGACCTGCTGAGCCCCGCCCACCGCGCCTCCGCCCGCCCCCGTGCCCTCCGCCCCCGCGGTGGGCACGGGGGCGGGCCTGTGCAGCGCCCCGAACCAGGCACTCAAGGCCGGACCCCGACCAGGCTCACCGCCCGCTCTGCGACCGCGCCGCGACACCGTAGGCGCGAGGGCGCCGACGACGGCCGAGGGGGGACGTCGGGCCCTTCACCGGGCCGGCATGCCTCCATGAGGACTGTTCACGACCATGGGCAGTGACCCGGCGGCAAGGTAGCGGTGATCCGGGAAGTGCTCGATGTGCCGGTGGCCGTCGTCGTCCGTCTCCGCAATCGACCGGAGCTCCCCGGCGAGGGCGTCCAGGCCCCGGCCACGCCGGGCGGACCCGGCATCATGGGCTGCGACCGGCACCGGACCACACGGGGGAGACACCGCATGGCCGCGTTTCATGCGTCCGCGCTGAGCGGGCTCGCCTGGAATCCGGCGCTCCCGACGGCGCTGCTGCTGCGCTTGCTGTCGCTGGACGGCCACGACGGCCTCGCCCTCGGGCACGCGCTCCGGCGCCCCCGGCTCCCGGAGGAGGCCGTCCTTCTCCTCCTGGGCCATCCCAATCCCGCGATCCGGGTCGAGTTCGCGACGAGCACCGGGGCCGGGCCCGACCAGCGGGCGCGGCTCGTGGACGACCCCTCCCCCGTGGTGCGGGCCGCTCTCGCGTACGGGCCCGAGCGGCGGGTGCCGCGTTCGACGGTGCTGCCGCTGCCGGACGACGTGTACGCCCGGCTGCTCCGGGACCCCGAGCCGTCCGTACGGGCCGCCCTGCTGGACTCCCCTTGGCTGACGCCCGCGTTCACGGCCTCGCTGACCGCCCACCACGATCCCGCGGCGCGCCTCCGCGCGGTGGGCGCGTGGGAGTTGCTGACGGCGGGCGAGCGGTCCGCGCTGGCGGCCGACCCCGACCCCGGGGTGCGGCGGGCCGCCGCGCTGCGGGAGTGCCGGAGCGACGCACGCGTCACGGCCCAGCTCCTCGGCGATCCGGAGGCCGCCGAGGAGGCGCTGCGCCGTGGACTCCTCCACCGCGCCGACGCCGAACGGTGCGTTGCCGAGCGGGCGCACCCGGCGGCGCTGGCCGGGAACCCGTCCCTGCCCGCCGACCTCGTGGAACTGCTGGCCGTGGACCCGGACGAACAGGTCCGGCTCGCGGTCTCCGTCCGGCCCGAACTGGGCGAGGCCCGGCGGATGTCGATCGAGTTCACCGTGGGGGACTTCGACCGGGGGGACGTGGGGTGGGTCCGAGACGGGCTCGCCGATCCCGACGTGCTGCGTCGCGCCGCGACCTCCGCCCACCCGCTGCTCCGCCGCACCGCCGCCCAGAGCCCCCACCTGCCGCCCGACCTCCTGGACGTGCTGGCCCGCAGCGGGGACCCCCTGGTGGAGGACCTCCTGGGCATCCACCACCCCGACACCCCGGAGGAAGTCCTGATGCGGGTGTTCGCCCGACTGGGCGGGACGTTCTCCGCCTGGATGGCCGAGACTCACCCGCGCTTCCCCCGCGAGGGCCTCGCCGCCCGGTACGCGGACCACCCGGACGGGAACCGCCGCCGGCTGGCCGTCCGTGACCCCGCGGCCACCCCCGAGCTGATCGAACGCCTCAGCCACGATCCGGCGGTCTGGACGCGTCAGGCGGCGGCCGAGGACCCGCGCCTCCCGCTGCCCCGGCTCCGCGAGGTGCTGCACGTCCCCGAACTGGCCTCCAGCGCGGGCGCCAACCCCGCACTCCCGGAGGACGAGATGACCGCCGTCCTCGACCGGGCCGGCGTCCCCGACTGACAGGGTCTCCGCCGCCTGCGGGCCGCGGAGGGACGCCGTCGGCCGGGCCCGCAGGCGGGCACGTCCGCCGGCGTCCGCACCGGACGGCCCCATGCGGGTCCCGTCCCCGACCGGGTACCCGCATCCGTACGCCCCCCACGCCCTCGGCTTTCCCGGCCGTCCGCCGGCAGCCGGGCGCGGGGACCGTGCAGGACGGCGAGGCTCGCGGCGGGCGGCGGCGTGGTCCGCGTCCTCGGCGCGGCCACGACCGGGCAACGCTCGCGTACGGGGCGGCCTGGTCCGCGTCACGGAGAGGGCCGGCAGGCGGGCGGCGGCATCCGGCACGCGCGCTCCAGGCGCTTTTCGGACATGTCCGGCCGAGTCGCGCGACCCGGGATCGGCACGGCCACGGTGCCCCCGTCGCCCGCGGGGGCGGGAGTGACACCTGGGGGCCCGCCAACGCTGTAGGGCATGAGACGACCCGCCCGCACACCCGACTCCCAGAGGCCATCCCCGCATGCACCGACCCCCCGGCATCCAGGACGACGACACCATGGAACTCCTCCTCGGCGACGCGGGCGCGCACGAGGCGGTGCCCGACCCGGCGTCGGCGGGCATACCCGAGGCCGGTCCGGTCTTCGTGGACAGTTCGGGCCGCCGGCAGCGGCGGGTGCGCCGGTGGGGCTACCTGCTGGTGGTGCCGGCACTGGCGTACGTCGCCCTGCTCGTCAGCACCCTCCTGGGCGGCCCCACGATCGAGGCACCTTTCCTGCCCTCCGCCCAGGCACCGCGCAGCGCCGAGCCGGCCGACCCGACGGGCGGCGCCGGCAGCCCCGCTCCCACCGGCGCGGACCCGACGGGCCACGACCCGCGCACCACCCCGGCCGACACCCGCGGGACGGTCCCCTCCCCCGGGCCGGGCGCCACGGCCGGCACCGGTGGCCCGGCACCCACGTCGGCGCCCACGACAGCGCCCGCGCCGACCAGGGCCACCGGCGGCCCCACGGCCAAGCCGACCCCGCCCGGCCAGGGGCGCGGCCGGGCCACCACCCCGCCCGGCCAGGGCGGCGGCAAGCCGACCTCGAAGCCGTAGTCCCCCGCCGCTCCCCCTCCCCCGCAGCAGGCAAGAACAGGAAGCACTCCCCCTTGGCCACCGCCTCCCGTCGCCGGGCCCGCGGCCGGCACACCACCGTCCGCGACGTCCCCGTGCGCACGCACTGGGTGCTGCTGACCACCCTCGTGCTGACCCTCTCGGCGGCGCTGCTCCTCCAGGGCTACACCCAGCACCTCTTCGACCGCACCCCCGACGCGACCCCCCGCGAGCCCGCGACCGCCACCTCCGTGCCCGCCGCCGTCGGCTCCGGCGGGCCGGTGATCGAAGGGTCCTCCGCCCGCACCACCGCCCCGGCGGCCCGCACGGTCTCCCTGACCTTCGACGACGGCCCGGACCCGGTCTGGACGCCGAAGGTCCTCGACGTGCTGCGGCGCCACGGGGTGCACGCCACCTTCTTCACCGTCGGCACCCGGGTCGCCGAGAACCCCGGGCTGGCCCGCCGGATCGTCGCCGAGGGGCACCAGATCGGCCTGCACAGCTTCACGCACACCGACCTCGGCTCGGCCTCGCCCTGGCGGCGCACGTTCGAGCTGCGCCAGAGCCAGCTGGTGGTCGCCGGCGCCACCGGGGTCACCACGCCGCTGCTGCGGCCGCCGTACTCGTCCACGAACCGGGCGCTCACCGATGCCGACTGGGACGCCGTCGCGCAGGCCGGGCGCGAGGGCTACCTCACGGTGCTGACCACGCGCGACAGCCAGGACTGGCGGCGCCCGGGCGTGGACCGGATCGTCGCGAACTCGACTCCGGCGGGCCGGTCCGGGCAGATCGTGCTGCTGCACGACGCGGGCGGGGACCGGGCGCAGACCGTCGCCGCGCTCGACCTGCTGGTGCCCCGGCTGAAGAAGGCCGGGTGGCGGTTCACCACGGTCGGCGAGGCCGTGTCCCTGCCCCGGACGGAACAGCCCGCCACGACCGCGCACGCGTGGCAGGGCTCCGCCCTGATCGCCGCGCTCCGCACCAGTGACTGGGTGCTGGACGGGCTGTCCTGGCTGCTGTGGGCGGCCGGTGCGATCAGCGCGCTCCGCGCGGTCGCCGTGTTCGTGGCCGCGCGGCGGCACGTGCGGATGCGCCGGAAGCCCTGGGGTCCGCCGGTCACCGAACCGGTGAGCGTGATCGTCCCGGCGTACAACGAGAGCGCGGGGATCGAGGCCGCCGTCCGCTCTCTGCTGGCCTCCGACCACCCGGTCGAGGTCATCGTGGTCGACGACGGGTCGAGTGACGGCACGGCCGACATCGTCGAGGCGCTGCGACTGCCCGGCGTCCGCGTCATCCGGCAGGAGAACGCCGGCAAGCCGGCCGCCCTCAACACCGGCATCGCCGCCGCCTCCTGCGACCTGCTGGTGATGGTCGACGGCGACACCGTGTTCGAGCCCGACGCGGTGCGGATGATCGTCCAGCCCTTCGCCGACCCCCGGGTGGGTGCCGTGTCGGGCAACGCCAAGGTGGTCAACCGGGGCGGTCTGCTGGGGCGCTGGCAGCACATCGAGTACGTGGTGGGCTTCAACCTCGACCGTCGTCTGTTCGACCTGGCCGAGTGCATGCCCACCGTGCCGGGTGCCGTGGGCGCCTTCCGGCGCGACGCGCTGCTGGCGGTGGGCGGGGTCAGCGAGATCACGCTGGCCGAGGACACCGACCTCACGATGGCGCTGTGCCGGGACGGCTGGCGGGTCGTGTACGAGGAGCGGGCCAAGGCCTGGACGGAGGCGCCGGCCTCGCTCGGGGCGCTGTGGAAGCAGCGCTACCGCTGGTGCTACGGCACCCTGCAGGCCATGTGGAAGCACCGCGGCGCGCTGGTGCAGCGCGGGCAGGCGGGCAAGCTGGGGCGGCGCGGGCTGGTGTACCTGCTGATGTTCCAGGTGCTGCTGCCGCTGCTCGCGCCGGTCGTGGACGTCTTCGCGGTGTACGGGCTGGTCTTCCTCGACCCGGTGCGCATCGTGGGGCTGTGGACGGCGTTCCTGCTGCTCCAGGTGCTGATGGGGCTGTACGCGTTCCGGCTGGACGGCGAGCGGCCGGGCCCGCTGTGGAGCCTGCCGCTCCAGCAGTTCGTCTACCGCCAGCTGATGTACCTGGTCGTGATCCAGTCGGTGTTCACCGCGATCGCCGGCTCCCGGCTGCGGTGGCAGCGGATGGAGCGGTACGGGAGCCTCTCGGTGCCGGTGCCGGTGCCGGTGCCGGTGCCGGTGGCGGTGCCGGTGGCGGTGGCGGCGGAGGCGGCCACCCCGGCGCCGGTGCCGGCGTACGACACTCCGGCCAGCGGGTACGGACAGGGCCACGACGCCCCGGCGACCGGGTACGGGCCGGAGTACGAGGCCGCGCCGGCGGCCGGTTACGCGCAGGGGTACGAGGGCCAGGGCGCCCACGAGCCCGGGTTCGACGAGGCGTACGGCCGGCAGGCGGCGCCGCGGTTCGGGTACGACCCCGGGCCCGCACCGGCGTACCGGCCGCGGGAGGCGCCGTACCCGGCGGCGCCGCAGAGCCAGATCCGGCCCTCGGAAGGCGGCCGGAACCGGTGGGACGAGCACGGGTGAGGCCGCCGGGGGCCGCGGGGCCGGTGAGGCGTTCTTGCGCGGCGGCCGCCGACCGGCTTGGGTGACCCGGGTCACATCAGGGCGAGCGGAAGGCGGCCACCCA
This sequence comes from Streptomyces sp. NPDC086023, assembly GCF_044540325.1. Classification (NCBI taxonomy): domain Bacteria; kingdom Bacillati; phylum Actinomycetota; class Actinomycetes; order Kitasatosporales; family Streptomycetaceae; genus Streptomyces; species Streptomyces sp. NPDC086023. Next base: position 38,158 of record NZ_JBITRX010000027.1, read on the forward strand.
TGGCGGACACGACCCGGACCGGCGCCCCCGGCGGGCAGGACGCGGTGCCGCGCAGGGCGGGCTGGCGGTCGGTCGGGCCGGGCATCGTGGTCGCGGCCACCGGGGTCGGTGCCGGGGACCTGGTCGCGACGCTGATCGCCGGCAGCAGGTTCGGCTACACGCTGCTGTGGGCCGCGGTGATCGGCTGCCTGGTGAAGATCTCCCTGGCGGAGGCCGCGGGCCGCTGGCACCTCGCCACCGGCCGCACCCTCTTCGACGGATGGCGCAGTCTCGGTTCGTGGACCACGGTCTACTTCGCCGGCTACGTGGTGGTCTGGGGCTTCGTGTACGGGGCGGCGGCCATGTCGTCGAGCGCGCTGCCGCTGGCGGCGCTGTTCCCCGGGGTGCTGGACCTGAAGGTGTGGGCCGTGCTGTGCGGCCTGGCGGGGTCGGTCTTCGTCTGGTTCAACCGGTACGCCGTCTTCGAGAAGGTCATGGCGGCGCTGGTCGGCGTCATGTTCGTGGTCACCGTGTACCTCGCGGTCAGGGTGACGCCCCGACTGGGCGAGGCGTTCGCCGGACTGGTGCCCGTTCTGCCCGAGGGCTCGCTGGTCTACACGCTGGGCCTGATCGGCGGGGTGGGCGGCACGATCACGCTCGCCGCGTACGGGTACTGGGTCAACGCCAAGGGGTGGGAGGGGCCGTCGTGGATGCGGGTGATGCGGCTCGACAACCGGATCGCGTACCTCACCACGGGCGTCTTCGTGGTGGCCATGCTGTTCGTCGGGGCCGAACTGCTGCACTCGTCGGGGGTGGCCCTGGCCAGGGGCGACAAGGGTCTGCTCGACCTGGGCCGAGTGCTGGAGGAGCGGTACGGGAGCGCGACGGCCCGGCTGTTCCTGGTCGGCTTCTTCGCCGCCTCGTACACCTCGCTGATCGGCGTCTGGCACGGGGTCAGCCTGATGTTCGCCGACTTCGTCACGAAGCTGCGGCCTTCCCTGGCACGGCCGGGGACGCGCCCGGAGCGGTCGGCACCCTTCCGGGCCTACCTGCTCTGGCTGACCTTCCCGCCGGTGGGTCTGCTCTTCCTGGACCAGCCGTTCGGCCTCGTCATCGGGTACGGGGTGATCGGCGCCCTCTTCATGCCCTTCCTCGCCCTGACCCTGGTGTGGCTCCTGAACTCCTCCCGTACCCCGCGGGAGTGGCGCAACGGCCCGCTGAGCAACCTGTGCCTGTCGGCTGCCGGCCTCCTGTTCGTGGTCCTGTGCGTCGTGCAGGTCCGCGACCTGCCCTGGTAGGGCACGGGCCGGTGGGAGGGCTGCCGCCGAGATGTGGCCGAGGGCCGGCCGGGGGACGATGGCAGAAGGCCGGCCGGTGCGCGTACGAGCGGTCCGCGGCCGGCCGGTCTGCCGGCGCACGGGTGGCCGGCGGCGCTGACCCGGGAGGCGGGTGACGGCATGGACGAGTCACGCCAGGCGTGGTTCATGGTGGTGGGCGTGGTCGCCGTCATCCTCGCGGACCTCGTGGCGATCATCCTGATGAACGTCCTCTGACGCTGAGCGGGCCGCCGGCCGCCGCCGTCGGCCGATCCCGGCGTACGCCCTACTGCCAGGCGCCCGAGCCCGCCAGCACGGCCAGCGCCACACCCCCTGCGGCCACGCGCAGGACGACATCGCGCGGGGAGGGCGGGAGGGGCGGCAGGTCGGGCAGCCCGGGACCGGTGGCGCTCGGGTGCGCCGCGGCCGCCGCCCCACCACGGCGCCGGGCGGCGCGCAGGCGCCGGTCCAGCAGGATCCGTGGTGTCCAGGTGAGCAGGACGCCGCAGGCCGCTGCCCAGACGGGCAGGCCGAAGCCGGCGGCGGCGAGGAGGACCAGGGCGGAGAGCACCGACTGCAGGAGGAGCGCGCCGTGGGGCGAGCGGGCGAGCGGCACGAGGAACGCCGCTCCGGGACGGGCCAGCTCGCTGAGGCTCTCCGCGAGCACCGCCCGCCGACGGTCGTCCGGCAGGCGGGCGGCGCGGGCCCGGGCGCCCTCCGCCGCGGCGCGCGGGTCGCCGCCGGCGGCGAGGGCGTCGCGGACGTCGAGCCACTGAACGGTGCGGACCGACAAGGGGGCGGGCAGACGGTGCGGTGCGGCGGCGACGGCGGCCACGCGGCGGGCCTGCACCGATCCGGGGGCGAGCTCCGACAGCCGCGCCGCCAGGGCCGGCCCTCGGCCGCTGCGCGCGGGACGGTCGGCATGAATGGTGAGCAGGCACAGCTCGGCGTAGCCGGCGAGCAGGTCCACGTCCTCGGGGAAGTCGGCGAGGGCGTCGCGGTACACCTCCTCCGCCCGGTCGTCGTGGTCGTCGTCGTTCTCCGCGACGTGTGCGAGCGCAAGGACGAGCGCCAATTCCGGCGCGGGACCAAGGGTCTTGAGGGCCGCCCGGGCGGTCCGGCGCGCCTCCGCGTGGCGGCCGGAGGCGATCAGGGCCCGCGCCCTGCGGCTCTCGCCGGCCGCGTCCGTCCTGGTCACGACGGCCTCGTCAACGTCCGCGCGCGGCGCGGTGGCCGGTCCGTTCGTGTCGTGCATGTTCCCCACCCCGGTGTTGCGACCCGAGCCGTTGCTCGGCCGCGCAAATATCACCCGTGAAGCGGAGTTCGTCAATCCGCGGCGGGACGTACCCGGGCCAACGGGACGAACGCGGGGGCTCCGTGGTGGGCCGGGGCGGGGACGCGTTCGAGGACGCCCCCGGCGAAGACGTCGTAGAGGGGGAGGGTTTCGAGGTGGACGTAGCCGATGTGGCAGTCGCAGGTGGCCAGGGGGCAGGGACGGGGGGCGAGGGCGGCGCGGTACGAGCCGTCGTAGAGGTTGCCGAGTTCCGCGCGGACGAAGTGGCAGCGGCGGACCGTGCCCTCGCCGTCCACCGAGAGGACCGACTCGCCCGTGCGGCAGGGCAGTCCGGCCGAACGGTGGGGGTGCCGGCTGTACGGGAAGAGCGGGTCGAGGGCGGTCCACTCGTCGGCCTCGGCGTCGGTGTAGGTGTGGCCCTCGGCCGCGTTGGCCCAGAGGTAGACGTGGGACGGGAGGTCGGCGCGCAGCCGCCGGGCGTCCGGCAGGTTCTCGGGCAGGCCGACGATGCCGACGCTGTGCCGGATGCCGCGGTCGGCGAGGTCGCGGACCTTCGCCAGGAAGCGGTCGTACGGCGTCTGGCCCGGGTGGTAGGTGCACCAGAGGGCGACGGTGGCCGGGTCGGCGTCGGCGAGCCAGTCGGTGCGGCAGCTGAGGTTGGTCTGGATGGCGACGCGCGCGACGTGCGGCTGGTGTGACAGCTCGACGAGGGCGCGGCGGTACCAGGAGCGGACCAGGCCCTCGCCCCACGGGGTGAAGAGGACCGACAGCCGGTCGTCCCGCTGGTCCGCCGCCCAGGCGGTGAAGCGCTCCAGGGCGGCGCGGTCGGCGCGCAGTAGGTCGGGGGTGTCCCGGCGCTTCGCGAAGGGGCAGTAGGGGCAGTCGTAGTCGCAGGAGGCGAGCGGGCCGCGGTAGAGGATCGTCAGGTCCACGGCGGCTACTTCGGGTCGTAGGCGGCCATGGCGGCGCGTACGGCGGGTGAGAAGAGCGCGGGGCCGAGGGCGTCGGAGTGGGCGAGTCCCTCGGGCGTCAGGCGCAGGAGCGGGCCGGAACCGCCGGCCGGGTCCGTGGTCTCCTCCAGCCACCCGCGGGCCGCGAAGGCGGCCAGTTCGGCCGGGAAGTCCTCGTGCGGCCCGGTGCCGAAGCGGTCTCGGTAGTCCGCGAGCGGCATGCCGCGGGCCTGGAGGAGGGACTGGAGGAGGTGGCGGCGGCGCGCCTCGCTGCCGTCGACGTACCGGCCGTGGACGGCGCGGCCGAAGTCGGTGGTGGCCGTGTAGTCGTCGATGATGGCCCGGATCTCCCCCATGTCGACGGCGTAGTCGAAGGAGTAGTGGAGGGCCGAGGTGTACGAGCGTGCCCCGCAGCCGAGGCCGATCATGCCGTCGGTCTGGCAGGCGTGGTCGTCGGGTCCCTGCGGGGCGGCGCCGGGCCTGCGGAACATCCGCATGGACACCTGCTCGTAGCCCTGCGCGAGGAGGTGGTCGCGGCCCTGGCGGTAGAGGGCCAGGCGCTGTTCGTCCCATGCGCGGTCGGTGTGGGCGGTGCGCCGGGCGAGGCCGGTGAGCGGGCGGACGTAGAGGGGGTAGAGGTACAGCTCCTCCGGCTGCCAGGCGAGGGCGGCGTCGAGCGAGGTGCGCCAGGTGGCGGGGGTCTGGCCGTCGATGCCGTAGATGAGGTCGACGTTGAGGACCGGGACGCGGGCGTCGCGGATCCGGCCGAGCGCGGCCTCGACGTCGGCGCGGCGCTGCGGCCGGACCGCCGCCCGGGCCTCGTCGTCGACGAAGCTCTGTACGCCGATGCTGACGCGGGTGGCGCCGCGGTCGGCGAGGACGGCGAGCCGGTCGGCGGTCGCGGTGGCGGGCGAGGTCTCGACGGAGAGGGGTACGGCGCGCAGGTCGGCGCCCATGCGGTGTTCCGCGATGTCGCAGAGCCGGGACAGTTCGGCCGCGGTGAGGAAGGTCGGGGTGCCGCCGCCGAAGGCGGCGTTGGCGAAGCGCACCGGGCCCGCGTCGCCGAGGGCGTCGCGCACGGCGGCGGCCTGGCGGTCGAGCGCGTCGAGGTAGCGGCCGGCGAGTCCGTCGGGGGCGCCGATGCGGGTGAAGAGGTTGCAGAAGCCGCAGCGGACCTCGCAGAACGGTATGTGCAGGTAGAGGGAGAGTGCCTGCTTGTCCTCGCCGCGCCAGAGGTCGCGCAGGGCGGGCCGCTCGGGGAGCGGGCGGTACGCGGTCTTGTGCGGGTAGGCGTAGACGTAGCTCTGGTACGGGCGGACGGGGGCGGCGGCGCTTCCCGCCGCCCCGGTCGCGGGCGCGGGCGCCGTCCCGGTTGCCGTTCGGGCCGCCGTCTCGGTCGCGGTGGGCGTCTCGGTCGCGGTGGGCGTCATGCGGAGTGCTCCAGGAAGAAGTGGGCGTACGGCACGGTCCAGACGGCCTCGTGGGCGAGCCGGTGTCCGGTGTAGCCGTCGTCGCCGTAGGTGGTGCCGTGGTCGGAGCAGACGATGGCGAAGCAGCGCCGGCGGGAGCCCATCGCGGCGAAGAGCCGGCCGATGTGGCGGTCGACGTACTCCAGCGCGGCGGCGTGGGTGGCCCGGCTGTCGCCAGCCTCGCGGGTCGCGCCGGGCGTGTGGAACCAGTTGGGCTGGTGCAGCGCGGAGACGTTGAGGAAGAGGAACAGCCGCTGCTCGTCGGGGAGCGAGCCGACGATCCGCTCGGCCCGCGCGACCTGGGCCTCGAAGGAGGTGGGGGACGCCACGCCGAACTCGGGCTCCCAGTGGCTCTCCTGGAACATGCCGGGGAGCACGTCCCCGAGCGCGCCCTGCTTGTTGAAGAAGCCGACTCCGCCGACGCACACCGTGCGGTAGCCGGCCGCGGTGAGGCCGGAGACCAGATCGGGCGTGTCGAACACCCAGGTGCGTCCGGCGGTGGTCTCGCTGCCGGCGAAGCGCGCCGCGAACAGCCTCGGGTGCGGGCCGGGCGCGGCGGGGGTGGGCAGGAAGCCGGCGAACATCGCCTGGTGGGAGGCGTAGGTGAAGCTTCCGGGGGCGTGCCGCCGTTCCCAGGCGCCGCCGGGCAGGTGGCGGGCGAGGTTCGGGATGCGTCCGGCGGCGGCCAGTTCGGCGGCCACGTCGTACCGGAGGGTGTCGAGGGTGAGCAGGAGGAGGTCGTCGCGGCCGACGACCTCGTTCATGTCCGGCCCCTCGGGGGCGGGCTCAGGCTGGTGCACGGTGGTTCCTCGGGTGGTGGTGCAGGGGTGCGCGCTCGCGCGCGTACGGGAGTGCGGCGGCGACCTGGGCGGCGTAGGTGTCGAGGCCCTCGGCCCCGCTGCCGGGCAGGCCGGTGAGGCCGGGCAGCAGGTCGCCGAAGGCGTTGACCTCGGCGACGGCGAACCGCCGCCAGCCGACGGCCGGCAGCAGGTCGACGCCGACGCAGAGCGTGCGGGGGAAACAGGCCGCGGCCCGCTCGCAGATGCGCAGGGCGTCGGCCCAGCGGGGGCCGGCCGCCTCGACCACCGCGGCGAGGTCGCCGCGCAGTCCGCCGAGGTGGAGGTTGGTCATGGGCGACCGGCTGGTGCGGACCACGGCGTGGGTGGCCCGGCCGGCCACGACGACCACGCGCAGGTCCGCCGTGCGGCCGCCCAGGGAGGCCTTGGGCCACCAGCGTTCGACGTGCAGCCCGTCGGGGGCGAGGGCGTCGACGAGGGCGGCGGTCTCGCGTTCGCTGGTGATGCGGCGCACGCGCAGCGAGTTGTGGAGCTTCCCGTCGTCGGTGGTCTCGACGGCGGTGGTGGCCCGGATCCGGCCGCGTCCCGCCGTCTCGACCGCGACGATGCCCGAAGCGGAGGAGCCGTGCGCGAGCTTGACGAACACGCGCGGCATGGCGTGCGCGTCCATGAGGGCGCGCACGTCGTCCCAGCCGCGGACGGGCAACAGGCCGCCGGAGGTCGGTGAGCGGGGTACGGGCACCTCCGCCGTGTCCAGGACGCGGTGGCAGAGCCTCTTGTCGAAGAGGACGGCCAGTTCGTCCGGGTCGTCGAGGCGCACGCCGCCGGTCAGGGACCTTACGGCCGCGGTGAACCCGGCGTACCAGCGGGCGCCGCCCTCCACGCGGGTGGGGTCGTCGAGTCCGCGCAGGACCCGGTCGACCTCGGGGTTCTCCCCGGGCGAGTCGAGTCGTACGAGTTCGTCGGACCCGAAGACGGCGCCGCCCTCGCGCAGGACGGCGGTCCAGGGCACGACGCGGGGGGCGGGCAGCCCCGCGTCGTGCAGGGCCTGGCCGAAGAGGGCGACGCGGCGGTTCTCCGGGTTGCCGACGACCGCCCAGCGCGGGGGCGTGTGCTGTGTCACGGCCGTGGTGGCTATTCGCCCACGGCGACGAACCGCCAGACGCGGCCGTCCCATTCGTCCTCGTCGGCGTGGCCGCGGTCGAGGTCGAGCCGGACGCCGGCGCCTGCCAGGGTGTCGCGGAAGCGCTGCTTCAGCGGGTCGCTGAGGTAGTTGTGGTGGAGGTCGAGGGAGCTGAGGTGGGTGAGGGGCTGGCCGCCGAGGAGGGCGGTGCCGCCCTGGTCCGTGAGGACGCCCATGGAGAGGTCGAGGTGCTCCAGTCGCGCGACCACGGGCGCGGCGGCCATGGCCGTGGCGATCTCGTCCTGGATGTCGCTGTTGCGCAGGGCCAGGTGCCGGAGGGCGGGCAGGCGGTCGCCCGCCATGATGGGCTCCACGTCCGTCAGGGCGCAGTCCCCGCCGTAGTTGTCGGTGCCGAGCCAGAGGTCGAGGTGCTCCAGGGCGGGCAGGCTGCTCGCCGCGACGTTCCGGACGGCGGTGGCGGGCATGCCGCCGGTCTGCACGGTGAGGGAGCGCAGCCGCTGGTGGGTGAACGGCGGGATGACGAGGCCACTGCCGCCGCGGACCCCGAACTCCTCCAGTTCGGGGAACCCGTCGAGCAGCGGGCCGACGTCGCCCTGGTTGATCCAGCTGATCTCGCACTCCTCGGACTCCATGTCCCCGAGGAACAGCGCCCGCAGGGCGGGCAGCCGGTCCCGGGCGGCGAGGAGCGCCTCGATGATGTCGCCGGGGCCCCGGTCGTACGCCTCCTCCCAGGCGCCGACGACGAGGGACTTGACCTTGGTGGTGTCGACGGCCGCGGTGAAGCGGGCGAAGGCCGCGGGCCAGCTCTCGGTGGCGTCGTAGGGGTTGGAGGAGATCCGCCAGGCGACGGCGTCGGCCTCGGGCAGCGCGGCCAGGCCCTTCAGGTCGTCGGCTTCCGGGAAGTCGAACACCGGCAGTCCGTACGACTCCCGCAGATGCCTCGCGTAACTCATGGTCCCCGCCGTTCCTCTTCGGTCCCGGACGCCTCGTCCGACGTGCCTGCAAGTTGTAGCAAGCGGCGCTGACAACGGCCGCGGCAGGGGCGGTTCCGGCGGCGTCCCCGCCTCGCGGACGGCGTTCGCCCTGCGTTGTCAGACCCCGGCCCTACGTTGTGTGAACGGCGCGGCGCACGGAGCGTGGTGCGGGAAGGGGACACGTATGTACCGGCAGGGGGACGTGCTGATCGTGCCGCTCGCGGAGGCGGCGGTGCCGCCGCACGCGGTGGACGCGCCGCAGGAGCCGAGGGACGGGCGCGGGCGGCTGGTACTGGCGCTGGGCGAGGTGACCGGCCACGCGCACGCGGTGCTCGGGCCGGGCCGACTGGTGCGGGAGCCGGGCCCGTTCGGGCCGATGCTGCTCCATCTCCCGGACGGCGGGCGCGTGGTGCACGAGGAGCACGCCGCGATCCCGCTGCCGAAGGGCTGGTACCGGGTGGTGCGGCAGCGGGAGTACGTGCCGGGCGCGGTCCGCATCGTGGCGGACTGACGTGACGGGCGGTGCTGCGGGCTGATGGATCCACAGGACGGAACGAGGGGGTTGGGCGTGGTGAAGGCGATGGCGGGAGTACCGGTGGCCGGGGGCGGGGCGGACGGCGTGGCCGGAGTCGGGCCGGGGCGCGGGGCGCCCGCGGGCCAGGTCGCGGAGGGTGACGGGCCGGCGGACGGCTGGCGGGCGGTCGCGGCCGCGACCGGGCCGGCGGACCGGGCGGCCGCCGAGGCGGGGGTGCGGCTCGCGTACCGGACGGCCGGACTCGCCGAGCCCGCCCGCATCCTGTGGGCCGACTCGCCGCGGGCCGCGCTGGGACTGCTCGGCGACCCGGACGGCCCCTGGGGCACGGAGGCGCGCGGGCGGAGCGTACGGGACGAGGTCCGCAGCGCGCCCTGGGCGGCCGAGCGCGCCCGGCTCAGCGGGGCGCTGGGGCCCCAGGGGTGGAGCCGGCGGTGGGCGCTGACCGGAGCCCGCCTGTGGGAGAACACCGAGCGGCTGGCGGACCGCATCCGCACCGGGCTGGTCGAGGAGTTGGCAGAGGACGCCGGGGAGGAGGCGGAGATCCGGCTGCTGCTCCTGGACGCCGTCCTGGGCCAGCACGACGCGGCCTGGCTGAGCGCGTACGACACGGGTGCCGGTACGCCGCTGGAGGGGGTGGCGGCGGTGGCCGCGGCCGCCGGCTGGTGGTGGCCGTACGAGCGGCTGGCCGTGGTGTGCGAGCGCGCGGTGGAGCTGCACCGGGACGAGGCCGGCCGCCTGGACCGCGGCGACGGACCCGCCCTCGCCTTCCCGGACGGCTTCGCCCTGTACGCGTGGCGCGGGATGCCGGTGCCGGCCGATCTGCTGTCAGGCCTGGCCACGCTGACGCCCGAGCGGATCCGGGAGGAGGAGAACGCGGAGCTGCGCCGCGTGATGCTGGAGCACTACGGCTACGAGCGGTACCTGGAGGAGTCGGGAGCCGAGCCGGTGCACCGGGACGGGACGGGGGTGCTGTGGCGGATACCGCTGCCGGACGACGAGGACGTGGTGATGGTGGAGGTGGTCAACTCCACGCCCGAGCCCGACGGCACGAGCCGCACGTACTGGCTGCGCGTGCCGCCGGAGACCCTGACCGCACGGCAGGGCGTGGCGTGGACGTTCGGTCTGGACGCGGCGGAGTACGCGCCGTCCCGGGAGACCTGACCCGGGGCCGACGGGCCACGGGCCGCTGGCCGCTGGCCGCTGGCCGCCGGCCCTGCGGGGCTCAGCTCGGGTGCGTCTCGCGCCAGTCCCGGACCATGGCCTCGACGTCGAAGGGGCGGAGGTTCAGCGGCGGCCCCGGGGGCGGCATCCGGATCGCCGCGGCGATCTTCTCGTTGACGGCGGTGAGGATCTGCCGGACGCGGGCCTCGGTTCTGGCCCCGGCGACCTCCTCCGCGGCGTCCTCGGCCTCCTTGCGCAGGGCCAGCGCGGGCGGGAGGACGGAGACGCCCTCGCGGTGGAGCTTGCCCTTGACCCACCACAGCTCGTCGTAGGGGGCCGTGTCGTCGGCCAGGGGCTTGCCGAAGCCGGCCAGTTCCCTGAAGTCGCCACGCTCCGTGGCCTCGCGGATCTGCTTGTCCACGAACGACTCGAAGCTGACACCCGGTGGTTTTCGCTCGGTCATGTCTCCAGCCTACGGAATCCGCCGGGCTCCCGGACCGGCGGGTAGGCTCGGGCAGCAGGGTGCACGCGAGGCGCGGAGACCCTGAGGGGCGGACCCGAGGGAGGGACGATGACCGAGCTGACACTGGTGCGGGGCGACATCACCGACCAGCAGGTGGACGCCGTGGTGAACGCCGCGAACTCCTCGCTGCTCGGGGGCAGGGGCGTGGACGGCGCGATCCACCGCCGGGGCGGCCCCGAGATCCTCGCCGCCTGCCGCGACCTACGGGCGTCCCGCTACGGCAAGGGTCTGCCCACCGGCCGGGCCGTGGCCACCACCGCCGGGAAGCTCCCGGCCCGCTGGGTGATCCACACCGTCGGCCCGGTCTGGTCGCGCGAGGAGGACCGCTCCGCGCTGCTGGCCTCCTGCTACCGCGAGTCACTGCACGTCGCGGACGAGCTCGGCGCCCGTACCGTCGCCTTCCCCGCGATCTCCACGGGCGTCTACGGCTGGCCGATGGACGACGGCGCGCGCATCGCCGTCGAGACGGTGCGCGCCACCCCGACCTCCGTGTCAGAGGTCCGCTTCGTGCTCTTCGGCGAGCCGGCCTACGAGGCCTTCGCCGCCCACATGTCGTGATCCGGCCGGTCCGGGCCCGGGTGTCCGGGCCCGGACCGGCCCGGTGTGGGCGGTCGGGCCAGCCGGTCGCGACGCGCGCGTCGTAGGAGCGGTCGGGTCAGCCGGTCGCGATGCGGGCCCCGTAGGAGGTGAGGGCGCCGATCACGTCGGCGTAGTAGAAGCGCCAGGCACAGCGACGGCTCGTGCTCTCCGGGACGCCCTGGCAGGCGGCCTGCGTGTTGAGGTCTATGGCGGTGTTGGTGCCCTTGGCGATGACGCGCTCGGGGTGGTCGGGCCAGTCGAGTTCGAAGACCGGGCCGCCGCTGTCGCCGTTGCCGACCGGCGCGACGTGGTCGACCTGCTCGGCGCGGACCACCGGGCCCACGCTGTAGCCGATGTTGATCCACTGGCCGGTGGCCTTGACCTGGATGTTGCAGACGGCACCCGAGTACGCGCCCGAGTCGCACAGCCAGTCCCCGGTGTAGCTGCGGCGCGCTCCGGCCACCGGCTTGGAGAACTCGCCCGTGCCGACGCCGCCGTCGTAGATGCGGCCTGCGGAGGTGGCGTTGATCAGCAGCGTGTCGCGGGTCTTGTCGGTGCCGGAGACCGGGCCCATGGTGATGCCGCCGCCGGTGCGGGCGGTCGCTCCGTTGTCGGCGCAGTGCCCGGCGGACAGCATGGCCGAGGTGCCGGTGCCGGTGATCACGGCGAAGCCGGTGGAGCAGCCGTTCCAGCGGGCGCCACCCCAGTACGGCGAGGTGTCCGCGCCGCGCGAGACGGGTGCGGGGCGCTCGGCCGTCCGGCGCAGGGGCACCGAGGCGGTCAGGCCGTCCGCGGCCGCGGTGCCTGCGGTGGCCACGGTGAGGCCGCTGCCGTCGGCGTCCGGGGCGGCCGAGAGCACGCCCGGCTGCCGGATGAGCCGGGCCGCCTCGGCCTGGAGTGCGCGTTCGGTGTGGGCGGCGGGCAGCACCCGTACCGGCACGCTGCGCCGGATGTCGGCCACCAGGCTCCGTACCGGAGCGGGCAGCGTTCCCTTCCAGTACAGGCGCAGTTCGCGGTTCTCGGGTGCGGTGACGATGCCGGCGTAGCCCTCCGCGCGGGTGGCGGTGATGCGGTCGGCGGCGGCGTCGAGCTTCTTCTGCAGGGCCATCAGGTCGGCCCAGGACGCGAAGCCGCCGGGGACGGGGCCGGTGTGGCCGGTCGTGGCGCCGGCCGGGGCGGCGGGCGCGGGTTTGGCGGCGGGCGCGTCCTGTGCGGCGGCGGTGCCGGCCACCAGGGACGCGGCGAGCGCTCCGGCGCCGAGTACGGCGGCAAGCCTGCGGCGCGCGGTGGTGCGGCCGGCCGGGCCGGGGCCGCCGGTGCGGGTGGTGCGTATGCGGTGGTTCATGTGCCCCCCTGTCATTGCCCGTTCATCGGGACGGGCTCATGCTCGGGCGGGGGGCGTCCCGGGCACATGGGGCGGTTGTCCCGTCGGCAGGGGACTTCGCAGGGGGACTGCGTACGGGAACCTCGTGGGCGAACCTCCCGCGAGGCGGACGACGCCGCGCCCGGGTGCGGGGGCACCCGGGCGCGGCGGGTCGGCGTCGCCCGCGGTCGGCGGGCGGGCCGGGCGGTGCGTCAGGCGTTGACGCAGACGTTGCCCGCGGCCGGGTTGAACAGGCCGATGACGTTGATCGAGTTGCCGCACACGTTCAGCTGGGCGTGGACGGGGACCTGGACCACGTTGCCCGAGAGGACGCCGGGCGAGCCGTACGCGAAGCCTTCGGCGATGGAGTCGGCGGACGCGGCGCCCGCGCCGCCGAGGACGAGGGCGGCGGCGGCCAGCACACCGGCGGCGATGGTCGTACGAATGCGCATGGGGTTTGCTCCTAGCGTGGGGAACTGCTCCACCACCTGCGTGGGGAACGGCCTCCGCCACCCTGGACCCTGACGGACCGGCCACCCCTCAGCGCCACGGCGGGGACACGCGAGGCCACACGATCGGGTGGGCCCGGCCGGCCCAGTAGGTGCCCCGTTGCGGGCGTCGCCCGGGACCCGCCAGGAGCGGAAGGAACCCGTCCGCCACAGCACCCCTCATGATCAGTGGACCCCGGGGGGAACGGCGCGCAGCGCCCGGTACCCCCGGGCCGACCGCCCCGCGTGGGCGGCCCTGCCGACCCGTAACGATCAAGTCGAGGAACCAACGTGTCCCTGTCGCCGCATCGACGCCTGACCGTGAGCACCACCCTGCTCGCCGCCCTGGTGGGCGGTCTCGTGCCCGCCGCCGGCGCGTACGCCGCTCCCGCCCCCGCCGCCCCCGCCGCCGCGGGGGCCACCACCCCGGCCCCCGACCTGGACGGGGTCGTCGCGGCGCTCAACTCCGCGATGGCGAACGGCGCGCCGGGTGCGCTCGCCCGCTTCTCCGGCCCCGACGGCGCGCAGAGCCGCGCCTTGGGCGTCCGTGACCGCGTCAGCGGTGCCGCCATGGATGCCAAGGCCCGCTTCCGCATCGGCAGCGTGACGAAGACCTTCTCCTCGGTGGTGCTGCTGCAGCTGGTGCAGGAGAAGAAGCTGGAGCTGGACGCCCCGGTCAACCGCTACCTGCCCGGTCTGCTGCCGGACGAGCGGATCACGGTGCGCCACCTGATGACCCACCGCAGCGGCCTGGCGGACTACACGGAGAAGATGTTCGCCCAGACGGTTCCGGGCTTCGAGGCCGTGCGGAACCGCCAGTTCAGCTACCAGGAGCTGGTGGACCTGTCGCTGGCCGAGCCGCGCACGACCCAGCCCGGTGTCGCGTACAAGTACTCGAACACCAACTTCGTCGTGGTCGGCATGCTCATCGAGAAGCTGACCGGGCGCCCGGTCGCCAAGGAGTACGACCGCCGCATCATCAAGAAGCTCGGCCTGCGCAACACCTCGTACGTGCACCCGCAGACGGAGATCAAGGGCCTGCACGCCCGCGGTTACCTGCACCCCGACGAGGCGGGCGCGCCGCTGGTCGACTCCACCGAGCAGACCGTGTCCTGGGGCCAGTCGGCCGGCGCGATGATCTCGAACGCGGCCGACCTGAACACCTTCGTGAAGGGTCTGCTGGGTGGCAAGCTGCTCAAGCCGGCGATGCTGGACGCGATGACCACGGTCACGCCGACCGACGCCACGAACACCCGTCACTACGGGCTCGGGCTGCGCCGGTACGACCTGTCGTGCGGCACCTCGGTGTACGGGCACACCGGCACCGTGCAGGGCTTCTACACGTACGCGTTCGCGACCAAGGACGGCAAGCGCAGCCTGGCCGCGATGGCGAACACCTCGAACCGGGGCGTCGCCAACACGGCCCTGGGCGGCGTGCTGGAGCCCGCGTTCTGCGGCAAGAAGGCCCCGGCGGCCCGGTCCGCGGCGCGCGGGTTCTCGGTGAACCCGGCCGAGGCGGACCTGCCCGAGCGCCGCTGACCCCGGCCCGCTGACCGCGTGTGCGTCCCCGGCCCGGTGCGGGCCGGGGACGCACACGTCCTGGGGTCCCCGGGTCCCGCCGGGGTCAGGCCGCGTCGAGGACCGCGCGGATGACGTGGCGTGCGTTGCCGGCCATGTGCGCGTTCACGCCCCGGTAGTACGGCAGGGCGATGACGGCCTGCGAGAGGGCACGGCCCCGGCCGCGGCGCCAGGTGGCGTCGTCCACGCCGAGGGCGTCGCGGAACACCCCGCGCGCCCGGGCCGGCAGCAGGTTCCAGGCGGGGAAGAGGTCGCAGGCGGGGTCTCCGACGCCCGTGCAGCCGAAGTCGATCACCGAGGTCAGCCGGCCCCCGGAGACCAGCAGGTTGCCCGGCATCAGGTCGGCGTGCACCCAGACCGGCGGCCCGTCCCAGGCGGGCGCGGCCAGCGCGTCCGCCCAGACGGCGAGCAGGCCGTCGCAGTCGACGCCCTCCTCGGGGATCCCCCGCAGCTCCTCGACGGCCGCCCTGGTGGCGGCGTCGAGCAGGGCGAGCGGCCCGCCGCGGTACGCGGGCGGCGCGTCCGGCAGGCCGACGCCGCGCATCCCCGTGACGAAGGCCGCGAGGTCGCGGGCCAGCGGGACCGGCGCGTCGAGGGCCCCGGCCTCGGGGTTCGCGCCGGCGAGCCACCCGTACACGGACCAGGGCCAGGGGTAGCCCTCCGCCGGGCGGCCGGCGCCGAGCACCGTGGGGACGGGCGTGGGCAGCAGGGGGGCGAGGCGCGGCAGCCAGCGGCGCTCCAGTCCCACGTCCCCGGCACCGCCCTCGGTCAGCGGCAGCCGTACGACCATCAGGTCGCCGAGCCGGAACATGGCGTTGACCGTGCCGCCGGAGGGGATTCGGGTCACCGGGATTCCGGCCCAGTCGGGGAACTGCCCGGCGACGAGCCGCCGTACGAGGTCCTCGTCGATGTCCTGCCCGCCGGGGGCCGTCGGTCCTGTGTCCCTGGTGATCATGAGGACCATGTGACCGGCGCCGGCCGACCGGGGTCAACCGCTTTTCGGCCCGGCGGGGCCGAGGCCTCCGGCTCGGCGGCGACGGCGCGCCACGACGGGACCTCGGCGCCGGCTCGGCGCCGGAATTCCGTGCGGCTCAGCGCAGGAGCCACTGGCGGGTCAGCGCCATGACCTCGCCGCGGCTGCGGCCGCCGTGGTCCACGTGCAGGAAGTGACCGGCGATCCGGACGGAGAAGGTGAGCAGGCAGCGGACCTCGACGTCGTCCTCGTCCGGGCAGAAGGAGCGGTAGAGGGAACGCAGGTACTCCATGCGGCGGTTGTCCACCCGGCGCAGGCGCTCCGCCACGGCCTCGTCCCGGCGCGCCCAGTCGCGGACGGCGAGGTCGGCCGCGGTGCCCAGGGCCGGGTGGCGCTCGCCCCCGGCGGCGATGGTGAAGAGGTGGTCGAGTTTGGTCCGGGCGTCCCCGCCGCCGCTCTCGACCTCCTCGATGACCGCGTCGGCGACCGCGCGCTCCCAGGTGTCGAGCATCTCGGCCAGGAGCGCGTCCCGGTTGCGGAAGTAGCCGTAGAACCCGCCCTTGCTGACCCCGAGGGCGGCGGCCAGCGTCTCGACCCTGACCGCGTCCGGGCCCCCGGCGGCCAGCGCCTTCAGGCCCTCCTCGATCCAGGCGCCGCGCGGCGTGCGGATCGCGCCCATGGATGTCTCCCCTCGGGTTCCCCACCCGTCTATACGGTGCCGTATAGACGGTGCTAGCGTAGGTCTATACGGCATCGTATAGACAGGGGTACGGCTGATGAGACTTCCCAGGTCCGCACACACCTCCCAGCCCTGGAGGATCCACGAGATCGCTCCGGACTTCACGGTCGAGGACGTCTGGGCCCTCCCCACCCCCGGCGGCCCCGACGACCTCGCCCGGCTGGTGGACCAGTTCGCCGACGGCAACGGCGAACCGATCCGGGCGCCCGTCACGCGCTTCCTCTTCGCCGCGCGCTGGAAGCTCGGCGAGTGGTTCGGCTGGGACAGGGAGGACAGCGGCGTCGGCGGACGGCTCACCACCCTGCGGGACCGGCTGCCCGCGGACCTCCGGGCCGGGAACAGGGGCCCCGACCTGCGCGCGGTCCCGTTCACCTCGGTCTACCAGACGCACGACGAGTGGGTCGCCGAGATGGGGAACAGGACCGTGCACGGCCTGATGCACATCGGCTGGGTGCCGGACGGCTCCGGCGGGTACCGCGGCCAGATGGCCGTACTGGTCAAGCCGAACGGCCGGCTCGGCGCGCTGTACATGCTGGCCATCAAGCCGTTCCGGTACGCGGGGGTCTACCCGGCGCTGATCCGCGGCATCGGCCGCGAGTGGGCGGCGAACGGAGCGAACGGAGCCAAAGCCGCCGGGCGCTGACGGACCGTGACGGGTACGCGGCCGTTCGGGGCACTCCTCGTCACCGTCCGTCGTCGCAACGCCGGGTGCGGGCGGTCCTGGTGTTCCCTGGAGCCGAAGGGGGCGGCAAGGGACGGGGAAGGGCTGGTTCATGCGACGTGCGCCCGCGGTCGGTGTGGTTCTCGGTCTGCTGCTGGCAGGAGGCGGCTCCGCGTACGCGGCCATACAGCCCCGTGTCGTGACGGAGCATCATGCGCCGGTCGGCGGCGACCGGGTGGACATCGCCCACGGCGGCACGATCGACGCCGGGAGCAGCAGGACCGTCACCGTCAGCGCGACGGCCGTCGCCGCCGGCTCGGCGACCGACACCGCGGAGGTCCCGTGGCCGTCCGACCCCGCCCCCGCGAACAACCGGGTCCAGGAGACGACGACCCTCACGCCCGGCACCCCCGCCCCGACGCTGTGCTTCGGCCTCCCGGCGACGATCACCGGCACGTCCGGCAACGACCGCATCAGCGGCACGTCCGGGGACGACGTCCTCGTCGCCGGTGACGGCGCGGACAACGTCAACGGCCGGGGCGGCAACGACCGGATCTGCGGTGGCGCCGGCGACGACAGTCTGAACGGCGGCGGGGACGACGACCGGCTCCACGGCGGTGCCGGGCAGGACACCCTGACGGGCAGCGGTGGCGGCGACACCCTGCTCGGCGGCGACGGTGACGACGAACTCGGCGGCGGAGCGGGCGCCGACTCCCTCGACGGCGGCGCCGGGACCAACGTCAACAACGGCGGATCGGGCACCGACACCTGCCGCAACCCCTCTGCGGGACGCGGCTGCGAGGCGTAGCCTCCCGCTCGAACGGACCGAGGGCGGCCCCCTGGCGATGCCGGGGTGCCGCCCTCGCCCTGTACAGCCCGGCTCAGTACAGTCCGGCGTAGACCTGCCAGCCGGTTGCGATCCGGACGCGGGAGCCGAAGGTGCCCTTGCCGGTGCCCGCATAGCGCCAGACGACGCCCGAGGTGTCGCGGGCGATCAGGTCCGCCCGGCCGTCACCGGTCAGGTCGCCCACGCCGACGAGGGCGTTGTATGCCGTACCCCAGTTGTCGGCGAGCTTCACGGGCGCGGCGAACTTCCCGCCGCCCAGGCCGCTCATCCGCCACAGCTCGTTGCCCGTGTCGTGCAGGACCAGGTCGCCGTGGCCGTCGCCGTTGAGGTCGCCGGCACCGGTGATCCGCTTGTAGCCCTTGTACGCGCCCGGGACCTGCGTCCGCGCCGCGAACACGCCGTCGGCATTGCGCGCGTACAGGTACAGCGCGCCCGTGGAGGCGTTGCGGGCGACCAGGTCGCCGCGCCCGTCTCCGGTCACGTCACCGGGCGAGGTCAGCACGTCGTACTGGTTCCACCCGGTGCCGATGAGCTTGTTGGCGGTGGACGGGGTGACCGCCCTGCCGCAGGAGGGGGTGTACCGGCGCAGCTCGCCGGCCGGGTTGCGGACCAGCAGGTCGTTGCACCGGTCGCCGTTCATGTCCTTGATCGGTACGGGGCGGATCCCGGCGGGCCAGCCGGAGCCGGTGGCGGTGCCGTTGAACGCGCCCTTCCCGTCGCCGTACACGAAGCGGAGGCCGCCGGTGGTGGTGTGGGCGAGGACGTCGCCGGTGCCGTCGGGCCACTGCTCGAAGTTGCCGTAGTCGTGCGGGGCGGCTCCGCCGTGGGAGATCCTGCCGGTGCCCGAAGCGACCGTGACGGCCGATGTCGTCCCGTACGGGACCGCCTTGAGCGTCCAGCGGTAGCCGCCGTTGGGGGCGTAGGCGCCGGCGGCCGATCTTCCGTCCCATTCCACGGTGAACCTCCCGGGCCTCGCCCCGCCCGAGAGCGTGCGAAGAGGAACGCCTGCCAGGTCGGTGAACGCCATGCTCCAGAAGGCGACCGGGCGATTGAGCAGGAACTTCCAGGCGGCCGGGTCAGCCGTCGGGTCCACACCCGCAGGTACGGTGTTCCGCACCATCGCAAGGGGGGACGGCGCGACGCCCGCCGACTTCACGTGGACCTTCTCGTCCTTGTCGACCCAGGCGACCAAGTTGGTGTACTCGTCCACGGCCCACCGCACTCGGCGATCCAGGGCCATCCCCTTCACCGGCTCGAGGGCGGCCAGCGTTTCGCTGACCCCGGTTCGGGCGTCGGTCAGGATGAGAGTCTTGGCAGTGTGATCATGACGAACGGTGAAGCCGTCGCCCAGCATCACGTCGCCGGCCGGGGCGGCCTTGGACGAGCCGGATACGGTGTCAAACACACCCGCGGGGCCCGCACTGCCGCAGCTCCAGTACACCCAGCGGCCGCGCGCCTGGAGCTCCTTGGGCACACAGCTCGCGCCGGTTTCGACCGTGGTCGGCCCACCCGACAGAGTGTTGAGCCGCTCCAGCCGTCCGGCCGTGGTCGTGGCGCTCCACAGGATGTGGCTGCTCAGGGCAGCAGCACGCACCGATCGCACCAGCAGCGTCTCGTGCTCCGTGTAGAAGACGAACCTTTTGACGAACTGCTTGGGGGTGGCTCCGCCCGTGTTGAAGACCACGTAGCCGTCGGAGACGTCGACGAGAGCATCTCCGGGCGTGCGCCCGAAGCTCAGGCTGTGGCTGCTGTCGAGGGTCTTCAGGTAGTGGTGTTCCATTCCGTCGACCGTGGTTCGCCGGTGGACGACATCGCCACCCGACCCCGCGTTACCCCACAGCGGAGTGCACTCGAGCGAGGCCACTGGGCAGAGCGCCACGGTCTTCGAACCCGGAATCCGGTCTGACGCGGTCAGCCGGCCGTCGGCCGTCGAGGCCACTTCCCACACGCTCGTGCGGGCAGCCGGAGCCAGAGCCGGATGGGCCTCGGCCACCCGCAGCACGCCGCGGCTGATCGCGATGCCGGTCTTGCGGTAGCCGGGGCCCGGCACCTGCGCCAGCTTCGCCGGCAGCGGAGTGCCGTCGGCGGCCCTGCCGATGCGCTGCACCCACCAGTCCGCGGCGTTGGTGCCGCCGACCGCGAGGACGCGGCCGTCGGGAGTGGGGACGAGGGCGGTCAGGGCAGCGGGGAGGACGGTGCGCTCGGCGCCGCCGGCGACCGGGGCGGCGTACAGGGCCTCGTACTCGCCGTGGATCAGCACCCAGTCGCCGAGCAGGGCGGCGGACTTCGGCTGGTACAGCTCGCTGTTCTCCTCCTCGAAGGAGGCCGTCTTGGCGGGGCCGGTCAGGGCCGTGCGCCCCTTGGTGACCAGGTAGGGGCCGTCCAGCAGGCCGGCCCGCGTGCCGTCGAGCAGGGGCATCGCCTCCTCCGTCGCGTCGAAGGCGTCGGTGAGGACGGCGGAGGCGAAGTCGACGTACCCGGCGCGGGTGTCGTCGAACTCGCCCTCCTCGCTGACCCGGTACTTCAGCAGCGCGCCCGCGGTGTCACCCGCACCGCCGGGCCACACGTACACGCTGACGGTCTCGCCCTGCGGCAGGCCCGTGACGGTGCGGTCGCGCCGCTCGCCGGACGGGAAGTCGGTCAGCACCACGGCGGAGGTGGAGAGGTCCTGCGTGATCACCGTGGAGCCGAACGTGCCCACGTACTCCCGGCCCTGGAGGTCCACCGTGACCGGCGCCGCGCCGTCGGGGCGCCAGAGGGTCAGGCTCTCGGGGGCGTCGTCGTTCGGCAGGGCGACCAGGTCGGCGCCCTGGCCGTACCACCCCTGGGAGGGGCTCGCCGGCACCGGGGCGGTCGCCGGGAGCGGTACGCCGAGGAGGTCGGCGTACCGGGTCCAGACCGGGGCGCCGGCGCCCGGCGGGACGTGCAGGAAGCCGGTGGTGCCGGAGGCGAGCAGCCGGTCGTCACCGGGTTCCGCGTTCGGGTCGGGCGCGTCCAGGACGAGCTCGGTGACCGGCGGCACGGCGGTCGCGGCGGCGGCAGCCGCACCGGGGCCGGCGAACGAGGCGCTGGTGGCGGCCAGCAGGCCGAGCGCGAGCAGCGCCGGGACGGCGCGGCGCACGCGGGTGTGACGGGGCAAGGCGGCCCTCCGGGGCTTCAAGCGCGGGAGGGCGTGCCGGACCGGGCGCGTGCGCGCCGGACCGCCCGGGGCCCCCACTGAGAATGGCGTGATCCTAATCGGACGGTTGGCCGAAACCGTGAGGGGGCCGAGTCGGTGGGCGGATTGACCGCGGGTGGGCGTTTCGGGCCGCGCAGGCCGGTCCCGGGGCCCCTACTCCCCCGGCGGCGGCGCCGTCGTGGCGCGGATGACGAGTTCCGGGTCGAAGAGCAGTTCGCCGTCCGGCACCTCGCGGCCGCCGACCAGCGCCAGGACGCTGCGCCCCACCTCCAGCGCCAGCCGGTCGGCGGGCTGGCGGACCGTGGTCAGGGGCGGGTCGGTGAACTCGGTGATGGCGGAGCCGTCGTACCCGACCACGGACACGTCGTCGGGCACCGAGCGCCCCTGCCGCCTGATCCCGCGGATCGCGCCGAGCGCCATGTAGTCGCTGGCCGCGACGATCGCGGTGGCGCCCTGGGCCAGCAGGGGGGCGACCGCCGCCTGGCCGCCCTCGACGGAGTACGACTGGCGGATCACCCAGCGCTCGGCGTCCTCGATGCCGCGCCGGGCCATGGCCGCCAGGAAGCCGCGCACTCGGCGGTCGGCGGGGTGGTTGCCGGACGGGCCGGAGGCCATGCCGATGCGCCGGTGCCCGAGCCGGTGCAGGTGGTCGACCGCCAGTTCGGCGGCCAGCACGTCGTCGGTGGAGAACACCGGGGTGGGCACGCCGTCCGCGAAGACGCCGTTGATGCCGACGTACGGGACCCGGCGCTGGCGCAGCATCTCGTACGTGTCGGTGTCCGCGCCCTCCAGCGTGTTGGAGGCGGAGAGGAAGACGACCGCGGCCACGCCCTTGTCGACCAGCGCGGAGATGAACTCGGGCTCCGGCACCCCGCCGGGGAAGGCCGGGCAGAGCACGGTCTTCAGGCCGTGCGGCGCGAGGGCCGACTCGATGCGCTCGGCCACGTCCGCGAAGAAGGGGTTGGAGACGAAGCCGGTGACCACCGCGACCAGCTGGCCCTGGGTCTGGCGCTCGTACCCCAGCTCGGCCATGGCCTGCTCGACGGCGTCCCGGGTCTTCTTCGACACGCCCTGACGGCGGTTGATGACCCGGCTGACGGTCGCCTCGCTGACCTGCGCGCGGGCTGCGACGTCGGTGATGCCGACCTTCATCGCGGTCCTTCCGTGATCGTGAGCGACGCCAGTCCGCCGCGGGGCACGGCCAGCGGGCCGGGCCCCTCCGGCAGGACGGCCGGAGCGTCCCCGATCATACGGCCGTCCGGGGCATGGACGACGACCCGTACGGGCGCCCCGCCGCCGCGCACGTCCAGCATCAGCCGGTCCCGTTCCGAGCCGTTGACCAGCTCGATCGTCCGGTACGCGGCCAGGTCGACCGGCACCACGAGGTCGCCGTGCACGCTGATCAGGCTCCGGTCCCCGGCCGTGACGCGGACCAGGGGGTAGAGGGTGTCGGGGCGGCCGGGCTCGACCTCGCCGTCCAGCAGGAGTTCGCGGTTCCGGTGCCACCGGCCGAGCCAGAAGGCGAGCACCGCGCGGTGTGCCTCCGGGATCCGGTCCAGGAGTACCGAGATCTGCGGCACGGCGTGGAAGGCGCCGATCAGCTGGCGGGCCACCGCCTCGACGGGTGCGTCGGCCGACCACATCAGCATGTCGGAGTGGACGGCGCCGCCGACCGCGAGCAGGGCGGTGTCCAGCGTGCGGACCCGGTTGGCGGTGGCGTCGGCCGGGCAGTCGAAGGAGCGGAGCATGGTGCCGTACGGGGTCATCCCGGGTCCGGTGTAGGGCTGGCGGAGCTCCAGCAGGACGTCGGGGCGCACGGCGGTGAGGGCGTCCCGTACTTCGGTGAGCAGGGCGGTCATGGCGCGTCCCACGTCCCCGCGCCCGTCCCCCGCGTACACCCGGGCCTCTTCCAGGAAGTCGAGCTTGAGTCCGTCGAGGCCGTGGTCGCGGACCAGTGCGGTGCACACCGCGACGACGTGGCGGCGTACCTCGGGGCGGCGCGGGTCGAGCACCAGCGCGCCGGGCACTCCGGCGGGCTCGGGGGCGTACGGCTCCCAGGCGCCGCGGCAGGCCGCGTCGGTGCCCAGCAGCAGGGGGGCCACCCAGGCGAGGTAGCGCAGGCCGAGGGCCCGCACCCGGGCGACGTGTCCGGGGAAGTCGGGGAACTTGGCCGGGTCGGGGCGCCAGTCGCCGCAGCGCGCGTAGCCGCGGCCGTGTCCGCCGAGCTGCCAGCCGTCGTCGAGGATCAGCGCCCCGCAGCCGAGGCCGGCGGCGAGGGCCGCCTGGGTCTCGACGGCGGTGGCGCTGACGTCCTGGTTGAAGGCGTACCAGGTGGAGTAGACGGGCGTGCGGGCCCCGTCGGGGACCGGCATGGGCGGGAAGGCGCGGGCGAACCAGGACCGCAGGGTGCGCAGGGCGGTGGCGACGGAGGGGGCGCGGGGCACGAGCAGCACCCGGTGGGGCGTGTCGGCGGGGGGCAGCGTGAGGTGGACGACGTGGGTGTCGTTCTCCTCGGAGACGCCGAAGCGCAGGGCGGCCTCGGGCACCGGGTCGGCCGCGGCGAAGGTGAGGAGGGTGGCACCGGAGTGGTCGTACAGGCAGCCGGCGGCGTGCCCGTCGACGAGGGAGACCCGGGAGCGGCCGGCCCAGTCGGCGAGCAGGGTGCGCCGCCAGCCTCCCTGGGGGTGCCAGTAGCCGGCGGCGTCGCCGAGTGGGACGGAGAAGCGGATCTCGACGGGCGCGCCGTCGGCCCTGACCTCCAGCAGGTGCGGCCCGTCCGGGAGTCCGGTCAGGGTCCAGCGGGGCGGGGTGGCGGCGCCGGGGGCGAGGACGGCGAGCGAGACCTGGTCGAGCAGGGGTGCGTACGGGGCGGGCGGCAGCAGGGCGGTGGTCACGGGCTCGGTGGCGGGCGAGGGGTCGGGCCCGTCGTGGGGCCCGGGCACGGGCCGGGTCACGGGCTGGGGGTGGGGGTGGGGGTGGGGGTGGGACTCGGGCTGCACGGTCACTCCTTCACGGCGCCGGCGAGCAGGCCGGACACGAAGTGGCGCTGCAGCGCCAGGAACACGAGGGCCATCGGGATCGCCGCGACGGAGGTGCCGGCGAGGATCGCGCCGTAGTCGGTCTCGTCCAGGCCCTGGAGGGAGGCGAGGGCGACCGGGATGGTGAACGAGGCGCCGTCCCGCAGCACGATCAGCGGCCAGACGAAGTCGTTCCACTGGTAGAGGAAGAGGAAGACGGCCAGGGCGGCGAGGGCGGGCCGCATCGGCGGGAGGGCGACGCGCCAGAACAGGCGCAGTTCGCCGCAGCCGTCCATGCGGCCGGAGTCGAGGAGTTCGGCGGGGAGTGCGGCCATGGACTGGCGCATCAGGAAGATGCCGAAGGGCAGGGCGAGGTGGGGCAGGATCACCGCCTGGGGCGTGTCGAGCCAGCGGAGGTCGGCCATCATCGTGAACAGCGGGACCAGGGTGACCTGGGCCGGGACCACGAGGCCGAGCATGACCAGCGCGAAGAGGGCGTCGCGGCCCTTGAAGCGGTAGGTGGCGAAGCCGTACC
This sequence comes from Streptomyces sp. NPDC086023, assembly GCF_044540325.1. Lineage (NCBI taxonomy): Bacteria > Bacillati > Actinomycetota > Actinomycetes > Kitasatosporales > Streptomycetaceae > Streptomyces > Streptomyces sp. NPDC086023. The sequence goes on from NZ_JBITRX010000027.1 coordinate 62,258, forward strand.
CGGCGAGGGTGCAGACGGCGCCGGCCAGCAGCGTGTAGAGGGTGGCGTTGACCAGGGAGTTGAGGACCACGCGGCCGAAGCCGGCGGCGGTCTCCAGGGCGGCGAGGTTCTCCGCCAGCCGTCCGCCGGGCAGGACGGGCGGCGGGCTGTCGAAGATCTCGCGGGAGCTGTGGGTGGCGGCGACCACGAGCCACCCGAAGGGCACGGCGACCACGGCGAGTGCCAGGGCGAGGGCGGAGGTCAGCAGGAGGCTGCCGGCGCGGCGGCGGGCCGGGGCGCCGGGGGCGGGACGGCGGGTGGTGGGACGGCGGGTGGTCGGACGGCGGGTGGTGGTCACGGGCGCTCCCCGAGGACCCGGAACTGGATCAGGCCGAGCAGGCCGATGAGGACGGTGAGGGCGTAGGCGATGGCCGACGCGTAGCCGAAGTCGAAGAACTTGAAGGCGTTCTGGTAGAGGTACACGCCGATGGTGAGGGTGGCGTTGTCGGGGCCGCCGCCGGTCAGCACGTACGGCTCGTCGAAGAGCTGGAGGGTGCCGATGGTGGACAGTACGGCGGTCAGCAGCAGGGCGGGGCGCAGTCCGGGCAGCGTGACGTGCCGGAAGGCGGCCCAGGGTCCGGCGCCGTCGACGGCGGCGGCGTCGTACAGCTCGGCGGGTACGGTCTGGAGCCGGGCGAGCAGGATCACGGCGTTGTAGCCGGTGTAGTGCCAGGTCAGGGCGAGGCCGAGGGAGACGCGGGCCCAGAGGGGGTCGGTGAGCCAGGGCACGGGGCCGCCACCGACGAGTCCGAGCAGCCAGTTGACCAGCCCGTACTCCTGGTTGAGGAGGACCGAGAAGACGATCCCGTAGGCGACGAGCCCGGTGACCATCGGCAGGAAGAAGCCGAGCCGGAAGAGGGCGCGGGCGCGGAGCAGGCGGGAGTCGAGCGCGACGGCGAGCCCGGTGGCGAGGGCGAGCATCACGGGGACCTGGACGGCGAGGATCAGCGCGGTGTTCTCGAGGGCGGTCCAGAAGAGCGGGTCGTGCAGCAGCCGGGTGTAGTTGGCGGCGCCGGCGAACTGCTCCGTGCCGCCGGTGCTGCGGTACAGGCTGAGCACGAAGGACCGGCCGATCGGGTAGAGCCTGAAGACCGCGAAGAGCAGCAGGGCGGGCAGGAGGAAGAGGTACGGGGCGGCGCGCCCGCGGCGGCGCGGTCGGCGGCCCGCACCGGCGCCCGCGGCGGGCGTGGTGGTAGCGCGGGCGGCGGTGAGTGCGGCGGTCATGAGCGGACCTTGCGGCCCGTCTGCTCGCCGAGCCGGTCGGCTGCCTCCCCCAGCACCTCGGCCGGGTCGGCGCCCTTGAGCAGCACCTTGGTCTGGGCGTCGGTGACGAGCTTGAGGGCGCGGGCGTAGTCGGCGGTGTAGTTGGTGGCGGACTGGGGGGCCTTGAGGGCGGCCAGGAACACCTCCCCCTTCCGCTGGCCGCCGAAGAACGGCGAGGGGGCGTGGAAGACCGGGTCGTCGTAGGCCTTCATCAGGGCGGGGGCGATGCCCTTGCCGCGGTAGATCCGCACCTGGGAGGCCGGCCGGGTGAGGACGTACTCGACGAACGTCCAGGCGGCGGCCTGGTGCCTGCTGCTGCCGGCGACGGCGAGGTGGGTGGAGTTGACGGTGGCGGCGGTGGGGCCGCCGGGGCGGACGGCCGGGGGCAGGCGAACTCCCCACTTGCCGGCCTCGCCGGGCACCTGCTCCTCGATGATGCCTCCGAACCAGGTGGGGAGGGGCTGGACGGCGTTGGTGCCCTTCTTCAGCGAGCTCATCAGCGCGTTCCAGCCGCCCGCGAGGTCACTGACGAGGCCGGCGTCGTTCATGGTCTTGATGAGGGTCATGGCACGGACGGCCTCGGGTGAGCCCAGGGTGACGGTGCCGTCGAGGGCGAAGTAGAAGGCGCCCTGGAGCTGGAGCAGCATCTGGAAGAAGTTGGCGGCGTCCGGCTGGGAGGCGGGCTTGTCGATGCCGAGGAGGTGGGCGCCGGTCCTGGCCTTGATGCGCTTGCCGGCCTCGATGGTCTCGTCCCAGGTGGTCAGGGCGGCGACGTCGACGCCGGCCCGCTCGAAGAGGTCCGCGCGGTAGTAGAAGCCGGCCGAGTTCGCCTCCCAGGGCAGGGCGTTGACGCGCTTGCCGTCGGGGCTGACGGTCGCCCAGAGGCCCTGCGCGAAGGCGTTCTTGTGGGCGGTGGCGCCGAGCGGGCCGAGGTCGGCGAGGCCGCCGGGGAACTTCTCCACGTACCCGGGCAGGTAGTCGACACCGATGTGGAGCACGTCGGCGAGGCCCTGGCCGCCGGCGGCGAGCGCCGTGGTGATCTTGTCCCAGATGGCCGGGTTGCCGATGTCCTCGACGGTGACCCGGATGTCCGGAAACTGCCGGTTGAACTCCGGTACGAGGGCTTTGAGTTCGGCGGCCGGGCCCTGCCAGGACCAGACCGTGATGTCGCCCCTGCCCCGCTCCCCCGCGTGGCCGCTCCCGGCGTCACCGCCGCTGCCCGAGCAGGCGGTGAGCCCGGGCAGGGCGACGGCGAGGCCGCCGCCCATCCGCAGCACGCTTCGACGGTTCAACTCCATGTCCGGCCACTCCTGTTCGCCACGGCGGTGGTGCGCTGACGGCCGGAACTCAACCACGCCCATCCACCGACTTACAAGGCTTCATTGAAAGTTTTCAGTTCTGAGCCGCAATCGACTTTCGACAGATTCATTGCAAGCCGTCCATCGCGCTTGCTAGCGTGCCGCCCGCCCCGCCCCAGCCACCCCGTTCCGGGAGAACCCATGCCGCCGTCCCCCGTGTCCCTGCTGTCCGCGCTCGCCCTGCTGGCGCCGCTCACCGTCCTCAACCCGGGCTTCGAACAGGGCGCGGAAGGCTGGGAGTTCGGCCCCGGCACCGGCGTCGCCACCAACTACCCGCACGGCGGCGGCCGGCTGGCCTACCTCGACGCCGGGGCCGGCCGCACGGTCTCCCAGACCGTCACCGCGGCCGCCGCGGGCGCGTACGACGTCTCCGCCTGGATCGCGACCGGGGGCCCGAACGGCCGCTACGCCGCCCGCGTCAACGGCACCGAGCGGGCCGCCCTGACGCTGCCCGCCTCCGCCAACTACCGCCGCTACACGCTCAGCCGGATCTTCCTGGCCGCGGGCGACCGGCTGGAGATCCGCTTCGAGTCGGGCGACGGGTGGGTCAACGCGGACGACGTGATGCTCTCGCCCGCGTCGCCGGCCGACCCCGCCGTCCGCTCCTCGGACCCCCGGATCGTGGAGATGTTCGACTGGGCCAAGCGCAAGGCGAACAGCTGGGTGCACCTGCCCGGCACGCGCGGGCCGCTGAACGTGGACGAGCGGCAGCCCGGCGGCGACGGCACCGGCACGTACGCGCCCTCGTACTGGGCCGGCTACGCCAACCGCTCCGGGTTCTACTCACGCGACATGGCCCACCAGCTGGCCGGCGCCGGGGTCCTGGGCCTCCACGCCGAGAACAAGGCGATGCTCACCGCCTTCGCCGGCTCCGCCACCAAGCAGCACAAGTACTACCCCGTCTGGGCGTTCAACTTCGACGACAGCACCTACCTGTCCATCGACTACCGCAACCCCTCCACCTTCGTCCGCGAGGTGCCGGCCCCCTTCGAGCTGGTCCAGAAGGCCGAGGAGGCGTACCGCTGGAGCGGCGACCGGGCCTACCTCGACGACCCGAGGCTGTGGGACTTCTACCGGCACGCCACCGGCGAGTTCGTCGACCTCCACGACGGCCTCAAGGACAACGGGGCCGTGAAGGTCGCCGAGGGCACCGGCGGCGGCATCTTCCAGGGCACCGCCAGCTACAACGAGCAGAGCGGCGAACCGCTCGCGGAGGCCGGCGACGGCATCGGCTCCCAGTACCAGGCCTACCGGGCGATGGCCGCGCTGGCCCGCGCCAAGGGCGACTGCGTGCTGGCGAGCAGGTACGACCGCAAGGCCGGGGAGCTCAAGACGTACTACAACACGGTCTGGAGCGGCCCGGGTTCCGGCGCGGACATGGTCCGCGGCTACACCACCGACGGCCGGGCGCTGACCGGATGGGGCAAGGAGAACAGCTGGTTCATGCCCATGAAGCGGATCGTCGACCCCGGCCCGCGCCGCGAGGCCTACCTCGACTACATCGACGAGCAGGCCTCGGGCACGGACCGCCCCACCAACATCGAGGCGCTGACCTACCTGCCGGACACGTTCTTCGCCAACAACCGCAACGACACCGCCTGGAAGTGGATGAAGCACGTCTACGACCGGAAGGACGTCCAGCACGTCAACACCAGGCAGGGCACCAACGGCGACTACCCCGAGGTCTCCTTCACCCTCCTCGGCCAGACCGTCGAAGGCCTGATGGGCGTCACCCCCGACGCGCCGCGGCACGCGCTCACCACCCAGTCCCGGCTGCCCTCCGGCATGGACTGGCTGGCCCTCGACGGCCTGGCCGTGGGCGACTCCCGCTTCTCGCTGCGGCACGACGGCGCCACCGCGTCCGCGCTCACGCACGTCTCCGGCGGCGCCGCCTACACCTGGGAGGCCCGCTTCCCCGGCCGCCACGCCACGGTGACGGTGGACGGGGTGGCGCGCCCGGCCCGTACGAAGGTGGTCGACGGGGCCACGTACACCTACGCCACTGTCACGGTCGCGCCCGGCCGGACCGTGACGGCGCGGGTGGGTTGAGCCCTCCCGTCACCGCCCGGGGCCCAGCGCCAGGTGGTCCGCCCGGACCTCGATCTCCACACCCCCGTCCGCCGGCCGGACGGCGCCGGGGACGAGACCGGGCGGCAGCCGGGGGCGGTCCCCGCCGGCACCGGCGAGCAGGCCGCGCAGCGATCCGAGCGGCACGGTGACCGTGCCGCTCAGCGAGTCGACCTCGGCGCCGCCCTCCCCGGCCCGGGTCAGGCCCTCCAGGTGCAGCCGTACCGAGCCGGTGCCCTCGCCGACGGGCACCCGGTCGCCGCTGACGTCCGCCGCGTCGACGCGGCCGGTGAGGAGGGCGGCCAGGCCGGAGCCCGAGAGGCGGGCCGTGGTCTCCCCGAGCCGGGGCCGCAGGGCCGCCTCGACACGGTGCTCCACGGCGGCTGTGGCGGCCGACTCGGCCCCCGCGCCCGCCAGGACCAGGCCGGTCGGCACGGCGAGGATCCACACGGCCCGGCGGCGCCGGCTCCGTACGGGGGTCGGGGCGGGCGCCGCCTGCGGGGTGCGGCTCATGCTTCCGCCCCGTCGGCGGCGGGGCCGGCGGCACCCTCGGGGTCGAGGCGGGGCAGCAGCCGGTCGAGCCGGGCCGGAATCCACCAGTTGGCCCGCCCGAGGAGGTTCATCGTGGCGGGGACCAGGAGCAGCCGGACCACCGTCGCGTCGAGCACCACGCTCACGCCGAGGCCGAGCGCCAGCATCTTGACCACGGTGCTCGTGGACAGCAGGAAGGCCAGGAAGACACTGGTCATCACGATCGCGGCACAGGTGATCACGCGGGCCGTGGAGGCCAGCCCGGTCGCGACGCTCTCCTGGTTGTCGCCGCTGAGCAGCCAGTGCTCCCTGATGCGGGACAGCAGGAAGACCTCGTAGTCCATGGACAGGCCGAAGACGATCGCGAACATCATCATCGGCACGTACGACTCGACGGGCACCTTCTCGTGCACGCCGAGCAGCCCGGCGCCCCACCCCCACTGGAAGACCGCGACGACCACGCCGAACGAGGCGCCGATCGACAGCAGGTTGAGCAGGCCCGCCTTGAGGGCGACCAGCGGGCTGCGGAACACCGCCAGGAGCAGCACGAAGGCGGCCGCGACGACCAGGCCGACCACCAGCGGCAGTCGCTCTGCGAGCACGTCCCGGAAGGTCTGCTGGGCAGCGGTCTGGCCGGTGAGGTAGCCGGTGGCACCGTACGGGTCGAGCGCCTCCGGCAGGGTGCGGTCCTCCAGCCGGTGCAGCAGGGCGGCGGTGGCCCGGTCCTGCGGGGCGCTGTCCGGTACGACGGTGGAGACCAGCAGCGCGCCGTCCGGGGTCGGGGCGGGCCGACTGGCCGAGGCGACGCCGGGCGTACCTGTCAGGGCCCGGTGCAGACCGTCGGCGAGCCGGGCGCGCCCGGCCGGGTCCGTACCGTTCTTGTCCAGGGTGACGACGACCGTGACCGGGCCGTTGGCGCCGGGGCCGAAGCCCTCGGAGACCAGGTCGTAGGCGCGGCGTTCGGTGTACGAGGACGGCGACGCGCCCGCGTCGACGTGGCCCAGCCGCATCGAGAGCGCGGGTACCGCGAGCAGCCCGAGCAGGGCGGTGCCGAGCAGCAGGAAGGTCCAGGGGCGGCGGCCGACGACCGCGGCCCAGCGGTGCCACACGTCGCCGTCGCCGTCCGGCTCGTCCACGGGCCGCCGCACCCGGAACCGGTCGATGCGCCGCCCTGCCAGGCCCAGCAGGGCGGGAGTGAGGGTGAGCGCGGCGAGGGCGCCGGTGAGCACGGTGACGCCGGCGGCGACCCCGAGCATGCCGATGAAGCCGACGCCGGAGGCGAAGAGTCCGGCGAGCGCGGCGGCCACGGTGAGGGCTGCGACCAGGACGGCGCGGCCGCTGGTGGCGACGGTGCGGCCGGCCGCCTCCGCCGGGTCGGGCACGGAGTGCAGCAGCTTGCGGTGCCGGGTGACGAGGAAGAGCGAGTAGTCGAGGCCGACGCCGAGGCCCATCATCACCGCGAGGGTGGGCGAGACGGCCGCGAAGTCGAAGGAGGCGGCGAGCAGTCCGAGCGCGGCGAGTCCGGCCGCCACCCCGACGGCGGCGCTGATCAGGGGGAACGCGGCGGCGGCCACGCTGCCGAAGCCGAGCAGCAGGACGACCACCGCCGTGCCGACGCCGATGGCCTCCGAGGCCCGGTCGGCGGCGCCGGGGCGGTCGAGCCGGCCGAGCGGTCCGCCGTACTCGACCGTCACGCCGTCGGCGCGCAGGGGTGCGACGGCCTGGTCGACACGGTCGACGTACGTCTTCTCGAAGGCGGCCGGGCTGGAGGCGAACCGGACGGTGAAGTAGCCGGTGCGGCCGTCGCCGGTGAGGGCGCCGGGCGTGGCGAGGGGGTCCGCGACCGAGAGCACGTCGGGCAGCTGCGCCAGCCGGTCGCGGACGGTGCCCACGGCCGCGCGGTGTGCGGCGAGGGTTCCGTCACCGGTGGAGAGGACGACCTGCGCGGGGACGCCGGCGGCTTGGGGGCCGCCGTGGGCGTCGAGGAGTTCGGCGCCGGTCTGGACGGAGGTGCCGGGGAGGCTGAAGTCGTCCTCGTACCCGCCGCCCCAGGCGCGGTCGGCGCCGACGGCGGCCAGCAGAACGAGCAGCCAGAGGGCGATCACCAGCCAGGGGCGGCGGGCGCAGGACCGGCCGGTCCGGTGCAGCAGGCCGACGGAGGCGGGGGCGGGGGCGGGGGCGGGCTTGGACCCGGGCGGCGGGCCCGGCCGCGGGCCCGGTGGGGCGGTGCGGTCGGCGCGGTCGGCGCGGTCGGCGCGGTCGGTGCGGTCGGCGCGGTCGGTGTCGGTGTCGGTGAGGTACGCGGTGGTCTGATCGGTGGGCTTCGTCAACGGTGATCCTTGCCGGGGCGACGTCGGGACGGGCGCCTGCCGGATCTCCGGCCCGCACCCGGCAATGATCGTGGGCGGCCGGTGCGAGGCGGCCATGAGGGGATTGTCAGGGCTTTGTTAGGAGGGGCGCCGTGCCACCCCGGGGCGGCCGCGCGGCGGGGCCCGCTGGTTAGCATGGCCACGTTCCCGGCCGGTCCCTTCGGCTCCGCCCCGCACACACGTTCCCCGGAGTCGTCATGAACCCCCGCAAGGGACTCGTCCTGATCGTGGAGGACGACCAGAACATCGCCGCCCTCCAGAAGCTGTACCTGGAGCGCGACGGCTACCGCACCCACCTCAGCGAGGACGGCCCCGGCGGCTTCGATGCCGTCGCCCGGCTCCGCCCCGCGGCGGTCGTCCTGGACATCGGACTCCCGGGCCTCGACGGCGTGACCTTCTGCCGGCGGCTGCGCGAGCGGGGCGACTGGACGCCGGTGCTGCTGGTCACCGCGCGGGGTGACGAGGCGGACCGCATCCTCGGCCTGGAACTGGGCGCCGACGACTACCTCACCAAACCGTTCTCGCCGGCTGAGCTGGTGGCCCGGGTGAACGCGGTGCTGCGGCGCGGCGCCCGGCCCGGCGGGGACACCGGGGTGTACGTGCGGGGGCCGCTGCGGGTCGACCCCGGCCGCCGTACCGTGCGCGTCGACGGCGAGCCGGTGGAGTTCACGACGCTGGAGCTCGACCTCCTCGCGTACCTGCTGGCGCACCCCGGGCAGGTGTTCACGCGGGCGCAGCTGCTGGAGCAGGTGTGGGGCGACTCGGCCCACCGGGACCAGCGGGTGGTGGACGTGTACGTGTCCCAGATCCGCGGCAAGCTCGGCGCGGCCGGCCCGATCCGGACGGTACGGGGCGTGGGGTACGGGGCCACGGAGGAGCGGGCGTGACCGGCGGTCGCCCCGGGCGGGCACGGCGGGTGCGGCCCCCGCGGCTGACGCTGACCCGGGAGATGGTGCTGTCCGCGGGGCTGGTGGCGCTGGTCGCCGTACTGCTGAGCGGGGTCACGGCCTGGTACACGGCCCGGGGCAACGCGGAGGCGCAGGAGCGGGACCGGCTCGGCCGGCAGGCCACGGTGCTCAGCCGGCTCCCCCGGCTGTCCGGCCTGCTCGTCGAGGGCGAACAGCTCATCGCCGGTGCCAACGGGGTGCGCGTGGCGGTGCTCGGTCCTTCGGGCACGCTGACCGGGCCTGCGGCCCCGGCCGTGTCGAACGCCCAGCGCGACGGACTCCTCGCCCGCAGGCCGCTGTCGGCCACCGGGACGCTGGACGGCGAGGAGGTCATCGTCGAGGGGCGGGTGTTCCGTGCGGGCGGGGTGGTGCTCACCAAGTCCACCGCGGAGGTGGACGAGGCGGCGGCCCGGATCCGGCGGAACCTGCTGCTGCCCTCGCTGGCCGGCCTGGCCGGCGCAGGCCTCGCCGGCTTCTTCCTGGCCCGCCGCCTGGCCCGCCCGCTGGTGCGGGCGGCGGGGGTCGCGGGGCGGCTGGCGGACGGGGAACGCGGGGTCGCCGCGCGGCTCGGGGACGAGGAACGCGGGGGCGCGGCCCCGTTCAGGCGGGGCGGGGGCGACGGGGAGGCGGAGGCGGTCCCGGGTGGAGCACCCGGGCCGGGTACCGGTCCCGGGCCCGTGGAAGTGGCCGAGCTGAGCCGGGCGTTGGCGGTGCTGGACGGGGCGCTGGCGCGGAGCGAGGCACGGCAGCGGGAGTTCCTGCTGTCGATCTCGCACGAGATCCGCACGCCGCTCACCTCGGTGTGGGGGTACGCCGAGGCGCTGGCCGACGGGGTGATCCCCGCCGAGCGCGTGCCGGAGACCGGCCGCCTGCTCACCGCCGAGGCCCGCCGCCTCGACCGCTTCCTGGGCGACCTGCTCGACCTGGCCCGGCTGGAGGCCGACGAGTTCCGCCTCGACCCGGCCGACACCGGCCTGGCCTCGCTCGTGGCCGAGGCCGGCGAGGTGTGGCGCGAGCGGTGTGCCCGGCACGGGGTGGAGTTCCGGCTGGAGGTGCCGGCCGACACGGGCCCGGGGCCCGTCCGTACCGACGGCTTCCGGGTGCGGCAGCTCGCCGACTGCCTGCTGGAGAACGCCTTGCGGATCACCCCGGCCGGCTGCCCCGTCGTCCTCGCGCTCGGTCCTGGCCCGGACGGCCGCGGGGCGCGGATCGAGGTGCGCGACGGCGGTCCGGGCCTGACGGAGGAGGACGTGGCCGTCGCCTTCGAGCGGGGGGCTCTGCACCGCCGCTACCGCGGCGAGCGGCCGGTGGGCAGCGGGCTGGGGCTGGCCATTGCGCACCGCCTGGCCGCCCGCCTGGGCGGCACCCTCACCGCACGCGGCCACGGTCCGGAGGGCGGGGCGGTCTTCACGCTCACCCTCGGCTGACGGGCGCCCTCCTGTCCGACGGCGTCGGGCGATGTGACGGGCCGCCGCCGGTTCACCGCCAGGGCAGGCCCTCCCGTTCCAGCAGGTCCCGGATCCCCGTCCACGCCCGCCACGGGGGCTCCGCGGACCCGCCGGTCGCGCAGTCGACATCGCCCTGGACCGAGAGGAAGACCACCGAGTCCACTCCGTGCTTGTCGATGAGCGCGATGGCCCCCGCGTACACGTCGACCTTCCTGTCCCCCTTGACGTACAGGGTGGCCGTGGCGGCCAGCAGGGCGAAGTCCGCGAGGTCGGCCGCGTTCTCGACGGCGTCGGTGTACCGCAGGCACTCGTGGGTGTAGGCAGCGCACAGGTCCGGCAGTGCCGGGTCCCCCGCGACGCGTGACAGGTGGAGGTCCACCGTGCGGATCCGGACGGCCGCCAGGCGCGGCACCGCACCCGTGGCGTGGAGACCGCGCAGCAGCGGGAGGCTGCGCTGCTCCAGGTACTCGTAGGTGAAGCGGGTCGGAGGGCGGGAGCGGAGCCGTGGCGGTGCCTGCCCGGGAAGGGCTTCCGCGCGGAGGGCCAGCAGCGGTTCCGCCGGGATTCCCAGGGCGTCGGCCAGCGCGACCACGGTCTGTTCGCTCGGCACGGACGGCCCGTTCAGGGCCTGGCTCACCGTGGTGTGGCCGAGTCCCGCGCGGAGTTCGAGGCCCGCCATGGAGAGCCCGCGGCTCGTGCGCAGGACGCGCAGCCGCCGCTTGAGGCGGTCGAGAGGGTCCTGGGACAGCACCGTGCGCACCTCACTCGTAGCGGTGGAGCAACGACTCCCGCTCGTGGCGGCGGATCTCCTCCAGGGTGAGGCCCGGCACGTTCAGATGGGAGAGGGTCACCTCGGCGGAGCTGGGCACGTCGTCGTCGGAGAGCCACTGATCCGGCTTCCAGGCGGCGCCGCGCAGCAGGGCCTTGGGACAGTGCTGGTACGCCTCTTCCACCTCGACCACGATCGCGCTGCGCGGCGGCTTGCCGACCGGCGTGAGCCGTTCGAGGAGGCCGGGGTCGGCGGAGACGCAGGCCCGGCCGTTCACGCGGAGGGTGTTGCCCTGGCCGGGGACGAGGAAGATCAGGCCGGCCCGGCCGGTCTCCACGATGTTGTGGGAGCTGTCGAGCCGCTTGTTGCCGGTGGCGTCGGGGATCGCGAGCGTGAACTCGTCGAGTACGGAGACGAATCCGGCCGGTCCGCCGCGGGGCGTCACGTCGCAGCTGCCGTCGGCGCCGGCGCTGGCGACGAACACCAGCGAGGAGCGGGCGATGAAGGCGCGGGCCACGTCGTGGATGCGGTCGACCACCTTGCGGCGGACGAGGTCGCCGGGTTGCTCGTACAGGCCGCGCAACTGATCGGTGTCGCGGACGGCGGTGGCGTGCAGGGCGTCGAATATGCGGCCGGTGGCCTGAGAGGTCGTCACGTGCCGCAAATCTAGGGCCTGTCCTCGCCTTGATCAACGGGCCTGTGCGGGGGGGGCGGGGTCCGGTCGGTGGGCGCGCGTGGCGGAGCCCGGGAGTCGTATCCAGCTCCCGGGCCCCTGGGGATGCCACCCAATTGCGCACGCCGGCGGCGTTTAAGAGGACGGATCAGTCGTCATGCCGTCGTGTTCTTCCTTTGAACTACCGCACCGCGTGAGAGGTGCAGGCGAGAGTCGAACTCGCATCCGACGGCGTCCGTCCGGCCTCGGTCGATCCGGCGATCGGCGGCAATACTGAGACTGGAGCGAGAGTCTGAGATTGACCGCGGCTGCCTCTGCCGTGTTGGGCTACCCCGGCCCGTGGTGGTGCTGTGCCGGGGGAAGGACTCGAACCTTCACTGTCACCGCTTCTTTCAGGCTGAACTTCAGTGTCAGCTTGCGCTCATCGCGCGCACCGGTCCTCATTTCCGGTCCGCGCCTGTTTGCGCACCCCCGCGCTCGCGCGCGGGGGCGATCATGGAGGTTACCCGTGCCGGCCTCAGCCGAACAGGTAACCGAACACCGCGTCGCCGACCCGCTGGTCGGACACCTCGGTGCCGTTGGCCTCCTCGCGGGCGAACTTGACGGCCTGCTGGAGCTTCTCGACGCGCTCCACCAGCTCGTTCACCCGCCGTGCGGGGAGGGCTCCGGAGAACTTCACGGTGGTCCAGTACCCGATGGGCACGTCCTCGTAGTACACCTCGACCTGGGCCGGGTGCTTCTCGGTCGCCTCCGCCTTGACGTGGTTGCGGGGCACCTTCTTGGTGCGGATCGTGCGGACCGGGTCCGTCTTCCACCAGTCCGTCGAGGGGTCGTGGGACCAGGACTCGGCGGCGTCGAGGGTGGGGAGCTTCTTGACGAAGGTGTGCAGGTCGGTGAGCTGCTTCTCCAGGAAGAGGAGGTAACTGACCGGGACCCGCGGAAGGATCGTCCGCCCGTCGACCGTGACGTCCGCGCGGGCCTCGCAGTTCGCCCAGTCCTTGGTGGCGGTCACGTCGAACAGCCGGGTCAGCGACGCGGACGTCTCCCGCAGCACGTCCTCGGCCTGGACCTGCACCCGGGTGGACTCGGGCGGCAGCTGCTCGCCCTCCTCGTCCTTGGGCTGGTAGGTGCGCGAGATGCCGGCGAGCAGCGCCGGCTTCTGCACCTTGTGGTGCGCCGCGGTGATGTCCTGGAGCGACTTGCTCTTGACACCCTTCTCGACAGCGATGATCTGGTTCAGCTTCGCCATTTCGGGTCCCCCTTCGAACGATCAAGAACGTACACCGGCGGCCGGGACGTCCGCACTCCCTTTATCGGTCCGCGGTTCCGGGGCGGGCGAACCCACGGGCGGGTCCCGTGCGCCTGGGGGGCCGCCGGGCGCCGCCGCAGTACGCTGCGGAGCCGAGGCCGAACGCCGGCCGCCGAAAGGAACGCCCGTGACCCGCAGCGCACTTCTGGTCGGAGCCACCGGACTGGTGGGGCACCAGCTGCTCGCCAGACTGCTCCGCGACCCGCTCTACGACCGGGTGACGGTGCTGGCCCGGCGCCCCCTGGACGTGGCCCATCCCACCCTGGACGTACGGGTGGTGGACTTCGACGCGCTGGAGGCGTCGGACGTGCCGGCCGTGGACGACGTGTACTGCGCGCTGGGCAGCACCATCAGGGCGGCCGGTTCGCAGCAGGCGTTCCGGCAGGTCGACCAGCACTACGTGGTCGCCGTCGCCCGGCTCGCGCACGCGGCGGGGGCGCAGCGGATCGCGGTGGTCTCGTCGGTCGGCGCGAAGGCCGGTGCGCGGAACTTCTACCTGGGGGTCAAGGGGGACATGGAGGAGGAGGTGAAGGCGGTCGGCTTTGAACGGGTGGAGATCTTCCGGCCGTCCTTCATCACCGGGCCCCGGCCCGACCGGCGCCTGGCGGAGAAGCTCGGCTTCGCGGCGGCGTCCGCGCTCTCCCCGGCGATGCGGGGCAGTGCCCGCGCGTACCGCCCGGTCCCGGCAGGGCGCCTGGCCGCGGCGATGATCGCCTCGCTCCGCGAGGGCACGGGAGCGACCCCGAAGGGCGGCGCGTCGGTCCGCACGTACGAGGACATCGTCCACCTCACCGAACCGGCCTGACGGCCCGCCCGGGCCGTGTGGCCTTGGCGTGCCTCGCGGCCGGCGCCGGAGGTGGGGTGGCCGGGGCCGCCGTCCGTGGGGGTGGACGGCGGACCCGGCGGGCCTGGTCCGGTGCCCGTCAGGCGGGGACCAGGAGGGAGAGGGAGGCGGGGACCACCTCGATCTCGGCGGGCAGCGGGCCGGCGAGGTCGCCGTCCGCGTACGCGTTGATGCCCGGCGCCTCGACGCGCACCCGGGCCGCGCGGTGGACCGCGACCGCGCTGTGCCGCACGTGGGTGCCCTTGAACACCGTCGGGAAGAAGCGCACCAGCTTCGCCCGGGGCATCGCCTCGACCAGGGTGAGGTCGAGACGGCCGTCGCAGGGGTCGGCACCGGGACAGATCAGCATCCCGCCGCCGTAGGAGCGGGTGTTGCCGATCGAGGCCAGCGCCAGCTCCTTCTCGACGGTCTCGTCGCCGTCGAGCACCAGCCGGAACGGGATCGGACGGAGCCCGGCCAGTTCGCGGACCATCGCGAGGTTGTACTTCATCCGGCCGCGCGGCCAACTCATCCGGTTCGCCCGGTCGCTGACCAGGGAGTCGAAGCCGATGGCCAGCACGGAGGCGAAGTACCGGGACGCGCCGTCCGCGGTGGTGATGCGTCCGGTGTCCACCCGCAGCGCGAGCCCGCGGGCCACCACCTCGGCGGCGGCGCGCGGGTCGCCGAGCGGCAGCCCGAACTCCCGGGCCAGGTCGTTGCCCGTGCCGCTCGGGATGACGCCGAGCGGCAGGTCGGATCCGGCCAGGGCCTGGACGGCGAGGGCGATCATGCCGTCCCCGCCGACGACCACGAGGGCGTCGACGGCCCCCTCCCGGACCGCATCGCGGGCCAGCCGGAGGCTGTCCGCCGCGTCGGTTCCGGCGGCGCTGCGGACGTCGACGCCGAGTTCCCGCAGCCGGGCGAGTGCCGTCCCGGCGGCGCGGGCGGCTCCGCCCGAGCCGGCCACCGGGTTGGTGAGGACCAGTACGGTGCCGATGGTGCGCCGCTCCGGCTCGGGTCTCACGGGATGAGCTTTCCGGGGTTGAGGATGCCGACGGGGTCCACGGCCTCCTTGACGGCCCGCAGCACCTTCACGCCCAGCTCGCCGATCTCGGCCTCCATCCAGGGGCGGTGGTCGGTACCGACCGCGTGGTGGTGGGTGATCGTCCCGCCGCCCGCCGTGATCGCGTCGCTCGCGGCCCTCTTGGCCGCGCTCCACTGGGCGATCGCGTCGCCGCGCTGCGCGCCGACCACTGTGAAGTAGAGGGAGGCGCCGGTGGCGTACACGTGCGAGATGTGACACATCACCAGGGAGGTGCTGCCGGACTCCTGGAGCGCGCCCTGGAGCGCGGCGGTCACGTCCGCCTTCAGCCGGTCCAGGTTCGACCAGCTGGTCGCGGTCTCCAGGGTCTCGCAGAGGGCGCCGCCGTCGAGCAGTGCGTCGCGCAGGTACGGGGCGCCGAAGCGGCCGTGCTCCCAGGCGCGGGCGGGCTCCTCGCCCAGGGAGGTGCCGCCGTGCTCGTGCATCGCGGTGCGGGTCAGGGCGTGCCGGGCGGCCGTCTGCTCGTCGGTGCCCTCGAAGACGGTGATGGCGAGGCAGCCGCTGACGGTCTGCGGGGCGCCGATCTTCGCGGTCATCGCGAGGTTGACGGCGGTCTCGGTCTCGTCGGACAGGCGCAGCACGGTCGGCCCGGTGCCCTGCTGCTCGACGGCGCGCAGCGCGGCGGCGCCGGAGGCGAAGTCCGGGAAGCTCCAGGCCTCGTACCGCTTGACGGCGGGGACCTGGTGGACGCGCACCCGGACGGCGGTGATGACGCCGAGGGTGCCCTCGGAGCCCAGGAACAGCTGGCGCAGGTCGGGCCCGGCCGCGGAGGCGGGGCCGCGGCCGAGGTCCAGTACGCCGGACGGGGTCACCACGCGCAGGCCGCGGACCATGTCGTCGAAGCGCCCGTACCCGGCCGAGTCCTGGCCCGAGGAGCGGGTCGCGGCGAAGCCGCCGATGGTGGCGAAGCGGAAGCTCTGCGGGTAGTGGCCGAGTTCGAAGCCGCGCTCGGCGAGGAGCTCCTCGGCCTGCGGCCCGGTCAGGCCGGCACCGAGGACGGCCTCGCCGGACACCTCGTCGAGGGAGTGCAGGGCGTCGAAGCGGCGCAGGTCGAGGGAGACGACGGCGGTGAACGCGCCGCGCACCGGGTCGAGTCCGCCGACCACGCTGGTGCCGCCGCCGAACGGGACCACCGCGATGCGCTGCTGCGCGCAGAGCGCGAGGACCGCCTCGACCTCCTCCTCGGAGCCCGGTACCACCACGGCGTCGGGAGCGTCCTGGGGCTCGGCGGCGCGGCGGCGGAGCAGGTCGAGGGTGGACTTGCCGCCGGCGCGGGGCAGCCGGTCCGCGTCGCGGACGCTGACGTGCTCCTCGCCGACGACGGCGGCGAGCGCCTTGAGGTGCACCCCGCTCAGGCGCGAGGGCACGAGCCGCACGTCCTCGGCGGTGATCGGCGCGGTCTCGCCGGGGGTGATCTCCAGGAGGCTTTCCAGGAGGGAGGTGATGTCCGCCGAGAGCGGGGTGGCCTTGGCCGGGTCTCCCCAGGCGTTCCACGCCATGGGGGGCAGCGGGAGGGCCGCCACGCGGTCCGGTGGCAGGTGCGGTTCCGTAGACATGCGTTACAGTTTTCCACATCATGTCAATCAGTAACACTGCCCCGGGCGACGAAGAGCCCCGCAGCATCGACGACCAGATCCTCGACGCCGCGGCGGAACTCGTCGCCGTGCTCGGCAGGCGCGTCCAGCTGGCCGAGATCGCCCGGCGGGCCGGCGTCAGCCGCCCGACCGTGTACCGGCGCTGGCCGGACGTCCGCGCACTGGTCGGGGCCCTGCTGACGCGGGAGGTCCTGAGTACCGTCGAACACACCCCGCGCGGCGGCACGGACCGCGAGGCGCTGGTGGAGTGGATCGTCGAGGTCGCCGTACGCATGCGGGACCACCCGGTCCTCGGGGAGCTACTGCGCTCGGACGCCGACCTCATCCACGAGTACGTGGTCCAGCGCCTGGGTACGAGCCAGCGCGACCTCGTCGACCAGCTGTGCGCCGCGGTCCTGGCGGGCCAGCGCGGAGGCACGATCCGCGCCGGCGAACCGGCCGAGATCGCCGCCATGGTGTTGCTGATCACCCAGTCCACCGTCCAGTCGCACCGCATGGTCGCCGACCTCCTGCCGGAGGCCGCGTGGCGACGGGAACTGTCGATCGCCCTGAACGGATACCTGAGGCCATGAACCGATCCGCCCCGACCGGTACGACCGCCCTGGACGCGGATCGCCGCGTCGCCGATCTCGACGAACTCGCCGCCGGTGCGGCCGTCGACCTGCTGGTCATCGGCGGCGGGGTGACCGGTGCGGGGGTGGCGCTCGACGCCGCCGCGCGCGGGCTGCGCACCGTGCTGGTGGAGGCGCGGGACCTGGCCTTCGGCACCAGCCGGTGGAGTTCCAAGCTGGTGCACGGCGGACTGCGCTACCTCGCCTCCGGGCGGGTCGGCGTGGCCCACGAGAGCGCCGTGGAGCGGGGCGTGCTGATGACGCGTACCGCGCCGCACCTGATCCGGGCGCTGCCCCAGGCGGTGCCGCTGCTGCCTTCGGTGTCCCGGGGGACGGCGGCGCTGGTACGCACCGGGTTCCTGGCCGGGGACGCGCTGCGGGTGGGGGCGCGTACGCCCTCGTCCGTGCTGCCGCGGGCGCGCCGGGTCGGGCCGCGGGAGGCCGTACGGCTCGTGCCGGCGGTCCGTACGGAGGGCCTGCGGGGCGCACTCGTCGCCCACGACGGGCAGCTGATCGACGACGCCCGGCTGGTCACCGCCCTCGCCAGGACGGCCGCGGGGCACGGGGCGCGGATCCTGACGCGGGTCCGCGCGAGCGAGGTCACCGGTGACTCGGCCCGGCTCACGGACACCCTGACCGGCACCGCGCTGACCGTGCGGGCCCGGGCCGTCGTCAACGCCACCGGCGTCTGGGCCGGCGAGGTCGACGAATCGATCCGGCTGCGCCCGAGCCGCGGCACCCACCTGGTCTTCGACTCCGCGGTGTTCGGCCGGCCCGAGGCGGCGCTCACGGTACCCGTGCCGGGTTCGACCAGCCGGTTCGTGTTCGCGCTGCCGCAGCAGCTGGGACGCGTGATGGTGGGTCTGACCGACGAGGACGCGCCGGGACCCGTCCCGGACGAGCCGGAGCCGACGGAGGCGGAGATCTCGTTCCTGCTGGACACCGTGAACACCGCGCTGGCCCGGGAGTTGACCCGGGCGGACGTGCGCGGCGCCTTCGCGGGGCTGCGGCCGCTGATCGACGCCGGCGGCGGTGAGACCGCGGACCTCTCGCGCCGGCACGCCGTGCGCGAGTCGCCCTCCGGGGTGGTCACGGTGGTGGGCGGCAAGCTCACCACCTACCGGCGGATGGCCGAGGACGCCGTCGACCTGGCGTGCCGGGTGCGGGGGCTGGACGCGGGGCCGTGCCGTACGCGTTCGCTGCCGCTGGTCGGCGCCCCCGGGCACCCGGCCAGCCGGACGGTGGGCCGCGACGTGGCGCCGGCCCCGCTGATCGCCCGGTACGGCGGGGAGGCGGGGGCCGTCCTCGCCGCCGCCTCCCTGCCGGACCCGATGCGCCGGATCGCCGCCACCATCAACATCACGCGGGCGGAGGTGGAGTACACCATCACCCACGAGGGGGCGCTGGACGCCGAGGACGTGCTGCACCGGCGTACGCGCATCGGGTTCGTGCCCGAGGACGCGGAGCTGGCCCGGCCGGCCGTCGAGGAGGTCCTGGCCGAACTGCGGGGCTGAGCCCGGCGTCCCTGGGCCGTCCCGGCCGGTCGGGGGTGGTGCCCGCCGTGGCCTGCGGGCACCATCCGCGGGGCCGGGGTCCGGGCGCGGACCGGGAGCGGGGAGGTCTCCTGGTCCGGGCCCGGGGTCTGGTGCGGCACCTGGGGAAGGCGGTGCCGGATGCCTGGAGTGGGTGGGGTGTCCGTGTCGGGTGCCTGGAGTGGGTGGGGGTGCCTGTGTCGGGTGCCTGGAGTGGGTGGGGGTGCCTGTGTCGGGTGCCTGGTGCGGGTGGGGTGCCGGTGGGCCTACTGCTCGGTGCCGGGGGACGCTCCGGGCGTGGTGCGGGGGCCGCCGGCTCCCGCACCACGCCCGGTGCGGGGGCCGCCGGCTCCCGTTCCGTGCCCCGGGCCGTGCACCGTTCCGTGTGCCGGGCCGTGACCCGTTCCGTGCTGCGCCCCGTTCTCCGGAGCGGGCTCCGCGCCCCGTCCTCCTTCGTGCTCCGTCCCGTGTGCCGCCCCCGCCTGCAGGGTGCCGCCGAGGCGGGGCCGGAGCGCCGGCAGGACCGTCTCCGGGCTGGCGGTCACCGCCCACCGGTCCCCCACCAGGTAGCTGCCGCCGTACGCCCGGGCCTCGGCCAGCCACGCCCGCAGGCCCTCCGCCGTGGCGAAGGTGGCCATGCGGTACGTGCCCTCCGGGGTCCGGCACCCGCCCTGGCGGAGCTCCTCGGCGTCCACGCTGACGACGGGCGCGCAGCCCACCGCGGCGGCGATCGCCTGGAGTCCGGCCGGCCGGGCGGGTGCCGGGCGCCCTGCGGTGCGTACGTCCGCGCGTGGGGTCCCGGAGGCCGCCGGGGAGCCCGTCGGCGGGTCCGCACAGCCGCCCGGGGCCAGGACAGCGCCCAGCAGGGCGGCCGTGGCGAGGGCGCGGCGTGCCGTGAGCACGGCGCCGCCGCCTACTCGGCCGCCGCCGGGGCCTTCTTGCCGGTGTCCGTGACGGCCCACCAGAGCCCCTGCGCGCCGTGCCCGTTGGTGTCGCCGGCCTTCTTGTCGCCGGTGAACCAGTAAACCGGCCAGCAGTCGATGGTCAATTGCCGGGAACCGTCGGGCCGGCGCACCGATCCGACCAGTTTCCTGGAAATTCCCTCGACCTTTTCCGGGTCGACGGCGGGCGCGGGCTTCCACTTTTCCAGACAGGCGCCCTTGCAGCCGAGCCGCATCGGCCAGGCGCTGTCCTTGTCGAACCGGTAGAGGGTCATTCCGGTGCCGGTCACGGCGATCTTCCCGAGGGCCGGGTCGCGTGCCACGGAGAGCTGTACGCCGTCCGCCCCGCGGTCCTCCGCCCCGCTCTCCTCCGCGCCGTCCGCCGCCTTTCCGCCGTCCGGCGCGAGGGCGTGCCAGGTGCCGCCGACGCCCTCGCCCTTGGCCTGCCCCGGCGCGGTGTCCTTGGCGTAGCGGTACACCGGCCAGCCGCCCAGGGTCAGCTGCCGGGTGCCGTCGGAGCGCGTCACGGAGCCGAGCAGGGCCGGGTCCACGGAGCCGGTGGCGTCGGCGTCCGCCGCGGGGACCGGGGGCCAGGCCTTGGCGCAGTCGCCGTCGCAGGCGGACTTGGGCGGGCTGGCCGAGTCCTTGTCGAAGCGGTAGAGCGTCCAGCCCTTGCCGTCCGCCACCACGGTGCCGACGCCGGCCACGTCGCGGGCGGCGAGCCGGCCCGCGGGGCCGGTCTTGGCGCCCGCCGTGTGGTCCATGCCGGAGCCGCCGCCGTAGCCGCTGCCGGGGTCCGCGCCGGAGCCCCCGCCGGCGGTGCCGTAGCCGCCGTCCGACCCGGAGCCGTAGCCGGAGTCGTAGCCCGAGCCGGAGCCGCTGCCGGAGCCGATGGGACTTCCGCCGCCGGCCTCGCGTACCGAATTGCCGGCGGGGGCGGCCCTGTTCTGGGTGACCCCGCAGCCCGCGGTGAGCAGGAGCACCGCGACCGCGGAACCGATGTACTTCTCACGCCGCCTGTAACCCATTCGCTCTCCTCCGAAATTCCGGTCGGGTGTGCTTGCAGGGAAATTCAAAGGGGATTTCCGGCGGCGGGAGAAGGGCCGGAGCGGAATTTATCAATTCCCGCCAAGATTGAACTCGATTGAACTCGCCGATGGGGACGGACGTTTCCCCCGTTGTCCCCGGACGCTCACGGAAACGTCATTCCTGAATGCGCAGCGCGAGCGCCGGGCAGCGGCGGACCGCGCGGAGCGCCTTGGTGCGCAGCCGTCCGGGCACGGGCATGGCGGCCTGGGCCGGGTAGCCGTCGCGGTCCAGGACAACGATGTCGGGCAGGACGTCCGCACAGAGCCCGTGCCCCCGGCACAGCGTCCAGTCGACCACCAGCTGCTCCGGGCTGTCGTCGTCCGGCAGCGGCAGCGCGCCCAGCACCCGGCGCCCGCAGCCGGGCCCCCGGGCATGGTCGTGGAACTCGTCGGGGAAGACGGCGAGGGCGGAGGCGACGAACCTGGCCGTCCCGTCGGGGTGGCTGCACGCACCGCGCCGCTTCACCGCCCGCATCCGCGCCTCGACGTCCTCCAGGGCGCGCCGGTCGCCGCCGACCGCCGCCTCCAGCACGTCGGCCAGCGCCGGCAGCCCGCGCACGCACGGGCCGCACTGGCCGGCCGACTCGTCGGCCATCCACCGCGCCACCCGGGCCACTTCGCCCGCCGGACACGTGTCCTCGGGCAGCGGCAGCACCGCCCCCGCACCCAGCACGGCGTCGAAGGACGCGAGGGACTGCCGGGAGACCAGCGCCGCCCTGGCCGTCCGGGGGGTGAGCCACATTCCGTGGTAGCCGCCCACCAGGACGCCCTGCCCGGGGTCCGAGCCGCAGAGCTGGAGCACGTACGGCAGGGGCACCCCGGTCGGGGTCTCCACGACCGTGCGGCCGCCGACGGTGAGGAGGGTGGTGCCGGGTTCGGCCGGCAGGCCCGCCGCGCGGTACTCCAGCGCGCCGAGCCGGGCGGCCACCGCGAGCTGCGCGAAGGTCTCGGTGTTGGAGAGCAGGGTCGGCAGGCCGTTGAGCCCGCGCTCGCTGGTGCGCACCCGCTGGCCCGAGGGGAGCGCGGGGCCGCCGCTGAGGCCGCGCACCATCGCGGAGCCCTCGCCGGTGACGAAGCGTTCGGGGAGGCGGCCCACGCGCAGCCGGCCCCCGGTGGGGCCGCGTTCGGCGATGGCCTCGCGCACCGACTGCTCCACGTCGTTCCGGGTGACGCCGACGACCACCTGTTCCGCGCCGAGGGCGTCGGCCGCGAGCATCGCCCCGTCCAGGACGAGGTGCGGCACGCGCAGCAGCAGCGCGGTGTCCTTGAGGCAACTGGGCTCGCCCTCACTGCCGTTGACGACCACCGCGGTGCGGCCGTCGCGGGCGGCGGCCGAGCGGAGCACGGCCTGGAGCTTGCGGGCGAAGGGGAAGCCGGCGCCGCCGCGGCCGCGCAGGTCGGTGTTCTCGGCGAGCGCGACGAGTTCGTCGGGCCGGTGGTGCGGGAGCGAGCCGTGCTGCGTCAGGTGGCCCACCCGGTCCAGGCGCGGCGCGGCGTCGAGCCCCGCCAGCAGCCGGGGCGGGCCGACGGAGCCGAGGTTGGGCTGGGGTTCGTACGTCATGGCCGCCGTCCCGCGTCGGACACGAGCCGCGGCTCGGGGGGCGGCCCGGACACGGCCAACCGCCTCCCATCAAAGGACAGTTGGGCCGGTACGTAGGGCAGCTCGGCGGTGGGGGCCTCCGCGAAGCGGTCGGCGTCGGACCGGTACGCGGGGGCCGGCTGGGGGACGTAGCCGGGCTCGGGCGCATACGCGGGGCCCGGCCCGTACCCCCGGCCCGGCTCCGCCGCGTAGGCGGCAGCCGGTTCGGCGGGCTGGTCCGCGGGCTGCGGCGAGGCCGCGGCAGCAGGGTCCGCGGGCACGGGCGGGGCGGTGACGAAGCCGGTGCCGGAGTCCGGCGCGTACCCGGGCTTCGGCGGCGGATCCGCGGGGCGCGGGGCGGTTCGGCGCATCCGGCGCCGGAGCCGTACGGCGATGACGGCCGCCACGCCGGCCAGGCACAGGGCGTAGCTCGCCGTGACCCAGGCGTCGGCGGACCGGCCCGCCTTCAGCCCGTGGACCAGCGAGGCGCCCCAGGCCGGGTACGCGCCCATGTGCAGGGCCCGCCACCACATGGACCGGCTGCGCGTGGCGAAGGCGCTGCGCACCGCGCCGGAGACGGCGACGCTCACGAAGAGGTAGCCGGCGAGCGTGCCCAGGCCCACGGCCAGCGGGCGGTCCCGGTCGGCGAAGGGGAGGACGACCGAGGCGGCGCCCGTCTGCCCCTCGGCGACCTTCACCCATATGTGCAGGGCGAGGAAGCCGAGCCCGGCCACGGCGAGGCCGCGGTGGATGCCCTGGGCGAGCAGCCGGTGGCCGGAGCCGAGGACGGTGCGGTCGGTGGCCACCAGGCCCCACAGCACGGTGGCGGTGAGGGAGACGAGGGAGAGGACGCCCGCGCCGAAGTCGAGGAACTCCCAGGGGCTGGTGAGCGCTCCGGCCCGCGCCGCGACGGTCAGGGCGACGGCGAGGCAGACGAGGACGGCGTACTTCTGTGCACGCCGCGCGCGTCCGGAGCCGGGGGTGAGCAGCGGCAGCCGCCGGACGGCCCGCCGCCCGGGCGTCCGGGCCGCGCCGGCGTGCCGCCGTCGGCGGCGGGCGCGGTGCGTGCGGGGCGGGTGGGTCTGGGACAGGGGCATCGAGTCTCCTGTGCGCCCGGGTACCGAGGCTCCACCTCTGGCTCGGCACCCCGGGGGTCGTGGTCGGTACCGCGCGGCAGAGCTGGGGGACCCAGGCGCCGGGGCCGGAGTGGCAGAAGCATCGTGGAGCTTCCCAACGTCTCCACAGGATTTATCGAAATGTGACAAGTTCCTGCGGGCGCGTCGCCATGGCATCGTGTAGCCCCGGAGGATTCCGTTCCAGGAGGACACCCTCCAGAAGGGAGTACGAGGGTCTCAACTCCGCTGCTGCGCAAGGAGATCGGTGGCGGAGCCGACCTCGGCAGGCCCGCCGGGTGAGCACCCGGCGGACCATACCCCGGCACGGAACGAGGTAGCGATGTGCGAACTTCTGAACCGCATCTGGTCCCGCCCACGCGGCGAGTGGACGCGGGTGCTGCGCAGGGAACTCCCTGCGCTGGCAGGGAAGATGGCGGAGGAGCTGCTGCAAGGAACCCCAGGGCTTCCGGCAGGCGCCGAAGACATGGATGACGAACTGCTCAGGCAGGCACTGGAGGAGGCCCTGCTCGTCGTACTGGGCTACCAGCCGCCCTCGCAGCGGGGGCCGTTGGCCGCCGCGGAGGGTACGCGGGGGGCCCACGCGGACGGCGGGCCGCGAGGCCGCGACCGGCACGAGGACCCCGGGAGCCACACGACCCGGGAGGAACACACAGGACGGGAGGACCACGCGGGACGGCGCTACGAGGAAGAGCCGCGGCACGGCCAGGACCGCCTGCGGGGGCACGACGGCGGCTCCGAGGGCGCCGGCCACGGGCCCGCAACGGCGGCGGCCCGGGAGCCGATCCGCATACCCCGCCCGCGGCGGGACGAGTACGGGACGCCCGGTCACGGCGTACCGGGACACGGAGCGCCGGGGCAGGGCGCTCCGGGTCCCGGGGCCTTCGGACACGGCAACCCGTACGAGTCGGTCGGTCCCGATCCGGCCCGCCAGGAACTGTTCAACGCCCTGACCGTCGGCGACTGCGGCCCCACCGACATCCACCTGGCCGAACTGGCGGCGGCCGCCGACTGGCCGCTGCCGCCGGCGATACGGGCCGTCGCCCTGGCCACGCCCGGGGAGACCCAGCAACTGGCCGCCGCGATGGACGACGCCCTCGCCGGCATGGTGGGCGGTCAGCCGTGCCTGCTGGTCCCCAGTCCGGACGACGACGACCACGTCGCCCTGGAACCCCTGCTGCGGGGCAGGTTCGCGGCCGTCGGCCACGCCGTGCCGCTGCGCGACACGGCGTCCTCGCTGCGGTGGGCGATGCGGCTGCTGGCCCTCTCGCCCTCGCGGGCCGGCGGCGAACCCCGGCCGGTGTTCGTCGACGACCACCTCTCCACCCTGATGCTGCTCCAGGACGAACCCCTGGCGCACGCACTGGCGGCCCGCTGGCTCCGTCCCCTGGCCGATCTGACCCCCCGCCAGAGCGAGCGGCTGGAGGTCACTCTGCTGGCCTGGCTGGAAGGCGGGGGCGCACCGGAGGCCGCGAAGGCCCTCAGCGTGCACCCGCAGACCGTGCGCTACCGGATGCGCCAGCTGGAGAAGCTGTTCGGGCCGGACCTGCGGGACCCGCGCACCCGCTTCGAGCTGGAGATGGCCCTGCGCAGCCGCCGCCTGATGGCCCAGGTGCGCCGCCAGCCCGTCCGCAGGACGCGGCCCGTCACCACCGAGCTCCGACCCGTGGGAGCAGGCCGAATGGCCCGCGTCAACGGACTCTGAGTCCCACCCCCCAGCGCCGCGGCCCTTCCCCCACCCGACGGGGGAAGGGCCGCGGTGTGTCTGCACGCAGGGCGCCGACCGGCACCGGCCCCCACCCCAGCCGCACCCCACTCCCCCCGCACTCCCCTTGGCTGCCCTGGTGGGTCGTGTGGAGTGTGGGGAAGGTGCTTGACGCGTCGTGGCAGGCTGGTCCGGAGGCAGGCCCGGGCCTGGGGTGGCCGAAGGCCAGGGCGAAGCCCCAAAGCCCC
>NZ_JBITRX010000028.1:0-85332 GCF_044540325.1 Streptomyces sp. NPDC086023
CCAGGCCAGGCCCTTCAAGTGGACCAAGACCGCCGACCAGATCCTCGACCGCATCTGCCGCTACTGCGACAGGATCTCCAAACCAGGTCACTAGGTGTTCCGTCCCGGGAGGCCGCGGGACACCACGGAGGCGGGAGCGGTCCGCCGGCCTGTCGGGCGCCGGACCGCAGGGTGGCGCGGCGTCAGGCGGGCTACTCCTCCTCGCCGGACTCTGCGGACTCGCCGGACTCTGCGGACTCGGCAGGCCCGGCGGGCTGGCGGTCCTGGGCCCGCTTGGTCAGGACGAACGCCGCCGCCGCGGCGCTCGCGGCGAAGGCCAGCCCGAGCATCCACCGCTGGTCGAAGGCGTGGCCGGTGGCGTGGTCGAGGGAGTAGCGGCCCGGGCCGGCGAGGCCGATGGTGGCCGCGGTGAAGCCGAGGAACGCCGGGTACTCGAAGCCGCCGGCCTGGGCGAAGAAGCCGGCCGGGGCGTGGACCGACACCGCTCCCGCCATGGCACCGGCCGCCGCCGCGCCCGCCGCGGGGGTGGCGAGGCCCAGGACGAGCAGCGCCCCGCCGCCGGCCTCGCCGAGTCCGGCTGCCAGCGCGCTGTGCTTGCCGGGCTTGAAGCCCATGTGCTCCATCGCGGTGGCGGTGCCCTCCAGGCCGCCGCCGCCGAACCAGCCGAACAGCTTCTGCGTACCGTGCGCCATCAGCACCGCCCCGGTCCCGGCGCGCAGGGCCAGCAGGGCGAGGTCACGTCGGTTGATGCAGCTCATGTGAAGCTCCCAGGGGAGGGTGAGGGGATGCCGAAGGCATCCGTATCCCGTCCGGGCCGCTGCGCCCCGCACCTCGCACAACGTCCGCCGAACGGGCCAGCCCCGTCGCGTGTTGCGGCAGTGTGACGTCCGGACTCCCGGCGAGTTCGCCACCGGCCACCTGCCGGACGCGCTCAACGTGCCGCTCGAACGGCTCGCGCAGAGCGCGCCCGAGCTGCGCGAGGCCGCAGGGCGCGAGCCGCTCCTCGTGGTGTGCGCCTCGGGAGCGCGCGCGGACAGGGCGGTCACGGAGCTGGCCGGCCTCGGCATCGCCGCTTCCGGCCTCGCCGGCGGCCTCCGCGCGTGGGTGGCCGCAGGGCTCCCGCTCGACCGTCCCGCCGGGTCCGCGCGCGCCGTCTGGTCGATGGAACGGCAGGTCCGCCTCGCCGCCGGCGGCACCGTGCTGCTCGGCCGGGTCATCGGGCTGCTCGTGCACCCGGCCGGCCTGCTGCTGTCCGGGGCGATCGCCGCCGGACTCGTCTTCTCCGCGGTCACCGACACGTGCGGCCTGGCGGTACTGCTCGGCCGGCTGCCCTTCAACCGCCGCGGCGGTGCGGCCCGCTGAGGGCCGCACCGCCATCGGATGCTCCGTCAGCCGCCCAAGCCGGGCCAGTCCACGATGCGGATCGCCGCGCCGGCGGCTTCCTTGCCGCGGCAGTGCGCGTGGTGCCGGCGGGCGATGCCGTCCAGGTCGAGGTGGGGTGCGAAGGCGGGATGTGCCGCCAGGCGTCGTGCGTACGACCACAGGCGCGGGTGGTCCGTGATGCGGTACACCGCCGCGGCGTCCAGGTGCCAGCGGTGTACGGTGTCCAGCTGCACCAGCGTCACCCACAACCGGACGTCGGCGGCGGTGAGTTCGTCGCCCAGGACGTACTCGCGGGCGACCAGGCGGCGCTCCAGCGCGTCCAGCCCGTCGGAGAGGGTGGCGAGCGCGGCCTCGCGGGCGGGCCCGTCGGTGCGGGACTCGCCGGCGCGCTGTGCGGCTGCGTCGACGTCCTGCTCGCAGCGCCGGGCGACGGCCGCGATCTCCTCCTCGGCGCCCTCCGGGTGCAGGCGGGCGCCGGAGTCGGCGCCGAAGCGCCGGGTCAGGTCCTGGAGGATGTCGGGGGAGTGGCTGCTGACGATCCGTCCGGTCCAGTCGTCGCTGAGGACCGGCGCCACGGCAGGTCCCGTGTACTGGTGGGAGCTGGACCCGTACAGCCGGTGCAGCGCCTCGTACCCGCCGCCGGGAGCGTCGGGCACGGCGGGCAGCACGGTCAGGGGGAGGACGTCCTCCAGTCCCAGCAGGCTGTGGGTGACGGCGATCCGCAGACACCGCGGACAGGACGGCGCGAGGTGGAGCCGGTAGCGGCGGGGCACGGGCGGATAGCCGCTGCGCGCATCACGGCCGATCCGGCTGCGGAAGGACGGGACGGCTTTCTGGGAAATGGCGGACATGCGTCTCCCTGGGAATGCTCGGTCACGGCCGTGAACGACCGCACGCGCCGGATGCGGCGCGTGCGGGAAGGAGCGCCCGGGAGGTGACGAGCCCGGCGCGGGCGGCCTGCGCCGTGGTCGTCACCTCCCGGGGGGTGGGCTTACTTGGTGCCGAGTCCGGCGTCGGAGACCTCGGGCTTGCCGGCGGCCTTGAGGACCTTGTTGAGGAGGGCGAGGTCGTAGATGCCGGTGAGGTCGGGCTGCTTGATGAGCTTGGCCTTGACCGCCCATTCGGACTGGGTCTTGAGGGTGGCGGCGAGGGGGTCGTCGGTGATCTGGATGCTGGGCCAGGCGGGGTCGATGACCTTGGGGGCCAGTTCCTTGCCGGTTTCGGCCTTCAGGGCCGCGTTGGCGGAGGCCTTGGCCTTGTCGGGGTTGGCGTTGATCCAGTCGTTGGTCTTGACGGTGCCGCGCAGGACGGCCTCGACCACGTCGGGGTGCTCGGCGAGGAACTTCTGGGAGACGATGACGTTGGTGATGACGAACTTCTTGTCGGGCCACAGGGTGGTCTCGTCGAGGAGGACCTTGGCGCCTTGGGAGACGAGCTTGGAGGCGGTGGGTTCGGGGACCCAGGCGCCGTCGACGGAACCGGACTTGTAGGCGTCGGGGGTGACCTTGTTGTCGGTGCGGACGACGGAGACGTCGCCCTTGCCGCTTTCGGGGTCGACGGTCCAGCCCTTTTCGGCGATCCAGTTGAGGAACGCGACGTCCTGGGTGTTGCCCTTCTGGGGGGTGGCGATCTTCTTGCCCTTGAGGTCGTCGAGGGTCTTGATCTTGTCCGGGTTGACGACGAGCTTCACGCCGCCGGAGGCGGAGCCGGAGATGATCCGGAGGTTCTTGCCCTTGGACTTGACGTAGGCGTTGATCGAGGGGGAGGGGCCGATGAAGCCGATGTCGAGCGAGCCGCCGTTGAGCGCTTCGATCTCGGAGGGGCCGGCGTTGAAGGTCTGGGGGGCGATCTTCGTGCCGCCCAGTTCCTTGGCGATCAGGCCTTCCTGGATGCCCACCAGCGCGGTCGCGTGGGTGAGGTTGGGGAAGTAGCCGATGCGGACGGTGTCCGCGGAGAGCTTCTTTCCGGTGGCCGCGACGTTGGACTTCTCGTCCTTCTTCTCGTCCTTCGCGCCGGAGCCGTAGCCGCAGGCGGTGAGCAGGAGGGGGAGAGCGGCGGTGAGGGCAACGGCGCGCAGGGCGGTGAGCGGTCTTGCGGCAGACACGGAGGTGTCCTTTCACGGGAAGGTGGCGAGGGAGCCGGGAAGCGGAAAAGCGCGGGACGAGCGGGTGCGGGCATGCCGGGTAGGCGCGAGGTGTGAGCGCGCTGGGAGGCATGCGGGCAGGTGCGGCAGGGCCGGCCGGAGGGGGTGCCCCTGTGACGGACGGCGCAGGGCGCGGCACTGGGTGCGCGGCCGTGGGGAGCGGCAGCGGGTGAGCGGAGTACCGGCCCGGGGACCGCGTCAGGCGGACTGACAGATGGCGCTGGACGTACGGGCCAGGTCGATGTGCCGGCGGGAGGTCAGAGGCGTCATCCGGCCTGCGCGGTACGGCATGTGCACGGCCACCTCCGAATTCCTAGTTTTCCTACCGGACTGGTAGGCATATTGGCAGAGGCGGTGGCTCCGCCCCAAGGGTGTGTTCACATGCTGGACGGAGATGGCTCGAAATGTGAGAAAGCCCAGGTGGGGCGGGGCTGAGGACGGGTTCCGGGTGCGGGTGCTCAGGGGTTGGTCCAGGCCCCGGGGGCCTGGCTCAGTGCCGACACGTCGGCGGGCAGTGCGGATGCCGCGACGTCGGCGAGCGACACGCCGTCGAGGATCTCCCGTACGTTGGCCCGCAGCGCGATCCACAGGGGGAGCAGTGACTCGGCGGGGCCCGTGTAGGACAGGTCCGGGGGGCGGACGCCGCGTACCGAGACCAGCGGACCGTCCACGACGCGGATGACGTCCGCGATGCTGATGGAATCGGCCGGCTTCGCCAGCCGGTAGCCGCCGTTGCCGCCGCGCTGGCTCAGCACGAGGCCGCCCCGGCGCATGTCGTTCATGATTCCTTCGAGGAACTTGTGCGGGATGTCCTGGGCGTCGGCGATGGCTTCGGCCTTCAATGGCCCGTCGTCCTGTGACGCGGCGAGCTGCAGTGCGGCTCGTACCGCGTAGTCCGCCCTGGCTGAGATCCGCATGGGGGCATTATCCCGCACGGTCCCGGCCGCGCGTGCCCGCGGGGCCGCCCGGGCGCCGGGCGCGGGACGGGGCGCCCGGCGGCCGAAGGTGCTGGTCGCGGGTGGCGGTGCGGCGTCGGCGGGTCAGCCGAAGGCCGCCAGTGCGCGGTGCGGGCCGTTGAGGTAGTGCTCGCCGATGGCGCGCAGCCGGTGTGCGGTGGGCCGGTGGGCCGTCAGGACGCGGGCGTTGCGCCAGAACCGGTCCAGTCCGGGCGCGTCGGCGAGTTCCAGCACCCGGGTGGTGATGTGCAGGGCGGCCCGCGAGGTCACGGTCTCGGCCGTGGCGACCAGGGCGGCGACGCCCGCCGCCTCGTCGGCGTCGAGCAGCGCGCCCGCTTCGAGGGCCTGGGCCGTCACCTCGGTGGCCCGGTCGACGACGGCGGTGGCCGTCTGGACGGCCGAGGCGAGTTCCCCGTACGTCAGCAGCAGGTCGGGGTCCGCTCCGGGCAGCCGGCGACCGTGGCCGCCCCTGCTGAGGTCGCGCACCTCGGCGAGGGCCCCCTCGGCGTTGCCCAGGGCGACGTGGCACAGGGTGAGCCGGAGTGCGGGCTCGGCGAGCGCGGTGAAGGGCGGGGCCGACTCCTCGTCGTGCGGCCGGCGGCCCAGCACCTGTCCGGGCGCGACGGCGACCCGGTCCAGGACGACCTCGCCGGCACCGGCCACGCGCTGCCCCAGGCGGTCGAGGGCGGGTTCGACGGCGACGCCCCGCGCACCGGACGGGACCCGTACGACCAGGACGTCGCCGGTCGCGGTACAGAGGGCGTCCATCACGACCTGGTCGGCGACGGCGACGGCCGTGTCCACGGACCGGCGCCCGCTCAGGGCGTATCCGGTGCCGCGCGGCCGCAGGACGAGGTCCGGCCCCTGGGTGTCCTCGTGGGGGCCCGGGCTGCGGACCGCGCCGGTCCACAGCCAGTGCTCGCGCGCCGACTCCTCTTCCAGGGCGGCCGCTTGCTGCCGGCCGGCGTAGAAGCGGCCGCTCCACGCGTGCGCGTAGTGGCGGGCGAGCAGGTCGCCGACCGAGCTGTCCGCGGTGGCGACCTCCCGTACGACGGCGCATCCGGTACGCCAGTCCGTTCCGCGGCCGGGTCCGGGCGGGGTGAGTGCTGCCAGCAGGCCGGCCTCGCGCAGCCGGGCGGTCTCGTCGGCCGGCTGTCCGCCGGCCCGGTCCCGGGAGATGACGTCGGCGGCGAGGTCGTCCGCCACGTCGCGGGCGGTACGCAGCACCGTGCGGCGCAGCTCGTCGGCGGACCGGCCGCCGGCCGTCTCCGGTGTCGTCGGTGTGAGCGTCACCGGCAGGCCCGGATGCCGCCGGCCGGTGCGGGGGCCGGGCGGGCGGCGCTGCCTTGGGGGGTGGCGGTGGTCATGTCGGGTACTCCGGGGGTCGGCGGTCACAGGGGACGGGAAGGGAGGGGGCGGCCGGGTGCACGGGGCCGTTCGGAGCGGCCCCGCGCCGGGTCGGCGGGCCGCGGCGGCACCGTTGTCTCGGGCGAACCGCGCCACCGCGAATCCCTACTTTTCCCATCGGATTGATAGGAATATTTCCCCGAACTCGCCCGTCGGGCAAGGGTGTGACCGGATGGTGGACAGCCCGGTCTCGCGGAAGGAGACGGGGGTGGGGCCGCGCCGCTGTCCGGAATTCCCTATAGAACCAGTAGGGAACCATTGACCGCCGCCCGTCGCGCCCTCACGATGTGGTCATGTCCCCGTTGCAGCCCATGCTCGTACGCCGCAGGCACGTCGACTTCCGTCGCGTCGCCAGCGCGGTCTGCCGGCCCGTCTAGGGCTTCTCCGGCAGGGGACTTCTTCCTGCGCGTGCCGCCGTCCGGGCCGCCGCGTCCCCGGGTGTGACGCCCGCCCTCTCCCTCCCCCTGCCCTCCGGGGCCGTACGGGTCCGCTCGGCGCGCGCCGCGCCGGGCTCCCGGGCGCACCCGCGGGGGAGTTCCCGCCCTGCCCTCCGCCGGCCGGACCACCGGCCTCCGCACCTCACTCCGAGCAGCCGAAGGGGCACGCCATGACCACCGCAGTTCCCGCATCCACCACCACCTCCACCCCCCGCCACCCCGGCCCGCGCCTCCAGGTGGTCGGCGACCGCCCGCCCGGCACCCACGGGGGCGGCACCGCAGGCGGTCGCGTCGGCTATCTGGTCTTCCTGCCGGCCCACGTCGATCCGGTGGCGGTGATGACGGCCCACGGCATCCGCCCCGAGATCCATCCCCTGGGGCCGGCGACGCCCCAGGCTCCCACGCCGGTGCCACCCTTCGGCCTCGACCTCGACCCCGGCACTGCCCCCGCTCCGGCTTCCGGAGCCGACCCCGAGGTGCACGGCGACGACGCCGTCCGGGTCGACCGGGCGCGCCGGCTGGTCGAGGTCGACGGGCGCGAACTCGACCTCACCTACCTGGAGTTCGCCCTCCTGTCCCACTTCGTGGCCCACCCGCACACGGTCCACACGCGTGACGCGCTCATCTCCGGCATCTGGGGCTACGGGCACATCGGCGACGGCCGTACCGTCGACGTCCACGTGGCCCGCCTGCGCCGCAAGCTCGGCGCGGCCCACCGGAACCGCATCTCCACCGTGCGCCGCGTCGGCTACAAGTACGTGCCCGGCCGCCCGTAGCCCGTAGCCCTGCCCACAGCCGTGCACGACGCGCATCGGCCGCCTCCTCACCCGGCAACCTTCTCCCTCCGGCCGTCTGCGGCGGACGCGTCCGACGGGTGCACGGACCGGGTCCGCGGGCGGCTGGACGCCGTACTCACCGCTGCCGGCCGGTTCGAGGCCCGTCCGGTCCCCGGTGGGGCCCGACCGGCCCAAGCGCGGCGGCGGGCCGGTGGCACACCCTGACGGTGACACCGGCATCGCACCGCACACAGAGAGAAGGCCGCGTCATGAAGGCACTCGTCTTCCACGGGCCCGGACAGACCTCCTGGCAGGACGTACCGGACCCCTCGGTCAAGGACGCCGCCGACGCGATCGTCCGGGTCGACGCCGTCACCCTCTGCGGCACCGACCTGCACATCGTCAAGGGCGACGTCCCCGAGGTGGAGCCCGGCCGGATCCTGGGCCACGAGGCCGTCGGCACCGTCGTCGAGACCGGCGGCGACGTCCGCACGGTACGCCCGGGCGACCGGGTGCTGATCTCCTGCATCTCGGCCTGCGGGCGCTGCCGCTTCTGCCGCGAGGGGCGGTACGGCCAGTGCCGCGGGGGCGGCGGCTGGGTGCTCGGGCACACCATCGACGGAACACAGGCCGAATACGTACGTGTCCCCTTCGCCGACCTCTCCGTCCACCCCCTGCCCAGCAGCCTCGCGAGCCACGACGCCGTGCTCCTCGCGGACATCTACCCGACCTCCTACGAGGTGGGCGTGCTCAACGGCGAGGTGCGCCCCGGCGACACCGTCGTCGTGGTCGGCGCCGGCCCGATCGGCCTGGCGGCCATCGCCGCCGCCCGCCTCTACAGCCCGTTCCGCATCATCGCCGTCGACCTCGCCGCCGCCCGCCTGGCCGCCGCCCGGGACCTCGGCGCCGACGCCGTCGTGGCCGCCCGCGAGCAGCCCGAACGGCTGGTCGAGGACCTGACCGACGGACTGGGTGCGGACGTCGTCATCGAGGCCGTCGGCGTGCCCGAGGCCTTCGAGATGTGCACCCGGATGGTCCGGCCCGGCGGCCGGGTGGCCAACATCGGCGTCCACGGCAGACCCGCCACCCTGCACCTCGAAGACCTGTGGATCAAGGACGTCACCATCACCACCGGGCTCGTCGACACCCGGTCCACGCCCATGCTCATGCGGATGATGGCCGCCGGCCGCCTCCCCGGCGCCGAGCTGGTCACCCACCGCTTCGAGCTCCGGCAGATGGAGGAGGCGTACGACGTCTTCTCCCGCGCCGCCGACACCGGCGCCCTGAAGGTCGTGCTCGGCGGGCCGCAGCACGACACGGTCGCCGCCGTACCGTCCCGGGAGCCGTGATTGCCGTGAACGCCGTGAAGAGGACCCGGAGCAGCGCACGACAGACGTCGGACGAGGTGTTCGGCCAGGCGCAGGGCACGGCGTACGGAGTGCGGGGCGAGGCATCCGGCGAGGGGCAGGGCACGCCGCACGGAGCTACGGGCGGGGCGCACGGCGCGCCGCCCGGCCGCACGGACCTCGGCCGGCGCCTGGTGGCCCGGCGCGAGGCCCTCGGCCTCAGCCGGGAGGAGCTGGGCAGGCGCTGCGGCGCCGACGCCAACTACGTCGCCTACCTGGAAGACCACGCCGCGACACCGGCCATCGGCACGCTCCTGCGCGTCGCCGACGCCCTCGGGGTCAGCGTCGACGACCTGACCGGCGCGAGCGCGGAGCGCGTGCCCGGCCGCTCCGGCGCCCGGCGCGACACCGCGCTCGTACCGATCGGCGAGGACGAGTGCCGGCAGCTTCTCGGCACCCACGGCGTGGGCCGCATCGCGATCTCCACCGACGAAGGGCCGGCCGTCTTCCCCGTCAACTACGTGACCGCCGGGCCCGGCGTGGCGTTCCGGACGGCCGCGGACAGCCCCGCGGCCCGGGCCGCGGGCACCCGGGCAGCGTTCGAGATCGACCACATCGACGACGTGACCGCCGGCGGCTGGAGCGTGCTGGCGGTGGGGGTACTGACCGCCGTCACCGACGGGGCCGAGCTGCACCGCCTGAGCGCCGTCGCCCGCTCCCACCCCTGGGCGGGCGGCCCCCGCAGCCACTGGATGACGATCACGCCGGACCGGGTCACCGGCCGCCGGGTGGTGCACGGGGAATGAGCGTGCTGCGCGCCGTCGTGTTCGACACGGACGGGGTCCTCCTCGACACGGCGGCCCGCCACGCCGCCGCCTGGAAGGAGACCTTCGACGGCTGCCTCGCCGAGTGGGAGCCGCCCGGCCGGGACCCGCCGCGCCCGTTCGACGCCGTGCGCGAGTACCGGGAGCTGGTCGACGGCAGGTCCCGGCTCGACGGCGTACGGGCCTTCCTGGCCGCCCGCGAGATCCGGCTGCCCCCCGGCCGGCCGGAGGACCCGCCCGGCTGCGCGACCGTCCACGCGGTCGCCGCCCGCAAGGAGCGGGTGTTCTCCGCGGCGCTGCGGACCGGGGCCGCCCGCGCGTTCGACGACGTACGCCCCGTGCTGCTGCGCCTGTCGCGGTCCGGGATCCGCTGCGCGGCGGTCTCGGCCTCCCGGCA
The DNA here is from genome assembly GCF_044540325.1 of Streptomyces sp. NPDC086023. Taxonomy (NCBI): domain Bacteria; kingdom Bacillati; phylum Actinomycetota; class Actinomycetes; order Kitasatosporales; family Streptomycetaceae; genus Streptomyces; species Streptomyces sp. NPDC086023. Next base: position 9,670 of record NZ_JBITRX010000028.1, read on the forward strand.
CGCCCGTGCCCTGCTGGAGTCCGCGGGCCTCACCGGCCTCCTCGCCACCGTCGTCGACGGCGAGCTGGCCGCCGTACTGGCCCTGCCGGGCAAACCCGACCCCGCCCTGTTCCAGGAGGCCGCGGCCCGGCTCGGCGCGGACCCCGCGCACACCGCCGTGGTGGAGGACGCCCTCGCCGGCGTCGAGGCCGGGCGCCGGGGCGGGTTCGGCCTGGTCGTGGGCCTCGACCGCGAGGGCGGCCCGGCCGGGGACGAGGCCCTGCGGGCCCGGGGCGCCCACCTCGTGCTGCGGGACCTCGCCGGACTGCCCGCCGCACTCGCGGTCGGCCGGCCGTGAGACCCGGGGACCGACCGGCTCGTCGCGTCGCTGCGCACGCTCGGTCACCCAGGGCACCAGGCTCGCGCGGTGCGACGGCGGGGACGGAACCCGCCGCTCTCTGACGGACGTGCCCCGCGGGTCAGGGCCGGGCCCGCCGGGCCCGGGCGAGGTCGGTGAGGAGTTCCGTGGCCGCCCGGGTGCCCGAGGCGAGGGCGCCCTGGACCGAGCCCGTGGCGCGGTGGTCCCCGCAGACGTAGCGGGCCGGGGCGAAGCGGGTGGTGCGGGTGAGGGGCCAGGGCGGTGGCATGGCCGGGAGCGCGTCCGTGACCGGGTAGGTGGCCACCAGGTCCCAGCGGGCGGGGTCGGAGCCGTACAGCTCGCCCAGTCTGCGGCGGACCGTGCGTTCGCGTTCCGGGGTGTCCGTGCCCAGGACCGAGGCCGAGACCAGTGCCGTGCCCGGGGGAGCGTAGCCGGGGACCACCGCGCTGAGCACGCACGTGTTGAGGACCGTCATCGTGCTGTCGAGCAGCAGCACCGGCTCCGTCAGGGGTGCGTCGTCGGTGGCGTAGTAGAAGGTGGTGGCGGTGCGTTGGGCCGGTACCGCCAGGCCCGGCAGCAGGGCGGCCGCGGTGCGGGCGTCGGTCGCCACGACCACGGTACGGGCGGCCAGGTCGCGGCCGTCGGCCAGGAGGACGCCCGTGTCCGTGACCGCCGCGACCGGTGTGCCCAGCCGCAGGGTCCCTTCGGGCAGCGCCGCGGCCAGTTGCGCGGCGGCCGCGCCGATGCCCCCGGCGGGCAGGCACAGCGTGCCGCGCGCCATGCTCCGCCACACGAGGTGGAAGTAGCGGGCCGAGGTCTCCAGCCGGTCCTCCAGGAAGACGCCGGAGAGGAACGGCCGCAGGACGTGGTCCACGAGGTCCGGTGTCAGTCCGGCCCTGCGCAGTGCCTCCCGGGTACTGCGGTCGCCGCGGCCCTTGAGCGCGCGGGCGGGCAGGAACGCGTCCCGCAGGGTGAGTGCCGACAGTGCCGCCAGGTCGCGGGCCGAGAGGGCACGGCCCGGCAGCAGGGTCCGGGCGCCCTCCCGGCGGCGGCTCGGATCCACCAGCCGTACCGGACCGGACGGCGTGTGGGCCACCACGCCCGGAGTGAAGGGGTGCAGGCGCAGCGCGCGCAGGTCGAAGCGCCGCTTGACCTGCGGGTAGGCGGTGTTGAAGACCTGGAAGCCGCGGTCCAGCAGGAAGCCGTCGCGCCGGTCGGTGCGGACGCGCCCGCCGGGGCCGTCGGACCCTTCCAGGAGTACGACGCGGAGGCCGGCCCCCACGAGGTCCGCGGCACAGGCCAGGCCGGCCATCCCGGCGCCCACCACGATCGCGTCGTGCTCAACGGCCAACGGAGATACCGCCCTTCGCGGAGATCGGCGCCCGCCCGGACGTGACGGAGGGGCGGGCGGTGCCATCGTGGCACGGGGCCGGACGGGCCCGCCGCACCCCCGTGGGCCGGGCGCGGCGCGGCCGCCGGGTTCACCCGGCCGGTGGCGCCGGCCGCCGTACCGGGGCGCCGCCGCGCGCCGCGGCGTCAGCGGCGGACGAGGGCGAGCTGCCGGTTCATCTCCGTGAGGAAGCGCACCACGACGTGCAGCTCGTCGGACGTGAAGCCGGCGCGGGTGGCGTCGGTGAGCGTGGCCAGCGGCCGGAAGTAGTCCCGTGCCACCTCCCGGCCGGCCTCCGCGTAGTGGAGGTGGACGATGCGCCGGTCGTGGGCGGACCGGACGCGGTGGATGTGGCCGGCCTTCTCCAGGCGGTCGAGGCAGGCGGTCGTCGCCCCCGAGGTGAGGTTCATCTGCCTGCCGAGCCGGCCCGGCGTCAGCGCGCCCTCGCCGTGCGCCTCCGCGTCCAGGACGGCGATCAGGGCCTGTACGTCGGTCAGGTGGAGGCCCTGGGACTGGGCGAACTCCTGCGCGATGCGGTTGAACTCGGCGTTCATCCGGCGCAGCAGCACCGCGAAGGACTGCAACCCGATCGGGTCGTCGGCCGGAAGGGAGGTCGAGGGGGAAGCCGGGCGGGAAGCCGGGGAGGAAGTCGGGGAGGAAGTCGGGGGGGTGTCCGCGTCACGCATGGGTTCAGCATATAATCTCTCGATTATTGAGAGTCTCGATGTTCGAAGGAAATGAGGAAGTGACGTGAGAAACGCAGCCCGCTGGGCCCGCTGGGCCGTGCCCCTGGCGCTCGTGCTCGTCTGGCTCGGCATCGGCGGCACCCTGGGGCCGTACGCGGGCAGGCTCGGGGAGGTCGCCACCAACGACCAGGCCGCCTTCCTGCCGCGCAGCGCCGAGTCGACCCGGGTCCTCCAGGCCCGCAAGGCCTTCGAGGCGTCGGCGTCCGTCCCCGCGATCGTCGTGTGGACCGCCGACGACGGCGGCCGCGTGACCGCCGGGCAGGAGCGGGCGGCCGCGCAGGCGGCCGCGGGGCTCGCCGGACGCCCCGGCGTCGCGGGCCCGCCGTCCCCCGTCCTCGCCTCGGCCGACGGGGAGGCGCTCCAGGCCGTCGTCCCCCTGGCACCCGACCTGGGCGAGCGGACCCCGGAGGTGCTGGACGAGGTACGGCGGGCCGCCGAGCGGGTGCCGGGCACCTCGGTGGAGATCGCCGGCCCGGCGGCCACCCAGGCCGACCTCTCCGACGCCTTCGCCGGGATCGACGGCCTGCTGCTGGGGGTGGCGCTGGGCGCCGTCCTGCTGATCCTGCTGCTCGTCTACCGCAGCGTCCTGCTGCCCTTCGTGATCATCATCAGCGCCGTGTTCGCCCTCGGGCTCGCCTGCGCCGTGGTCTACGCGCTCGCCGCCCGCGACCTGGTGCGCGTCGACGGTCAGGTGCAGGGAATCCTGTCCATCCTGGTGATCGGGGCGGCGACCGACTACGCCCTGCTGCTCGCCGCCCGCTTCCGCGAGGAGCTCGCCGTACGGGGAGACCGCGTCGCCGCCGTACGCGCAGCCGTGCGCCGCTCGGCCGGAGCCGTCACCGCGAGCGCCGCGACCGTGGCGCTCGGCCTGCTGGCGCTGCTGGCCAGTGACCTGACGAACAACCGCGCCCTCGGCCCGGTCGGCGCCATCGGCATCCTCTGCGCCGTGCTGGCCACCCTGACCTTCCTGCCCGCGGTCCTGGCGCTGCTCGGCCGCGCAGCCTACTGGCCCGCCACCCCGAAACCGGCCGACGCCACCGCCGAGGGGCACCGGATCTGGCAGCGCGTCGCCGCACTCGTCGACCGGGCACCCCGGCGGGTGTGGGCCGGCACCGCACTCCTGCTCTGCGTACTGGCCGCCTTCGCCCCGGCCCTGTCGTCGAAGGGCGTGCCGCTGGACGAGATCTTCGTCAACGACGCGCCCTCCGTCGGCGCCCAGCAGACCCTCGCCCGGCACTTCCCCGCGGGCTCCGGCCAGCCGGCCGTCATCATCACCGACGCCGGCCGGGCGGCCGCGGTACGGGCGGCTGCCGAGGGCACCGAGGGCGTGGCGGCCGTACGCCCCGTCACCGCGGGCGGCGGCCCGGGCGAACCCCTGGTCGTGGACGGCCGGGTACGCCTGGACGCCACCCTCGACGCCGCGGCCGACAGCGACGCCGCGAAGGACACCGTCCGGCGGCTGCGCGAGGGCGTCCACGCCGTGCCCGGCGCCGACGCCCTGGTCGGCGGCTACACCGCCCAGCAGTACGACACCCAGCAGACCTCGGCGCGCGACCGGAACCTGATCGTGCCCGTCGTCCTGGCGGTCATCCTGCTCATCCTGGCCGGGCTGCTGCGCTCCCTGCTCATCCCGGTCCTGCTGGTGGCGACCGTCGCCCTCAACTTCCTCGCCACGCTCGGCGTCTCCGCGCTGCTCTTCCAGCACGTGCTCGGCTTCAGCGGCACCGACGCCTCCGTCCCGCTGTACGGGTTCGTCTTCCTGGTCGCCCTCGGCGTGGACTACAATATCTTCCTGATGTCGCGCGTGCGCGAGGAGAGCCTCGTGCACGGCACGCGCCGGGGCGTGCTGCGCGGGCTGACGACCACGGGCGGGGTGATCACCTCGGCCGGCGTGGTCCTCGCGGCGACGTTCGCCGCCCTGATGGTGATCCCGCTGGCCTTCCTGGTCCAGATCGCGTTCATCGTCGCCTTCGGCGTGCTCCTGGACACCCTGGTCGTGCGGTCCCTGCTGGTCCCCGCCCTCGTGCTCGACATCGGCCCCCGCGCCTGGTGGCCCAGCGCACTCGCCTCGGCCCGCGAGGAGGGGCCGGTGCCGTCCCGGAACCTTGGCTAGGGTGACCGGCGGAGGCCGGTCACGACGCCCTCGACCGGGGCGGGGAGCGGACCGGCGACGACGGGGGGCTCACGTGTCACGGACCGGCCGAGGTGTTCCGACGAGGGGCCGGCCGGCGCCTCCGGTGCTGCCCGCGGCGCAGCGCGGGTGGCTCGGGTGCGCAGGCGCCCTGGCCGCGTCGGCGGTCGTGCTGCTCGGGATCCTGCACGCCGACGACAGCCGGCCCGGCGCGGTCGACGTACGGGTCGGGGCCCTGGTGGACGGGGCGCGGCCGCCGTGGTGGCAGCAGGCCGCCCTGGCCGCCGACTTCCTGGGCGAGCCGGCCGGAGCGGCGGCCCTGGTCCTGGTCGTCGTGACGGGCTGTCTGCTGCTGCGGCGCCCGCGCGCGGCGGTGCTCGTGGTGGCCGGCGCCGGCCTCACCGTGGGGACGACGACCCTGCTCAAGCACGTGGTGGGGCGCACCATCAACGGCGGCTACCTGTCCTACCCGAGCGGCCACACCGCCTTCCTCACCGCCCTGGCCGTCTCGCTCACCCTGCTCGCGGTCAGCGGCGCCGGCCGGACGGCCGGCGCGCTGCTCGTGTCCACCGCTGCGCTCGCCGCCGGTGCCGTCATGGGCTGGGCCCAGGTCGCCCTGGGCGCGCACTACCCGACCGACGCCCTCGGCGGCTGGTGCACCGCACTGGCGGTGACGCCGGCGACGGCGTGGCTGGTCGACCGGGCGGCGGACGCCGCCGGGGCCCGTCCGGCGGATCGGGGGCCGCGGCCCCGGCCGTGATCCGCCGGGGCCCCGACGGCGACGGCCGTGCTCCGCCGGCCAGGCCCCGGCGGCGACCGGTACCGGCGGCGACCGGTACCGGCGCCCGTCAGGCCAGGCGGCGGAAGACCGGTTTGACCGGCCGCCCGGCCAGCCAGGGTGTCGGATCCCCGGCGTCCAGCGCCTTCCGGTACACCGCGCACGCCTGGGCCACCACGTCGACGGTGTGCTCGATGTCGGCCTCGTCGAGCGCGCTGCTCACCACAAACGACGGGGCCAGCACCCCGCCCGCGAGGAGACGGCGCAGGAACAGCGTGCGGAACGCCTGGGACGGCCGCCGGTCCTGGTCGAGGGTGGCGAAGACCAGGTTGCTGGCCCGGCCCCGTACGAGGACGTGGTCACCGACACCCATGCCGGCGGCGGCCTCCCGCACCCCGGCGGCCAGCCGCTCGCCCAGGGCGTGCAGCCGCGCGGTGACCCCCTCCTCCGTGTAGACGGTCTGCACCGCCATCGCCGCGGCCAGCGAGTGCGTCTCCGCACCGTGCGTGGTGGAGAGCAGGAACACGCGGTCGCCGGAGTGCCGCAGGCCGCCCCGCTCCATCAGCTCGCGGCGCCCGGCCAGCGCGGAGACGGCGAAGCCGTTGCCCAGCGCCTTGCCGAACGTGGACAGGTCGGGGACCACGCCGTACAGCCCCTGGGCGCCCGCCTCGGACCAGCGGAAGCCGGTGATCATCTCGTCGAAGACCAGGACGCAGCCGTGCCGGTCGGCCAGCCCGCGCAGCCCGGCCAGGTAGCCGGGCGGGGGCTCGGTGTGGCCGGCGGGTTCGAGGATCAGACAGGCCACCTCGTCCCGGTACCGGGTGAGCAGCTCCTCCGTGGCGGCCAGGTCCCCGTACGGGAACGCCACGGTCAGCTCGGTGGTCGCCGCCGGGATGCCGGCGGACATCGGCGTGGTGCCGATGAACCAGTCGTCCACGGAGAAGAACGGGTGGTCGCCGCAGACGGCCACCCGCGGACGCCCGGTGACGGCCCGGGCCAGCCGCACCGCCGCGGTGGTGACGTCGGAGCCGTTCTTCGCGAACTTCACCATCTCCGCGGTCGGCACGGTGGCCAGGAACCGCTCCGCGGCCTCGACCTCCAGGACCGACGGCCGGACGAAGTTCGCGCCGCGGCCGAGTTCGCGCCGCACCGCCTCCAGGACCCGCGGGTGGGCGTGGCCCAGGCTCACCGACCGCAGCCCGGAGCCGTACTCGACGTACCGGTTGCCGTCGACGTCCCACACGTGGGCGCCCCGGCCGTGGCTGATGACCGGGGCCAGGTGCTCGGGGTACTGGTCGTCGCCCTTGGCGTAGGTGTGCGCGCCGCCGGGCACCAGGGCGTGCAGCCGCTCGTTCGCCCGCACCGACCGGGGCAGGGTGAACTCCGCTGAGTCCACGGTGACTTCGGTGTCCACGGTGACGTCAGCCCTCCTTCTGCTTCAGGACGTCGGCGAGGCTCGGCGCCTCCCGGTCCCGCCGGGACATCGAGGCGGCCGGCAGCGGCCACGGAATGGCCAGCTCCGGGTCGTCGAAGGCGATGGTCACGTCCTCGGCCGGGTCGTGCGGGCGGTCGATCCGGTACGAGGTGTCGGCGGTCTCGGTGAGCGCCTGGAAGCCGTGCGCGCACCCGGCCGGGATGTACACGGTCGCCTGCGTCTCGCCGGACAGCTCGAAGCAGGCCCGGCCGAGGTAGGTCGGCGAGTCCGGCCGCAGGTCCACGACGACGTCGAAGATCCTTCCGTACGAGCACCGCACCAGCTTGGCCTCGCCGGCGCCGGAGCGCAGGTGCAGCCCGCGCAGCACGCCGCGGACCGAGCGGGACACGCTGTCCTGGACGAAGGCGCCCGGGTCGAGGCCCACCGAGCGGACCACGTCGGCGTCGAACGTACGGCAGAAGAAGCCGCGTTCGTCGGCGTACGGCGTCGGCTCGAACAGGAACGCGCCGGCCACCTCCGGCACTTCGGTCACCTTCAAGACTTCTCCTCCAGGGCCTGGGCCCGGTCGGTCGGGGGGAACAGCGCCTTCGTCAAGGCGTCGAACTGGAGCCGGAGTTGCCGTGCCATGTCCTCGTTCCGCTCGGCCAGGACCCGGCGCAGCCCGGCCGACCGCTCCTCCAGCTCCCGGAACTGCCCGAGCAGCCGCCCGGCGTCGACCTCGCGCGCCGGATGGCAGTACGCGCCCAGGCCCATCCGCTCCATGAGCGCGTCGCTCTTGGCCGCGTAGCTCACCGCGAGCACCGGGGTGCCGGTCTTCAGTGCGCAGACGAGGTTGTGGTACCGGGCCGCCACCACGGTGTCGGCGGCGGCCGTCTCTTTCATCAGGTCGGCCAGGGAGGCCGTCCCGGCGGCGGTGACCAGCGGCGAGTCCACCGCGTCCAGGATCGCGGCGACCACCGACGCGTCGCACTCGTCGCCCGTGAGGAGCCGGACCGGCCGGCCCTCCTCGACCAGCGCGCGGACGAAACCGACGGTGCCGTCGAGGTAGCGCCGGTGGATCTCCCCGGCCCGCGAGCGGTCGTCGTTGCCGCCGTGGAAGTCCATCACGCCCACGCAGACCGTGCCGGGCGTGCCGGAGGGCGCCTCGGACCGCGGCGCCGGCAGGGCGAACGCGAGGTCCGGGTAGACCCGGTCGCCCGCCGTGTCCACGCCCATCGCCCGCATCGCGTCGCGGGACTGCTCGTCCCGGTACGACCGGTACGCGGCCAGCCGCGCCGACCAGCGCACCAGCGCCCGCGTGGGCCGGCTGCCGATCTCCGCGGCGCCCACGCTGACCAGCGCGACCCGGGTGCCCAGCAGCCGGCCGCTCGCGCAGAGCAGGAACAGCGCGTACGGGAAGCCCCACGGCCGCAGCGGCAGCGTCGCCTCCAGCACGCCCATGCCCGGCACGATCACCACGTCGTGCCGCCGCACCCAGGCCGCGGTGCGGAACGCGTCGACGACCTTGCCCAGGCCCTTCGCCGCGACGGCGCCCGCCCGCGACGCGGTCCGGTACTCCCCGCGGTTCCAGTGCAGCCGCGTCGCCGGGATCCCGAACCGGGCCGCGACCGCCTCGGGCCCGCCGCACAGCGCGTCCACGACCGCGTGCGGGTGCTCGGCGCGCAGGTACCCGAGTACGGCCTCCAGCGAGCCGTCGTTGCCGAGGTTCCCGGACCCGAGCAGCCCGAACACCCCCACCCGCACCGGCGTACCGCCCGCGGACGGCACGCCCGTGGACGCGGGGCCGGCAGACGGCACGCCCCCGGACGCCGGGCCGGCGGACGTCACCCCCGCCTCCCTTCGCGCCCGGCGACCAGGTCGTCGACGGACACGGTGAGCAGGGCCGGGTCCACCGGGGCGCGGTCCTCGACCCGCTCGCCGGCACCCGGCCGGGCCCGGCTGGCCATCCACGCGGCCAGGTGGCGGTAGCAGGCGCGCCGGTCGGCGGCGGACAGCGGCGCCCGCCGGATCGCCGCGACGAAGCCCCAGACGTACTCGGCCAGCAGCCGCGGCGTCGGGTGCAGCGGCCCCGCCCGGCGCGGGTCCAGGTTGACGCAGCGCGAGCGCTTCGACGGGTTGGCCCGCTCGGCGCGGGTGGGGTGGTCGCGGCGGAAGTACAGCAGTTCCGGCACCTGGTGGAAGGGCCCGTGCAGCCCGATCTCGGTGACGAAGGTGCGGTCCGCGTGGTGGTAGCTGTCGTGCGGCTTCACCCGGCGCAGCACGTCGGCCCGCATCACCCCGTAGAAGTCGTCGCCCCCGGGCTCGAAGAGCATGCTGCGGAAGCGCTCCGGGGCGGACGGGGAGGCGGTGGCCAGCGTGTACGGGTACGGCACCTTCACCTGGCCGCGCTCGTCGATGACCGCCTGGTCGGCGTGGGCGAGGATCACCTCGGGCCGCTCGTCCAGCGCCTCCACGCACCGCTCCAGCAGGGTGCGCGCGTACAGGTCGTCGTGCGAGGCCCACTTGAACAGCTCGCCGCGGCACTGGGTGAAGACGTGGTTGTGGTTCGGCGCGGCGCCGATGTTCCGGGGCAGCCGCAGGTACCGGATGCGGGAGTCCTTCTCGGCGTACCGGCGGCAGATGTCCTGGGTCCCGTCGGTCGAGGCGTTGTCGGAGACGACCAGCTCGAAGTCCTCGTAGGTCTGCCCGAGCAGGGCGTCGAGCGACTCGGCGAGGTACTCCTCGCCGTTGTACACGGGCAGGCCGATGCTCAGCCTGGGTTGCGCGGTCATGTGGTCCTCACTTCGGGAACGGGGTGGTGATGGCGCTCGCGCAGGGCGGCCCGCAGCTGGAGCCACCACACGGCCGAGCCGCCGAGGGTCGCGGCGGCGACGCCCCAGGCCGAGCCGGCCGTGCCGGCGGCCGCCGCCCCGCCGAGGCCGCCGGCGACGTAGCAGGCGGAGGCGAAGAGCTGGCAGCGCAGGCTGCGCCGGGCCGCGCCGAGCGCGCGCAGCCCGGCCGCCGCGCCGGTGCCGAGTCCGGCGCCCGCGACGCCGAGGGTGACCGGCACGACGAGCTGGGAGGCGGAGTGCCAGACGCCGCCCAGCACGAACGCGCCGGCCCGGTCCGGTACGAGCAGCAGCGCCCCGCCCCAGAGCAGCGCGCCGACGGCCTGCCCGCCGCCCAGCAGGAGGCAGAACGCACCGAGGCGGTGCGGGGCCCGCCGCAGCACCCGCGCCGCCTCCGGGACGGTGACCAGCGAGAGGCCCATCAGCACGGCCAGGAACGGGCCGAGCAGGAGTTCGGCGCCCCGGACCGCGCCCACCGCGCCGACCCCGGCGATCGCACCGAGCCCGTACGCCCGCAGCTGGCTCGCCCCGCCGAGGCTGACGTTCTCGACCAGGTACCGGTAGCCGAGGTCGCGCTGCTCGCGCAGCCAGGTGCGCGCCCCGGACGGCCGGGGCCTGATACCGGACTGGACGCAGCCGTAACCGGCCGCCACCGCGGCGGAGGCGCCCCAGGCCAGCACGAAGGCTGCCACGCTGCCGACGCCGGCCGCCAGGATCATGGCCGGGACGAGGGCGACGCCCCACACCACGTCGTTGGCGAACGCCTTCCGCCCGGCGCCCGCGGCGAAGAACGAGAACCGCCAGGCGTCCTGGAGCAGCAGCCCCGGCAGCGTGACGGCGAGGCAGGCGAACGCCGTGCCCACCTCGCCGCCGAGACCGAGCCCGGCCGCCAGGCAGGCCGCCCCGATCACCGTGCCCACGCCGAGCGCGGTGCCCGTCGACCGGGCCACCGCCCCGCGCCAGGACGCCTCGGGCACGCCGCTGAAGCGCACCACGAGCGGATCGGTGGCCAGCCCGCGGGACACGTTGAGCACCACGCCGTAGGTCACCCAGGCGAGGCTGAACACGCCGAACGCGGACAGCCCCAGCGAGCGGGCCACGTACAGGCCCACCACGAAGTTGCTCATGCTGGAGGCCGCCTGGTCGGCCAGCCCCCAGGACAGCCGGCCGGCCAGCGCCCGTCCCGCGGACCCGGCCCGTGTCCGGCTGCCCTCCCTCTTCCCCTCGGTGGTCATCGGCGTCATTCCTTGAGCAGTCCGGCGCCGTGCAGGGCGGCGGCCGCGGCGGCCACGGTGTCGAAGGGCAGCCCGGACCGCTCGGCGACGTCCAGCAGGCTGTGCCCGCCGTCGGAGAGGCTGAGCACCCAGAGCATGGCCAGCTGGGCCTGCTTGGCGTCGCTGCGCCCGCCGAGGGATTCGTACAACCCCCGTTTGCCCAGCTGGGGTTCGCCGTACGGACTCAGGTTGACGTACCGCCGGTTGCGGTCCAGCACGGCGAACGCCTCGCGGCAGAGCGCGAGGGTGTCCGCCATCGCCTCCGGGGTGACGAAGTCCGGGTTGTCGGCCGAGGTGTGGTACTCGGGGTAGCCGGCGTACGGGGTGCGGCTGAGGGAGCCCACGCCGAGGTCGAACCCGGGCGAGCAGAACTGCCGCTCGTCGTACCCGTACGGGGTGAACTCCCGGATCTCGTGGGGGCGTCCGGACGCGGCGAGCACGTGCCGCAGCACCCGGTCGATCTCGGCGTCGCCGCGCCTGCTCTGCTTGTACGTCAGCTGCCCCCGGTCGCCCGCGCAGGCCAGCACCAGCCCGTGCCGGACCCGGTCGATCCGCTCCGCGTTCCGCGCCAGCCAGGTGATCGCCCCGATGGTGCCGGGCGCGAACAGGAACCGGTAGGTGTGGTACGGGTTCTCCGTCGCCAGCGCCCGCGCCAGCTGCACCGCCACCGCGATCCCCGCCAGGTTGTCGTTGGCCAGCGACGGGTGGCACACGTGGCAGGACACGATCACCTCGTCGGGGACCCGCCCGGGCACCACGTGCTCGGCGTACGTGAGGTGCCCGTCCTCCAGCGTGGAGTCGATGCGCACCTCGTAGTCGCCCTCGGGCAGCGCGTCCAGCGTCTCCTGGGCCAGACAGAACCCCCACTCCGGCGTGTAGTAGCTGGTGCGGTACGGCACCCAGGACGGCTGGTCCGGCAGCGTGTGCAGGTGCCCCCGCAGCTCGGACAGCGGCATGGTCGCCGACACCGGCACGCTGTAGCCGAGCACGTGCAGGCTGGAGGCGGCGAAGTCGACCACCCGGTTGCCCGCGGCGTCGGCCACGTACGCGTCCCGGATGTTCCACTCCTGCGGCACCGTCCAGTCGAGCACCTGCGTCCCGGTCGGCACCTCGTGCACCTCCAGCGGGAGGTACTCGCCGACGACCTCCAGGGTGGCGCGCACCCCGTCGCCGGTGATGCTCCGGCACAGCGGGTACAGCCGCCGCACCAGCGCGTGCATCTCCTCGCCGACCTCGGTCACCGGCTCCACCGCAGGGTGCCGTCGACCGCGCCGGCGCCGGAGGCCGCGCGCAGCACGGCGAGGCGGGTGAAGCGCTGCTCGAACGCCTCCCGGGTCATCCCGTGCTCCCGGTAGGCGTCGGCGAGTTCCCGCGCGCCCCGCTCCACCGACCAGGCGCAGTCGAAGCCGGGCAGCGCGTCGCGGAACCGGGAGAAGTCCACCCGGTACGAGCGCGGATCGGCCCCGTTCTCCCCGGTGATCACCACCTTCGCGCCGTCCACCGCCTGCGCGACCTGCTCGGCGATCTCGGCGACCGTGACGTTGTTGGCCTCGCTGCCGATGTTGAACGCCCGGTCGTGCACCGCCTCGCGCGGCGCGGTCAGCGCGGCCGTGAAGGCCTGGGCGATGTCGGCGGCGTGCACCAGCGGGCGCCACGGGGTGCCGTCGGACAGCACCAGCACCTCGCCGGAGAGCAGGGCGTGGCCGACCAGGTTGTTCAGCACGATGTCGGCGCGCAGCCGGGGCGAGAAGCCGAAGGCGGTGGCGTTGCGCATGTACACCGGGCTGAAGTCGCCGTCGGCCAGTTCGTGCAGGTCGTCCTCTACCCGCACCTTGGACTCGGCGTACGGCGTCACCGGGCGCAGCGGGGCGTCCTCGGTCACCAGGGCGTCCCCGCCGGCGGCGCCGTAGACCGAGCAGGTGGAGGCGTACAGGAAGCGCCGCACGCCGGCCTCGCGGGCCAGCCGGGCCAGCCGTACGGAGGCGTGGTGGTTGATGTCGTAGGTGAGCTCGGGCGCCAGCGACCCCAGCGGGTCGTTGGAGAGCGCGGCCAGGTGGATCACGGCGTCCACCCCGGCCACGTGCTCGGCCGTGACGTCCCGCAGGTCCACCCGGTGCCCGGCCGGGTCCGCCGGCCGGGGGCCGAGCAGGCAGTCGGCGAACAGGCCGGAGTCGAGGCCGACCACCTCGTGCCCGGCGGCCGCGAGGACCGGGGCCATCACGGTGCCCAGGTAGCCCTGGTGTCCGGTCAGCAGTACGCGCAAGGTTCATTCCCCCAGGTCGAGAGTGAGTTTGGTGACGTCGAACGCCTCGGCGTAGCGGGCGTGGCATTCGATGCCGCGGATCCGGGCCAGACCGAGGAAGGCCTCGCGGTCGTACCAGGGCCGGTGCCGCTGCGAGGGGTAGTGCTCCTGGAGCAGCCGTACCTTCCGTTCGGCGGTCTCCGGCAGCAGGGGCTGGTACGCGGACGGACGGCCCAGGTCGCCGTCCCACTTGACGATCTCGTAGCCGAGGACGAGGTGGTCGCGGAAGGCGGTGGGCAGCAGCCGCGCCAGCCCCCGGTGGTCCTGGTGCGCGTCGTCGGTGCGCGGGGCGAGGACCAGGTCGGGCTCGGTCCGCGCGCGCAGTTCCTCGACCGCGGACTTGGCCTCCTCCCAGTACGCGGGGAGCCGGCCGTCCGGCAGTTTCAGCACGGTCAGCCGCAGGTCGGCGCCCGGGCAGAAGGCGGTGAGCGCGGCCCGCTCCTCCGCCTCCCGCTCGGTGCCGCCGCCGGACAGCACCAGTGCGTCGACCCGGATGCCCGGCCGCGCCAGGCACGTCGTCAGCAGTGTCCCGCCGGCCCCGATGGCGATGTCGTCGCAGTGCGCCCCCACCGCGACGAGCCGGTCCAGGCGGCGGGTCCCGAGCCGGATCACGCCGTCCTCACGGCGGAGCCGCCCCGGCTCGCGGGCACGCGGGCGCCCGCGCCGCCGTCCCGCTCCCACACGGCCCACGGGCGGTCGCCCTGGGCGTAGGAGGCGTCGAGCGCGGCCCGCTCCTTCACGGTGTCGGTCGGTTTCCAGAAGCCGCGGTGCCGGTGCGCCACCAGCCGGCCCTGCTTGGCCAGCCCCGCGCAGCCGTCGGCGACCAGGTCCCCGCCCTCGGGTATGTGGTCGAAGACCTCCTGGCGGAGCACGAAGTAGCCGCCGTTCTCCCACAGCGGCATGTCGCTCACCGCCGTGATGCCCCCGACCAGGCCGTCCTCGGCCAGGTCCACGCAGTGGAAGGACTGCTGCGGCGGCACCACCATCATCGACGCGCCTGCGTCGCGCCGGGAGAACCGGTCGATCATCTCCGGCAGCGGGGCGTCGGTGAGCACGTCGGCGTAGTTGGCGAGGAACATCTCGTCGCCGTCCAGGTGGTGCCGTACCCGGCGCAGCCGCTCCCCGATGGGCGACTCGATGCCGGTCTGCGCGAAGGTGATCGTCCAGTCGGCTATGTCCGTGGACAGTAATTCGGTGCGCCCGCCGCGCAGGACGAAGTCGTTGGACGTCGTCTCCTCGTAGTTGAGGAAGAAGTCCTTGATGTGGTGGGCCCCGTAGCCGAGGCACAGGATGAACTCCCGGTGCCCGAAGTGCGCGTAGTAGCGCATGACGTGCCAGATCAGCGGCCGGGGACCGACCATCGCCATCGGCTTGGGCACGTCGTCGGCGGTTCCGTTGCGCATCCGCATCCCGTAACCGCCGCAGAACAGAACGACCTTCACGACTTCACCTCGACGATGCTCAGTTCCGGGATGGGGAAGACCAGGCGGCCGCCCCACTCGTGCACGAACGCCAGCTGCTCGGCCAGCTCGGTCCGCAGGTTCCAGGGCAGGACGAGCACCCAGTCGGGCCGGTCGGCGGCGATCTGCTCGGGCGGCAGGATCGGGATGCGGGTGCCCGGGGTGAACCGGCCGTGCTTGTACGGGTTGCGGTCGACCGTGTAACGGAGCAGGTCGGGCCGGATGCCGCAGTGGTTGAGCAGGGTGTTGCCCTTGCCCGGGGCGCCGTAGCCGACGACCGTCTCGCCGCGGTCGGCCGCCTCGATCAGGAACCGCAGCAGGTCCCGGCGCACCTTGGCGATCCGGGCGGAGAACTCGGTGTACCCGGACAGCTCCTGGAGCCCGGCGGCCTTCTCCCGGGCCAGTACGTCGGCCACCCGGCGGCTCGGCTCGGCGGCCGCCCCGGCGGGCCGGGCCCAGAGCCGGATGGAGCCGCCGTGCGTCGGCAGCAGTTCGACGTCCACCAGCGTGAGCCCGCCACTTGCCAGCGCCCGGGCCGCGGACGCGACCGTGTAGTACTGGAAGTGCTCGTGGTAGATCGTGTCGTACTGGTTCTCCTCGATCAGGGTCAGCAGGTGCTGCACCTCGATCGAGACCCAGCCGTCGTCGGCGACCAGGGCGCGCAGGCCCTGGGTGAACCCGACCACGTCGGGGATGTGCGCGTACACGTTGTTGGCCACGACCAGGTCCGCCGGGCCGTGCTCCGCGCGGACGCCCGCGCCGGTGGCCGGATCCAGGAACTCCGTCAGCGTGGGCACGCCCGCCTCCCGTGCCGCGGCGCCGACGTTCACCGACGGCTCGATGCCCAGGCAGCGGATCCCCCGCTCCGCCACGTGCCGCAGCAGGTACCCGTCGTTGCTCGCGACCTCGACCACGAACGCGTCGGGGCCGAGCCCCAGCCGGGCCACCGCGTCGCCGACGAACGTGCGCGCGTGCTCCACCCACGAGGTCGAGTACGAGGAGAAGTACGCGTACTCCTTGAACGTCTCCTCCGGCGTGATCAGCGGGGGGATCTGCGCGAGCCAGCAGTCGGTGCAGACCCGCAGGTGCAGCGGGTACGCGGGCTCCGGCAGGTCCAGTTGGTCCGCGGCGAGGAAGCTCTCGCACGGCGGCGTCGCGCCCAGGTCGGCGACGCTCGCGAGCTTCGCCGAGCCGCAGAGCCGGCACTGTGTCATTTCTCCTGCCCCCATCCCTGCCCGCGTGCGGAGTCCCGCAGCGGGCCAGCGTTTCCGTTCCTTGCCGACGGCGGTTCCGCCCCGCCGCCGGGCCGCCCCGCGATCGCGGCGCGGTACCCCTCCATCAGGCGCTCAAGCCCGACCTCCGGGCTGAACCCCAGCTCGTAACGGCGCCGGGCCGCCCGCCCCATCTCCCGGTTGCGGCCCGGCTCCGCCGTGATCCGGCGGATGCAGGACACCAGCGAGGCGGCGTCGCCCGGCCGGTGCAGCAGCCCGGTCACCCCGTCCTCGACCACCTCGGTGAAGCCGCCGTGGCCCGCGGCGACGGCCGGCACCCCGGCCGCCATGGCCTCCGCGGCCACCAGGCCGAACGTCTCCCTGGCCACCGAGGGCGCCACCACGGCGACGGACCGCGCGACCTCCTCCCGGCAGCGCTCGGGGGAGTGGAGGCCGGCGTACCGCACGTCGTCCCGGCCCTCCGCCCAGGCGGCCACCTCCGCCTCCAGCGGGCCCGCCCCGGCGAGGACGAGCGGCACGCCCACCCCGCCGCCCGCCGCGATCTCGTCCCACGCCTCCATGAGCAGCCGTATCCCCTTCGCCTCCGCCATCCGGCCCAGGAACAGCAGGTGCTGCCCGGGGCCGGTCCGGCGCACGCCCGGGTCGGGCACGAAGTTGTGCTTCACCGACAGCCGCCCGGACGGCATGCCGGACCGCACCAGGACGTCCCGCTGCGCCGCCGAGATGCAGAAGAACCGCTCCACCCCCGACCACCACCGCCGCCGGTTGACCGCCAGGCTGACCGCGAGCGGCACCGTCGCGAGCCGGGATCCCCGGTAGCAGCCGTGCCGGACCGCGGGCAGCGAGGCGACGGTCCCGACGCACGCGTCGCACGGCAGACCGTTGCGGTGCAGCGTGCCGGGCGCGCACACCTGGGTGTAGTTGTGCAGCGTGGCCACCACGGGCACGCCGGCGTCGGCGCAGGCGGCCACGACCGAGGGCGACAGCAGCGGGAAGACGTTGTGGAGGTGCACCACGTCCGGCCGCTCGGCGCGGAGCCGGGCGGCGAGCTCCGTACGCACCGCCGGGTTCCACGGCACCAGGAGCGGCACCGCGGCCTTGGCCAGGAGCGACCGGGCGGCGATGTCGTCGCTGCGCCGCTCGAACAGCCCGACCCGGTGGCCGGCCGCGCGCAGCAGCGCCACCTCCTCGTCGACGACCCTGTTCTCCCCGCTCGGCTGCGTGGTGTTGTAGCGGTTGTGCACCACGACGACGTGCATGCTCAGACCACCTCCGGATTCGGGGCCCGGCGCGGCACGGGCGGTCGGGGGAGCGCGGGCTCCGGGAGCGGAGCGGCCGCGTCGGGCAGCGCGAGCAGCGAGGCCGCCAGGGCCAGGTGCAGCAGGTACGGCGAGGCGTCGCCGAGACCGGCCTCGGTGTACGAGGAGATGGCGACGTAACTGATCAGGAAGATCGCGCCGGCCCTGGGCAGCGAGGGCGGCCGCAGCAGCGCGACCGACCCGAGCACGAGGAAGACCCCGGCCACGATGCCGACGCCGACCAGGCCCTGCTCGTTGTAGACGGCCAGCCAGCTGTTGTCGATCGGCAGCCCGCCGAACGACTTGTCGCCCAGGCCGACGCCGAACAGCTCCTGCGTCGTCGTCCGCGGCGCCGCCAGCAGCGCGTCCCAGACCTTGGCCCGGCCGGTCAGGTTGGAGAAGTTCTCCTGGCTCTGGCCGCGCAGGAACCAGGTGCGCAGCGCGGAGCTGAACGCCACCGCCGCCACCGTGGCGCACACCACCGCCCAGGCGAAGAACCGGCGGGCGGCCCCGCTGGTCAGGATGAGCGACCCGATCGCCAGCACCAGCCCGATGATCATGCCGAGCGTGGCCGTCCGGGTGTGCGTCATCGCGAGCAGCACCAGCGACGGCACGATGACCAGCGCCGCGCTGCGCCCGGTGGTCCGCCCGCTCAGCAGCAGCAGCACCGTGAGCCCGATGATCACTGCGGCGTACTGCCCGATCTGCGGCGGGGTCAGCGGCCACAGCGCGCCGACCAGGCGTCCGCCGTAGTACTCCGGCATGGCCGTGCCCGGCGACACGGCCAGCCCCGCGGCCACCAGCACGAGCACCGCGAAGTACATGCGGATGTGGTACCTGACGAACGTCAGGCCCCCGTCCCACCAGCGGCTGACCAGCCACAGCGTGCCGACGAACAGCGCGAGCCGGGTGCAGCGGAACAGCGCGCCGTACCCCACGGCCAGGTTCACGCTGGAGATCACGCTGGGCACGAGCAGCAGGGTGAGCAGGAAGACGAAGGCACTGGGCCGGACGCGCAGCCGGAAGTTCAGCACGAGCGCCAGCGCGAACGCGACGCCCAAGGCGCCCATGGTGACGAGCTGGATCAGGGAGCGCGGCAGCGCGACGACGGTCTTCGCGCCCGCGGACCCCAGCGTGTTCAGGGCCAGCAGCGCCCAGACGACCCCGACGCCCCTCGGAGGCAGGTCCCGGTCCATCTCAACCACCGGCCCGGGGCTGGAAGGTGCTGCCCGGGTCCTGCTGGTACGGGGTGCCCTGCCACTGCGCGGGGTCCAGCACCCG
The DNA here is from genome assembly GCF_044540325.1 of Streptomyces sp. NPDC086023. Lineage (NCBI taxonomy): Bacteria > Bacillati > Actinomycetota > Actinomycetes > Kitasatosporales > Streptomycetaceae > Streptomyces > Streptomyces sp. NPDC086023. Next base: position 28,183 of record NZ_JBITRX010000028.1, read on the forward strand.
GCCCGGGTCACGGGCGACGAAGTTCCAGGTGCCCAGGTACACGTTGTCGTGCCAGCGGTTCTGCTGCCGGCCCGTGATCGCCTCGGCCACCCGGTCGCCCTTGTACGGGGACCAGTCCGGATAGGTGCCGTAGTTGGCGAGCACCGCCATCAGACCGCACCGCCCCGTGCACGCGAGGACGGAGGGACGGAGCACGAACCGGTTGTGGTGGATGTCCACCCGCTGGGTCTTCCACCGGCAGTCGTCCCGCAGCGGCGCGGTGGCGATCGCCGGCCGGGCGCAGCGTGCGGTGTCCTTCACCAGCAGCGTGCAGTAGCCGGCGGACGTGTTGGCCGGGCTGTTGCAGAACCGGTCGGCGTTCTCCCACAGCGTGATCCCGTTCCAGTTGTCCTCCAGCACGTTGTGGTGGATCTCCAGCCGGTCCGTGCGGGCCGGGATCCGCGGCTCGCCGCCCGACTCGGACACGTACAGGGCCGCGTACGGGAAGTCGTCGCCGGTGCCGGCGTACCTGCGGCCGTCGACCCAGTTGTTCCGCCGCATCGTGTTGTGCCGGATGACCGCGTTGTAGCTGGTCTCGTACATCAGGGCGGGACCGTCGTTGGCGTCGAGGACGTTGTTCTCGATGCGGAAGTCGTTGTTGTTGTTGTCCGCCCACAGACCGGCCCCGCGGTTGTCGTGCACCCAGTTGCCGCGCACGTCCGCGCCGTTGACGGCCCAGAACTTGATGCCTCCGGTGCAGCCGCAGCCCGGCCGCTGCCGCTCCCAGTCGTCGGTGTTGTTGCCGACGACCTCGTTGCCCTCGACGACCAGACCGCGGATGGAGTCACCGGTCTTGTACGCGTTCATCCCGTACTGGCCGTTCTCCCGCAGGCAGTTCGCGCGGACCTGCTGCCGCGCGCCGGCCATCAGCCCGGCGCCGGAGTTGTGCTGGATCGTGGAGTGCTCGATCACCCAGCCGTCGGCCATGTCGTGGTTGACCACGCCCTCGTTGTTCGGCGCGACGAACCCCTGGACGGTCAGGTGCCGGACGGAGACGCCCGTGCCGGTGCCGCCGAACGCGTAGTTGTTGGTCTTCCGGCCGTCGAGCACCGCGCCCGGCGCGCCCAGGTAGCTGTCCCCCTCCTTGGGAAGGACCTGCGCGTAGCGGTGCGGTTCGAGGGTGTGGGTCCCCGGCGCGAGCCAGAACGTCGTGTGCGGGGGACTGTTCCTGGTCTTCGCGGCCAGGTCACCGACCACCGCCGGGTCGACCGTCACCGCGCCCGCCGGGGCCGTCCTCGGCCCGGTCGGGGGAGCGTCGCAGACCCGGGCCAGGGGCGCGACGGGCGCCCCCGTCGCGGCCGGCCGCCCGGCCCGCGCCGTCAGGGCCGCGTCCGAGGTGCCCGTACAGCCGGCCGCTGCCACCAGGGCCAGCAGCAGCGGGGCCGCCGCCCACGCCCGGTGCCGCCTCCCTGACCCCACGCTTCCGGCGCGGTCCACACGACACCCCCTAGCCACGGAACCTGAGCACGGTGGTGAACCCGCCCGACGGCACGGCGCCTCCGGTGGAACCGGTGCCGAGCAGCGTGGTGGCGGGCTCCTTGCGGCCGAAGCCGGCGGAGTACCAGCCCAGCGGAGGGCCGCTCTCCCCGCGGTGCGCCCGCCAGGACAGCTGCTCCGGCAGGTCGAGCACGGCGGAGCGGTCCTCGCCGTCCCGGGTCCAGGTGAGCAGCGCCCGGCTGCCCGTCAGCTCCGCGGTGACCTCCGGGCCGAGGTGGAACGCCAGGCGCACCGCCCGGCGCGGGCCGCGCACCTCGTCCACCACGCGCAGCTCCCGCAGCGCGGCCGACAGCTCCACCCGGCGCCGGTGCACGGAGGGCCGGTAGCCGTCGTGCTCGGCGGACCAGCGGGACACGCCCCCGCCGGACGCGTCCGCCACCAGGACGCGGCTGCGGGCGTGCCGGGTCCACAGGAACGGGCCGCCGGAGACGGACTGGTCGACGCCGTCCAGCTCCAGCGTGTTGTGGCCGACCGTCGACCGGAAGTACCGCCGCCACTCGGGCTGCCCGTGGTAGCAGTACGTCCCCGGGTCGGCGAGTACGTCGACCCCGTCGTGCCGCACCTCCAGGGACAGGGCGTCCGCGTGGGCGTGCGCGGCGATGGACAGGAACCCGTGCGGGCCCCCGTCGCAGCGGCACCAGATCTCCCCCGGGCCGCGCAGGACGGTCAGCCCCGCGTCGGCGAAGTGGGCCGGCCGGCGCTCCGGGCGGGCCACGGCCGGGGCACCCGGCCGCAGCAGGGCGGCCAGCAGCGGCGTGCGCACATCGGTGCCGGGCACCGCGGGCCACCAGTCGAGCCGGCCGAACACCGCCTCCCCGGTCGACAGCAGCGAGCCCCAGCGGTCCGTGCCCGCGCCGTCCAGGACCAGGCCGTGCCCGTCGTCCGAATCCCCCTGGCGCGGCGGACGCAGCCGGTTGTCCACGACGGCGGCCAGCGCGTCGGTCATCCGCAGCAGCACCAGCCGGACCGGTGCGGGGACCGGCACCCCGGCGGCGTCCCCCTCCGCCACCGCGGCCAGCCCGAGCTCCAGCACCAGCCCGTGGTACTCGCAGGCCAGCTCGCGGTTGAGGCCGGAAGGGAAGGTGTTGCCGCGCAGGTGCCGCGCCAGCGACCGCAGGGCGCCGGAGCGCCAGCGCGCCGAATCGGGGAACCAGCCGAACGCGCAGGCCGCGGCGAACTGCCCGGCGGCCTCCGCGATCACGTGGTTGTTCGCCGAGGAGCCCCGGCTCGGGAAGGCGGCCAGCCAGCGCTGGTGGTGCCAGATCTGGCCCACCGCCACCGGGTTGCCCTCGAACAGGGCGGCCGCGCCGGACCACCCGCCGAGCAGCCGGCGGACCCACACCCAGGACAGCAGCCGGATGCCCAGCTCGATGCCGCTGACCCAGTGCACGCCGTGCAGCGGCGGGTTCGCCGCCCACCACGACCGCAGGTGCCCCGCCACGCGCTCCGCGTACCGCTCGTCCCCGGTGACCGCGTACGCGGCGGCGAGCACGGTGAGGTACTGGTGCCGGGACGGCTCCCAGATCTGCTTGATGTCCCCGGCCGTCTCCTCGTCGCGGTACGGCACGTCGAAGGCGTGGCCGGACGGCGCCCGGCGCCCGGTCTTCGGGTCGTACCACCAGTCCGGGTCGGCCAGGTCGTCCCGCTCCACCCCGAAGAACCCGGCGCGCCCGGCCATCAGCCGGTCCGCCTCGGCGACCAGGCGCTTCACGGCGTCCGGCGGCAGGTCGTCGAGCACCCCGGCCGGCAGCGCCGAGGTGAACCGGGCACCGGCCACCGCGGGGGCGGCCGGCACCGCCGACCGCCACTGCCGCCTGCGCACAGAGTCGACCGCCCGGCCGCCGATCTCCCGCGGCCCCATCCGGGACAGCCGCCGCAGGTACCAGCCCGCGCTCATGCTCATCGGGCGGCCGCCAGCGAGACCGGCACACCGGCGGCCAGAGCCGCCTCCACGGCGAGCGTGGCCGCCGTGGTCGCGGCCAGGGACTCCAGCGGCACCGGCATCGGCCCGCCGGTCCGCACGGCCTTCACGAACGCGGCCAGCTCGGCGGACTGGCCCTTGTCCCGGGCCTTGGGCAGCCGAGAGCTGACCCAGCGCTTCCTTCCGTACACCGAGGCGCGGACGAAGTCGTCCAGCCGGAGCACCTTGCCGTCCGCGACCAGGTCCAGCGTCTCCTTGGGGAAGCCGGGGGAGCCGGTCGTCACGTAGCCGATGGTGGCGGTGGACCCGTCCGGGTAGCGCAGCACCACCTGCAGGTCCTCGTTGCCGGCGGAGGCGACCGCGTACACCGAGACCGGGTCGGCGCCGATCAGCCAGCTCGCCGTGTCGATGAAGTGCCCGCCCTCGCCGGCGAACCGCGAGCCCTCGGTGTCCTGCCGGAGGTACCAGCTGCCGTGCCCCAGCCGGCCCGCGTTCACCAGGTAGCGCAGGCTCGCCGGACCGGTCCGGGCGCCGAACCGGGCGCCGGCCTCGCGCAGCAGCGGCGAGAACCGGCGGTTGAAGCCCACCTGGATCCTGTCGTTGCCGGACTCCTCCACCGTCGCCAGCACCCCGGCCAGCTCCGCCTCGGTGAGGGCCAGGGGCTTCTCCACGAACACCGCCTTGCCCGCGCGGAGCGCCTTGCGGGTCAGTTCGGCGTGCGAACTGTGCCGGGTCACCACGAACACCGCGTCGACGTCCGGGTCGCCGAGCACGGCGTCGAGGTCGGTGGTCGCCCCGCCGAACCCGAACTTCCGCTGCGCGTTGGCCGCGGACAGGGCCGTCGTGGTCACCACCGTGGACAGCTCGACGCCCTCGCGCCCGGCCAGGTGCGGCAGCAGCATCGAGGTCGCGTAGTTGCCCGCGCCGACGAACGCCAGCCGCACCGGCGCGTGCGCGGACCGGGCCGGCAGGGTCCGGCCGGGCGCGGCCGCCGTGGCCTCGCGGCGCACCGCGGGCACCGCCACCGACGGGGCCTCCGCCTCCCCTTCCGCCGCGTGCTCCGGGTACCGGAACAGCACGGCCACGGCCTTCAGTTCGCCGTCCTTCAGCCGCTGGTACGTCTTGACGGCGTCGTCGAAGTCGGAGACGTGCGAGATCAGCGGCTCCACGTCGACGCGGCCGCGGGCCATCAGGTCGAGGAAGCACGCCAGGTTGCGGCGCTCGGTCCAGCGGACGTAGCCGATCGGGTAGTCCCGGCCCTCCAGCTCGTACTCCGGGTCGTAGCGTCCGGGGCCGTAGCTGCGCGAGAAGCGGACGTCGAGCTCCTTCTCGTAGTACGCGTTCCAGGGCAGGTCCAGGCGGCACTTGCCGATGTCGACGACCCGGCCGCGGTCCCGGCACAGCCGGGCGGCCAGCTCGACGGGCCCGTTGCTGCCGCCGCCGGCCGCCAGGTACACCTGGTCCACGCCGTGACCGGCGGTGAGCGCGGCGACGGCCGCCTCCACCGCCGCGGACTCCGGGTCGCCGCAGGCCTCGGCGCCCAGCTCCTCGGCGAGTGCGCAGCGCGCCGGGTCGGGGTCCACCCCGACCACGCGGACCCCCGACGCGGTCAGCAGCTGCACCACCAGCTGCCCGATCAGGCCGAGGCCGATGACCAGCGCCACCTCGCCGAGCGCCGGCTCGCCCTGGCGGACGCCCTGCATCGCGATCGACCCGACGGTCCCGAAGGCCGCGTGCCGGGGCGCGAGGCCGTCCGGCACCGGCGTGTACAGGTTCCTCGGCACCCAGTTCAGCTCGGCGTGCAGCGCGTGCTCGTTCCCCGCGCAGGCCACCAGGTCGCCGGCCTTCACGTCGTCGATCCCGGCGCCGACCTGCTCGACGACCCCGCACAGCGAGTAGCCCAGCGGCGTGTACGAGTCCAGCTTGCCCATCACCTTGCGGTAGGTGGCGGGCACCCCGTTGACGGCCACGCTCTGCATGACCTTGGCCACCTGGTCCGGCCGCGAACGGGCCTTGCCCAGCATCGACATGCCGGCCTCGGACACCTTCATCAGCTCCGTACCGGTGGATATCAGCGAGTAGGCGGTGCGGACCAGCACACCGCCCGGCTTGCACCCCGGCACGGGCACGTCGAGCACCGCCAGCTCGCCGCTCTTGTAGTTCTGCACAACCTGCTTCACCCGAACTCCTTGAAATTCCTAAGCCGTCAACCGAGTGCTCTGCCCGGAACCGGAGGTCGCGTCGCGGTACCAGTACTCGAGGGTCAGCACGTGCCACAGATGCTTGGAGAAGTCCCGCTGCCCGGCGGCGTCCTCGGCGGCCATGCGCTCCAGGGCGTCGCGCCGCAGCAGCCCCGCCCCGACGAGCGCCCCGTCGTGGATGACCTCGCGCACCAGCGGCGCCAGGTCCCGGCTCATCCAGGCCCGCAACGGGGCGCTGAACAGGCCCTTGGGCCGGTAGACGATCTCCCGGGGGAGGACCGAGGTGGCCGCCTCCTTCAGGACCGCCTTGCCCTGCCGGCCGACGATCTTGCGGTCGCCCGGCACGGCGAACGCCGCCCTGACCACCTCCACGTCCACGTACGGCACCCGCACCTCGGTCGAGGCGGCCATGCTGGAGCGGTCCGTGTACGCGAGGTTCAGCCCCGGCAGGAACATCCGGGCGTCCGCCAGGCACATGCGGTTCACGAAGTCGTCCAGGTCGTTGTCCCGGTAGACGTCCGCGTGCTCGGTCAGCACGTCCTCGACCGTCCCCGCCAGATCCGGACCGACCAGACCGAGCAGCTCCTCCCGGTCGTACATGGTGTAGCTGCGCCGGAACGCCGTCTCCTCCGGCAGACCGGCGAAGGAGAGGAACCGCTTCGCGAAACGCACCGACCGGTACCCCCGGCGGGCCGTGGCCACCGGCAGCCGGTCCACGGCCCCGGACACACCGCGCCGCAGCGGCCCCGGGATCCGCTGGTAGCGCAGCGCCACCAGATTGGCCAGGTGCTTGCGGTAGCCGGCGAACAGCTCGTCGGCGCCCATCCCGGAGAGCATCACCTTCACTCCGGCCTCCCGGGCCGCCGAGCAGATCAGGAAGGTGTTGATCGCGGCGGGGTCGCCGATCGGCTCGTCCAGGTGGTACGTCATCCGCGGCAGCAGGTCGAGCACGTCCGGGGCGATCTCGATCTCGTGCAGGTCCACCCCGAACCGCTCGGCCACCCGCCGGGCGTAGCGGAGGTCGTCCGGCATCGCCTCGAACTTCGCGTCCTCGGCGCGGAACCCGATCGTGTAGGCCGAGATCCCCGGCTGCTCGCGGGCCGCCAGCGCCGTCAGGTAACTGGAGTCGAGACCGCCGGAGAGGAAGGTCGCCACCGGCACGTCGGAGAGCAGGTGGCGCCGGGCCGACTCCTCGACGACGGCGGCGACGTCCGGCAGTTCACCGGCCCGGGCCCGCTCCCGGCCCTCGGCCGCGACCTCCTTCAGGCTCCAGAACCGGCCGCGCTCCGTCCGGCCGTCGGGCCGGCAGCGCAGCCAGCTGCCCGGCGGCAGCTTCTCCGCCTCGCGGAACGCACACCGCGAGTCCGGCACCCAGTAGTACAGCAGCGAGGCCACCAGCGCCCCGTGGTCCACCTCCAGCGACCCGCCGGTCGCCGCGGCGAGCGCCTTCAGCTCGGACGCGAACACCACGCCCTCGCCGCGCCGGAGCAGGAACAGCGGCTTGATGCCGAGCTGGTCGCGGACGAGCACCAGCTCACCGGTCCGCTCGTCGAAGACACCGAACGCGAACATGCCCCGCAGCCGGGGCAGGCAGTCCGTGCCCCAGCGCCGCCAGGCCTCCAGCAGCACCTCGGTGTCCGACGTGCCCCGGAACCGCACCCCGGCCGCCGCCAGTTCGGCCCGCAGCTCGGGCGCGTTGTACAGCTCCCCGTTGTACGTCAGGACCAGTCCGTCCTTCGCCATCGGCTGGGCGCCGGTGCCGGACAGGTCGATGATGGACAGGCGGCGGTGCCCGAGGTGCACCTCGCCGTCCCCCGCGGCGTGGCTGTACCTGCCCGCCCCGTCCGGTCCCCGGTGGGCGAGGGTGTCGGTCAGCCGGTCGGTCACGGCCTTCCCGTCCGGCCACCGGTACGTGCCTGCGATGCCACACATGTCCTACCTCGCCTCCTGGTCGGTGTCCGGGACCCGGGCGGCCCACTTCGGCAGCCGGTCCGCCGGCCGGGCGGTCCCGTTGGGCCGGGCCGGCCGGTCGTTCCGGGCGCGCGGCGGGGCGTACGGCCCGTCCCACAGCGTCCCGTCGGTGCGGTCGAGCGGATCGGGGTCGACCAGTACGACACCGATCACCGGGACGCGCTGCTCGGCGAGCTGCCGCGCCACGGTGTGCAGCCAGCCCGCGCTGCCGTGCCCGGCCCGTACGACGAGCAGCGCGCGGGCGCCGAGGTGCCGCAGGTCGGTCCACGCGGTGCCGGGTGCCACCGAGCCGAGCCCGACCCGGTTCCCCCCGTACGGCCCCTCCGCCTCAGCCTCCGCCTCCGGCCCGGCGCCGGCCACGGCCGGGTCGCCCGGCTTCGCGCGGCGCCCGGCGAGCCGCGGGGCCGGCAGGCCGTCGACGACCGCCACCGGCCGCCCCTCCGAGCCGAGCGCCCGGGCGAGGTCCACGGCGATCTCGCCCGCCTTGCGCGCACAGCCCAGTTCGAGCACCGACACCGGTTCCGCGGAGTCCCGCACGGTGCGGGCCAGCGTGGTCGTGAGCCGTTCGCGGGTCGTCCGGGTGCCGCGGCGCCGCCACGGCTTCCCCGAACGGCGGGGCAGCTCCGCGATGACCGAGGCACCGAGGTGCGCCGCGATGTCCCGGCGCAGCACGGGCCGGTCCGCCACCACCGTGCCGACCGCGGACACCGCGAGCCCGAGGACCAGGCCGAGGACCAGTCCGATCGCGGCGTGCGTGGCCGTGTCCCGGGCGGGGGAGCGCCGCACCGCACGCGGCGCGTCGACGATCTGGGTGCCGGCGACGAGCCGGGGCGTGCCGAGCCGCGCCTCCGCGGCGCGCCGGTCGAACTCGGCCGCCCGCGAGGTGAGTTCGGCCCGGCGAGAGAAGAGCGACTCCATGGCCGCCGACGCCTTCGCCCCGCTGTCCGGCGATCCCTCCCCGATCTCCTTGTTGACCTGGGCGAGTTCGGCCCGCAGGCGGTCGCGCTGCGCGAGCAGGGTCCTGGCCTCGGCGGCCGAGGACTCCTGGATCCGCCGTACGTGGTCGGCGACGAACGCGTCGGCCAGGGCCCGGGCGCGGGCCACCGCGTCCGCGTCGCTCTCGCCCATCACGTCGATCTGCAGCAGGTTGTTGGTCAGTCCGGTGCCGGTGTAGTCCTCCATGAAGTCCGCGGGCTTCTGCGGGGACTTCAGGGTCTCCAGTGCCTTGCCGGCGATCCGGGTGGTGTGCAGCAGCGCGGCGTCGGTGCGGATCAGCGTGCCGGGGTCGTTCGGCTGGTCCTCCTGGTGCGCGACCAGCACCTTGGTCACGGCGGTGGGCGGCGTGGGCATCAGCACCGCCAGCGCCGTGCCGATGACCAGCCCCAGCAGCGCCGCGGAGCACCACAGGCGCCGGCGCCGCCACACGGCCACCACCAGGGAATGCAGGTCAAGCAGCGGAGCGGCGGCCGGCGACTCCGTGGTCGTACTCGTCGTCACCCTGAACTTCCCGTCGCGTCGTGGCCGGCGAGCACCGGCTTGGCTCCATGCCGAGAGCGGCCCCCCGCACGGGCCGGACGGGCCCGTACCGGATCGGCGAGGACGGTGCCGACGAGCTCGTGCCCGGCGTCCGCGCAGGCCTCGGCGATGCCGGAGAGCTCCTCCGCCGTCCAGTTGCCCGCGCTGAGCACGACCAGGGCACCGGCCTCGTCCTCGCGGTCGGGCACCGTCGGCCGGAGCACCGCCACCCGGACCACCCGCAGCGCGGGATCCGCGTCGTCCGCGGCGGGTTCGTCCCCGGCCCCAGTGAGGACGAGCTGCCCGGCGGCCCGGCGCGCCAGCTCGTCGCCGTCCGGGACGACGACCAGCAGCCGCCGCCGGCCGGGTGCCCGGTCCCGGAGGCGGGCGTGCACCCGCCGGTAGCGGAGCTCCTGGCCGGTCTCGTCGGCCGAGGCCCGCGGGGCGGGCGCGTTCCACCGGCCCTCCATGCCCAGCAGCCGCCGGATCCGGGCCCGCGGGCCGGGGTTCTGCGGCCGGTACGCGGCCCCCTCGACCGGCACGTCCACCGTGCCCAGCAGCACCGAGCGCAGCGCGGCGGCCATCTCCGGCCCGGTGCGCAGCCGCCGGCTGGTCCGGGCGGCGGTGAGATGGCCGATGACCGCCACCAGGACGAACAGCAGCGCCCCGCCGGCGACGAGGTGGACGGTCGTCGGGGGCGCCTCGGCGGTCGGCCGCGGCGCAGGCCCCATGACGACCATGCCGGCCTTGTCCGTCGCCGGGTCGGCCTGCTCCAGCTTGTCGGCTGCCTCCTGCAGCGCGGTGCGCAGCTTGGTGAGCTCGGTCCTGGCCTGCACGCTCTCGACGGTCCGCCCCGGGTCGGTGGCGTTGGACAGCTCGGTGATGCGCCGGCTGGCCTGGGCCACCATCTCCCGCAGTTCCTCGGGCCGGCCCGCCGCGTCGGGATCGGCGTTGTCGCCCATGACCCGTGCGGCGAACGTGACGAACTGCCGGGCCACCTGGTCGGCGAGCCGCTGGGCCCGCTCCGGCGTCTCGGCCGTACCCGAGATCTTGATGATGTTCCCTTCGGAGGCCTGGGCGGCGACCTGCTCCCGCAGGCCGTCGCCGTCGACCCCCTTCCAGCCGAGCGCGGCCGCCGCGCGGTCGACCACGACCGAACTCGTCGCGATCTGCGCCTGGGTCAGCAGCTCACGCTCCTGCCAGGCCCCCGGCAGCAGGATCGACGCCGAGGTCGTGTAGCGCGGCGGGAAGAGCAGGGAGGTGCCGTAGCCGACGAGCGCACCCACCAGGGCGAGGATGGTGAGCAGCCGCCGGCGCCGGCGGAAGATCCGGCCGATGGTGACCAGCCGTATGGTGTCGTCGCTCAACGGCCCGGACTCCTCCTTGCCCGGTCCGGGTCGCCCGCCCGCAGCGGGGCACGGTCACGGCAGGCCGCGGCGTACGCGGCGAGCAGGGACGCCTGGGAGTTCGGCCAGGAGAGCGGTCCGCCGATCCGCTCCTGACCGATCTTGCCCATCCGGGCGCGCCCGTCCGGATCGTCCAGCAGCTGTGCGACGAGCCGTGCGAACTCCGCCTCGTCGTTGGCGGGGGCGTAGACCGCGGCGTCGCCGGCGGAGACCCGCGCCTCCTTGAGGTCGAACGAGACGATGGGCCGGCCCATCACCATGTACTCCAGCACCTTGTTCATGGTCGACACGTCGTTGAGCGGGTTGCGCGGGTCGGGCGAGAGGCACACGTCCGCGGTGGACAGGTAGCGGGCCAGGTCGGCGTCCGGAATGCGGCCGGTGAACTGCACCTGCTCCGAGAGCCCGAGCCGCCGGGACAGCTCCACCATCGCGTCGAACGTGTCGCCGCCGCCCACGAACACCGCGTGCCAGTCGGTCCGTCCCTGCTCGTCACGCAGTTTCGCCAGGGCCCGCAGCGCGTAGTCGACCCCGTCCTGGGGGCCCATCACGCCGAGGTAGCACAGCAGATGGGGCTTGCCGCGCTTCAGCTCCGGCTCGGGCGGCACCGGCTGGAACCGCCCGGTGTCGGGCGCGCTGCGCACCACGAACACGTCCTCCGGCCGCTGCCGGCCCCGGCTCAGCGCCACGTCCCGGTAGCTCTCGTTCGTGGCCAGCACGACGTCCGCCGTCCGGTAGGTGAGCCGCTCCAGGGCGCAGACGGCGCGGTAGAGGAAGTCCTTGCCGCGGTTGAACCGGGAGAGGTACAGCTCGGGTACGAGGTCGTGCTGGTCGAAGACGAACCGCGCGCCGCGCCGCTTGAGCCAGAGGGCCGGCAGGAACAGCAGGTCCGGCGGGTTGCAGGCGTGGACCACGTGGACCGGCCCGACCTTGCGGGCCAGCCGGAACGTGTGCCACAGCGCCGCGCCGTACTCCTGCGCGAAGCCGGCCGGACCGCCGGTGGCGGCGCGCAGCGGGTAGCGGTGGATCCGCACCCCGTCGATCTCCGCCTCCGGTTCGGTGTCCCGCTTCTCGCCCTGGGGGCAGATGACGTGCACCTCCCAGCCCGCGTCGCGCAGCGTGGTGCACTCCTGCCACACCCGCCGGTCGAACGGCACCGACAGGTTCTCCACCAGGATCAGCGCGCGCCGGGCAGGGCGGCCGCCGCCGGTCGGGTCACCAGGCAAGGCCCACGTACCCCCGTTCGGCCCGGCGCGCCTCGGCGTCGGGGACACGGATCAGGTCGACGATCACCGGACCCTCGCCGTGCGGCAGCGCCGACAGGACGGCGGGGTCGCCGGTGCCGACGAGGCAGACCTCGGCGTGCCGCAGCACGTCCTCGACGGAGTCGGAGAGCAGCTTCGCGAGGTGCGGGAGGCGCGTCTCGACGTACTCGCGGTTCGCGCCGAGCAGCCGGGAGAGGTTGACGTTGGGGTCGTAGATGCGCAGGTCGTAGCCCTTGCCGAAGAGTCTCTCGGCGAGTTCGACGAGCGGGCTCTCGCGGAGGTCGTCGGTGCCCGGCTTGAAGGACAGCCCGAACAAGCCGATCCGGCGCTTGCCGGTGCGCTCGACCAGCTCCACGGCGCGCTGCAGGTGGTCGGAGTTGGACGGCAGCACGTGGGAGAGGATCGGCACCGACACGTCGGCCTGCCGCGCGGCATGGACCAGGCTGCGCAGGTCCTTGGGGAGGCAGGAGCCGCCGAAGGCGAAGCCGGGCCGCAGGTAGGCGGAGCTGATGTTGAGCTTGCGGTCGGCCAGGAACACGTCCATGACCTGGTGCGAGTCCACGCCGAGCGCCTGGCACACGGCGCCCAGCTCGTTCGCGAAGCCGATCTTGAGGCCGTGGAAGGCGTTGTCCGCGTACTTGATGGCCTCGGCGGTGGGGACGGGCACCCGGAACACCTCGCCGGGCAGTCCCGCGTACAGCGCGGCCACGACGTCGCCGCTGGCCGGGTCGAGCTCTCCGATGACGGTCTTGGGCGGGTCGAAGAAGTCCCGCACGCTGGAGCCCTCCCGCAGGAACTCCGGGTTGACCGCGACACCGACGTCCACGCCGGCCGTGCCGCCGATGTACTTCTCCAGGATCGGCACCAGCAGGTTCAGGCAGGTGCCGGGGAGCATGGTGCTGCGGAACACGACGGTGTGCCGTCCGCCCCGCCCGCCGCGCTCGGCCAGCGCGGCGCCGATCTGCTCGGTGACCCGCTCCAGGTAGGTGGTGCACAGGCTGCCGTTGGGTTCCGACGGCGTGCCCACGCAGACCAGCGACACGTCGCTGCCCAGGACCGCTTCGCGGACGTCGCCGGTGGCCCGTAAGGCCCCGGTCCGCACCACCTCGGCGATGAGGTCGCCGATCCGTTCCTCGACCACCGGGGCCCGGCCGGAGTTGACCAGGTCGACCTTCACCTGGCTGACGTCCACTCCGATGACCTCGTGTCCGAGGCTGGCCAGGCACGCGGCCGACACGCAGCCCACGTAGCCGAGCCCCAAGACGCTTATCCGCATGTCCCGTTCCTCCCCCCGGCCAGGCCCCAGTGGCCTGCCGTCCGCCAGCTGACCGGACTGCACGCTCCGTGCATCAGTAGGCCCCCTGCCCCTGAAGCACCGCGCGCAAGGTCTTCCACAAGATCACCGTGTCGAGCGCGAGCGACCAGTCCTCGACGTACCTGAGGTCCAGCCGCACCGCCTCCTCCCACGGCAGGTCACTGCGGCCGCTGACCTGCCACAGGCCGGTGAGGCCGGGCTTGACCAGCAGCCGGCGCCGGATGTCCGGGCCGTAGGCGGCGGACTCCTCCGGCAGCGGGGGCCGCGGACCGACGAGCGACATCGATCCGGTGAGTACGTTGAACAGCTGCGGGAGCTCGTCCAGCGAGTACCGGCGCAGCCGCGCCCCCACCCGGGTCACCCGCGGGTCCCGGCGGAGTTTGAAGAGCAGGCCCGCGCCCTCGTTGAGGCCTTCGAGTCCGGCACGGGCCCGGTCGGCGCCGGCGACCATGGTGCGGAACTTGACCATCATGAAGGGGCGGCCGTCCTTGCCGATCCTGCGCTGGCGGTAGAACACGCCGCCCCGGCTGTCCAGCGCCACGAGCAGTCCCACGAGGGCCATGACGGGTGCGAACAGCAGCAGCAGGAAGGCCGCGCCGAGCCGGTCGACGACCTCCTTGACCGCCCGGGGCCCTCCGGTGAACGTCGGCATGCTGACCCGCAGCAGCGGGATCCCGAGCACCGCGTCGACGTGCAGCCGGGGGCCCGCCACCTCCATCAGCACGGGGGCCACGACCATTTCGGCGTCGCTGCCCTCCAGGTTCCAGGCGAGCCGTTGCAGGTGCTCGGGGGACCAGTGGGGGTCCGGGGTGACGGCGACGACCCGGTAGCCGTCGCGCCGCACGTGGCCGGCGACGTCCGTCAGCCGGCCGACGACCGGGACGCCGTCGAGGCGGTCACCGTCGGTTCCGAGACCGTCCGGGGTGCAGACGGCGTCGACCCGCCAGCCGAGGTGCGGGTACTTGCGCACCCTGGTGATCAGGTCGTGCACGGTGGCCGGGCTGCCGGCGGCGAGTACGGGTCTCAGGCACCTGCCTTCCTGGCGCTGCCTGTGCAGCCGGAGGCGCAGTACGTACCGCGTGGTCATGGTGACGAGTGCGATCGCCGGGATGGCGACGAACACCCAGAGCTTGATGTGGCGTGAGGTGAGGGCGATCCCGCCGAGTGCCAGCACGACGGCCGTCGTGAACAGGGAGCGGCCCAGCCGGCGGAACTCCTCGGCGCCCTGGCCGAGGACGGCCGGCGTCCACGCGCGGCCCACCGCCAGCGCTCCCAGCAGCAGGAGCTCGGTCGCGACGGCGAGGGTGCCCCACTGTTCGTGCCAGTGGGTGGCCTCCCGGTCCCCCAGGGAGGCGCCGATGACGGCCACCACGAGGGCGGTGGCCAGGGTGTCGCCGAGCACGACGCTGCGGCGGTACTGCTGTTCCCAGTCGCTCGCGGGCCGGTTGCAGGTCCCGTTCCCCAGCCGCCCGCGTGCAGCCGGAAACGGGCTGGCTAATTCCCTCTGCTGCACAGGACCCCCCCAGGTCGCCAGTGCTCCGGCGACTTCGCCTCACACTGTTTTCTCGCACGGGAGGTCCCCACCTCCCGCGAATGGCATACCGGTTATTGCAGCTATTGCGGCTCTACGTGAAACCCATCCGAGCGGCAGCGGACCCGCATGTTCTACCAGAGTCCCGTCCTGGCAGGGAACCCGGTGAATTCCGGATGCTCCCGTGCGCCCCCCTCGGGCCCCGGGATGATCGTCAAGAGATGATCGGCTCGTGTCCAGACGTCTGAAGCAGTGGTCAATCTAGACCATCGCGGCCCGTCTGGAGAGTGAATGTGTGCAACTTGCGGTCAAGTTGCGAAGAGTGATCCACAAGTCGGTGCCGGAGGCGCGTGCCGTGACGGGGGTGGCAGGCCATGTGGCCTGTTGCTAAGGGGAGTTGAGCGGCCCGTAGGGGCCGGCCCGCGGAGGCGGCCGGAACGGGCCGCCGGCGGTGCCGCCGACGGCTCCCGGGGCCCCGTCCGCCCCCGTTGAGCGGTCGCCACCGGCGAACGCTCCGGCTCGCGCGCCCCCTGTGCGCCGGCCGGGTCGCCGGGTGCCCCGCCCACGCCGGGACATCCGGCCGGACGGTGCCGCGGGGCCGGGCCGCAAGCCGGAATTCAACCTTTAGCGGCTGCCCGTCAAACAATTTCCGAATTCATTCCCGGGGAATGCCGCCGGGCCTCTTTGCCCGTGCTTGACGGCTCCGGACATCCGGGGCGCCCGGGGCCCGCTCATCTACGCGGAGTAAAGCCGCGGTAATTCACCCCGCGGGAAATGTGCACCGTTTACCGGGTGTTCACCGGCCCGGCCCCGCACAAAGTACCGTCCGGCCGAATTCCGTCGGCCCGGACGGCTGCTCCGCCGGGGCGGTCCGCGCCGACCGCATGCCCGGGGGCCGCGAGGGGTCACCCGGGCCTCGGCCCCGGCCCATGCCCAGGCCCATGCCCAGGCCCATGGCCCGGCCCGGGCGTCACCCGCACCCGGGGGAGCGGCCGCCCCGATGACCCGCCGCCGCATGCCCGGCGCTGTGCGGGGCAGGAGCGGAGTGATCCGTTCCGGCTAATCGAACAGGAGGCGGCGATGGACGGGATCGTGATGCTGCGGGAGGACCACAAGACGGTCGAGAAGCTGTTCAAGCGGTTCGAGAAGACCGGTGACGAGGACGTCGACGAGCGCCGCGAGATCGTCGACGAGGTGATCGGCGAGCTCACCGTCCACGCCTGGATCGAGGAGCGGATCTTCTACCCCGCCGCGCGGGAGGCCGCTCCGGACACCACCGATCACGTGCTGGAGAGCGTCGAGGAGCACCACGCGGTGGTGTGGATGCTCTCCGAGCTGAAGGACATGGACGCGGCCGACGAGCGGTTCAAGGCCAAGATGACCGTCCTGATGGAGAACGTCCGGCACCACGTCGAGGAGGAAGAGGACGACTGGTTCCCCGAGGTGCGCAAGGCCATGGGCCGCAACCGGCTCGTGGAGCTCGGCGAGCGGATGGAGGAGGCCAGGGCGGACGCCCCGCGCGACCCTCTGGAGATCCCCAGCGCCCGCGACGACGTCGTCGGCGACGACGGCACCACGCGGGACGAGGCCTCGGCAGGGGACGAGGACCCCGACGAGCAGGACGAGTCCGAAGAGCCGGAGGAGCTGCCCACCGCCCGGGCCGCCTGACGCCCCCGGCGTCACTGGCCGCCCACCCCTCCGGCGTCACTCGCCCACCCGCCACCGGTCCGGGAAGCCCCCCCGCGGCGCCCGGGCCGGTGGTCCTGCGCGCGCAGGCCCGCCCCCGTACCCGGCAAAGATTTCGATTGAATAACGGAGCGGGAGGTGAAAGTCGTTCAGGTCTGTATTGGTTTCCCCAACTCTCCTTTCATCCAACATGATTGAGTGAACATCAGATGTAATCGAAAGGTAACGTTCAGGTATCCTCGCGCCGGTTGCCCTTTGTCTGAATTCTCCCGTGCTTCCCTCTGGCACCCTTTCGCCAACTCCCTCATCGAAACCAGGATCTTCGAGGTACTGAAGTGAGCGAAAGACGTCGCCGCGGGCGCGGAACCAGAGGGCTCACGGCCGCCCTCGTGCTGGCGCTGGCGGGTGCCGGCGCGGGCATCGGACTGGTGGTCACCCCGCGGGCCTCCGCCGTCACTCCGCCGGTTTCCTTCACCGCCGACAGCCTGCCCACCTGGCAGACCAACGGCATCGTGTGGGCCATGGCCCAGGTGAACGGCACCGTGTTCGCCGGCGGGACCTTCTCCGAGCTCCGGCCGCCGGCCGGCGCGGCCGGGACCCCGCGTACGGCGGTGAACTTCGCCGCCCTGAACGCCGCGACCGGCGCCCCCACCTCGTGCCGGCTGTCCTTCACCGCGAGCAGCGGCACCGCCACCGTGCGCGCCCTCGTCGTCTCCAAGGACAAGAAGACCCTGTACGCGGGCGGCCGGTTCGGCGCCGTGAACGGCGTCAAGGTTTCCAACGTGGCCGCGATCGACATAGCCGGCTGCACCCCGAAGGCGGCCTTCCACCCGAGCTTCTCGGCGACCGTGCGCGGCCTCGCCGTCTCCGACACCACCCTGTACGCCGCCGGCGACTTCAGCACCGTCCAGGGCCAGACCCGCCGGAAGTTCGCCGCGGTCAACGCCGCAACCGGCGCGCTCCGCGCGTTCACCGCGAACGCCGACGAGTCCGGCCGGGCCGTCGAACTCACCCCGGACGGCCGGAACGTGCTGCTCGGCGGCGACTTCTTCACCGTCAACAACAGCTCCAGCCACGCCCTCGCCGTGGCCGACGCGGTCTCCGGGGCGGTCCGCAAGACGTACAGCAGCTTCCACCGCCTCTCCGTCGTCATGGACATCGCCACCGACGCGACCGGCTTCTACACGGGCAACCAGGGCAACGGGGGCGGCGTCTTCGACGGGCGCGCCGCGTTCGACCTGGACGGCTTCGGCGAGCGGTGGCGCGACCGCTGCCTCGGCGCCACCCAGAACGTGCTGCCGTACGGCGGGGCCCTCTACATCGCCTCCCACGCCCACAACTGCGCCACCGAAGGCGAGTTCCCGGACGACGGCAAGCGCCGCTACCTGATGGCGCAGCCCACCGCCCACAAGGGCGCCGTGCCCGCTCCGGTGGACGGCTTCGTGCCCGGCCCGCGCAAGCTCGGCTGGTTCCCCGCCGTCAACGGCGGCGTCGGCGAGGGTGTCGGGCCCCGCGTGATGGCCGCCGCGTCCAAGGACGGCGTCGCGTACCTCTGGGTCGGCGGCGAGTTCACCACCGTCAACACCAAGCCCCAGCAGGGTCTGACCCGCTACGCGTCCACCGGCGACGTCGGCAACCCGACCACCCCGGTCGCCAGCGCCGGCAGCGTCGGCCCGGGCGAGGTGCAGGTCCGCTGGCGCACCAGCTTCGACGCCGACGACAGCAGGCTGACGTACCGGATCTACCGCAACGGCGGCAGCACCCCGGTCCACACGATGACCGCCGACTCGCTCGAGTTCGAGCGGCGCCAGGCCTCCTGGACCGACACGGCGGTCACCGCCGGCACGACGTACACCTACCGGGTCACGGCCACCGACGGCGCGGGCAACACGAGCGCCAAGTCGGCCACCGCCTCCGTGACGGTGCCGGCCACCACCCAGGCCTACCCCGACCGGGTCCGCGCCGACGGAGCCCAGCTGTACTGGCGCTACGACGACACCGTCAGCCCGTACGTGGCCGACTCCTCCAAGGCCGGCAACACCAGCGGCCTCCAGGTCGGCGGCCCGGCCCTGCGCCAGGCGCCCGGCGCGGTCAACGGCACCAGCACGGCCATCGGCTTCAACGGCTCGGGCCAGCAGGTCTACAGCGACCACCGCCAGACGGTGGGCAGCGCGTACAGCCTCGAAACGTGGTTCAGGACCGGCAGCATCCGCGGAGGCAAGCTGATCGGCTTCGGCAGCCACACCACGTGGAACAGCAGCCAGTACGACAAGCAGCTCTACCTGACCGACACCGGCCGCGTCGTGTTCGGCGTCTACCCGGGCTCGGTCCAGGTGATCGCCTCGCCCTGGCAGGAGGCGTACAACGACAACCAGTGGCACCACGTCGTCGCGACCCAGGGCCCGTCCGGCATGGCGCTGTACGTCGACGGCAAGCTCAAGGCCACCTCGGGCGTCACCGGCCACGGGGAGTTCACGGGCTACTGGCACGTCGGGGGTGACAACCTCGCCGGCTGGCCCGCGCGTCCGAGCAGCGACGCCTTCGCCGGCCAGATCGACGAGACGGCCGTCTACCCGAAGGCGCTGACCGCCGCCCAGGTGTGGAACCACTACGGCCTGGCGTCGATCTCCTGATCGCGCCCGCCCGACGGAGCCCCGGGGGCCGGCCGGACCGGCCGGCCCCCGGGGCCCGTCCCGTCGTGACATGGATCACCCGACCCCTCCGGATCACGGAAGGGTCACGACCGCTCCCGCCGGTGTGAGATGTCGGGATATGGGGACTAGGGCGCCGTTTCTCCCCCTCCCGCCGAATGCCCGTCTCGCACGACGAGACGATCGACCGGAAATCCCTTGGCGCACCGCAGTCTGACGCCCCGACGGCCGTCTCACCCCTCGGTCACCACCGTCCGACTGCACGTCGGCGGACGCTTTTCAAGCCGGGTCCGCCGAGCCGCGCCCGTCGACAACTCCCCTGACTTGCCAGCCCGTTGCGCCCCTTCCAAGAATGGCGGCCCGCTCGGCGCCCCAGCGGCCCCGGGCGCTCACGCTTGGCGAACACCGAACGAGGTCATGCATGCAGAAGCACCGCAGGAAGAGCCAGTACACGAAGATCGCCATCGGCGCCGTCGCGCTCGGCGTGGTGGGCATACCCACCGCCGTCGCGGGCCTGGGCGCGGAGGAGGCGGGCGCCGTGACGCGGACCGCCGCGTCGGCCACGCGTACGGCACCCGAGGCCGGCACCGCCGCGGCCGCGGCGTCCGACGCGTCGGCCCCCGCCGCCCCGGCCGCCGCGAAGAAGCCCACCGCGGCCGAGCGCGTGGTGGCGCTGGTGAACAAGGAGCGCGCGAAGGCCGGCTGCCGCGCGGTCAAGATCAACACGAAGCTGACGAAGGCCGCCCGCAACCACAGCAAGGACATGGCCGCCCACCGCACCATGTCGCACACCGGCTCCGACGGCTCGGACCCCGGCCAGCGCATCACCCGGGCCGGCTACCGCTGGCGCACGTACGGCGAGAACGTCGCCTACGGCTACAGCACCCCGTCCAAGGTCATGGCTGCCTGGATGCGCAGCCCCGGCCACAAGGCGAACATCCTGAACTGCGCGTTCAAGGAGATCGGCGTCGGCGTCGCCCAGCCGGACCACTACTGGACCCAGGTCTTCGCCAGCCGCCTCTGACCGGCGCGGTCGCCGCCGGGGCCGGGCCCCCGGCGGCACCCCGCCCGCCCCGCGACGCCCGTGCCGGAGCGCTCCACCCCCGTCGAACATACGATGGGCGGGAGCCGGCGCGACCAGCTCGGCGCACCGGCGGCCGGAGCACCCAGGGCGGAGCACCATGCCACAGGCCACCGAAGCGGCGCGGACCGTCATCCTGACGGTGGACGACGACCCGGGGGTCTCCCGCGCCATCGCCCGCGACCTGCGGCGCCGCTACGGCGGCGGGTACCGGATCGTCCGGGCCGAGTCCGGCGGGTCGGCCCTGGAGGCGCTGCGCGAGCTGAAGCTGCGCGGCGACCTGGTCGCCGTGATCCTGGCCGACTACCGCATGCCCCGGATGAACGGCATCGAGTTCCTGGAACAGGCCATCGAGGTCTACCCGGGCGCGCGGCGCGTCCTGCTGACCGCCTATGCCGACACCAACGCCGCCATCGACGCGATCAACGTCGTCGACCTCGACCACTACCTCCTCAAACCGTGGGACCCCCCGGAGGAGAAGCTCTACCCCGTCGTGGACGACCTGCTCACCGCCTGGCGCTCCAGCGACCACCGGCCGGTACCCGCCACCAAGGTGGTCGGGCACCGCTGGTCCGCCCACTCCTCGCACGTGCGCGAGTTCCTGGCCCGCAACCAGGTGCCGTACCGCTGGTACTCCTCCGACGAGCCCGAGGGCAGGCGCCTGCTGGCCGCCGCCGGCGCCGACGACCGCCGGCTGCCCCTGGTGGTCACACCGGACGGCAGCGCGCTGATCGAGCCCGAGACCCCCGAGCTCGCCGCCCGCGTCGGGCTCGCGACGACCCCGGCCGCCGAGTTCTACGACCTCGTCGTCATCGGCGGCGGCCCGGCCGGTCTCGGCGCCGCGGTCTACGGGGCCTCCGAGGGGCTGCGCACCGTCCTGGTCGAGCGGTCGGCGACCGGCGGACAGGCCGGCCAGAGCTCCCGCATCGAGAACTACCTCGGCTTCCCGGACGGCGTCTCCGGAGCCCAGCTCACCGACCGGGCCCGCCGCCAGGCGACCCGCTTCGGCGCCGAGATCCTCACCGCCCGCGAGGTCACGGGACTGGAGGCGCACGGCGCCGCCCGCGTCGTGCGCTTCGCCGACGGCTCGGCGGTCGCCGCGCACAGCGTGATCCTGGCGACCGGGGTCTCGTACCGGCAACTGGCCGTCCCCGGGTGCGACGACCTGACCGGCCGGGGCGTCTACTACGGCTCCTCCCTCACCGAGGCCTCGTCCTGCGAGGGCCAGGACGTGTACGTCGTCGGCGGCGCCAACTCCGCCGGACAGGCCGCGGTGTACCTCGCGCGCGGCGCCAAGTCGGTCACGCTCCTGGTGCGCGGCGCGTCCCTGACGTCCTCGATGTCGCACTACCTCGTCCAGCAGATCGAGGAGGCGCCGAACATCACCGTCCGGCCCCTGACCGTCGTGGAGGAGGCCCACGGCACCGACCACCTGGAACGGCTGACCCTGCGCGACGCCGTCACCGGAGTCCGCGAAGTGGCCGAGGCCCACTGGATGTTCGTCTTCATCGGCGCGGCCCCGCTGACCGACTGGCTGGAGGGCACCGTCCTGCGGGACGGGAACGGCTTCATCCTCGCCGGACCCGACCTCACCCCGGACGGCCGCCCGCCCGCGACCTGGGAACTGGACCGGCCCCCCTACCACCTGGAGACCAGCGTCCCCGGCGTCTTCGTGGCCGGCGACGCCCGAGCCCGGTCCGCGAAGCGCGTCGCGTCCGCCGTCGGCGAGGGCGCCATGGCCGTGATGCTCGTCCACCGCTACCTGGAGCAGTCATGAGGACGCCGTCATGAGCGCCGATGTCACGGCCTGCGACCCGACCGAGATCGCCACGCTGTTCCTCTTCGAGGAGCTGTCCCCGGAGCAGCTCGGACGGCTCTGCGCCGAGGGGCGGGTGGAGCGCTTCGCCCCGGGGCCCGTCTACACCGAGGGCGAACCGGCCACCTGCTTCTACGTGATGATCGAGGGCACCGTCGTCCTGTACCGCCGCGTCGGCGGCGACGACGTGGAGGTGAGCCGCACCTCCCAGCGCGGCGTGTACGCGGGCGCCATGCAGGCGTACCTGGGCGACCGGGTGCCCCAGACGTACGTCAACTCGATGCGGGTGACCGAGCCCACCCGCTTCTTCGTCCTCCCCGCCCAGTCGTTCGCCGACGTCATGCGGGAGTGGTTCCCGATGGCCGCCCACCTGCTGGAAGGGCTGTTCTTCGGCTCCAGGAACACCCAGCGGGCCATCGGCCAGCGCGAGCGCCTGCTGGCCCTGGGATCCCTCTCCGCCGGCCTCACCCACGAGCTCAACAACCCGGCCGCGGCCGCCGTCCGCGCCACCGCGGCGCTGCGCGAGCGCGTCGGCAAGATGCGCCACAAGCTGGCGCACATCGCGCAGGGCCCGTACTCCCGCGCGACCCTCGCCGACCTCATCGAGATCCAGGAGCGCACCGCGGAACGCGCTGCCAAGGCGCCGGTGCTGAGCCCGCTGGAGGCGTCCGACCGCGAGGACGAGCTGACCGACTGGCTCGACGACCACGGCATCCCCGAGGGCTGGCGGGTGGCGCCCACCTTCGTCCAGGCGGGCCTGGACGCCGACTGGCTGGACCAGGTCGCGGCGGCCGTGGCCGAGGACGTCCTGCCGGGCGCCGTCGGCTGGCTCAACTACACGGTCGAGACCGAACTGCTGATGGACGAGATCGAGGACTCCACCACCCGCATCTCCAACCTGGTGGACGCGGCCAAGCAGTACGCGCAACTGGACCGCGCCCCGCACCGCGACGTCGACGTCCACGAACTCCTCGACAGCACCCTGCTGATGCTCTCCGGCAAGATCGGCCCCCGGGTGCGGGTGGTGAAGGACTACGACCGCTCGCTGCCCCAGGTGCCGGCCTACCCGGCGGAGCTCAACCAGGTGTGGACCAACCTCGTCGACAACGCGGTCGCCGCCATCACGGACAGCGGCGGCGAGGGCACCCTCACGGTCCGCACGGCACGGGAGGGCGACCGGCTGCTCGTCGAGTTCCGCGACACCGGCCCCGGCGTCCCCGACGACATCCGCGATCGCATCTTCGACCCGTTCTTCACCACCAAGCCGGTCGGCGAGGGCACCGGGCTCGGCCTCGACATCTCCTGGCGGATCGTGGTCAACAAGCACCGCGGCAGCCTGCACGTCGAGTCCGTGCCGGGCGACACCCGCTTCCAGGTCCTGCTGCCGCTGACCGCCCCCGACACCGGAGCAGGAACGGAGGAGCCCGCATGACCGGCACCGAAGGCACCGGAGGCACGGAAGGCACCGGAGGAACCCGCGCGGCCGACGGGATCGACCCGGCCGTCCCGCCCGCCGGCACCGGCTGCGGCGACTGCGACGCCCTGGGCGGCTGGTGGCTGCACCTGCGGCGGTGCGCCCTGTGCGGGCACATCGGCTGCTGCGACTTCTCGCCGGGGCAGCACGCCACCGCCCACTGGAAGGCCACCGGCCACCCGCTGGTCCAGAGCTTCGAGCCGGGCGAGGCCTGGTACTGGAACTACGACACCGGCGCCCTGTACAAGACGGGCCCCGAACTGGCCCCGCCGTCCGACCGCCCCACGGAACAGCCGTCCCCGGGACCGGCCGGCCGGGTCCCGCCGGACTGGCGGGACCGCCTCCACCGCTGAGCGCACCCGCACCCGTATCCGTACCGCCCGTACCCGTACCCGTACCCGCACCGGGGCCGGGGCCGGCCGCGGGCTCAGCCGCTGAGCACCCGGACCCGCCGCGTCCCGTCCCCGGCCTCCTCGGCCTCCCCGGCCTCCCCGGGCTCCGGCCCGGCCGGCGGCCAGAGCCGCAGCGCGGCCAGCGCGGCCACCGTCGCGACCACGCCCAGGGCGACGGCCGCGGACCGGAGGCCGGCCACCGCACCCAGCCAGCCCGCGAGCGGGTAGGTGAGCAGCCAGCAGGCGTGGGACAACGAGAACTGGGCGGCGAACGCCGGGGCCCGGTCCTCGGGCGGCGCCGCGCGCCGGACCAGCCGGCCGGTCGGGGTGAGCACGGCCGAGCAGGCGGCCCCGAAGGCCGTCCAGGTCGCCAGCAGCGCGGGCCAGCGCCAGCCGCCGCCCGTCCCGGTGGTGATCGCCACGAGGGCGGCGAAGACCGGCGGCAGCGCCAGCGCGCCGCCCAGCATCACGGCGCGCTCCGGGACCCGGTCGAGGACCCGCGGCAGCAGCAGGGCCACGGCCATCGAGCCGGCGCCATAGGCGCCGAGTGCGAGGGCGACGTCACCGGTGCCCCGGCCCAGCCGGTCGCGCACGTAGACGACGGTGTTGACGGTGACCATCGCACCGGGCGCGGCGACCGCGAGGTTCAGCCACAGCAGGGCGCGCAGCCGGGGGACGGTGAAGAACAGCCGGCTGCCCGCGGTGGCTTTGGCGTACACGCCCCCGGCGGGGCCGGCCGGCGGCGCGGGCCTGGGCAGCGCGACGGAGACCACGAGGACGGCGGAGGCGAGGAAGCCGCCGACGGTGCCGAGGAACAGCCGGTCGTAGCTCACGAAGGCGAGCAGTGCGGCGGCGAGCGCCGGGCTGAACAGGCTCTCCAGGTCGTAGGCGAGGCGGGACAGGGACAGGGCCCGGGTGTAGTCGCGCTCCTCCGGCAGCACGTCCGGGATCACGGCCTGGAAGGTGGGGGTGAAGGCGGCCGAGGCGGCCTGGAGGACGAAGATCAGTACGTAGACCTGCCAGACCCGGTCCACGAACGGCAGGCCGAGCGCGACGCCGGCCCGCATCAGGTCCGAGCCGGCCATCAGGGCGCGGCGGGGGAGCCGGTCGGCGAAGGCGCCGATCAGCGGCGCGATGCCGACGTAGGCCACCATCTTGATCGCCAGCGCGGTGCCCAGAACCGACCCGGCGCGGGCGCCGGCGAGGTCGTAGGCGAGCAGGCCCAGGGCGACGGTCGCGAGACCGGTGCCGGTCAGGGCGATGACCTGGGCGGCGAACAGGCGCCGGTAGGTGCGGTGGCTCAGGACCGAGAGCATGCGCGGACATCCTTTCCGGGCGGGGCGACCGTTCCAGCGTACACATCATGTGCGCATGTGTGCACATGATGACTGGGGGTCTCGGCCGGACGCCCACGGGTCTTAGGCTGTGCCCATGCCTGCCAGCGAACCCGTCCCTCCTGCGGCCCCTGCGCACCTGCGGGCCCCCGACGACGCCCGCCTCGCCGAGGCGGCCGGGGTCTTCGGCCTGCTCTCCGACGCGACCCGGCTGCACCTGCTGTGGCTGCTCGCGCAGCAGGAGTCCGACGTCGGCTCGCTGGCCGAGCGGTGCACCGCCTCGCGGACGGCGGTCAGCCAGCACCTGGCCAAGCTCCGCCTGGCCGGCCTGGTCGAGACCCGCCGCGAAGGCCGGTACGTGTACTACCGCCTCCGTGACGGCCACCTGCGCCGGCTGGTCCTGGAAGCCCTCAGCCACGCCGACCACCGGATCACCGGCGAGGCGCCGCACGACTGACCGGCCCAGCGGGTTTCGGGGCGGCCCCAGCGGTGAGACGCCGGGCATGGTGCGAATCGGATACACGATGATGACCGAGCAGGCCGGCCCCCGGGACCTGGTGGAACACGTGGTGGGCGCGGAGCGGGCGGGGTTCGACTTCTCCGTCGTCTCCGACCACTACTTCCCCTGGCTCGACTCCCAGGGGCACGCGCCCTACGCGTGGAGCGTCCTCGGCGCCGCCGCTCAGGCCACCGACCGGATCCCGCTCATGACGTACGTGACCTGCCCGACCTTCCGCTACCACCCCGCCGTGGTCGCGCAGAAGGCCGCCACGATGCAGCTCCTCTCCGGCGGCCGCTTCCGGCTCGGCCTCGGCTCCGGCGAGAACCTCAACGAGCACGTCGTGGGCGGCGGCTGGCCCGCCGCGCACGTCCGGCTGGAGATGCTGGAGGAGGCGGCCGGCATCATCCGCGCCCTGTTCGGCGGCGGACTCGTCAGCCACCACGGCACCCGCTTCGACGTCGAGAACGCCAGGCTCTGGGACCTGCCCGACGAGCCCCCGCCCATCGGCATCGCCGCCTCGGGGCCGCGCTCCTGCGAGATCGCCGGACGGTACGGCGACCTGCTCGTCGCCATCGAGCCGGACCGGGACCTGGTGACCGCCTTCGGGGAGCACGGCGGCACGGGCAAACCGGTCGTCGGCCAGCTCGCCCTCAGCTACGACCCGGACCGCGACGCGGCCGTGGCCCGCGCCCACGACCAGTTCCGCTGGTCCGCCGCCGGCTGGGAGGTCAACGCCGAACTCCCCGGCCCGGCCGGCTTCGCCGCCGCCTCCGAGCACACCCGGCCCGAGGACGTCGCCAAGGAGATCCCCTGCGGCGACGACCCGCAGACCTTCGTCGACGCGGTACGCCCGTTCGTCGACGCCGGGTTCACCGAGATCGCCCTGGTCCAGATCGGCGGGAGGCACCAGGCCCCGTTCCTGGAGTGGGCCGAGGCCGAACTCCTGCCCGCACTCCGCGAACTCTGAGCCGCGCGACCGCCCGCTACGGAGGTGCCCCCATGACCCAGGCCCGCGAGCGCCGGATCGTCATCGTCCGGCACGGCAAGGCGGTGCCCAAGCACACCGCCGACGACCCCGACCGCGACCTCACCGGCCGCGGCCGGCGCGACTCCGCCCGGGCCGGGCGCTGGCTCGAGGAATCGGGGCACCGGTTCGACCTGGCCCGGTGCTCCACGGCGGTGCGCGCCCGCCGGACCTGGCAGATGATCGTCCCCCACCTCTCCGCCCCGCCGCCGGCCTCCTACTCCGAGCAGCTCTACCACGCCGACGCCGCATACCTCCTCGCCGTCCTGCGCGGCTCGGCCCCCGAACTGACCGGCGTGCTCCTCGTCGGCCACAATCCGGCCGTCCACGACCTCGCCGTCACCCTGTGCGGAAGCGGCCCGAAACCGCTGCGGCGGACCCTGGAGGACGGCCTGCCCACCGCGGGAGTGGTCGTGCTCACCCTGGACGGCCCGTGGGAGCGGATCGGACCGGGCGCGGCGCACCTCACCGACCTGTGGACACCCGGCGACGGCTGATCCGCCGTCGCGCCCCGGCAGGGTTTCCGACGGCGCGGCGGGGAAGACGCCGATTCGGGGTGGCCGGAAGGGGGCGGCCGGACAACGCGGGAAGGGGCGCGACGCACCGCATCCCGAGAGCCGTGGGCGAGAGGAGGAGAACCGTGCGACCGCCAGCTGCCTGCGGCCTCACCTGCGAGCGCGCCCGCAACATCACCCGGCTCGTGCTCGCCGCCCGCGGTGTCACGGGCACCGAGGCCGACGACGCGCTCCTCGTGGTGACCGAGCTGGTGTCCAACGCCCGTCGGCACGCCGGCGGCGTCACCGCCTTCCGGATCCGCTGCCTGGAGTCACAGGCCGTGGTCGAGGTCTCCGACGCCCGGCCGGACCTGCCCGTGAACCGGCCCACCCCGGCCGGCATCCCCGGCCGCTTCGGCTGGCTCATGATCAACCGGATCGCGGAACGGGTCGCGGCGGAACCACGGGGCGCCGGGAAGACGATCACCGTGGTGCTGCCCGCACACGGCCGCCCGTCATCACGGAAAGGGGCCGCCGCCGCAGGCCGGCGCGGCCCGCAGCACTGACGGCACACACCACCGGCCGGCCCCACGCCGGGGACCGCCTCCGCTCAGCGGCGGGGGTGCCCGGCGGGCGGCACGTCAGTGGCCGTGCCTGTGACCGTCCCCGGAGGCCGTGGGCTGCGCGGCGGGACCGGTGGGAGCGGGCGCGGGCGTGCCGGTACGGGCCGTGGGCGCCCCGTCCGCCCCGGCCGGCGGCGTCGCCGACGGCCCCTCCCGGCCGGACTCCTCGTGCCCGGACTCCCCGTGCCCGGACTCCTCGTGCCCCGGCCGCTCCTCGGAACCGTGGCTGTGGCCGCCCCCGGTCCCGGTCTCCATGGAGGCGGCCACCTCGCGCAGGCCGAGGAAGGCCACCGCGGCCGTGGCCAGGACGGCCAGGCCGACCAGGCCGAAGACGCGCCGCACCGGCGTCTCCGGGTCCTTCACCACGAAGGCGACGAAGGACACGACCAGGCCGGCGGGGACGAGGACCGCACCCCGCGCGGGGAAGTCGTCGAAGTGCTGGAGTCCGCCGGACAGCATGCCGATGCCGAAGGACAGCGTCAGCGACGCCCCGATCACCGTGAGGAGCCGGGCGGGGCCGGGGCGCTCGCGGGTGAGGACGAACTCGTTGAGGAGGGTGGCGGCGAGGAACACCGCCGCCCCGTAGAGCCCGACGCGGGTGTACCTCGCCGGGTCGAGCGGGTGGTGCACCACGGCACCGCTGATGAGGCCGGCGCCGACGAAGTAGCCGACGTACCCGAGGTAGCGGGCGGACAGGGACCGCCGGCGCTCCCGGCGGGAGCGTTCCCGGCGCCGGGCGGCGCGGCCGGCGGCCGGCCCGGCGCCGTCGGAGGGCGTGGTGCCGGACGCGGCGGAGGCGTCGAGCAACGGGGTCTGGGACATGAGTGGTTCCTTGCGCAGGCGTGGTCCACCCCGCGCGCGCCCGGAGGGCCGCACGCGGGGAGAAAAGGGTGGGATACGGGCAGGCCGGCCCGCTCCTATACCCGCTGCACCACAGAACCGACGGAACTTCGCAAGGGGGGCAGCGCCCGGTCGCCGCCCGCCGCACGGGTGGCTGCGCCGCCCTCGGGGGACGCGGGCCCGCCGAGCGGGGCGCGCCCGGGCGGCCCCGGCTCCCCGCCGTGCTGGGTGTGCCCGGCATCGCACGCCTCGGCCGGATGACTGTGCCCGCCCCCGTCACCGTGACCGTGACCGATGGGCGCGGGGGAGTGGCCGGGGTCGTCCTGACCGGCCGGGGCGGGGACGTGCACGCGCGCCCCCTCCTCCGCCGGCTCCCCGCCACCGTCCCGCCACCGGCCCGGGGCATGGCCGTGCCCGTGGCCGGCGTACGGCTCGGCGGCTGTCAGGGGTCGGGGCCGGTCGGCCCCGTACGCCCGGGCTTCGGCGAACGACGGCGCCGGGTCGCCGGTACGCGGCTCCACGTCCGTCAGGGACGGCGGCGTGACCGGGGTGCCGAGGGCGTGCGCGGAGGCGCTGTCGGCACCCGCGGCATGCGTGTACAGGAAGCCGAACAGCAGGAGGGCCAGCCACAGCAGCCGCAGCGGAGCCGCGCTGCTGCGGGCCCGCGACGCGACGCTCGTACCGGCCGTGATCACGCCGCGACCCTACCCGCCGCCCCGCCCGGCCCGCGAGGGCCCCCGCGCTCACCGGTCCCGCCCGGCGCGAGGGCCATCGGCCCGACGCGGTGGGACCCCCGGAACCAGGACCGTGGTGTCCCGGGTGACGTACGGGGTGATCCGGACGATGGTCGCGGCGAGGTCCGGGCCGGCGACCCCGCGGCCGAGGGTGAAGAGGCGGGCGAACAGCCCGTACACCCACGGCCAGGGGTCCGCGCGTGCGGCGTCCAGCGGGCCGGGCCGGCGGTCGTGGGAGGTGGCCGCGTTGGCCGCAAGCGGGGCCAGAGTGGCGACGGCCGCCACCAGGACGGCCGCGACGACCGCCGGCGCCTTGGTCAACGTGCCCACCCACACCCCCGCCGGTACCCCGAACGCGGCTCGTGCAGCACGAGGTTGGGCCGGCGGACCCAGGGCGCCGGCGGTCTGGGCGGAGAGGGGGGTGGTGGGGCGGCAATCCAAGGGGCTAAGGTGACTTAGGTATGCCTTACCTTAGTTCTCGGGAGTTCTGGATGGGTGCACACGACGTCCTCGTGGCCGGTCCCACGTCCGCACAGCGGGCCCGGAGCGTGCTGGCCGCGGC
This sequence comes from Streptomyces sp. NPDC086023, assembly GCF_044540325.1. Lineage (NCBI taxonomy): Bacteria > Bacillati > Actinomycetota > Actinomycetes > Kitasatosporales > Streptomycetaceae > Streptomyces > Streptomyces sp. NPDC086023. The sequence goes on from NZ_JBITRX010000028.1 coordinate 58,054, forward strand.
CGACTCGCTGACCGTGGTGACGGGTTCGCACGACTGCGACCTCGTCGGCGGCGGGTTGCACACCGTCGCCCACGACGGCCGCGTCCTGCTGCGCGTGCCCGCCGAATGCCGGCTGGCCGCCGAGGTGGCCCTGGCGCCGCGCGGCAGCCTGTCCGCGCTGCTCAAGTTCACCGACATCTCCCCCGTCGCCGTGCGCGACCGGGTGCGCGCCCGCGTCACCCTCGCCGGCTGGCTCACCGCCACCGGCCGCACCTTCGACGACGGGGCACACGCCGAACTGCGCCTGGACGCCGCCCACGTCGACCTCGACACCGGGAACGGCCCGGCCGCGCTCGGCCTCGACGCCTTCGCCCTGGCCCGCCCGGACGACCTCGCCGCCTACGAGGCCGGCATGCTCACCCACCTCGTGGACGGGCACGGCGGTCTCGTCTCGTCCCTCGCCCGGCTGGCCGACCCGCGGCTGACGAGGAACGCCGAGCGGGTCACGCCCCTGTCCCTGGACCGCGGCGGGCTGACCCTGCGGATCGAGCACGCCGCCGCACGGCACGACGTACGCCTCCCCTTCACCGCACCGGCCCGCGGCCCCGAGGAGGTCGGGGAGCGGGTGCAGGAGCTCCTCGCGGAGGCCCGGGGCTGCCGCCGCCGGGCATCCGGCCGGTCCTGACCCGGGTGCCGGTCGCGCGCGGCCGCGCCCCGGGCACGCCCCGCGGCGCATGGACGGCCGCCCACGGGGCAGGCGCCCTGGAGGAACCCGGAGGTGACGGGATCATGGGACCCGGCAGCAGTCTGATCGAGGTCGTACCGGCGGAACGGCAGCAGGGAGGGGGCACCGGCCGGCGGCGCTTCGTCATCCGCGTGACCGGTGAACTCGACATCAACCACGCGGGCGACCTGCGCGACGCCCTGCACACCCTGGTCGCCGGCGCCGAGCCGCCCGCCGACATCGTCGTCGACCTCAGCAACTCGTCGTTCTGCGACTCCTCCGGCCTCAACGCCCTGCTGGACGGGCGCCTGGCCGCCCTGGAGCGCGGCCACACGGTGAGCCTGGCGGCCCCCAGCCACCAGATGCTGCGCCTGCTCGACCTGACGGGCACCACCGACCTCTTCCCGGTCGGCCCCGCGGTGGACTGACCGGGGGCCGTGCCCGCCCGGCCCCCGAGCGCGCCCCGCCCCGTGCCCGCCCGGCCCCCGTGCCCGTCCCGGGCGGCGGTGACCGTACGCGCCTACACTTTCAGGTGGTGGCGGCGCGAGGAGACGCCTGATGGGCACGGCATCGAACCTGGGCGCGTACACGGGCCGGCCCTCCGGCCTCATCGGCAAGCAGATCGCCGACTACCGGATCGAGCGGCTGCTCGGCCGCGGCGGGATGGCCGTGGTCTACTGCGCGAAGGACCTCCGCCTGGACCGGACCGTCGCGCTCAAGCTGATCACCCCCGACCGGGCACGGGACGAGACCTTCCGCCGCCGCTTCACCCACGAGTCCCGGGTCGCCGCCTCCCTCGACCACCCGCACATCGTGCCGATCTTCGAGGCGGGCGAGACGGAGGGCGTCCTCTACATCGCCATGCGGTACGTCCCCGGCCCCGACCTGCGGGGCCTGCTGGACCGCGAGGGTCCCCTCCCGGTTACCACGGCCCTGCGCATCGCCGCGCAGGTGGCCTCCGCGCTCGACGCCGCCCACCGGCACGACCTCGTCCACCGGGACGTCAAACCGGGCAACATCCTGGTCGCGGCGGGCACCGACAGCGACCACCCGGAGCACGTCTACCTCACGGACTTCGGGCTGACGAAGAAGTCGCTGTCGCTGACCGGGTTCACCACGGCCGGCGAGTTCGTCGGCACCCTCGACTACATGGCGCCCGAACAGATCTCGGGACGGCCCGTGGACGGCCGGTGCGACCTCTACAGCCTCGCCTGCGTGGTCTACGAGACCCTGGCCGGCGAGCCGCCCTTCCGGCGGGAGGACAGTGCGGCCCTGCTCTGGGCCCACCAGTACGACCCGCCGCCCCGCCTCACCGACAAGCGGCCGGACGTCGCGCCCGCCGCGGCCGACGTCCTGGCCAGGGCCCTCGCGAAGGTGCCGGAGGACCGGTACACCTCCTGCCTGGAGTTCGTCGGGGCGATGCGGATCGCCACCGCCGAAGCGCCCCCGGCGCCCGGCCCGGCACCGGGTCGGGGCCCCGACGCCCCGCGCGCGCCCGGCCCCGAGGCGCAGCCCGGCCCCGACGCCCCGCCCGCCGCGCCCCCCGGTCCGGTGCCCGAGCCCCCCGCCTGGGCGCGGCCGGTCTTCCACAGCGGAACCGGCGGTCCGTAGACCGCCGGTTCCGTCCCCCGTATGCCTCGATCGTGCGTGCCGTCCCGCCGGGTCACAGGCCCATGGCGATGGCCATGCGGGTCATCTCGGCGGTGCTGCTGATGCCCAGCTTGGCCCGGATGCGGCGCAGGTACGCGTCGACCGTGTGCTTCGACAGGCCCATGTTGCGGGCCGTCTGGAGGTACGTGCACCCGGCGGCGATGTGGCGCAGCGCCTCCTCCTCACGCGGGGCCAGGGAGGGGACCGGGGCCTCGGCCGGGGCGGCCGGAGCGGCGGTCGGGGTCTGGGACCGGGTCTGCGGCGCGGTGAGGGTGAGGCTCATGGGATTTCCTCCGACGGATCGGTTCGGTCATCGCTGCTCACACCCTCGGAAGCAGGGGACTTATTGCGGAATGTCGCTTTTTGTCCCTACCGAAAACTGTGCTCGCCGGAGTTCATGACCCTGTCCGCCGACTGTCACAGGCGTGTCACACGGGAACCGCCGGCCCCCTCCCCGGCGTCCCCGTGGACCCGCTCAGAACCCCACCAGCGACTGCTCGGCCCAGATCGTCTTGCCGTTCGCGGCAGGCCGGGAACCCCAGCGCTGCGCCAGCTGGGCCACCAGCAGCAGGCCCCGCCCGCCCTCGTCGAAGGTCCGGGCCCGCCGCATGTGCGGCGCCGTGCTGCTGCCGTCGGAGACCTCGCAGATCAGGGTCGCGTCCTCGTGGATCAGCCGCAGCTGCACCGGCGGCTTGCCGTACCGGATCGCGTTCGTGACCAGCTCGCTCACCAGCAACTCGGTGACGAACGCGGCCTCCTCAAGCCCCCACACCGCCAGCTGGTCGGTGGCCTGCCGGCGGGCGTCCGCGACGACCGACGGGTCGGACTCCAGGTCCCACACCACGACCTGGTCCTCGTGCAGGCCCCGCGTCCTCGCGACCAGCAGCGCCACGTCGTCGTCCGGCCGGTGCGTCAGCAGCGCCGTCAGGACCCGGTCGCAGACCGTGTCCAGCGACGTGGCCGGCCGCGCCAGCGCCGCGAACATCGTGTCCAGCGCCTCGTCGATGTCGTGCTCCCGCGCCCCCAGCAGACCGTCCGTGTACAGGGCCAGCATGCTGCCCTCGGGCAGCTCCGCCTCGACCGTCTCGAACGGCAGACCGCCCAGTCCCAGCGGCGGCCCGGCCGGCACGTCGAGGAGGTACACCGACCCCTCGGGGGACACCACCGCCGGCGGCGGGTGGCCCGCCCGGGCGAGCGTGCAGCGCCGGGTCACCGGGTCGTAGACCACGTACAGACAGGTCGTGCCGATGCCCCCGGACGAGTCCCGGTCCGTCTCGTCCGCCGACAGGTGGATGATCAGGTCGTCCAGGTGCGTGAGCAGCTCGTCCGGCGGCAGGTCCACGTCCGCCAGGGTCCGTACGGCGGTCCGCAGCCGGCCCATGGTCGCGGAGGCCCGGATGCCGTGGCCCACCACGTCGCCCACGACCAGCGCCACCCGCGCCCCGGACAGCGGGATCACGTCGAACCAGTCCCCGCCCACCCCGGCCTCGCTCGCCGCCGGCAGGTACCGCGAGGCGATCTCCAGGGCCGACTGCTCGGGCAGCGTCTGCGGCAGCAGGCTGCGCTGCAGCGTCATCGTGGTCGTGTGCTCCCGCACCTGCCGGCGCGAACCGTGGATCACCGCCGCCGCCCTCTGCGCGGCCCGCTCCGCCAGCCACAGGTCCTCCTGGGCGAAGGGCTCGCGGTGCTGCTGGCGGCTGAACAGCACCACGCCGAGCGGAACCCCGTCCGCGCGCAGCGGCACCACCATCATCGAGTGGGTCCCGTACTCGCCGATCCACGCGGCGCCCGGATCCTCGGCCATCCACCGGGTCACCGCCGAGTCCGTCGTCGCGTACACCGCGCCGCGCCCCGACGCCAGGCAGTCCGCCGGCGGCGACAGCGGCGGATAGACCGTCGTACCCCCGACCGACACCCGGGACTCCGGGTTCCCCTCCAGGACCGACCGCACCGCCGTACGGCACATCGTCACCGTGCCCGGCACGGCCGAGGCGGACGGGACCTCGCTGCGCGGCGAGGATTCCAGCAGGTCGACGGCCACGAAGTCCGCGATCCGCGGCACCGCGAAGTCGGCCAGCTCCTGCGCGGTGCGCGAGGTGTCCGTGGTGGTGCCGATGAGGGCGCCGAACTCGTCGTCCGGCACCGCCCGTCGGCCGGCCGCCGCCGCGGTCCGCTCGTGCGCGGTCAGGCACACCGCCCGCACCCGCCCGTCGGCGTCGCGCAGCGGGTCCAGCGAGGTCGACCAGACCTGCTCGTCGCCCCCGGCGGGACGCACGAAGGAGTCGGCGTGCTGCGCCTCGCCCGTCTCCAGCACCGTGCGGATCCGCCGCTCGGTCTCGTCGCTCGCCGGGTCCGGTGCGATCTCCGGCAGCCGCAGCCCGCGCATCTCCGCCTCCGTGAGGGACAGGGTGCGCTCCATGCCGGCGTTCGCCCGGACCAGCCGCAGGTCCTCGTCGAAGATCGCCTGGAAGCAGGGGGACTGGGCGAACGCCCACTCCGGGAGCGGCCCGTCCGGGGCGGTGCGGCGCTCGGGCGCGACGGCCGACACCACGGACCACTTGGCGTTCCCGCCGGTGGACGTCCACCGGTGCGCCAGCAGCGCCCGCTCCAGGCGGTGGCCGTCCCGGTGCCGCAGCGCCAGCGTGCCGCTCCACCGCTGCTGCCCGGGCGGCAGCCGCCTGGCCGCGCCGCCGTCCGCTTCGGCGTCGGCGAGCAGGCGGGCGGCCGGCAGCCCCACGACGTCGGCGGGAGAGTAGCCGAGCAGGCGGCCGGCGCCCTCGCTCCACTCGGTGACGATGCCCTGTTCGTTGATGGTGGCCGTGGCCGTGTACGCCGGCTCACGGGAGGCGTCCGTCTCCTCCGGCCGGTCGCCGGGAGGGGTGGGAACTCGCTCCATCGCCGCTCATCTCGCCCTCGGTCGTTCCTTCGCCGTCGTCCCAGGGGAAACCCGCATGGCCAGGGACTCCACTGACAAGCATGATCCAGTGGCCGGAAGAGCACCAACGCAGTGCCGCAACCCGGCGGCCGGGCGGTGGACCGGCCACCGGGCCGGCCCGCCACGCCGCCCTGCCCAGCAGCCTGCCCGGCCCGCCTCTCCTACCGGACCGGTGCCAGTACGAGCGCGAGCACCGCATCGCCCGGGGCCGGAGCGGTTCCGGCGGCCGCCCGCGCCGCGGAACCCCCGGCGTCCCCGCCCGCGGCGTCCGCCCCGGCCGAGTGCCAGGCCGCGGCGCGGCGGCCGCCGCCCAGCCTCGGCGGATGCAGGCCCAGCAGCGCCACGCGCCGCGGAGCGGCCCCGAAGACGCCGGTCCGGTCGGCCTTCACCGCGGCCTCCTTCAGCGCCCAGGCCGCCGCCGGGCCCTCCGGGGGACCGTTGCCGATCAGCGACAGCTCCGCGGGTGAGAACGCGTGGTCGCCGATCCGCCGCACGCTGTCCGCCGCGACGGTCTCGCACAGGTCCACCCCGACCGGCCCGGGCGCGAGCGCCGCCGCGACCTGGTGGGCCGTATGGCTGAGGGAGAGGTGTACGGCGGGCAGCGGGCGGCCCCCGAGGAGCGCGTACGGGCTGCCGTCCGCCCGCGGCAGCACCTCCACCGCGTCCGCCGCCGCGCCCGCGTACCCGGCGACCAGCTGCTTCGCGAGCAGCCGGCCCGCCGTCCACTCCGCCCGCCGCCAGGCCGGCAGCGCCTCAGCCACGCACCGCTCGGCCGGCGAGAGCCGGGGCGACGGCACGCTCCCCGGCAGCCCGGACCGCCGCGCCACGACGAGGAACGCCCCGCCCCAGCGGTGGACCAGGCCCGGCGCCAGCGCCGGGAACCCGGCGTGCGCGGGAACGGACTCGTCCAGGCCAACGGCCTCGTCCACGGGAACGGCCTCGGCCACGGTGGAGGCCTCGTCCAAGGTGACGGCGGTTGCCACGGTGACCGCCGCGTCCACGGTCATCGCCGCGGCCTCAGGCCGCCGGGACGGCCGGCGGCCGCCGCAGCTCGTCGTCCAGCGCGGAGACCGTCCGCCGTACTTGCTCCGGCGTGTGCTCGGCCGTGACGAAGAAGCGCAGCCGGGCCAGGTCCTCGGGCACCGCCGGGTACAGGATCGGGTTGACGCTGATCCCCTGCCGGAACAGGGCCTCCGCCAGGCGCAGCGCCCGCAGTGAGTCGCCGGTGATGCAGGGCACGACCGGGGTGTCGTGGCTCGCCCCGATGTCGACGCCGGCCGCGCGCGCCAGCCGCGTGAACAGTGCCGCGTTCTCCGCGAGCCGCGCCACCCGCTCCGGCTCCGCCCGCAGCACCCGGAGTGCCGCCAGTGCTGCGGCGGTGTCGGCCGGGGTCATGCCGGCGCTGTAGACGAAGCCGGGGACGGTGTACCGCAGGTACTCCACGACCGCCGCGCTCCCGGCCACGTACCCGCCGCAGCTCGCCAGGGCCTTGGACAGGGTGCCGGACCAGAGTTCGACGTCCCCCCGGTCGACACCCGCGTACTCGCCGACGCCGCGTCCCGTCGCGCCGATCGTCCCGACGCTGTGCGCCTCGTCGACCATCAGCAGCGCGCCGTGCCGGCGCTTGACCTCGACCAGGGCGGCGAGGTCGGCGACGTCGCCGTCCATGCTGTACACGCCCTCGACGACGACCAGGACCCGCCGGTACTGGTGGCGGACCTGTCCGAGGAGCGCGTCGAGCGCGGCGGCGTCGTTGTGGGGGAAGGGGCGCCGGGTGGCGCCGGACAGCCGGCAGCCCTGGAGGATGCTGTCGTGGGCGAGGGCGTCGTGGACCACGAGGTCCCCGGGGCCGACGAGGTGCCCGATCACGGTGACGTTGGTGGCGTGGCCGTTGGCGAGGGTGAGCGCCGCCTCGCAGCCGAGGAAAGCGGCGAGCTCCGTCTCCAGCTCCAGGTGGAGCGGCCGGCTGCCGGACAGCAGACGGCTGGCGGACACGGACGTGCCGTGGCGCGCTATCGCCTCCCGGGCCGCCCCGGTCACCTGCGGGTGCGCCGCCAGGCCGAGGTAGTTGTAGCCCGAGAAGGACAGCAGCTGCCGGCCGTCGACCACGGTGGTGTCGGTCAGACCGCCCTCGTGGACGAGGAAGTACGGGTTGGGCAGGCCCAGCCGGTCGAGCGCGGCGAACCGCTCGGCGTGCGCGCTGACCTCGGGGAAGTTCTCGATGCGGGTGTGTTCGAGGGGCAGGGGGGTGGGCTCGGGAGCGGGGGCCCCGGGTTCGGCGGGCGGGGCGTGGTCCACGTACTCGGCACGCTGTTCGGGGACGGGGACGGGGACGGGGACGGGGGCGGCCGTGGGGGCCGGTGCCGGTGGCGTCGCGGTCGGTGCGCCGTCCGCGATGAGGGCGGCCATGCCTCCCACGGTGGGCCGGTCGGCGGCCCGCTCGTCGAAGTTCCAGTGCGGCCATTCTCGCCGGAGGGAGGTGAAGAGGTCGGTCAGCATGAGGGAGTCGAACCCGAGGTCGTCGACCAGCAGCTGTTCCCGGCGCAGGTGCCCGACCGGGAAGGCGCTGATCCGGGCCACCTGGGCGAGCACCGAGTCGAGGACCGGGCCGTGCAGGGGCATGGCGTGCGGCCCGGGCGTGCCCGAGGGGACCGGCTCCGGGCCGGGAACGGTCGCCGCGGGGGCGTGAGGAGTGGTTCGGGCGGGCGGAGCGAGGGGCTCGGGGACGGGGGAGACCGGGGCCGGGGGCGCGGGCGTGGTGTCCGGACGGGCCTCCGGGTCCCGGCCGGGAGCGGGAAGCGCCTCGCTGAGGCGGTTCATCAGGGTCACCTGCTGCTCGATCAGCCGACGCAGGTCGTTCATGGGGTGGTTCTCGGGGAAGTGCATCGGGTGCTCCAGGGGCGGTACGGGCTGGTGCGTCGGGTCGGCCGGCTCGCTCGGTTCGGGCGGACCGGGCGGACCGCTGGGGTCGGCCGCGCCGCTCTGGGCGGGCAGGTCGGGGAGACGGCCGCCGACGACGGCTCCGGGGCGGGGGTCGAGGGCGTCCGCGGGGGCCGGAAGCGGCGGAGCGGACGACCCGCCGGGGCGGGCCGCGGCCGCGTGGTCGCCGGGAACGGCGGCGTCGGCCCCGCCCGGTGGGCAGGTGCCGCACGGGTGGGCGAATACCGGGGAGGGAGGCGCCGGCGCCGGGCCGTGCAGGCCGGGGCGGGGCGCGGTCGCCCCACACGTGCCGACGACATCAGACGCGTCGGCCGGCCCCGCGGCGCTGCCCGTCCTGGGCGCGCCGGCCGCGCCCCCGGGGCCGGCGGTGGCGGGCACGCCGACCGGGGCACCGGGGGCGGCCGCACCGGTGCGGGCCGAGGCGCCGCCCGGGGCGGAGCCGGTGGCCGTCTCGGCGGGCAGCAGGGCGGTGAGGGGCGCGCCGGACCGGGCCGGGGGAGTTGCGCGGACGGCGGTGTCGGACGTGACCGGCGCGGCCGGGAGCGTTGCGGCGCCGACGGGGCCGGGCGGGCCGGACGGGACCGGCGGGGCCGGGGCCGTTGCGGGGACCGCGCGGGACGGGCGGGCGCCCGGGACCCAGTACGACTGGCCGTCCAGGCGGGCCACCGGCAGGTCGAGCAGGCGCCGGGCCTCCCGCGGCACCAGGACGCGCGGGTCGACCGGTACGCCCAGGACGGCGAGGCGGGCGAGGGCCCGTACGAAGCCGAGCCCGCCGTCCGGGTCGGCGGATGCCGCCTGGACCACGTACACGTCGTCCAGGCCGGGGAGGTTGCGCCGTACCGACGTGAGCAGCGAGCCGCCGCCGTTCACCTGGACGAAGATGCGCGCGCCCGCCTCGTACGAGGTCCGGACCGCGTCGCCGAAGTGGACCGGGGCCGAGGCGTGGCGGGCCCACAGGTCGCGCAGCCGGTCCGGGTCGGTGCAGACCCGCGCGTCCACGGAGGAGACGAACGGCAGCGAGGGCCGGCCGAGGCGCCGCCCCGCGAGGTCCTCCCGCATCGTCTCCTCGGCAGCGGCCAGCCGGGGCGAGTGGAAGGCGTCGGACACGTCGAGCGCCACCGTCGCCACGCCCGCCTCCGCGCAGGCCCGCCGCATCGCGTCGAGTCCGTGCGGGGTACCGCTGACCACGACCTGCCGGGGCTGGTTGAAGCAGGCGAGCCACACGTCGTCGATGCCGTCGGTGAGCCGGCGGCAGGTCTCCTTGTCGGTCTGTACGGCGAGCATCCCGCCCCGTACGCCGTCGCCTGCCCGGCGCAGCGCGGCGCCCCGGTGGACCAGCAGCCGCACGGTGTCCTCCCAGGTCAGGGCGCCGGCGGTCGCGGCGGCCGCGAACTCGCCGACGCTGTGGCCCAGGGTGAGGCCGGGGGTGACGCCGCAGTCGGCGAGGAGCCTGGTGACGGCGAGCTGGACGGTGCCGAGCAGCGGCTGGCAGACGTCGGTGGCGGCCAGCCGCCGCCGCGCCGCCGCGTCGCGGTCGTCGCTGTCGCCGCCGTCCCCGGAGCCGTCGTCGGCCGCCGGCCCGTGCCCCGGAGCCTGCTCGTCACCGGCTGCCTGGCCGCCACCGGCCGCAAACCCTTCTCCGCCCCCGGCAGGGACCCCGTACAGCAGGTCGGCGAGGTCGGCGCCGGTGTCCCGGCGGGCGACGGCGCCCAGGCGGGCGACGGTCGCCCGGAAGGCCGGGAACCTGTCGTGCAGGTCCCGCAGCATGCCCGGCCGCTGACTGCCCTGGCCGGGGAACAGGAACGCGATCCCGCGCGCGGCCGCGGGCAGCGGCGCGTCGGCGGCGTACGCGCCGTCGCCGAGGTCGCCCCGGGCGCCGGCGGCGAGCTGGCGGCGGGCGTCCCGCAGCCGCGAAACGAAGCCGTCCGTGTCGGTGGCGACGACCGCCAGCCGGGCGGTCAGCGGTGCGCGGGCGCCGAAGGTGTGGGCCAGCGCGGTGAGCGGCGGGCGCGGGGCGGCGTCCAGGGCGTCGAGGACCTCGCCGATGTGCCGGTCGAGGAGCTCCGCGCTGCTGGCCGTGAGCAGCACCAGCTGCGGTCCGGCCGCGGAGGTGCGCGCCGACGGCGTACCGGCCGCGGGGGTGCGTACCGACGGCGTACCGGCCGCGGGGGTGCGTACCGACGGCGTACCGGCCGGGGTACCGGCGGCAGCGGGCGGCTCCTCCAGCACCACGTGGACGTTGGTTCCGCCGAACCCGAAGGAGCTGACGGCAGCGCGCCGCGGGGCGCCCGGGCTCGGCCAGGGCCGCGCGGACTCGGCGAAGCGCAGGCCCGCGGCGGAGACGCCCAGCCCGGGGTCGGGACGGGTCGGGGGCTGCGGCACGATCGTGCGGTGGTGCACGACCAGCGCCGTCTTGATCAGCCCCGCGACGCCGGCCGCCGACAGGGAGTGGCCGATCAGGGCCTTGCCCGCACCCAGGTAGCACAGGGCGGGGTCGTCGTCGGGGTACTCGGTGCGCAGCCGGCGCAGCGCCTCGATCTCGGCGCGGTCGCCGGTGCTGGTACCCGTGCCGTGCGCCTCCAGGAACCCCACGGACGAGGGCGGCAGGCCGGCGTCCCGGTAGGCCCGGCGCATCGCGCGGACCTGGCCGTCGGGGGTGGGTACGAGAGGGCCGGGCGACGCGCCGTCGTTGGCGGAGCCCACGCCGCGGACCACGGCGTAGACGCGGTCTCCGGCGGCCAGCGCGTCGGTGAGGGGCCGCAGGACGACGACGCCGGCGCCCTCGCCGAGGACGAAGCCGTCGGCCGTGCCGTCGAAGGGCCGGCACACCCCGGAGGGCGAGAGGGCGCGGAGCTTGGAGAACCCGACCAGGCCGTCCGGCGTGAGGTTGACGTACACGCCGCCGACGACCGCGATCCGGCAGTTGCCCTGGCGGAGCTGGGCGACGGCCTGGTCCAGGGCCACCAGGGACCCCGAGCAGGCGGCGTCGACCGTGAAGCTGGGGCCGCCGAGGTCGAACTGGCGGCTGACGGTACCGGCCGCCATGTTGAGGAGGCTGCCCGGCAGGGTGAACGCGTGGATCGCGCCGAGTCGGCCCGCCTCCTCCCGCAGCGCGTCGAAGGCCCGCCCGCGGTCGTCGCCCGCCGTCCCGTCGACCAGGGCGACGGCCCGTAGCGGGGCCGTCATCAGGTCCTTGTAGTCGGAGACGGACACGCCGAAGAAGACGCCGGTGTTCTCGCGGTCGAAGTCGCCCCGGCCCAGCCCCGCGTCGTCCAGGGCCTCGCGGGACACGTCGAGCATCAGCCGGTGCTGCGGGTCCATGGCACGGGCCCGGGCGGGCGGCACCCCGTAGTACAGGGCGTCGAAGCGGTCCACGTCGTCCAGGAAGGCGACCTGGTCCGTGTACGCCCCGTGGGGCGCCGACCGGTCGTCGGGCGTGTGGAACGTGCCGTGGTTCCAGCGCTCGCGCGGCACGGCGGAGAACTGCCGTTCCCCGCTCAGCAGGAGCCTCCAGTACGCACGGACGTCGGGGGCGCCGGGGAATCGGCAGCCGAGCCCGGTGATGGCGATGTCGGTCATGACGGGTCTTCCTTGTCTGGGTTCGGTCCTGGACAGCCACCGTGCCCGGCGGAAGGAAGGGGACCCCAGCCCCGGCTATTCGTTACTTGACAGGAGCCGGAAAGGGTGTGTCCGGTGTCTTTCCGTCATCTCCGGCCGTGCGCCGCGTCGTTTTACCAAGATCGGCCAGGGTCGTCAAGACACGTATTGCAGTGGCGTGACCGGGGCGCCGTGCCAGGGTTTATTGGAAGCACGCCCTCACCGGGGAACGGATCCCCGGAAACGAGAGTCGCAAGAATTGTCCACCGGGAATTCCGGCGGCCGGTTCGCACCCCTTTCACCCCGAATGGAGAATTCCGATGTTCCAGCGTTTCCTGACCCGTCGTGTCGTTCTGGCCGGTTCTTCCCTCGCCCTGGTGGGCGGCGGCATCGCCCTCCCGGCGACCGCGATGGCCGCGCCCGCTCCGCAGGCGGTGGTGACCCTGGCCCCGGCGGACAGCGCCGACGGCATCGGAACCGGCGGCGACGCCAGTGCGGGGAACACGACGGTCGGCGGCACGGCCACCGGCGGCAGCGCCAACACCGGCGTCGGCAGCTGCCGGGGCAAGTGCACGATCATCACGGGCGACGCCACGGGTGGCAGTGCCAGCGCCGACGCCGTGAACACCGGCGACGCCACCGCGGTCGGCGGCGACGGCACCGGCACCGGCGGCACCGTGACCAAGGAGGACGTCAAGAAGCTCAAGGCGGAGCTGAAGGCGCAGAAGAAGCTCAACAAGTGACCGTCGGGACACCACGAGCCCGCGCACGCAGAAGGACGCCGGAGGGGCCCAGGGCCTCTCCGGCGTCCTTCTGCGTACCTGCGTGTCCCCCGGACGGGTCAGGCGCTGCCGCCCGTCGCCGTCGCGTCGCCGCTCACGGCGGTCGCATCGCCGGTGTTGACGGCGTCCGCGCTGGCGTTGCCGCTCGTCGCGTCCCCGGTCACGATCGTGCACCGGCCGATGCAGGTGCCCACCCCGCCCGAGGTGGCGGAGCCGCTGGTGGCGGTGCCTCCGACGGTGGTGTTCTCGGCGTTCGCGTCCCCGCTGATGGCGATGGCGTCCGCGCTGCTGCTGCCGCCCTCCCCGCCGTCCCCGTCGCCGCCGCGGGCGGCCGTCGAGCCCTGCCCCGTCGCCGTCACCCGGTCCACCTGGGCGAGGCTCATCACGTCCTCGCTGACGGCGGTGTTGACGCTGGCGTGGCAGACGCCGCTGCACACGTCGAAGGCGCCGTCGCCGACCGCGGTGTTCGTGCTGTCACCGCACAGGCCCAGGCACTCGCTGTACGCGCCGTCCCCGACCGTGGTGTTGACGCTGTCGCCGCACAGTCCACGGCAGACCCCGGAGGCCCCCTGGCCCGTGGCGGTGTTGACGCTGCCGTGGCACAGGCCCTCGCACACGGCCGGGGCGCCGTCGCCCGCGGCGGTGTTGACGCTGCCGTGACAGGCACCGAGGCACCCGGGGGAGTGGTCGCCGAGGTGGACCGCGGCGATGCGGGCGAGGTCGACTCCGTACTGCGGAACCGGCGCGGCCACCGCGGTCGCCGGGAGGGCGATGCCGCCGGCCAGTGCCACGGAGGCGGCGGCAAGCACGAGACGACGGGTCCAGGAACGCTCGTTCATCGGAATTCTCCGGGGGTTCTCGGGCAAAGTGCTGCCGACGTTAGCGCGCCGGTCATGCCCCGGAGGCGATCTGGCGGAGTGCCGCGCGGTTTCCCCCGGGTGCCCACCCGTACGGCCGAAAGGGCCCGGTGGTCGTGGAGGCCCCCCGGGCGGCCGCGAATTCAACCAAGATCCCTTCCCGGTGTCAAGCCACGTATTCAAGTGGCGTGACGCGTGACGGCCCACAGGGTTTATTTGAAGTACGCCCTCACCGGGGAATCCCACCCCGGAGAACAGAGGGAAAGGAATTGCCTCGAAAAGGAATTGCGGGGCGGTTCGCCACACCACCTTCTTCCGAACGGAGAATTCCCATGTTCCAGCGTTTCCTGACCCGCCGTGTCGTTCTGTCCGCTTCCTCCCTGGCCCTGGTGGGCGGCGGCATCGCCCTCCCGGCGACCGCGATGGCCGCGCCCGCTCCGCAGGCGGTGGTGACCCTGGCCCCGGCCGACAGCGCCGACGGCGTCGGCACCGGCGGCGACGCCAACGCCGAGAACACCACGGTCGGCGGCACCGCCACCGGCGGCAACGCCAACTCCGGTGTCGGCAGCTGCAAGGGCAAGTGCACCATCACGACCGGCAACGCCACCGGAGGCAACGCCAGCGCCGACGCCGTGAACACCGGCGACGCCACCGCGGTCGGCGGCGACGGCACCGGTACCGGCGGCACCGTCACGAAGAAGGACATCAAGAAGGAGATCAAGGAGCAGGTGAAGAAGAAGATCAAGAAGTAACCGCCCCGGCCGAGGACGCCGGAGGGGCCCGAGGCCCCTCCGGCGTCCTCGGCCGTACCCGTGCCCCGCGCCGCCACCGCGCCGCGCCTCGTCCCCGGTCGGCGCCACGGCACGCAGCACCGTGGCGACCCGCTCCCGGTCGGGTCCCGCGCTCCCGGTCGGGTGCCCCGCCCGCAGCGTTCCGACCGGCGGCGACCCCGAGGAACGGCTGGGTAGGGTGGGCCCCGACAACACCAGGTGCACGGCACCACCCGACCGGAACAGGGAGCAGAAGTGAGCGAGCCGGCGTCCATCGCCCTCCAGCAGGAGATCGCCAGGGAACTCCAGGTCGCCGAGACCTTCGAGGCCGAGCGGGAGATCGAGCGCCGGGTGGCCTTCCTCGCCGAGCGGCTGACCTCCTCCGGCCTGCGCTCCCTGGTGCTCGGCATCAGCGGCGGCGTCGACTCGACCACCACCGGCCGGCTCTGCCAGCTCGCCGTCGAGCGGGCCCGCGCCGCCGGGCACGAGGCGCGGTTCTACGCGATGCGCCTGCCGTACGGCGTGCAGGCGGACGAGCGCGACGCGCAGCTCGCCCTGTCCTTCATCCGGGCCGACCACGTGCTGACAGTCGACGTGAAGCCCGCGAGCGACGCCGCCCTGGAGGCCTCGCTGGCCGCCGGGGTGACCTTCCGCGACGCGCACCACCAGGACTTCGTCCACGGCAACATCAAGGCCCGTCAGCGCATGATCGCCCAGTACGCGGTGGCCGGCGCCGAGAACGGCCTGGTCGTGGGCACCGACCACGCGGCCGAGGCCGTCTCCGGCTTCTTCACCAAGTTCGGCGACGGGGCCGCAGACGTGGTCCCGCTGACCGGCCTGACCAAGCGCCGGGTGCGCGCCGTGGCGGACGTCCTGGGCGCGCCCGCCGAGCTGGTGTGGAAGGTCCCGACGGCCGACCTGGAGACCCTGGACCCGGGCAAGGCCGACGAGGACGCCCTGGGCGTCACGTACGACGACATCGACGACTTCCTGGAGGGGAAGCCGGTCGGGGAGCGCGCCTTCGCGACGATCGTGAACCGCTACCGCGCGACCGAGCACAAGCGACAGCTGCCCATCGCCCCCTGAGGCACCCGGCGCCGCGCGGCCCCGCATGCCGTCGTGGCCTGCGCGGCCCCGCGTCGTCCGGTCCGCGGCCCCACGGCCCGGACCGGACGACGTCGGGTCCGGACGACGCCGCCGGAGCGGGACCTCTCGACCAGGCTCCCTAGACCAGGTCCTTGCCGAAGTGGAACGCCGTGACGGCCATCCGCTCCCGGAAGTAGAAGCGGTGGGCCTCCAGGCGCTGCGTGCCCGAGTCGAGGTCCAGGAGGGTGCAGCCGGTCTCCCGCGCCCTGGCCTCCAGGTAGCCGAGGAGCGCCCGCCCCACCCCGCCCGACCGCGCCCGCTCGGCGGTGACCAGGTCGTCCACGTACAGCTTCCGGACGTCGACGGTGTTGGCGACCGTGCGCCAGCCCGCCGCCCCCACGCACACCCCGTCCGCGTCGTACGCGGCGGTGAACCGCAGCCCCTGCGGGTGGCCCTCCTCGTACACGCTCTTCAGCAGCGGCTCCGTGAGGTGCGGCCGCAGCTCGCGCAGCACCGGCAGCAGGTCCGCGACGAGCCGGGGGTCGCCCGGCTCCAAGTCGATGATCTTCATACGCGCACGGTACCCGCTGCCCGTCCCCGCCCGCGGCCGGCGGAATTTAACAAGACAGCTCACCGGCGTCAAGTCACGTATTGCAGTGGCGTGACCGGGTTCCCCGTTCGGGGTTTATTTGAAGCACGGCCCCACCGGGGAATTCCTCTCCGGGAAACCGGGGGCCGGAGAATTTCCCCCGGCAATCGGGGGCGGTTCGAAACCTTCTTCCGAAACCGAATGGAGAATTCCGATGTTCCAGATCTCTCTGACCCGTCGCGTTGCCCTGGCCGGTTCTTCCCTCGCCCTGCTGGGCGGCGGCATCGCCCTCCCGGCGACCGCGATGGCCGCTCCCGCCCCGCAGTCGGTCGTCACGCTCGCCCCGGCGGACAGCGCCGACGGCATCGGTACCGGCGGCGACGCGAATGCCGAGAACACGACCGTCGGCGGCGAGGCCAAGGGCGGTGACGCGAACAGCGGCGTCGGCAGCTGCAAGGGCAAGTGCACCATCACCACGGGCAACGCGACCGGTGGCAACGCCAGCGCGGACGCCGTGAACACCGGCGACGCCACCGCCGTGGGCGGCGACGGCACGGGCAAGGGCGGCACGGTGAAGAACATCAAGAAGGACATCAAGGCCGAGGTGAAGAAGAAGCTCGGCAAGTGATCCAGCGGCCCGGCCGGAAGGCGCCGGAGAGGAGAATTCCTCTCCGGCGCCTTCTGCGTGCGGCGGATACCCGGGCCCACCCGTCCGCAACCGGTCGGGTATTGTCGTCCGGTCACGGACGGCAATCGGAACGTCTGCTCAATCCAGGGGAACCAACATGACTGATCTGAACTCGCTGCGGGCAAGCCTTGCGTCGGGAGAGCACGAGTTCGCCGACACCCTGGCCTTCGTCGCCGCGCATTACGAGTACCGGCCGCAGGCGTTCCGCAACGGCGATGTCGAAAACGCCGCGGGCGAGAACGAGGGTTCCTGCAAGACGCTCGGACTGGCCGTCCTGGAGGGTCTGAGCGACGAAGAGGCGCTGCTGGCCTTCGGTGAGCACTACCGCAAGGTGCTGGCGACGCCGGACGACACCGACCACGCCAACATCCGCAACCTCATGGCCCACGGCCTGGGCGGCGTGAGCTTCGCCGGGCAGCCGCTGGCCCGCAAGGCCTGACCGGCTTGTCCGGCCCGCAAGGCCTGACCGGCCCGTTCGGCCCGCAAGGCCCGTCCGGCCGGACCCGGCCGGACGCGCCGGAGACCCTCAGTCGCCCACGTGCCTGAGGCAGAGGTCGCCGAGGGTCTCGCGGCGGACCAGGAGCCGGGCGGCTCCCTCGTGGACGGCGACGACCGGGGGCCGGCCGACCAGGTTGTAGGCGGAGGCCATCGAGAGGTGGTACGCGCCGGCCGCCGGGACGCCGAGCAGGTCTCCCGGGCGGACGTCCCCGGGCAGCTCCACCTCCGTGGCCAGTACGTCGCCGGCCTCGCAGTGGCGCCCCACCACGGTGGCCGTGACCGGCGGGGCGGCCTCCGGGGCGCGGCCGATCAGGAGGGGCGCGTAGCGGACCCCGTACAGGGCCGGCCGAGGGTTGTCGCTCATGTCCCCGTCGACGGCGACGAACACGGTGCCGCCCGTGCGCTTCACGGCCAGCACCCGGTACAGCGCGACCCCGGCGGGCCCCACGACCGCGCGGCCGGGCTCCACGGCCAGCCTCGGTACGGGCAGCCCGGCGGCACCGCAGCGGACGGCCAGCTCCGTACGGAGGGCCGCGGCGAGCGCGTCCGGGGCGAGGGCGGGTTCACCGGGCCGGTAGGCGATGCCGTGGCCGCCGCCGAGGTCCAGCTCCGGGAGGGCGACGCCGTGGTCGTCCCGGATCCGGGCGAGCAGTCCGGTCATGCGGCGCAGGGCGGCCAGACAGGGCTCCGCCGAGGTGATCTGCGAGCCGATGTGGCAGTGCAGGCCGACGAGCTCCAGCTCCGGCCGGGCCAGCACGCGGGCGACCGCGTCCTGGGCCGACCCGTCGGCCGCCGACAGCCCGAACTTCTGGGCCCTCGGTACCGGTACGGATCTTCGCGTGGCCCCCGGCGGACACCCCCGGCACCACCCTGACCAGCACCTTCTGGCGGCCGCGCGGGCCGACCGCAGCGGCGATCCAGGCGATCTCCGAGGTGCTGTCGACCACGATCCGGCCGACCCCCAGCCGCACCGCGCCCGCGATGTCGGCGGGCGACTTGGCATTGCCGTGCAGCACGGTCCGGCCGGGCGGGAAGCCCGCCCCGACGGCGAGTTCGAGTTCGCCGGCCGAGCACACGTCCAGCCCCAGGCCCTCCTCCAGGACCCAGCGGACCATCGCGCGCGACAGGAACGCCTTGGCCGCGTAGAGCACCTCGCCGTCGGGGAAGGCGGCCCGGTACGCGCGGCAGCGCGCCCGCACCTCGCCCTCGTCCAGCACGTAGGCGGGGGTGCCGAAGCGTTCCGCGACCTCGGTGAGGTCCACCCCGCCGACGGAAAGACCTCCGCGGGGGAGCGGCGCGGTGGACGCGGGCCAGACGGCGGGCGGCGCGTCCGTACCGGTGGGCGGGGCCGCGACGAGGTCGGCGGTCACGAGGCGGCTCCCCGTGCGGCGACGGCGCCGTCGCGCGGCCCGTCGTCATCCGTGCCCGCGGCCGCGCCGGGAGCGGGCCGCGGGGCAGGGGCCGGCGCTGGGGCGGGGGCCACGGCGGGAGCGGTGAGCGTCGGGTCGAGCGTCAGCAGGAGGACACCGAGGGGTTCGGTCAGCGCGCGCAGCGCGGTCTCCGAGAGCCGGATCCAAACCTGCCCGGCGCCGAGCGTCGCGGCGAGCCGGGCGGGCGTCGTGAAGCCCACCGCGGTCCGCTCGCCCAGCGGGGTGCGGAACACGCGTACCGCCACCCCGCGCGTGCCCGGCCGGACCGGGACGCAGAGGGGTCCGGCCGGGATCCGTTCCTCGGGGTCGGGGTCGTCTTCGTAGCGGAACGTGCACATGGGGGCCTCCTCAGGGCCTGTGACGGCAGGGTGGCGTCCCGGTCGCGGGGAGGCGGTGCGGGGCGCACAACCGGAACCATGCCCGGTCGTGCGCTCCCGGGTCCCGCATCCGGTGCGCTCCTGACGCCGCCCTGACGCCGGCACCCCGGTTCCTTGCGCGCCGCTGACGCGGGGACGGGGGCCGGCCGGGACGGGCCGCGGAGGGGGCGGTACCCCGAGCAGGGCCGGTCCCGAGGAGGGCGGTTTCAGGCCGCGACCGTCCAGGCGAGCCTGCGGGCCTGGCGGCGGAGTTCCACCAGGGACGCGGAGGAGTGGCCGGGCTCGGACCAGTACGGGTGGGCGTAGAGGCACCGGAGCTCCTGGACCAGCCGCCTCCGCAGCGCGGTGGCGCCGACGGTCGGGGGGAGCGCCGCGAGGGCGGCGTACGTCCGGATCACGTGGATCTGGGTGAGCAGGAGGTCATCGGGGAAGGTGGTTCGCGCCATGACGAAATTAGGCCACCTGTTCGATTTTCCGCGCAAGCGGAGCCGAGGTTTCCGGGCAGGGGCACATACGTTCGGCAGCGCCTCCCGTACCCGCCCGCGGGCCCGCCGGTTCGCACAGCGCGCCCACCGCGGCAAGGGAACACCGTCCCCCGTCCCGGGACCTTCGGGCCGGTGCCCGCGGCGCGGGGGAGCGACAGGCTGGAGGTGCGGAGGGGCGCCTCCCCCGTCTGCCCCTCCGCACGAGACTCGGCGCGAGCGCGAGCGTGAGTGCGCTCGCGCATGTGATCGCGGGCGCGAGACCATATCAGCGCGGGGCACCCGACGACCCGAAGGACAGCACGATGACCACCCGAGGCATCACCGCAGGCGTGGACGGATCGCCGGAGAGCCTGGCCGCCGCGGAGTGGGCCGCCGACGAGGCGGCGCGTCGCGGCACGAGCTTGCGGCTGCTGCACGCCTGGCGCTGGGAGCCGCTGGACCTGCCGCTCGTACAGAACCCGGAGACCGAGGCCGAGCGGGCGCGGGTGCTGCTGGAGGCGGCCCTGGCCCGGGTCCGCGCCCGCCGGCCGGAGCTGCCGGTCACCGCCACGGTGGTGCCCGAGCACGCCGTACCGGCCCTCCTGCGCGAGTCGCGCGACGCGGAGCTGCTGGTGCTCGGCAGCCGAGGCCACGGCGCGGTGCTGGGCTTCCTGCTGGGCTCGTACGGGCAGCAGGTCATCGCCGAGGCGCACTGCCCGGTGGTGTCGGTCCGCCGCCCCGCCGGGTCCGAGGCCCACACGAACCACCCGCCGGACCACGCCACGCCGGGCCGTGGGGGCCCGCAGCGTGACGCCTCCGGGGGGAAGGGGCCGGACGGTGTCGCGTCCGGCGTCGAAGGGCCGGACGGCATGGCGTCCGGCACCGAAGGGCCGGGCCGTCGCGCGCCCGGCGGGGAGGAGTTCCGGCCCGGTGCGGACGGCGAGGTCGTGGTCGGGGTGCAGGGGGGCGCCGACGAAAGCGCCGACGTACTGCGCTTCGCCTTCGAAGCCGCCCGGGCCCGGGGCTCCCGCCTCCGCGCCGTGCGGGCGTGGAGCCTGCCGCCGCTGTACGCCTACAGCCCGGGCTCCCTGGCGCTCGCCGACGAGGCGGGCGGGCTGGAACCGTACGAGCGCAAGGCGCTCGCCACCGCCCTGGCACCCTGGCGGGAGCGTTTCCCCGAGGTCCAGGTGACCGAGCACGTCGAGATCGGCAGCGCCGGCCAGGTCCTGCTGTCCGCCTCGGGCCGCGCCTCGCTGCTGGTCGTCGGCCGGCGGGTGCGGCGCACGCCGGTCGGCCCGCGCATCGGGTCGACCGCGCACGCGGCACTCCACCACGCGCACTGCCCCGTGGCCGTCGTCCCGCACACCTGAGCCGCCTCGAACCCTGTCAGGCGGGCAAGCCCGCCTGACAGGGTTCGAGGCCCGGCAGGGCCGGACGGCGCACGGAACAGGGACCGGGCAGGACCCGGCAAGGACCCAGGGACCCGGGACGACTTGGCACCCGGCAGGGCCCGGCAGGACCCGACAGGACCCGGCACGCAGCCGACGGATCAAGACCCGGGCAGAATCCCCGCGGTCCCCGTACGCCGCTCCCCGCGCTCGGCATCCTCGCCGGCCTGCCCGGCCCCGCCGCCCAGATGCCGGCTGGCGATCACCGCGGCCTGGACCCGCCGCTCCACGCCGAGTTTCGCGAACAGCCGGGAGATCACGTTCTTGACGGTCTTCTCGGCGAGGAAGAGCCGGTCGCCGATCTGGCGGTTGGTCAGGCCCTCGCTCACCATCGCGAGCACCTCCCGCTCCCGCTCGCTCAGGTGCGAGAGGCCCGCCGGCACCGGCTCCTCCTCCCGCTGCCGCTCGCCCCGCAGCCGTGCCATCACCCGCGCGGTCGCACCGGGGTCCAGCATCGACTTCCCCGAGGCCACCGTGCGTACCGCGGTGACCAGATCGGTCCCCCGGATCTGCTTCAGCACGTAACCCGACGCCCCGGCCATGATCGCGTCGAGCAGGGCCTCCTCGTCGTCGAAGGACGTCAGCATCAGGCACGCCAGGTCCGGCATCCGGGACCGCAGTTCGCGGCAGACGGAGACACCGTCACCGTCCTGCAGCCGCACGTCGAGGACGGCGACGTCCGGGCGCAGCGCCGGCACCCGGGCCAGCGCCTGCTCGGCCGTCGCCGCCTCGCCGACCACGGTCAGGTCGGGCTCCGCCTCCAGCAGGTCGAGAACCCCCCGGCGGACCACCTCGTGGTCGTCGAGCAGGAACACCCGCACCGGGGCTGCCGCCCCGGGGGCGCCGTCGTCGTAGGTCATCCCAGCACTCCGTTCCGGCGGTGCCCCTCCCGCATGGACGGGCACCCTGGGTCATCCTGGCGGCCCGCGGGACGAACGGACAGGGCCGTACGTCCCTCTTCACTCCGCGGCCGAACAGGGACCTTCGGCCCTGTCTCCGGGCCCCAGGGGTCCTTCTCGACTCCCCCTCCCGTGCGGTGGGGTGGGCGGCGTGAGACCCACGAACCACCTCCGGCAGCCACCCAGGGCGGCCGGATGCACGGCAAGGAGCTGCCATGATCACGGACCTCATCGCTCTGGAAGCCGCCGTCGACCACGACGGAATGACCCGCATGGCGCTCTCGGGGGAACTCGACATACACACCGCGGAGCAGATCCGCGGCCCGCTGACCCGCAGCATCGCGCCCGGCGGCCCCGACCTCGTCCTCGACATCACCGGCCTGACCTTCTGCGACAGCTCCGGCATCGGCCTCTTCCTGGACCTGGACCACAGCTGCCGCGCCGCCGGAGCACGCCTCCGGCTCACCGGCGTACCGCAGCTGACGGTCGTGGCCCTGAGGCTGCTCGGCGCCGACCGGGTCCTGGCCTACCGGCCGTCGTGACGGGACCGTTCGGCCCTGGTCACGGCGGGCGGGCCACTGCGACGCTGGCAGGGTGCGGCCGCGGGGCCGGCCGCCCGGGCGAGCGAAGGATGTGACCATGAACCGTACGACCAGCCGACCGGTCTGCCACCGGCCCGGGTCCCGGGGGCTGCGCGAACTCGACCGGGCGGAGGCCCTGCGGCTGCTCGGGTCCGTCCAACTCGGCCGGATCGTCTTCACCCAGCACGCGCTGCCGATGGTGCGCCCGGTCAACCACCTCATGGACGGCGACGCCATCGTCGTCCGGGTCCACGGAGACGGTGCGCTGTCCTCGCTCATGACCCCGTCGGACCCGCAGGGCGTGGTGGTGGCCTACGAGGCCGACGTCATCGACCCGCGCACTCGGCTCGGCTGGAGCGTCGTGGCCACCGGGTACGCGCTCCCGGTCGCCGACCCCGAGACGGCGGCGCGCTACGCACGGACGCTCACGCCGTGGGTCGCCGACGAAACCCACGGCACCCTGCGCATCCAGCCGGACCTGATCACCGGCTTCCGCCTGGTCCCGCGAAACCCGACCACGGGCCCGCCGCCCCGCCCCGGCCACTGAAACCACACCGCGGCCTCCCGGCACGGGGCGGCCGGCACCTCCCGGGCCGTGAGATCCGCTCAGCGGACCTCACGGCCCAGTAGGTGCCGATTCGCTCGGGGTCCGAGCCCTGCCGGCGTCTGGACCCGCGGATCACCTGTCGACAGTTCCGCTCAGCGGATCTCACGGCCCGGGTGTCCCCGTGCCGGGGGGGCCGGACGCCTGCCGCGTCAGCCCCCGGCGGTGGGTCAGGCCGGGGACGATGCTGGGGTGCGGGGCATCAGTGGGGCCGTCCAGGCCAGGCGGCTGCCGCCCGACTCCGGGCGTTCGATCGTGAACGCGCCGCCCACGCTTCGGGCGCGGGCCGCCAGGTTGCCCAGGCCGCTGCGCCGGCCCTGGTCCGGGATGCCGCGGCCGTTGTCGTCCACCGACAGCACCACCTCGTCGGCCGTGGCGCGCAGCGCCACCCGTACCTGGGTCGCGTGCGCGTGCCGCGCCGCGTTGCTCAGCAGCTCCGCCAGGGCCGCCAGGACGTGGTCCGCCACCTCCGGCGACACATCCGTGTCCAGCAGCCCCTCCATGGTCAGCTGCGGGGCGAACCCCAGGGAGGTGGCGGCCTCCCCGACCGCTCGGGCGGCCCGCGCCCGCAGCCCCGGCTCCGAGGCGGGATCCGTCGCCCGCAGCCCGAAGATGGTCGAGCGGATGATCTTGATGGTCTCGTCGAGGTCGTTCACCGCACGCGCCACGCGGTCCGCCGCCCCCTCGTGGGTGACCAGCCGCGCCGCGCTCTGCAGCGTCATGCCGGTCGCGAACAGCCGCTGGATCGCCAGGTCGTGCAGGTCCCGGGCGATCCGGTCCCGGTCCTCCAGCAGCGCGATCTGCTCCGCGTCCCGCCGTCGGTCCGCCAGCTCCAGCGCCAGCGCCGCCTGCCCGGCGAACGCCGTCAGCGGCTGGATCTCCGCGTCGGTGAACACCGGCCCGCCCAGGTCCCGAGCCAGCAGCAGCACCCCCCGGTGCCCGTCGGGACCCGTGCCCAGCGGCACCGCCACGGCCGGCCCCAGACCCATCCGCGACCACAGCCCACCGGCGTACCGGTCGTCCTCGGCCAGACACCCCGACACCGCGGGCAGCCCGCTGGTCCGGCTCGCCCCCGCCAGCGTGCCCGACACGGACACGACGGCCCCGAGGCGCTCGTTCTCCGCCGCCCCGACCGCCAGCTCGACGATCAGGCCGTCCGTACCCGTGAGCGGCACCACCAGGTCGGCCAGGCGCGCCCCGGTGATCTCCCGGGCCCGGCGCGCGATCAGCTCCATCACGTCCGTGCGCGGACCGTCCGACAGCAGCCGCTGGGTGATCTCGGCGTTCGCCTCCAGCCACCGCTGCTGGCGCTGCGAGGCCTCGTACAGGCGCGCGTTGTCGATGGCCACCCCGGCCGCAACGGACAGCGTCGAGATCACCGCCTCGTCCTCGGCGTCGAACTCCAGCCCGCCGCGCTTGTCGGTCAGGTACAGGTTGCCGAAGACCTCCTCCCGCACCCGGATCGGAACGCCCAGGAACGTCCGCATCGGCGGGTGGTCCGCCGGGAAACCGTACGAGGACGTGTGCGCCGCGATGCTGGTCAGCCGCAGCGGCTCCGGGTGCCGGATCAGCTCGCCCAGCAGCCCGTGCCCGGCCGGCAGCGGCCCGATCCGAGCGATCTGCGCGTCCGGCAGCCCCACCGTGAGGAACTGCGAGAGCGTACGGCCGTCCGGCCCGATCACGCCCAGCGCACCGTACTCGGCGTCGACGAGCAGGGCCGCCGCCTCCACGATCCGGCGCAGCACCTGCGACAGATCGAGCTCCCGGCCCACCGAGACCACTGCCTCCAGCAGGCTGTGCACCCGGTCCCGGGTACCCCGCACCGCGTCGATGCGGACCTGCAGTTCCTCCAGCAGCTCGTCGAGTCTCATCTTGGGAACCTTCGACAGCCCCTGGTCCGCCACGCCCACCAGCCCCTCCTGTGCACTTCACGCTGTGTGCCAGGGTATCGACGGCGGGGGGGCGCCCGCAGGACGTTGACCGGCCGATGGGCAGAACGCGCTCCCGGGACGGGCTCAACGCCCCTCCAGCACCTCCAGCACCTCCGCCACCGGGCGCCGGGGTGACGCCGGGCCCGGAGGACCGTAACCGTACCGGATCACCATCTGCACGTGCCCCGTACCCTCCAGCGGATCCCTTACGGTGGGTCGGAGTTCTGGCCATTCCAGCGGCTGCGAGGTCATCGAGGTGACCAGTCCGTCCGCCGTGGCGCGCAGCAGCACGCGGTGCAGCGCCTGCCCCGCCCGCAGCCAGTCCGCGGGCCCGTCGCCCCGCGTCCCCAGCAGCGCGATGGCGGGCCGCCGCTCGAACACCGCCCAGCCGCGGTCCGGTACGTGCATGGCCCGGCCGAAGTCCCGTACGCCCGCTCCCGGTCCGGACCGTCCCGGCCCGAAGGCCGCCGAAGGCACGCCGTCGGCCTCGCCCGCACCACCACCGCGCATCCACGCGGCCGTCTCGGCCCGCAGTCCGGCGTCCATGTCCTCACGGTGCTCGGCATCCTGAACCAGCGTCAGCACGGTGTCGGTGTGCCAGTCGTCCGGCACCGCCAGCCGGCAGCCCTCCAGCAGCGCCGCCGCCCGCAGCCCGTCCACGATCGCCTCCGGCACCTCCTCGTCCCGGAACGGGAACCGGCTCGTGTGCCGCGCGAGCAGTGCCGGATGGAGCGCGGCGAGATCCTCCTCGGGTGCGCCTCCCGCCGACAGCCGAGCCGAGGCGAACAGCCAGGGATCGGCCGGGTCGGGCAGCAGCTCCACGCCACAGGACAGCCCCGCCCGGGCCGCGGACACCCGCAGCCCGAACAGCGCCGCCCCGCACCCGAGGCGCAGCGCCCGGTGCTCGGGGTCGGCATGGGGGGCGGCCCGGCCGGGGTCGCCGCGCAGGTCGAGCGTGCCGGACGCGTGATGCAGCACGAACCGCCAGGGCTGGGCGTTGTGCATGGACGGTGCACGGACGGCGTCCTCGACGAGCGCCACGACGGTGGCGAGGTCCGGAAGGGTGCTGACCATGGGACTTCCTCCTGCCGTGCGGCTCGGTACCCCGCGTCCAGCCTAGGCAGGGGGCCACGGCCCGGCATGGGCCGAACGGCCCACCCGAGGGTCCCCACCGGACCTACTCCATGCGCCTGCTCACACCTTCTTGACCACGCTGGACTTCAGCTGCATCGCGCCGAACCCCTCGATCCTGCAGTCGATGTCGTGCCCGTCGACCCCGTCGACCAGACGGATGTTCCGCACCTTCGTCCCCGCCTTGATCCCCGAGGCGCTGCCCTTGACCTTGAGGGCCTTGACGACGGTCACGCTGTCGCCGTCGTGCAGCACGTTCCCGACGGAGTCCCGCACCACCTGCTCCTCCGCGGCCCCGGCCTCGCCCGGCACCCACTCGTGCCCGCACTCGGGGCAGACCATGAGTGAGTTCATCTCGTAGGTGTACTCGCTGGAGCACTGGGGGCACGGGGGCAGGGTCGCAGTCATTCGGTTTCCTGGGGACGCAGTCGTACGGATGCCTTCACGGTACGTCATCGCCGCTGGACGGCGACAATGGACGCAGGGCGCGAAGCGCCGGGCCACCCGGCCCGCGCCGCTGGAGGAAGCCATGTCACACAAGGTCGAATGGCAGGTCCGCCTCTCGCTCCTGGAGGACGAGGGCACGACCAGCGCCAGCCTGAAGCTCGACACCGGCACCGCCACGCTCACGGGCCACGGCACGGCCAGGTGCGCGCCCCAGGACACCGACATCCCCGCGGTGGGCGACGAGCTGGCGGCGGCCCGGGCCCTGGAAGACCTCGCAGTCCAACTGCGCCGCACGGCGTACGGCGACATGCAGGCGGCGGGCGCCCCGTCGGTAGGCTCGCTGAAACCGTACGCAGGCTGGCTGGACATGTCGGCGTCGTAAGAACGGGGGCACCCGGCGGCAGGGCTCGCACCGGCACAGCCAGGCCCCCAGCAGGCAAAGAGCACGCCGCTGCCTCCCAGCACGAGGGAACCGGCACCTTCCCGGGCCGTGAGGTCCGCTGGGCGGAATTGTGGGCAGGTGATCTGCGGGTGCAGACGCCGGGAGGGCTCGGCCCCGGCAGCCTTGGGAGTGCCTGCGGCCTGTTCAGCCCCGGGCGGCCTGTCGGCCGCCGAGACGGCGGGAGCGCGTAGCGATCTGTGGCGGCTTGTGAAGGGGCACAGGCGGCCCGGAGGCCGCCGAGACGGCCGGTGGGCCTACGGACGCTGTCGCGTCCGCCCCGTGGGGCGGGGGCTCGCCTTGGTGCGGGGATTCGCACCCGGTGCCGCCGGGCCTGGGGTGTCCCCCTGGGCGTCTTTCCTGGGGGTGTCCGCCGAGGGCTTTTGCTTCCGGGCCGGGGTGGCCTGTCAAGGGTGACCCGAAGGGTCATCGC
>NZ_JBITRX010000029.1:0-79995 GCF_044540325.1 Streptomyces sp. NPDC086023
GCCGACGGCGGCGTGTACGTGCACGCCGGCCCCGAGGTCTGCGTCGTGTCCACCAAGTGCTTCACCAACACCGTCGTCGCCTTCGCGCTGCTCGCCCTGCACCTGGGCCGCATCCGCGACCTGTCCGTCGCCGACGGCAAGCGGATCATCGAGGGCCTGCGCAAACTGCCCGCCCAGATCCAGGAGATCCTTCAGGGCGAGGAGGACATCAAGAAGCTCGCCGCGGAGTACGCCGAGGCCAAGTCGATGATGTTCATCGGCCGCGTCCGGGGCTACCCGGTCGCCCTGGAGGCCTCCCTGAAGCTCAAGGAGATCTCCTACATCCACGCCGAGGCCTACCCCGCCTCCGAGCTCAAGCACGGCCCCCTCGCCCTCATCGAGCCCGCCATGCCGACCGTCGCGATCGTCCCGGGCGACTCGCTGCTGGAGAAGAACCGCGCCGCCCTGGAAGAGATCAAGGCCCGCAGCGGCCGGATCCTCGCCGTCGCGCACGCCGAGCAGGAGAAGGCCGACCACACGATCGTCGTCCCGAAGAACGAGGACGAGCTCGACCCGATCCTGATGGGCATCCCGCTCCAGCTCCTCGCCTACCACACCGCCCTGCACCTGGGCCGGGACATCGACAAGCCGCGCAACCTGGCGAAGTCCGTCACCGTCGAGTAGTCGCGACGGTGGACGCGGAAGGGCCCCTCGTGCTCCTGCACGAGGGGCCCTTTCCTCTGCGCCGGGGCGGTACGGGCCCGCGCCGGGGGCGGTGCGAGCCTCAGCTCGCGGCCACCGCCCCGCTACCGGAGGCGCGGCGGACCGAAGCCGGCCAGCCGGTGAGGGCCGCCGTGGCGCCGTACCAGGCCATCAGGCCGCCGACGGCGGCGACCCAGCCGCCCGCCTTGGCCAGGGAGCCGACGTCCGCGAAGGCGGATATCGCCAGCAGCAGGAGGGCGAGGAACTGCAGGGCGTAGACGCCCTGGCTGAAGAGTCCGCCGGGTGCGGCTGCCGCGAGGGTCAGCGCGAGCAGGGCGAACAGGACCAGAAACGTTCCGGCAGCGTCCGCGGAGGCCTTGCCGTCCGCCGCGTTCGCCCAGGTGAACCAGAGGGCGCCGAGGCCGGCGAAGGCGGTTCCGTTGAAGCCGTTGCCGCCGCGGTACTCGAGGACGCCGAGCACGAAGAGGGTGAGCCCGCCGACGTACGTGGCGAGCGAGACGGAGTCGGCCGCGGTCACGCCGTCGATGACGCCGGTGTGGCCGATTCCGAACGCGAGAAGGGTCAGACCCAGGGCGATGTGCCCGAGGGTGGAAGTGGTGGCCTTGCTCCCGGCGGAGACGTCGTTGTCCACGGCCAGGCTCCCTTCGATCTGCAATTTTCTGCTGCTACCCAGCGACTCTTATGTTCCCTTCACAAGGGCACAATGCACCCGAACGTGGTCACGGAAAGGTATCGAATCCTCACGGAGTGCAGGCGCGGGCGAACAGAACACGCCACATCAGGTCGTGCCGGGATCCGTCAGGGGATGACGACGACGGGCCGCTGCGCCCGCTTGGCCAGCCGGCCGGCGACGGAGCCGAAGATCCGGCCGACGATGCCGTGGGTCGAGCCGACCACGATGGCGTCGGCCGAGTACTCGCGGCCGACCTCTTCCAGCTCGTGGCAGATGTCGCCGCCGCGCTCGACCAGGATCCACGGGACCTCGGCCAGGTAGTCGGCACAGGCCAGTTCGAGCCCCAGCACCTCGGTGCGGTGGTCCGGCACGTCCACGAAGACGGGCGGCTCGCAGCCGGCCCAGACGGTGGTGGGCAGCCGGTTGGCCACGTGCACGATGATCAGGCCGGAGCCGGAGCGCTTGGCCATGCCGATCGCGTACGCCAGGGCGCGCTCACTGGAGGTGGAGCCGTCGAACCCCACGACGACGCCGTGCCGGAAGGCCGGGTCGCACGGGTGGCGTGCCTCTTCGACCGCGCGGAGGTCCGGCGCGGAGTCTGCGAGCTGCTTGCGCTTGCGGCCCGCGGGTTCGGGGAAGTCGTGACCGGCCATGAGTGTCTCGGCGAGGAGAGTCCTTGTGGAGGCAACAGAGGGTGACGAAGCTGTGTCCGGGAATCATCTTCCCAAGCCCATACCCCCAAGGGTACGGCGACACTCCTCCCCTGCACAGGGCCGTCCGGCCCTTGGGAAAGCGTCCCGTGGAGCATGCCGGAGGCGGGGGCTCTTGGCAATGGCGGCTGGCCCCTACAGTCAGTGACGAGCCACCCTCCCGGGCAGTGACCGACACCTCGCACAGGGCGTTGAACAGACGTCCGACCGTCCCCGAAGAGCCCGCAGGGAGCGCTCCGTGCCCGGTCACCCGGCCCACTCGGCCCAGCAGTCCGCCCCGCCGCCGCCCGCCCGGCCCGCCGTCCATCCGGTTCACCCGTCCGGGGACCCCGCGGGGGACGTCGTACGGTGGGCCGCCTTCAGCTGCGTCCTGGTTCCCGTGGTGCTGGTGGTGTACGGGACCTCCTTCGGCGGGGCCGCGGTGGCGACCCTGGGCCTGGTCGCCGTCACCGCGGTGTGCCGGGTGCTCCTGCGGTACTCGGAGCTGACCGCGGCCCGCGTCACGGCCGCCGAGCAGAGCGCCGCCGGCCACCGCGGCCGGCACTCGCGGACGGGCAGCGGCGCCCACCGCGGGTGCCACGGCGGCGGGGGGACTCCCGGCCGGGGGCCGGGCGGTGGCCCGAACCCGCATGGCTGACCGGTTCGCACAGGCGCCCCCCGTATGTTTTCAGCCAACTTCGCGCCCCAGCACAACCCTTGGCGGAATGTCCACCCAACCCCCCCATCACCAGGGACGACACCGGTGCAGGTACGGTCGGACCGTATGGGTACAGGCCACCGCGGCCCGGCGCGCTTCCCCCCAAGGTCGCGGAGTGGAACGCTTCCTGATCGAATGCTTTACGCCAAGTTGCCAAGTCGACATAGCGCTGCGTGCTGAACTTGTCACGCCGACACCACGCGACGCAGTAGATTCGATCATGTATTTACGGCGGGGGAACACGTGCAAGGCCGAGGGGAAACGTGCAGGTGCGACCAGACCAAGGAGTCGCGACACCCAAGGGGGGCTTAGCGCCATGAGCCAGGACTCCACCGCCGTCGTCGCCGACGCGGGCAGGAAGCTCGCGGGGCGCCGCCGCAGGGAGATCGTCGCGGTGCTGCTGTTCAGCGGCGGACCAATCTTCGAAAGTTCCATTCCACTCTCCGTGTTCGGCATTGACCGGCAGGACGCGGGGGTGCCTCGATACCGACTGCTCGTCTGCGCGGGCGAGGACGGGCCGCTGCGGACCACGGGCGGACTCGAACTCACCGCGCCGTACGGGCTGGAGGCGATCGCCCGGGCAGGCACGGTCGTCGTTCCGGCCTGGCGGTCGATCACTTCACCGCCGCCTCCCGAGGCGCTCGACGCACTGCGTCTGGCGCACGAGGAGGGGGCCCGGATCGTCGGCCTGTGCACGGGCGCCTTCGTGCTCGCGGCCGCCGGTCTGCTGGACGGCCGCCCGGCGACGACGCACTGGATGTACGCGCCGACGCTGGCCAAGCGGTACCCGTCCGTCCACGTCGATCCGCGCGAGCTGTTCGTCGACGACGGCGACGTCCTGACGTCCGCGGGCACCGCGGCCGGAATCGACCTCTGTCTGCACATCGTGCGGACGGACCACGGCAGCGAGGCGGCCGGGGCCCTGGCCCGCAGGCTCGTCGTCCCGCCCCGCCGCACCGGCGGGCAGGAGCGCTACCTCGACCGGTCCCTGCCGGAGGAGATCGGCGCCGACCCGCTGGCCGAGGTCGTCGCCTGGGCGCTGGAACACCTCCACGAGCAGTTCGACGTGGAGACCCTGGCGGCCCGCGCCTACATGAGCAGGCGCACCTTCGACCGGCGGTTCCGCTCGCTGACCGGCAGCGCGCCGCTCCAGTGGCTGATCACCCAGCGGGTGCTCCAGGCACAGCGGCTGCTGGAGACCTCCGACTACTCGGTCGACGAGGTCGCCGGACGCTGCGGGTTCCGCTCGCCGGTCGCGCTGCGCGGGCACTTCCGGCGGCAGCTGGGGTCCTCCCCGGCGGCGTACCGGTCCGCGTACCGGGCGCGCCGGCCGCAGGCCGACACGTCCAACGTCACCGAGGTGCCGGTGCCGCACCAGCGCACTCCGCAGCCCCAGCGGGCGGCGGCGGCACTGGCGGCCAGCGGCCCGTCCGTCACGGAGCTGTACGCCCCGGGCCGGGCGTCGATGATGCCGGGGCAGCGCGAGCACGCCTAGCGCCGCCCCCGTGAACCGAGGTCCCGCGGATCTGTAGTCGTACGGTCCGCGGGACCTCCCACGTGTCCGGGTCCCCGCGCGCGGGGCGCCCCGGCGCGTTCCCGCGCCTCCGCGGGACCCCCCGTTCGCGGATACCTCCCATAAGGTGGACCGCATGAACGATCGCATGGTGTGGATCGACTGCGAGATGACCGGGCTCTCGCTGACGGACGACGCACTTATCGAGGTGGCCGCACTGGTCACCGACTCGGAGCTGAACGTGCTCGGCGACGGCGTGGACATCGTGATCCGCCCGCCGGAGGCGGCGCTGGAGAACATGCCCGACGTGGTGCGCCAGATGCACACCGCCTCCGGCCTGCTGGACGAGCTGGCCGGCGGGACCACCCTGGAGGACGCCGAGGCCCAGGTCCTGGCGTACGTGCGCGAGCACGTCAAGGAGCCGGGCAAGGCCCCGCTCTGCGGGAACTCCGTCGGCACCGACCGCGGCTTCCTGCTGCGCGACATGCCCGCGCTGGAGGGCCACCTGCACTACCGGATCGTGGACGTGTCCTCGGTCAAGGAGCTGGCGCGCCGCTGGTACCCCCGGGCGTACTTCAACAGCCCGCCGAAGAACGGCAACCACCGGGCGCTGGCGGACATCAAGGAGTCGATCGCGGAGCTGCGCTACTACCGCGAGGCGGTCTTCGTCCCGCAGCCGGGTCCGGACTCCGAGACCGCGAGGACCATCGCGGCCAAGCACGTCCTGCCCGCCGAATAGCGGGCTGACGGCCACGGCACCGCCGGCCGGGCGATAAGGCGGAGCGAGCACCCCTTCCGACCCTGTACTCTTTTCTTCGGCCGGTCGGAGTTCCGACCGGACATGGTGGGTGTAGCTCAGTTGGTAGAGCACCTGGTTGTGGTCCAGGTGGCCGCGGGTTCGAGTCCCGTCACTCACCCTGTACGAGGGCCCCGTTCCGCGGATGCGGAACGGGGCCCTCGCCGTTTTCGGCACTGCACCCGGCCGGATGGCCACGCTCCCGGCACCGGGCCCCGGCTCACGCCGAGTCCCGCACCACCAGCTCCGTCGGCAGCACGATCCGCGGCCGCTCGCCCGAGCCGGCGATCTGTTCCAGCAGTACCCGGGCCATGGTCCGGCCCATCTCCTCGATCGGCTGGCGGACGCTGGTCAGGGCCGGGTCCATGTGCCGGGCCACCACCGAGTCGTCGAAGCCCACCAGTGCCACGTCGTCGGGTATCCGGCGGCCCGCCGCGCGCAAGGCCTGGCGGGCGCCGGCCGCCATCACGTCGGAGGCGGCGAAGACCGCGTCGAGGCCCGGGCGCCGCTCCAGCAGCTCGGCCATCGCCCGCCGGCCGCCCTCCTCGGTGAAGTCGCCCTCGGCCACCAGCAGGGCGTCCGCGGGCAGGCCGGCCGCCTCCAGGGAGGCCCGGTAGCCGTCGAGCCGGCGGCGGGCACCGTACACGTCCAGGCGGCCGGTGATGGTGGCTATGGTCCGCCGCCCCCGGTCCACGAGGTGGCGCACGGCGGCGGTGGCGCCCGCGAAGTTGTCGGAGTCCACCGAGGCCAGCGGCTCGTCGGCGGACCTGCGGCCGCTGACGACGGCCGGGATGTTCAGCTCGTCCAGGAGGTCGGGCAGCGGGTCGTCGGCGTGTACGGAGACCAGCAGCACGCCGTCGACCCGGTCGGCCGCCAGGTACTGGGCCAGCCGGGTGCGCTCGCGCTCGTTGCCCGCGAAGGTCAGCAGCAGCTGCATCTCGGTCTCCGCGAGGGCGGCCCCGACCCCGCGCAGCACGTCGGAGAAGTAGGGCTCGGCGAAGAACCGGGACTCGGGCTCGGGCACCACCAGGGCGATCGCGTCGGTCCGGTGCGCGGCCAGCGCCCGGGCCGCCCGGTTGGGCACGTACCCCAGCTCGGCGACGGCGGCCTCGACCGCCGCCCGGGTGGCGTCGCTGACCTTCGCCGAACCGTTGATCACTCGGGACACCGTGCCGCGGCCCACGCCCGCCCGCGCGGCGACCTCCTCCAGGGTGGGCCGTCCCCCGCGCCCCGAACCCGCGCCGGGACCGCCCGCGCCGGGCCTCGCCCCGGGGGTCCCCACCCGCCCACGACCGTTCATGGCTGCCTCCCTCGTGGAAATCTAACGAACATCCCTCCGATTCGGTCCGTGCAGGACCCCTTGACGCCCCGTGGGAGCGCTCCCACACTGTGGCACACATCGGTCAGGGAGGAAACGCATGCGCTCCAGAACCAGAACCGCCGTCACCGCCGCCCTCGTGGGCACCGCCCTGCTGGCGGCCGGCTGCGCCCAGGACGGCACGCCGGGGCGGGACGCCGGCACCGGCGGCGCCAAGGGCAAGACCACGATCACCGTCGGCGTCTTCGGGGCCTTCGGGCTCCAGGAAGCCGGCCTGTACGACCAGTACATGGCCGAGCACCCGGACGTCGTGATCAAGCAGACCTCGATCGAACGCAACGAGAACTACTACCCCCAGCTGCTCACCCACCTGGGCACCGGCAGCGGCCTGGCGGACATCCAGGCCGTCGAGGTCAACAACATCGCGGAGATCACCGCGACCCAGGCCGACAAGCTGGTGGACCTCGGAAAGACGGCGGGCGTGGACCAGGCCGCGTTCCTGCCCTGGAAGTGGGCGCAGGCCGGCACGAAGGACGGCCGGACGGTCGGCCTCGGCACCGACATCGGCCCCCAGGGCATCTGCTACCGCAAGGACCTGTTCGCGGCGGCCGGACTGCCCACGGACCGCGCCGCGGTCGGCGCCCTGTGGGCGGGCGACTGGGCCAAGTACCGCGACGTCGGCCTCAGGTACAAGGCCAAGGCGGCGAAGGGCAAGGCGTTCGTGGACTCGGCGTCCGGCGTGATGGCGGCGGTCACCGGCAGCAGCGCCCAGCGCTTCTACGACGCGGACGGCAAGGTCGTCTACAAGACCAACCCGGCGGTCAAGGGGGCCTTCGACCTCGCGGCCTCCTTCGCGACCGGCGGGCTGAGCGCCAAGCTCCAGCAGTTCACCCCCGGCTGGGACCAGGGCTTCTCCAACGGCTCCTTCGCCACCGTGTCCTGCCCGGCGTGGATGCTGGGCTACATCCAGGACAAGGCCGGGGACGCCGGCAAGGACAAGTGGGACGTGGCGCAGGCGCCGCTGCCGAGCAACTGGGGCGGTTCGTTCCTCGTCGTGCCCAAGGCCGGCCGGCACAGCGCCGAGGCGGCGAAGCTGGCGGCCTGGCTGACGGCCCCGGCGCAGCAGGCGAAGCTGTTCGAGAAGCGCGGCAGCTTCCCGAGCGCCAAGGCCGCGTACGCGCTGCCCGCGGTGTCCGGCGCCAAGCACCCGTACTTCGGCAACGCGCCCATCGGGGAGATCTTCGCGAAGGCCGCCGAGGGCATCCCGGTGACGATCGTGGGACCGAAGGACCTGGTGATCGCGCAGAACCTGGCGGACGTCGGCATGCTCCAGGTGGACCAGAAGGGCCGTACGCCGCAACAGGGCTGGGAGGCGGCCGTGAAGGCGATCGACAACGCCCTCGACCAGTGAGCCGGGAGCTCGTGGGCCGGCGCCTGTCGGCACCGGGCAGGTGGGCCGCCGAGCGGCCCGCCGCCCGGCGCCGGGGCGCCGGGCGCTGGACCCCGTACGGCTACCTCGCGCCCTTCTTCCTGTTCTTCGCGGTCTTCGGGCTGTTCCCTCTGCTGTACACGGGCTGGGCGGCGCTGCACCAGGTGGAGCTGACCGACCCGGACACGATGACCTGGGTGGGGCTGCGGAACTTCACGCGGCTGTGGGACGACGAGTTCTTCTGGAACGCGCTGCGCAACACGGTGACCATCGGGCTGCTGTCGACGGTGCCGCAGCTGGCGGTCGCCCTCGGCATCGCGCACCTGCTCAACCACCGGCTGCGCGGCCGGACCTTCTTCCGGGTGGCCGTGCTCACCCCGTACGCAACCTCCGTGGCGGCGGCGACGCTCGTGTTCGTGCTGCTCTTCGGTCGGGACTACGGGATGGTCAACTGGGCGCTGGAAGCGGTCGGGTTCGGGCCGGTGGACTGGCAGAACGGCACGCTGGCCTCGCAGCTGGCGGTGTCCACGATCGTCGTCTGGCGCTGGACGGGCTACAACGCGCTGATCTACCTGGCGGCGATGCAGGCGGTGCCGGAGGAGCTGTACGAGTCGGCGGCACTGGACGGCGCCTCCCGGTGGCAGCAGTTCGTGCACGTGACGGTGCCCTCGCTGCGCCACACGATCCTCTTCACCTGTGTGGTGTCGACGATCGGCGCGACGCAGCTGTTCGGCGAGCCGCTGCTGTTCAACGGCAGCGCGGGGGCCACGGGCGGGGCGGAGCACCAGTTCCAGACGCTCGGGCTGTACCTGTACGAGCAGGGCTGGGTGAACCTGCACCTCGGGCGGGCCTCGGCGATCGCCTGGGCGATGTTCCTGATCCTGCTGCTGATCGGGGCCGTGAACTGGGCGCTGGCCAGGTGGCTGCGGCGCGGCGAGGGGGAGGTCGCGTGAGGCGGCGGGCCGGAGTGTGGACGTACGTGGCGCTGGGGCTGTTCACGGCGGGCTCGCTGTTCCCGCTGGTGTGGACGGCGGTGGCGGCCTCCAGGGACAACACGCGGCTGGCGCAGACGCCGCCGCCGCTGTGGTTCGGCAGCAACCTCTGGGCGAACCTGCAGACCGCGTGGACGGACGCCAACCTGGGGTCGGCGCTGCTCAACACCACGGTGGTGGCGGGGACGGTGGCGGCCGGTTCGGTGCTGTTCTCGACGCTGGCCGGGTTCGCCTTCGCCAAGCTGCGGTTCCGGGGGCGCGGGGTGCTGCTGATGGTGGTGATCGGCACGATGATGGTGCCGCCGCAGCTGAGCGTCGTACCGCTGTACATGCTGGTCGCGAAGCTGAGCTGGACCGATCAGCTGCAGGCCGTGATCCTGCCGACGCTGGTGTCGGCGTTCGGCGTCTTCTTCATGCGGCAGTACCTGGTGGAGGCGCTGCCCGGGGAGCTGGTCGAGGCCGCGCGGGTGGACGGCGCCGGGGCCCTGCGGCTGGTGTGGCACGTGGTGTTCCCGGTGGCCCGGCCGGCCATGGCCGTGCTGGGGATGCTGACCTTCGTGATGGCCTGGAACGACTTCTTCTGGCCCATCATCGCGCTGACGCAGCACGGGAGTCCGACCGTCCAGGTGGCCCTGACGGGCCTGGGGCGCGGCTTCATCCCGGACCAGTCGGTGATCATGGCGGGCGCGCTGCTGGGAACGCTGCCGCTGCTGCTCGTCTTCGTCCTGTTCGGAAAGCACATCGTCGGCGGAATCATGCAGGGAGCGGTGAAGGGATGACGGGCGTGGAGTTTCCGGAGGACTTCGTGTGGGGGGCCGCCACGGCCGCCTACCAGATCGAGGGGGCCGTGCGGGAGGACGGGCGGCAGGCGTCGATCTGGGACACGTTCAGCGCGACGCCCGGGAAGGTGCTCGGCGGGGACACCGGCGAGGTGGCCGTGGACCACTACCACCGGTGGCAGGAGGACATCGGGCTGATGGCCGACCTCGGGCTGTCCTCGTACCGGTTCTCGGTCTCGTGGCCGCGGGTGCGGGCCGGCGGGCTGGGGTTCTACGACCGGCTGGTGGACGGGCTGCTGGAGCGGGGGGTGCGGCCGAACCTGACGCTGTACCACTGGGACCTGCCGCAGGAGCTGGAGACCCCGTCCGGGGGCGGCGGCGAGGGCGGCTGGCCGGCGCGGGACACCGCGTACGCCTTCGCGGAGTACGCCGGCCAGGTGGCCAAGGCCCTGGGCGACCGGGTCGGCATGTGGACCACGCTCAACGAGCCCTGGTGCGCGGCCTTCCTGGGGTACGCCTCGGGGGTGCACGCGCCGGGCCGTACGGACCCGGTGGCGGCGCTGCGGGCGGCGCACCACCTGAACCTCGGGCACGGCCTGGCGGCGGCGGCGCTGCGGGCCGCGCTGCCCGCGGACGCGCGGATCGGCATCAGCCTCAACCCGAGCGCGGTGCGCCCGCTGACGGGATCGGCCGCCGACCTGGACGCGGCGCGGCGGATCGACGCCCTGGCGAACCGGGTGTTCACCGGCCCGCTGCTGCACGGCGGCTATCCGGAGGACCTGCGGGCGGACACGGCGGCGCTGACCGACTGGTCCTTCGTGCGCGAGGGCGACGAGCGGGCGATCGGGGCGCCGCTGGACTTCCTCGGGGTGAACTACTACACCCCGGCGGTGGTCTCGGCGGCGGACGGGGCAGCGGTACGGGCGGACGGGCACGGCGCCTCGGCGCACTCGCCCTGGCCGGCGGCGGACGGGGTCTCCTTCCACCAGCCGCCGGGCGAACGGACCGCCATGGGCTGGTCGGTGGACGCCACGGGCCTGTACGACCTGCTGATGCGGTTCACCCGGGAGGCGCCGGGGCTGCCGCTGCTGGTGACGGAGAACGGCGCGGCGTACGAGGACGTGCCGGGGCCGTCGGGGCAGGTCGAGGACCTGGACCGGATCGCGTACCTGCGGGCGCACCTGGCCGAGGTGGCCCGGGCCCGGGCGGACGGAGCGCCGGTCGAGGGGTACTACCTGTGGTCGCTGCTGGACAATTTCGAGTGGTCGTACGGCTACAGCAGGCGGTTCGGGCTGTACCACGTGGACTACGCGACGCAGCGGCGCACGCCGAAGGCCAGCGCCCACTGGTACGCCCGGCTGACCCGCTCCGGGGTACTGGCGAGCGAGTAGGCCCGGCCATGGTTGCGTCTATTTTCAGCCATGCGTGACCTCCCCCACACTCATGGCCGGAAACGGGTGTGCCCCCGCCCCCGGGAACCGGGGACGGGGGCACACCGTTCAGATGCCGCTCGCGGTGCGGTCAGGTCGTCAGACCCGGCTGCCCTGCGCGTCGAACATCTTCTTGACGTACTCGTCGAAGTACGGGCTCTTGTTCCAGCCCAGCGAGTTGACCGTGCTGGTCACACCGTTGAGGTAGCCGAGCTGGGTGGAGCTGCTGTACTTGCGCAGCCAGGGGCCGCCGGAGGCGCCACCGGTGAGGTTGCACTTGATGCGGACCTTGGAGGTGCCGGGGTCCGCCGAGGTGGTGCCCTGGCAGTAGATCATGACCTGGCCGTTCTGGCGGGCGACCGGGTAACCGAAGATCGTGACGTAGTTGCTGCGGTCGTAGTTGTAGCTCAGACCGTTGCCGCCGACGACGTTGACGAGCTTCTTGCCGTCGCTGCGCTTGTAGGTCGTGACGAAGGCGACGTCACGGCTCAGGTTGCTGCTGGATATCCAGGACGTGAAGGTCCGGAACTCCTTGGCGGCGAAGGTGCCGTAGGGACGCGAGCCGTTGTTGTAGCGCGGCACGAACGTCCAGTTGGTCATCCACTTGCCGCCCTTGCCGCCGTGCACGCAGTGGCCGGCGGTGGCGACCATCTGCTTCGAGGCGCTGTTGATGGCGCTGGCGGAGCAGACGTAGTTCTTGCCGTCCTGGGGGTTCTTGAAGAACACCTTGCCGGCGGTACGCGACGCGGTGGGCGCGAAGGTGGAGCTGGGCTTGCCCTCGGTGGCCTGCGCGGGCGCGGTCGAGCCCGGGTTGCCGACCTTGTAGACGGTCTTGGCGGCCACGGCCTCGTCGGCCTTCGTGGCCACGCGGTCGAGCGAGATGGCGTTCTTCATCCGCTCGGGGGTCCAGTACGCGACCGCCGCCTTGGCGGCGTCGTCCTGGACGTTCTTCGTCGCGAACGCAGAGTCCGTCGTGGTGGGCGACGACGGAGCGGCTACTGCCTCTGCGGAGGCGATGCCGGACACGGCCAGGGTCGTGGCCGCGGCCAGGGGCAGGAGGACCTTGCGGAACCTGCGCACAGAGAAAACCTTCCCGTAGGTGATTCATTTGCGACGACATCGGCCGCCGCACAGCAACGACAGTACGGGGGGCCGCTCTGTACCTGACAAGCGCGGAATCAGACGCTCCGCCCGAGAAGTTGGCTGAAAACAGTCGCTTTTTGGGGCACTTTTCGGCGTCTATGCGCGAAGTAAAGGGGACCGAAGTACGTCGGAGACAAGGGCGGGTCGGCGCACGAAGGGAGGTTGATCAAATGTCCGAACCTGTAGGCTTCCGCGGGGTTTTCGCCCCCGCGGGACCCACGCCGCCCGTGACGGCGTTCCCGGCACGGCCGCCCGCCGCGCTCTGCCCGACGGGAACCCTGCCGCTCGTCGACGAACAGCCGCCGGTGGCGCGGACCGCGCTCGCGCCCGCCGCCGGTCCGACGGTGCCGCAGATCGGCCCGGGGCACCGCAGTGCCGGGGGGCGGCTCGGGGTACCCGGCGTCCGGCTCGGGGTACCAGGGGGCTCCGGGTGCCCGGGGGGCGCCTCCGGGCGCCCGCGGTCAGTTCAGGATGCCCAGGTCGTACAGCAGCTCGTACCGGATCGGGTCGTCCGGCAGGAACCAGTGGAAGCCCTCCTCGAAGAAGACCGCCACCACGTTGATCGCGATCACCACGCCGAGGAAGCCGAGGGCCAGCCTGCCGGTGATCCGGTACGCGTCCGTCGTCGGCACCGTGCGGTCCGCCGTGCTGTGCGCGAACGCCATCACCAGCCCGATGGCCACCACCGAGGCCTGGAAGAGGATCCACGCCCAGACGTACAGGTGCAGGCCGAAGACCTCGCTGCCGTACCCCTTGTCGCCCGGGAGGATGTGCAGCATGGTCTGCCGCCACGAGGCGAAGGACCCGGCGATCACCGCGATCAGCGCCAGACCCCAGCCCATCATGTAGTCGCGGCCGGCGATCTGGCCGTCGATGCCCCGGCGGACGATCACGCCCGCGCCGATGGCCGCGAGGAGCATGAACATCCGCTGCACGATGCACAGCGGGCAGGGGTACTCCCACTCCACGAACTGGTAGTAGAGCCCGCCGCAGACGACACCCGTCCAGCCGACGACGAAGAAGCACGCGAACCAGTACTGGATCCTGCCCAGGAGGCCGCCCTCGACGGAGGCCTCGGGGAGGATGCTGCTCATCGCTGCCATGGGTCAGTAGCTCAGGTTCAGGGCGAGGCTGCTGGTGATGTGGTGGGCCATCAGCAGGATGACGGCGACCAGCATGACGAACCAGGCCCCGAGCACCACCATCCGGGACGACTGCCGGTACATGGCCAGCAGGGTGGCGAGCAGGCCGCCGAAGATCAGGGTGTCCATGAGGCCGGACGGTACCGAGACTCGGACAAATGCCCCATGAGGCGCGCCCGAGGATGCCCACGACGGAGGCCGCGCCCGCGGCACACGGGAGGAGCCCCCTGCCCCTCGGGGTGGCCCCTGCTTCCCGGCCGTCCCGGCGCGCCCGCCGCCACGCGAGTCCCCTCTCTCTATAGGGGCCGCACAAGGGGCCGCCCGCCACGGACCGCCCCCGGCCCCTACGAAGCCGCCCCCGCGCCCTTCCGCCGCCGTCCGACCCGGCTCCGGTGGCCCCGGCGCCCCTGCTCCGGGAGGCGCCCGCGCCCGCCGGCACCGATCCACACCCGTACCTCCGTGCCCCCCAGCACCGAGCGCCCGATGCGCACGTCGCCGCCCGTCGACTCGGCGACCCGCCGCACGATGTCCAGGCCCAGGCCGGTCGACCCGTCCCGCGCCCCGTCGTTGCCCCGGCGCAGCGCGCCCTCCGGGTCCGCGATGCCCGGCCCCGCGTCGGAGACCAGCACGATCACCGCGTCCCCCGCGTCGTGCACGTCCACCGCGAACGGCGTCCCCTCGGGCGTGTGCCGGAAGACGTTGCCGAGCATGGCGTCCAGGGCCGCGGCCAGTTCGGCCCGCGCCACGGGGATCCGTACCGTACGGTCCACCCCCGCCATCCGCACCTCACGGCCCTCGTCCTCGGCCAGCGCCGACCAGAAGGCCATCCGCTCCCGGATCACCTCGGAGGCGTCGCAGCCCGCCCCGGCACCAAGCTGCCCCTGGGTCCCCGGGCGCTGCTCGCGGGCGGTACGGATGATCGTGTCCACCTCCCGCTCCAGCTGTTCCACCGCGGCCCGCGTCTGGTCGGCCGCCGGCCCCTCCCCGAGGGAGGCCGCGTTGAGCCGCAGCACGGTCAGCGGGGTGCGCAGCCGGTGCGAGAGGTCGGCCGCCAGCTCCCTCTCGTTGGCCAGCAGCCGCACCACCTGGTCGGCCATCGAGTTGAACGCCACGGCCGCGGACCGCAGCTCCGCCGGCCCCTCCTCGGGCACCCGGGCGCCCAGGCGGCCCTCCCCCAGCTCCTGTGCGGCGTGCGCGAGGCGGCCGGCGGGCTGGACCATGCGTACGCCGAGCCGGTCCGCCACCGCCACCGAGCCGACGACCAGCGCGAGGCCCACGCCCGCCAGCACCAGCCAGGCGGTGCCGACGCCGTTGCTGACCTCGCCTTCCGGGACGTAGACCTCCACGATCGCGATCCCGCCCGAGCCGATGGCGGTGGGCTGGAGCAGGACGAAACCGCCGCCCGCGACGGCCATGGTGGTGGCCCGCCCCAGCCGCCGGGTGTCCGCCACCTGACCGGGGCCCGCCCAGCCGCGGCCCACGTCCACCGGGCCGGCCCCG
This sequence comes from Streptomyces sp. NPDC086023, assembly GCF_044540325.1. NCBI lineage: Bacteria > Bacillati > Actinomycetota > Actinomycetes > Kitasatosporales > Streptomycetaceae > Streptomyces > Streptomyces sp. NPDC086023. The sequence goes on from NZ_JBITRX010000029.1 coordinate 14,825, forward strand.
GCCACGCCGGCGCCGGGATCGGCCGGTACGGCGGGCACGTGCACGGCCATCCGGTCCGCGGCGCCCATCTGCGTGGAGGCGACGGCCTTGGCCAGCTGGCGGCGGTCGGTGGTGATCGAGAGGGTGGGGCCGATGGCGGCCGCCTGCCGCTCGGCGTTGGAGAAGGCCCGGTCCCGCGCCATCTCCTGCACCACGAGACCGAGGGGTACGGCGAAGGCCACGACCACCATCACGGTGACCGCGAGGCACACCTTCACCAGCGCCCACCTCACAGCGGCGGCTCCAGCTTGACGCCCACTCCCCTGAGGGTGTGGAGGTACCGGGGCTTGGCGGCCGTCTCGCCCAGCTTGCGGCGCAGCCAGGACAGGTGCACGTCGATCGTCTGGTCGTCGCCGTACGACTGCTGCCAGACCTCGGCCAGCAGTTCCTTGCGCGCGACGACCACGCCGGGCCGTCCGGCGAGGAAGGCCAGCAGGTCGAACTCCCGGCGGGTCAGGTCGAGCACCGCGCCGTCCAGCTCGGCCGAGCGGCGCAGCGGGTCGATGGCCAGCCCGCCCACCCGCAGCACCCGCGAGGGCGGCTCGGCGCCGGCCGCGGCCCGCGACCGGCGCAGCACGGCGGCCATCCGGGCGGACAGGTGCTCCACGGAGAACGGTTTCGTCAGATAGTCGTCCGCGCCGTCGTTGAGCAGGCGCACGATCTCGGCCTCGTCGTCCCGGGCCGTCGCGATGATCACGGGTACGTCGGTGATGCCGCGCAGCATCTTCAGGGCCTCGGCGCCGTCGAGGTCGGGCAGGCCGAGGTCCAGGATGACCACGTCGAACCGGTGGTGGGCCACCTCGCGCAGCGCCTCCAGAGCCGTGCCGACGCTCCGCACGGTGTGGGCGGCCTCGGTCAGGTGCCGGATGAGGGCGGAACGTACGAACTGGTCGTCCTCGACCACGAGCACACTTGCCATGGGCGGCACCGTACGCCATACGGGGGAACTCGCGGGACCCTCGGGGGTGTCGGTGCACCCCTGGGGCGTGTGGTGCAGTATGTGCCCTGATGCACAGAGGACTTGTACACGTGTTGGCGTGGACCCTGGCGACCGGCGCCGCGGTGACCCTGTCGTGGTGGGGCGTGCACACGGTCATGTCGGGCACCGCGTACGACCCTCCGCGCGCCCTCCCGCTCTCCGCGGGCGCCCTGTCCTCCTCCACGCACGGGGTCGCGCCACCGCCCTCCCCCACACCTTCACGGCCGCCCTCGGCCCGGCCGAGCCCGTCGGCACCGCCGCCCCCGGCCACCACCCGCCCGGCCACGCCGAAGCCGAAGCACAGCACCGCGCGCCCGGCCCCGGACACGTACGGCTCGTCGGGCTCGTCGGGCTCTTCCGGCACCGTGAAGAGCTACGCCGTGGAGGGCGGGCGGGTGGTCTTCGACCTGGGCACGACCTCGGCCGAACTGGTCAACGCCACCCCGGACGCGGGCTGGCGCATGCAGGTCTGGAAGCAGCCCACCTGGATCCGCGTCACCTTCACCCGCGACGGCCGCGAGATGTCGGTCTTCTGCACCTGGCACGACCACCCGCCGCTGGTGGAGACCTACCAGTCGGACGGGTAGCTCTTCAGCGTGGACGTTCAGTCCGTGGGGGGGGCGGTCGGGATCATCATCGCGACGAGGATCCGGCCATCGCTCGTCTGCACCTTCCACCGGCCCTCGTGGTGCTCCGCCAGTTCCGCGATCTGCTCCGCGAAGTGGTGCAGCCGTCGCCTGTCGTCAGGTGTCAGGTCGGCCACGAGGGTCCTCCCGATGGGTCAGCGGAACACGGAGGGCGGCGGGGGCGGGGAGGGGGCGGCTGCGGTGTCGGTGACCGGGGTCGCGCCGCCGGTGAAGTCGACCAGGCCGCGGCCGTGTTCGACGCGGCCGGGGTGCGGGTCGCTCGCGACCCGGCGGGTGAGTTCCGCGACCGGAAGCGGCTGGTCGGCCGCGACCAGCACGGCGTTGCCGAAGCGCTTGCCGCGGAAGACCACCGGGTCGGCGGCCAGGGCGAGTTCGGGGAAGCGCACGGCGGCGGTGGCGATCTGGCCCCGGAGGTGGGCCAGCGGGGGGCCGTCCGCGAGGTTGGCGACGTACCAGCCGGTGGGCGACAGGGCGCGGCGCACCTCGTCGAGGAACTCGGTGCTGGTCAGGTGGGCCGGGGTGCGGGCGGCGCTGAAGACATCGGCGACGACCAGGTCCGCCCAGCCGTCGGGGACCTTGGCCAGGCCGGCGCGGGCGTCGACGGACCGGACCCGGATGCGGGCGCCGGGGTCGAGGGGGAGGTGGGTCCGCACCAGCTGGACCAGGCGCCCGTCGATCTCCACGACCTGCTGGGTGGAGCGGGGGCGGGTGGCCACGACGTACCGGGCGAGGGTGAAGGCGCCGCCGCCGAGGTGCACGACGTTGAGGGACTGGCGGGCCGGGGCGGCCAGGTCGATGACGTGGCCGATGCGGCGCTGGTAGGCGAAATCCAGGTACGTGGGGTCGTCGAGGTCGACGTGGGACTGCGGGGCGCCGTCGATCAGGAGGGTCCAGGCGTTCGCGCGCTCGCGGTCGGGGGCCAGCTCGGCGAGCCCGCCGTCCACCTGCTCGACGACTGCTTCCGGGGTGCGCGGGCGGCTGCCGCGCCGTTCTCTGGCCATCCGGCCATTATCCCTGGCCGGGGGCGGGGCGGGGGCGGGCCTGGGGCCGGGGGCCAAGCCTTCCGGGGGCGGGCCGGGGAACCGGGGGTTCGGGGTCGGGCCGCACCGAGACGGGCCGGGGGCGGCTGCCGGGCCGCACCGAGGCGGGGCGGAGGGGCCGCGGCCCGAGGCGGGCGCCGGGCCCGGGTGGTCACCGGGCCACTGGGCCACCGGTCACCGGGTCACCGCGTCAGCTGGTCGGCGGCCTCGATCAGGCGGGCCGCCTCGCCGAGGGCCGCGCGCAGCACCTCGGGGTCGGTGACGGGCTCCACGGCCTCCGGCGGCAGCAGCCACTGCGGTCCCTCGGGGGCGGGCGGCTGCTCGATGCGCAGCCCGCGGCCCGAGGTGTGCGTACAGGCGCTGCCCGGCAGGTCCCAGCCGTCGGCGGTGCCGTGCGGCACCAGGAAGCCCAGGGTGTCGTCCGCTCCGTCGTGGAGCACGGGCCCGACGCCGACCGCCGCCGCGGCGCGGCGGATGATGTCCACCGCCTCCAGGCCCTGCCGGGCGGGGACGGTGACGAGGTCGGGGGCGGTGTCCTCGCCGCTCCCGCCGCTGCGGGTTTCCATGCGTTCGGCCTCCAGGGCTGTCTCCGACATCGGACCGTTCCTAAACAGTGTCCAGGAGTGACATTTGCTGCCAGCTCCCGGAACTGCACGCATCCCGAACGGTGTTGGATGCGCTGGTTGCCCGCGTTCGCTGTGTCCCCGTCCGGCGACGTGCATCGTGTGCACGTTCCGTGACGGGCGGGCGGGTTCCCTCACGCCCTGGTGCATCCGGTGCGGCCTGGGCGGTCCGATGCCCCGCGGCATCACTCTGGTGTTGCGGGGGCGGTGCCGTCCGTCGCCGGATCGGGTGTCCGAGGGCGCGTCGCCCGATCGCGATGCCAGCGGCATCGTGTCGGGACATCTTTCGCTTGTTGCTGGTCAGGGGCTCACGCCAGTGCTGATCGCCCCACATCGACGTGTATGCCGGGTCGACGGCGACGATCGACAGGCCGTGCTCGGCGGCCATGGAGACGAGCCGGGCTTTGAGCTTGCCGGTGGGGATGCGGGAGATGAGCTGCCGGAACCTCTTGCGCCGGCCGTGCTTCTCGCGGGTCTTCTCGGCGGTGAAGTCGAGGTTCTCGATGCCGATGGCTTTGACGCCGCAGCGGTTTGCCCAGTGCAGCAGTTGGCTGATGGCGTGCCGGATCTGGGCGTCGCGGTGGTCGGCGGTGCCGGTGAGGTCGTAGAAGAAGCGCTTGGGGTCGCCGACAGGGTTGCCGTGTGGGTCGAGCTGGTAGGCGGCGAAGTGGTCGGTGTTGGTGTCCACACCGACCATGCCCTCAGCCCGTGCCGTCTCCAGCGGGATCGTTTTGATGACGGGCTTCGTCCACGAGGCGGTGAGGTACCGGCGTCCGCGTTCCACGTCGTAGTGGATGCGGTACGCCACGGCACGGTTGCCCTCGATGCGGTCGCGCCACTCGGCGCCCCGGTGCCGGAAGGCGACCTTGGAGGCGAGGACGTACCGGCCGTGCTTGGCGTTGGCCAGGTCGGCGAGCGGTGCCGGGGGCTTGATGCTGATCTCGCCGTCAGGGGTGACGCGGATGGTCTCGTTGCCGAAGCGTTTGCCGGACTCGCCGTCGGCGGCGAGGAACCACCGTTCGGTTTCCCACCGCTGCCGCCACTGCTCGGCGGTGAGCTGGGCAGCTTCGAGGTTGTGACGGGTGTTGAGCAGGCGTCGGCCGCCGCGCACGACATGCACGACACCTGCCTCACGCTCAGCGCGGGCGACATCGAGGCGGTGTTCCAGCGTGGCCAGGCGGCGGGACTTGTTGAACCACTCGCTCTTGGAGCGGTATCCGCCGGGTGCCCGCTTGGTGCCCTTCTCCCCGATGGGCTGGGACAGGCGGTGCATCAGCATCCGCACACCGGCCTCCAGGGACTGGATGTGGGCGAGCTGGCAGCGGCGGGACAGCGCCCACTGATCGTGGGTGGACTTCGTGACACTCCCGGCCCAGCGGGACGAGGAGTCGGCCGTCAAGCCCTGCTTCCGCGCCGCCCACGTATCCGAGTTGTGGTCCGGGCCGTCTGCGCAGCGGTTCTTGAGGTCCAGCGAGGCGAGATGTCCGAGGTGTTCGCCGACCAGCCGCAACACCTTTTCGTCCACGTCGGTGAGGTGCCCCAGGAAGTCGCGTATCGCCACTCCGGACGGGCCGAGCGCGACAAAGGGGTCAGCGATGACACGCAGTTGCCTTTTCTGATCTCGCTGCACCGCTCCCCCCTTCGTGATCAACACCCAGGACCTGCCGGCCACCACTGACAATCCGATCCCTGCCGATCGCGCACGCTTCCCACACCACGGCGGAGACCACACTCATGCACCGCTACACACACTCCTGGCCACTCGATCCGCAGCAGTTCGCCAACCCTCTCGTACCGGCCGGGAGACATCTCCCGCTCCTCATGGTTCAACGCGCGGGGTCGTCAACGGGTGCGGCGACAGGCCGCCGCAAAGGATGGCAGTTCATGGCGGATCGCGGGTGAGATATCCCGTTTGTAGCTAAACACCGGTTGCCGTACCCCTTCCGGCCGGTACGTTTTTGCGCGCCGGACCCCCACACGTACCGGCGGCAGCACTTCGCCAGAGAGGGCACGGCCATGGCGTCGTCACCAACCTCCCCCGCGACCCCCAACCTTGCCTTCCGCAGGCTGCGCGGCCGGCGGTCCGCGGGCGAGTTCGCGGCGGCGGTGCGGCGGGCGGCCCGCGAGATCGGCGAGTCGGTCTCGTGCGACGCCCGGTACATCGGGCGGGTGGAGGCGGGTGAGATCCGCTGCCCCAACTACGCGTACGAGCGGGTCTTCCTGCACATGTTCCCCGGGCGGACGCTGGCCGACCTGGGCTTCTCGGCCCGCGAATCCGTGCGTGGCCGGGGGGCACGGTCGGCCGCCGCCCCTGTCCCACCTGAGGAGAGCGACGTGTTGCGTCGCGCGTTCATGACCGGCGGTTCCGCCACGGTGGCGGCCGCCACGCTGGGGTTCGCCCCCGCCCTGGGCCCCGTACCCGCGCAGGCGGCGGAGCGGCGCGCCCTGCCCCGGCGGGCCGGCGAGGCCGAGGCCGCCGCGGTCGAGGAGGCCGTACGCCGCATCCGGCTGCTGGACGACCGGCACGGCGCCGACGGCCTCTACCGCCGGGCGGCCGAGCCGCTGCGGGCGGCCTACGCCCTGCTCGACGCGGGCGCCACCCGGCAGTCCACGGAGGACCGGCTGCACGCGGGCGCGGGCGAGCTGGCCCTCTCGGTGGGCTGGCTGGCCCACGACTCGGGGCGGCTGGACGACGCCCGCTCGCACTACGCGGAGGCGCTGGCCACCGCCCGGGTCTCCGGCGACGCGGGCCTGGAGGCGCACGCCTTCTCGAACATGGCCTTCCTGGCCCGGGACACGGGCCGCCCCCGCGAGGCGATCCGGGCGGCGGAGGCGGGCCAGCGGGCGGCGCGCGGCCTCTCCTCGCCCCGGCTGCTCTCGCTGCTCACGCTGCGGGAGGCGGGCGGCTGGGCACTGCTCCGGGACCGCAGGTCCTGCGAGGACGCGCTGGGCCGGGCCCACACGCTGTTCGCCAAGGGGGCGTCGCCGGCGGACCCGGAGTGGATGTCCTTCTTCGGGGAAGCGGAGCTGGAGCTGCTGGAGGCGCAGTGCTGGTCCGCGCTGTCGGAGTGGTCCCGCGCGGCCCGGCACGCCCGCCGCGCGGCCGGTCTCCAGGACCCGCACTTCGCGCGGAACGTGGCCCTGTACACCTCGCAGCTGGCCGGGGACCTGGCCCACGCGGGCGCCCCGGACGAGGCGGCGGCAGCCGGCCACCGGGTGCTGGACCTGCTCGGCGAGGTGCAGTCCTCGCGGGTGCAGTCGATGCTGGGGGCGACCGCCCGGACGCTGGTGCCGCACCAGCGCTCGCCCCGGGTGGCGTCGTTCCTGACCAGGCACGCGGCGGTCTGACGGGGTGACCGGCCGTCGGGCCGCACCCCTTCGGCCGGTCACCCCGTCAGACAGTCAGGTGCCCGGTGTCGTTCCAGCGCTCCAGGGCCGGCATCCCGTACGCCCAGCCCAGCACCGACAGCGAGGTCGGCTCCAGGCGCAGGCGCGCGCCGAAGGAGGCGGGCTCGCCGAGCCAGCGGGCGCCGAGGGTGCGCAGGAAGTGGCCGTGCGCGAAGACCAGCACGTCGCGGTCGGCGGAGCGGGCCCACTCGATCACCTGGTCGGCGCGGGCGGAGATGTCGGCGACCGCCTCGCCGTCCGGCACGCCGTCGCGCCAGATGAGCCAGCCCGGGCGGACGGCCTGGATCTCGGCGGGGGTCATCCCCTCGTACGCGCCGTAGTGCCATTCCATGAGCAGGTCCCAGGGCTCCGCCCGGTCCCCGAAGCCGGCCAGCTCGCAGCTCTCGCTGGCCCGCACCAGCGGGCTGGTGCGGACCTCCACGTCCGGCAGTCCGGCGAAGGGTTCCCGCGCCAGGCGCGCACCCAGCAGCTTCGCCCCCTGCCGCCCCTCGTCCAGCAGCGGGACGTCCGTCCGGCCCGTGTGCTTCCCGGACAGGGACCAGGCGGTCTGTCCGTGACGGGCCAGGAGGATGCGGGGTGCCATGAGGACTCTCCAGACGCGAGGAACCGCGGGTTCCGGCCGGTGTGACGTCCTGCCGGGCGCGGTTCGCGCACGTTCGGCACCCGACACAAACGGAACAAACGGATAAACGGGCAAAACGGATAACCCCTCCATCATCCCGCACGCGAAAAGCGCGGACGACCACCCACTGTCAGTGGCGGATGGGAGACTTCCGCGCGTGAGCGTCTACCCACCCGACGGAACCCCCGACCCGCGGCCGCCGCTGCGCCGGCGGCTGGCCGAACTGCGCGGACCACAGGTGCCACCCCGGCCCCTCGACGCCCGCGCCCTGGCCGCCCTCGCGGCCAACCCGGGGTGCCGCAGACGCGCGCTCCTCGACGGCGCCGGGGTGGACAAGAACCGCCTCGCGGAGGCGCTCGGCTCCCCCGCGGCCTTCGGCCAGTCCCAGTTCGCGATCGTCCGCGGCAACTCCTTCGAGGCCCGGGTCAAGGCCGACGGCGGCCGGGAGCTGATCCGGCTGCTCGCCGAGCACCGCTCCGGCCCCGCGCTCCCCACCCCCGTCCCCGGCGAGGTGCTCCTCCCCGACCTGACCGCCGTCGGCCCCGAGGGCCGCGCCGCCCGCACCGCGCTCGCCCTCCGCGAGGCCACCGAGGCCGGCGCCTGGGCGCTGCTCGACCACCCGATGCTGGCCCTGGAGGTGGCCGGAACCCCCGCCTTCCTGGAGCCCGACGCCGTCGTGGTCCGACCCGACGGCCGCTGGACGGTCGTGGAGATCAAGTCCTTCCCGATGGTCGACGGCACCGCGGACCCCGCCAAGGTCGGCGCCGCCGCCCGCCAGTCCGCCGTGTACGTCCTCGCCCTGGAGCGGATCGCGGGCCTCGTGGAGGGCTCGGCCGTGGACCAGTCGGTGCTGCTGGTCTGCCCCAAGGACTTCTCCAACCTGCCGACGGCGGCATCCGTCGACATCCGCAGGCAGCGCTCCGTCACCCGCCGCCAGCTGGAGCGCCTCACCCGGGTCGAGGAACTGGCCGAGGGCCTGGCCGAGGGCACCTGCTTCGACCCCGAGCGCCCCCGCGAGGAACTCACCGCCGCCGTCGAGTCCGTCTCCGCCGCCTACGCACCCGAGTGCCTGGCCGCCTGCGAGCTGGCCTTCCACTGTCGTGAGCGGGCCCGCGAGGACGGCTCCGTCACCGCCCTCGGCCGCTCGGTGCGCGGGGAGCTGGGCGCGCTCACCACCGTGGCCGAGGCCCTCGAAGCCGCCGGGTCCCGCGCGCCCGACGGGCCCGAGGACCCCGCCGCCGAGGCCCTGCGGCGGGCCGCCCGGCTGCGCGCCGAGGCCCTGGCCGAAGCCGCCGCCCGCCCCCGGCCGCCGGCCGCCGGCACCCCCGCCGCCGCGCCCGACTCCCCGGAGGTCCCCTGATGCCCCTGCTGAGCACCCTGGCCCGGCTGGAGGCGGTACGGGACGGACGTGCCGTCCCCCTCGCGACGGTGCGCCACCGCCACCTGGCGCCGCGGCCGCTGGTCCTCGTACCGCTGACCACCGCCGGCGAGGCGGGCGCCCCGCTCGGCGCGCTGGTCGGCACCGACCCCGAGGAGCCCCGGCTGCTCGTGGTCCCGCAGCCCCGGGACCGCGACCTGCGCTGGGAGTTCCTGGCGGAGCTGGCGGACGCCGTCCTGCCGTACGTCGACGGCTTCGCCGACGAGGTGGAGCCGGCCGAGCGGACCGAGACCGACCCCGAGACCGGCAAGCGGGTCAAGGTCACCACCGAGCTGTGCACGGACGCACCCCAGATCGTCGTCCCCAACCGGGCCGGCGTGGAGTACGTACGCCTGCTCGGCCGCTCCATGCGCTTCCGCCGCACCGCCGAGCAGGACCCCGACACGCCGTACCCCGCCCCGCCGCGCATCCCGCTGCTCGGCCGCTGGCTCACCCACCTCGGCGAGCGCGCCCGCGTGCCCGGCTCCTCGATGCTGCTCGCCGCCACCGACCTGCTCGGCCGGCACTGGGCCACCGGCCAGAGCAACCTGGAGGACCAGCACCTCGGTGCGCTGCTCGGCTGGATCGACCCCGCGGAGGGAGAGTCCGGCGCGGAGCGGGCCCTCCGCGCCGAGCTGGGCCGGGACGAGCGGGGCCAGCTGCTCTGGCCGCCCGCCGGTCCCGCCACCGACCCCGCCTTCGACAACCGCCTGCTGGCCCCGGCCATGGCCCGGTACGACGCGGCCCGCGCCGCCCGCCCCCGGGACGAGGAGGCCGTGCTGCGCGCCGGCCGGGAGGTGCGGCGGCTGGTCGCGGAGCAGCTGCGGCCCACCTGGTGGGCGGTGTGGCGGGCGCTCGACCTGCTGCGCGCGCTGCCGCCCGGCGAGCGGGCCGAGGACCGCTGGACCGGCGACCGCTGGTCGTACACGGCCCACCGCGACCGCATCAGGGCCGGCGAGCCGCCGCAGCCGCGGGTGGACGACGCGGTCACGGCCGCGCAGAAGCTGGCGCGCCGCGAGAGCGAGCAGGCGAAGCTGGACGCGCAGGAGGCGCTGGACGACCCGCTGGTGATGGCGGGGTGCCGGCTGGCCGGCGAGGCGTTCGCGGGCGAGGTGACCGAGGTCGTCATGGAGTGGACGGAGTCCAAGCGGCCCAGCCCGCGCCCGCTGGTGACCGTCGCCACCGAGGACCAGCCACGGCTCGCGCCCGGCGCGAAGGTCTACCGCTCGCTGGACGGCCGCCCGCAGAGCGCCGCGTTCGTGCGGTACGAGCAGGAGGGCGGCGGGCTGGTCCTGCGGCTGCTGGACAAGATGGGCCGGAGCCGGGACCCCGAGCCGGGGTCGGTGCCGGAGAAGGGCGACCGGGTCTGCTGGACGCTCTTCGAGCACGACAGCCGTACGGGCCCCAGGTTGCCCGAGCCCGAGGACACGCCCTGGACCCACGGCGGACCGCCGTCGGCCCGTACGACGGCCGAGGCCCCGGACGCCGTGACCGCCGAGGACCTGCTGTGACGCCGACCGCCGAGGACCTGCTGCGCCCGGCCGCGGGCGTGCCGACCCCGACCGCCGAGGACCTGCCGTGACCCCGACCGCATCCGCCACGGACTTCGACCCCGGAGCCGCCGCGGCCGAGGCCACCCGCGCGATCCTGCGCGACACGATGGACGGCCGGCACCGCGGCGTGGTCGTCGACTCCCCGCCCGGGGCCGGCAAGTCCACGCTCGTGGTGCGGGCCGCCCGTGAGCTGGCGGCGGCCGGGCGGCGCCTGATGGTGGTCGCCCAGACCAACGCCCAGGTGGACGATCTGGTGCTGCGGCTGCACGAGAAGGACCCGGAGCTGCGGGTGGGGCGCCTGCACAGCAGCGACGCCGAGTCCTACGACCCGGCGCTGACCGAGCTGCCCTCGGTCTCCCTGTCCAGCAAGGCGGGGGAGCTGGACGGGCTGCCGGTGGTGATCTCCACCGCCGCGAAGTGGGCCCACGTGCAGGGCGTCGAGCCGTGGGAGCATGCGATCGTCGACGAGGCGTACCAGATGCGTTCGGACGCGCTGCTGGCCGTGGCCGGGCTGTTCGAGCGCGCGCTGTTCGTGGGGGATCCCGGCCAGCTGGACCCGTTCAGCGTGGTGGGCGCCGAGCAGTGGGCCGGGCTGTCGTACGACCCTTCGGCGAGCGCCGTCGCCACGCTGCTGGCGCACAACCCGCAGCTGCCGCAGCACCGCCTGCCGGTCTCGTGGCGGCTCCCGGCGTCGGCCGCGCCGCTGGTGTCGGGCGCGTTCTACCCGTACACGCCGTTCCGCAGCGGCACCGGTCCGGGTGACCGGCGGCTGTCCTTCGGGGTGGCGTCCGACGGCTCGGGGCCCGACCGGGTGCTGGACGAGGCGGCCGAGTCGGGGTGGGGGCTGCTGGAGCTGCCGGCCCGGCACACCCCGCGCACCGACCCGGAGGCGGTGCGGGCGGTGGCGCTGGTGGTGCGCCGGGTGCTGGACCGGGGCACGGTGGCCGTCTCGGAGCGGTCCGACGGGCCGGTGCCGGTCACGGCCGAGCGGATCGCGGTCGGCACCGCGCACCGCGACCAGGCGGCGGCGGTCCGCGCGGCCCTGGCGGAACTGGGCGTGACGGGCGTGACGGTGGACACCGCCAACCGCCTCCAAGGCCGCGAGTACGACCTGACGGTGGTGCTGCACCCCCTGTCGGGGCGGCCGGACGCCACCGCCTTCCACCTGGAGACGGGCCGCCTGTGCGTCCTGGCCTCCCGGCACCGCCACGCGTGCGTGGTGGTCTGCCGCGCGGGCGTGGCGGAACTCCTGGACGAACACCCGTCGACCGACCCAGTCCAACTGGGCGTGACGGTCAAGTTCCCGGACGGCTGGGAGGCGATGATGACCACGTGGGACTCCTGGTCCAACCACCGCGTCTCGTGGCGACCGTAGGGCATGTGCGGTCTCAGGGCCCGGTCACTTCGTCCATGAGCATCCGCAGAGCCAGGGAGTGCTTCTCGGGTGGCAGAGCAGCCAAAGCAGCCCGCGCATGGAGAGATGACATAGACAGCCAGGTCTCGCCCCTTCTCCTTGGGGTGCCCCCAGACGAAGAGTCGAAAGCCGGCCTCGCGAAGGAACGGCCCCCGCTCCTTCCAACCTCTCATGGTGGACCACTTTTCGGCGTAGGTCTGGCCGGTGCCTTGATCTTCTTCCTATTATCCCGACCTGGGACATACTGGCGTTCCATGATTTCCTCGTTCCTTCCCTACCGAGCTGTTCTCATACATTTTCCTTCCGCACGGACAGTGGAGAACACCCGCCATCGGAGATGCGTTGGACTTGATGCCTGCACGATGCCGACCGAGTGCGGTAACGGCTACCTGCAAATTGGCGAATTCCTCATCACCGAGGATTGGGTCTGCCCACCGCACCGGAATGCCGTCACGAAGAAGTGGCTCGCCCTTGTGCATGGCGATCCCTTGAAGGATCGGCTTCTTCAGAATCTTCCCCAAGGTGGAAGCGTCCACCTGGTTCCCTTGATGGCCGCCTTCACGCCGACCTTCTTCTCGTCTGCGTTCACACTCCGCTGGTAGTCCTGCGACGTGAGGCCACCCCGCTTGTTCCAGTCCTCGCAGAGGCGACTCATGCTCCACCCCTGGACGCCGATTCGCTCGTACGCCTCACGGATCAGGGGCCCTGTCACAGGGTCGATGACCAGTTTGTAGCGTTGCCCGCCCTGGTACTCGGTGAGGACCGGGCGGTAGTCGAAGGGCCAAGTACCGCCACCCCACAGGGATTCATCGCGGTAGTACCGAGTCTGGTTCCGGCGCTACTGCACGATGGCTTCCCGGTACTCCTGCGCTTGCGTCGCTTTGATGTAGGCGATCATCCGGCCATTGCCGGGGGTGATGTCCAGCGCGGGGTCGTCCAGGCAGATGACTTCCTTGCCACCCCGGTAGCACTTGTCCGCGAACATCTCCCAGTGCGTCTGGTCGCGAGTGACGCGATCCAGAGAAGTGACCATGATCGCGTCCCACTCGTACCAGAGCGGCTCACGCATCCACCTGCCGAGGCCAGGCCGCTCCTCGGGGCGGACCGCACCCGAGATGAACGAGTCCTCTACGTCCCCCACCACATCGAACCGGCCTTCAGCGGCCACCGCGTCCCCTGGCGCCCCTGACCGGGGCGGGGGTGCCGCCGGGCTCGGCCGCCGGGGTCCTCTTGCGCGGCGTTGGACAATGGAGGGTGGCCCGGAAGCACGGATCGCACGCAGCACGTCAGGAGGACACGGATGGCAGAGGCCGAGCGGGAGCGGAGGCTGCGGCCCGCGCAGTTGCTCTTCGAGCCCGCGGAAGCGGTGGCGGACCCGGAGCACTTCTTCGACCTGGAGTCGATAGACGACCCCCGGGCGCTGCTCGCCCGCGCCACCGAGCTGACCCTGGCGTTCCGCGCCGCGCACGACAGGGCGATCGAGTTCCAGGCGGTGGCGGCGGCGCAGCTCGCGGATCCGCGCCGGTTCGACCGGCTGTCCGCGGCGGCGATCGCGGAGAGCGCGGCCTGGACCGAGGACTACGCGAAGAAGATGATCGAGTTCGGTGAGGGGCTGCTCCGCGGCGAGGGCGAGAGCCACCACTGACCGGTACCTCGCGACCGCGCTGAGCGCGCTTCCGGCACCCCGTGGCCCGTCCGGGCACGGGGTGCTGGCATATGCCGAGGGGGCAAGGTACCGGTCCCGCGCCTCCGGCGTCCCGGTTTTCGGCAACTCTCCGAGAGGAGTTCGCCACACCCGGTACACATGGAGTCATGAACTCCTGGCTGCGCGAAGAGACCCGCGAAGAGACGTCCGGCTGCGGCACCGCCACCGGCACCGAAGAGTTCGACCTGTTCGGCCTGCTGGCCGCCGAGGACGCGCGTCCCGCCGCGCACCCGGCCGCGGCCGTCACCCCGCCGGGCGCCGCGTGGCTGGCCTCCGCCTCGGCGTACCCGCGCAGCACCCTCTCGCTGTGGGAGTCCCGGCCGACCGCTCCCGCGGTGCTGCCCTGCGGCACGGCCTTCGACGTGGTGAACGTCCCGGTGGTCTTCGGCCGGCGGATGCTGGACCAGCTGTGGGAGGCGGGGCCCGGTTCGGGGCCGGTGGCGGTGCACCGCGGGCGGATGCTGCTCTTCGCCGCGCCCGGGACGGCCCAGCGGCTGCCCTCGCTGCTGGACTGGGAGGAGTGGGGCGAGGCGATTCCGGCGCCGCTGTGCCACGGCCGCGGGGACGCGGTGACCGTGCCGGCGCTGGCCGCGGGGGCGCCGGGCGGGCCCTCGCGCTGGCTGGTGGCCCCCGACACGCGGCAGCCCTGGCTGCCGGGCCCCGAGGTGCTGCTGTGGGCCTGCGTGCGGGCGGCCAGGGCGGCGTCCGCCGAGGCCGTGCGCGTATCGATTTTTCCTCCGGCGGATGAGGGTGCTAATGTCTACGACGTCAGCAGGCGCCGCTAGCTCAGTTGGTTAGAGCAGCTGACTCTTAATCAGCGGGTCCGGGGTTCGAGTCCCTGGCGGCGCACCGACGGAAGAAGCCCCTCGCAGCAGCGAGGGGCTTCTTCGTTTGCCGACCTGCGCGGCCGACTCGCGGCGGGCGGCCCGCCGCCCGTCAGGTCGTGATCTTGACGGTGTAGGCGCCGGAAGGCGTGCGGTCGGCCACCTCGATGCGGACCCGTTCGCCCGGCACGGTGTACGCCTCGCCCACCTCCAGCGGCGCGTCCGCCAGCGGCGGGTACACGGAGCGGTCCCAGCAGGCCTCGCTGTCCGGGTGCCCGTCCATCACCTCGACGGGGCCGCGGCCCGAGGCGGCCTCGTTGCGGACCTTGTAGACCAGCACGCCCTCGGCGCAGGTGTCCTCGTCGTTCCCGGCGGAGCCGCGCGCCTCGATGGCCACCGCGCTGTTGGGGCCCGTACGGACCACCGCGAGCCGGGTACCGCCGACGGCGCCGCGCGGCGCGGGCTGGCCGAGCGGCTGGAGCGTGTGCAGGGACGTACCGCCCTGGACGCAGTCCACCTGGTCCGGCCCGAGCCAGCCCAGCTTCCACTTGTGCCAGGCGAAGAGGTCGGGCGCCAGGCCGAACTGGCTGCCCATGACGTCCCAGTCGCCGACGTACGTGTCCCAGTCGCCCTTGCCGTCGGTGGGCCGGTGGTAGAGGTCGGGCAGGTCGAAGACGTGGCCGGTTTCGTGGGCGAGGACGTTGCGGTCCGGCGGGTGCTTCTCGAAGACGGTGACGATCCTGCGCAGGTCGGAGCCGTCGGCGCGCAGCGGCCGGTCGAAGTTGACCACCTTCGTCGCGTCGGAGTCGACGCCGGGGGCGTCCGGGTCGGCCACGAAGTAGACGATGTCGTACCGGCTGAAGTCGACCTCCCGGTCCGCGGCCGCCACCGCGTCCCTGAGGTAGGAGGCGCGGTCGCCGGGCGCCCAGTCACGCTTTATCCGGTACGCGCCGGACGGCTTGGGCATCCGGACCCACCGCTCCTGCGGGTGCGGCACCAGCCGGAACTTCCCGTAGGAGGCCCGCTCGAAGAACTCGCTGGTCGCGGGGAAGTAGTCGCCCGTCAGTTCCTGCGGGGTGGTCGCCGGGACGGCGTCGGGGAAGGAGAGGAAGACCATCACCGCGTCGAGTGAGCGCACCGGCTTCGGGTAGTCGCCGTTCCAGGTGTCCAGGCCCAGGGAGTGGTGGGCGGACGTGCGGGTGAGGGCGCAGGGGCCGGCGCCGGGGGCGACGGCCTCCGCCGGGCCCGCGACGAGCGACATGGCGGCGAGGGCCGTCAGGGAGGTGAGGGCCGCCGCCGTACTGCGCGCGCGGCAACGCTCCACTCCCCCGGGTGTCTGCTGTCGCGGCACGTCGACCTCCGGTGATGGTTTGGGTCAGTCCATCCACCTTGTGCCGCTTCATTGCCTTATGTCCTGTTCCAGTGCCCCACACGAGTGAGCGGAAGGGCGGCGCGCTGCCTTACGGAACGTCACAGCCGATCAGGTCGCAGCGCAGGGCGTTCACAGCCGCGCAGAGCCGCACAGAGCCGCGCAGAAACGATCGATCCTGGAAGCGCTACCGCCCATCCGGGTAACGGAACGCGCGGCGCCGGCGCTGGATAGCCCCTCCCGGCAGCCTCTATGATCGGCACACTTTCCTGCGCGGACACGGCCTCCGGGCGGTCTCCCCTCATCCGGCCGGCGGTTCCGGACCGACCTGCCGAGACAACTGCCGAGACAACTGCACTGCGGGAGCGAACGGTGAGCGGAACCCCAGAAGGACCCGGCTCAGCGGCCGACAGCCTCCGGCCAACGACTACGCAACGTCATCACGTCGGCCGGTCCGCTGCCGAACTGCGCGACTACCGGGCAGCATTCAACGCGGCCCACCTGCCGATGGCGGTGGTCGACCGGGACGGCCAGGTGGTGGCCGCCAACCACGCCCTGGCCCAACTGCTCGGCACGGAGACGCACTCCCTGGTCGAACAGTCCGCCGCGGAGCTGGTCGACCTCGCGGCCGAGGCCCGTACCTGGCAGGCGTACCTGGAGGTGCTCCGCGGGCGGCAGGCCAAGCTGCGCTGCACCCGCCGGCTGAAGCACCCCGACGGGCACTCGCTGTGGACCGAGGTCACCCTCGGCCCGGTGCCCGGCACGCCCGACGTCCTGCTGTCCGTCGCCGACATCAGCGACCGGCGCGACCTCCAGGCCCGGCTGCGCCACCTCCAGATGCACGACCCGGTCACCCGGCTGCCCAACCGGGCGCTGTTCTTCGAGCGCCTCTCCGCGGCCCTGGAGGCCTCCTCGTACGACCGGGGCGGCACGGGCCGGATCGGGCTCTGCTACCTCGACCTGGACGGCTTCAAGGCGGTCAACGACACCCTGGGCCACCGCGTCGGCGACCGCCTGCTGACCGCCGTGGCGGCCCGCCTGACGCACTGCGCGGACCAGGTCGGGTACGGGAGGCCGGGCGGGCACCTGGTGGCGCGGCTCGGCGGCGACGAGTTCGCCCTGCTCGTGGAGGACTCGACCGGCACCGAGCAGCTGGCCGACCTGGCCAAGTCCGTGCTGGCGGCCCTCCAGGAGCCCTTCGACCTCGCCGGCCAGCGGCTCTCGGTCTCCGCGTCGATCGGCGTCGTCGAGCGGACCTGTGCCGGGACCTCGGCGACCGGGCTGATGCAGGCCGCCGACACCACGCTGTACTGGGCGAAGGCGGACGGCAAGGCCCGCTGGACCCTCTTCGACCCCGAGCGCAACGCCCACCGGATGACCCGGCAGGCGCTGTCCAGCACGCTCCGCCCGGCGGTGGAGCGCGGGGAGTTCACGCTGGAGTACCAGCCGCTGGTGGACCTGGAGAGCGGCGCGGTGCGCGGCGTCGAGGCGCTCGCCCGATGGAACCACCCGCAGTTCGGCACGCTGACGCCGAATCGGTTCATCGGAATTGCGGAAGAGGACGGTTCCATCGTGCAGTTGGGGCAGTGGGTGCTGCGCACGGCGTGCCGGCAGGCCCGCCGCTGGCAGCTCGACCACCCGTCCGACGAGCCGGTGTTCGTTTCGGTCAACGTCGCGGTACGCCAGGTCTGGGACTCCGACCTGGTGGGCGACGTGGCGGAGATCCTCGCCGAGACCGGGCTCGCGCCCGAGCTGCTCCAGCTGGAGCTGACCGAGTCCGCGGTGATGGGCTCGGCGGGCCGTCCGCTCCAGGCGCTCCAGGCGCTCAGCGACATGGGCGTGCGGATCGCCATCGACGACTTCGGCACCGGCTACTCGAACCTCGCCTACCTGAGCCGGCTGCCCGTCTCGGTGCTCAAGCTCGACGGCTCCTTCGTGCGCGGCTTCCGCTACGAGGAGGGCGCCCACCCCAACCCGGCCGACGAGACGATCGTGGAGGCCCTGGTCCAGCTCGCGCACCGGCTCGGGCTGACGGTGACGGCGGAGTGCGTGGAGACGGCGGGCCAGGCGGCGCGGCTGCGCCGGGTGGGCTGCGACACCGGGCAGGGCTGGTTGTACTCGCGGGCCGTGGGGCCGGAGCGGATCGCGGAGATGATCGGCCGGGCCGCGTACGGCGGTGCGCCCGCCGGCACGTACGGCAGCGCCCCGTCCCCCCGGGTGTGAGGGGTCGGGGCGCTCCGTCGCTCGGCGCGAGGTGGGGGGATCAGCAGGCGCCGAGGTCCTGCCAGACGCCCCACTCACCGGTGGTGCCGGGCTCCTCGTTCTGCGTCCACCACTTGGCCTTCCAGTTGTGGCCCTTGTGGGAGACCTGCTGGCCGCCGGTGTAGACGGTGCCGGCGACGTACGCGGGAGCCGTGCAGCCCGTGGTGGGCGGCGTGGTCGGCGGGGTCGTCGGAGGCGTCGTGGGCGGGGTCGTCGGGGGCGTGGTCGGCGGCGTGGTGGGCGGGGTGCTCGGGGAGCTGCCGACGGCCGCGACGATCTGGTTGAGCAGGGTGGTGTTCTCGTCCAGGCCGAGCAGCGAGTACATCATCGCTCCGGCCAGGCCGCGCTGGTGGGCGTAGTCGGCCCGGGCCTGGATCGACTTCTGGTTCAGGCCGGTGAACCACTCGCCGTCCTTGTAGAAGTACGAGGCCTTGGCCTGGTCGTCCCAGAAGGTGGTGGCGGCGTTGTCCACGATGCCGCCCAGCTCCTTGTAGTGGGCGATGCCGGCCTGCTGGCTGACCGGGCGGACGCCGGAGGCGCCGGTCGCGGGCTGGGCGAGGCCGTTGGCGGCGCCCGCGGGGACGCCCTTCCAGCCGCGGTAGTAGAACTCGTAGCCCAGGGTCAGCTTGTTCGCCGGGAAGCCGCCGGCGATGCCGTAGGCGGCGTTGCCGTCGATCCAGGAGTCGATCGCGTTGTCGATGCTGTACTTCTCGGTGCCCGGCGCGATCGGGTCGGTCGGGTCGTTGGCACCGGAGTAGAGCGGGGACTGGTGGTACGTCGGCCCGTCGCCGTCCCAGGCGCCGTGCATGTCGTACGTCATGATGTTCGCGTAGTCGAGGTACGCGCCGATCTTGTCCGTCTCGATGTACTTGATCTTGTCCTGGCCGGCCGGCAGGGCGGCGGTCAGCATGTACTTCCTGCCGCCGTTGGCCGCGCCGTAGGCGTCGAGCTGGGTGCGGAACTCCTTGAGCAGCAGCGTGAAGTTCTGCTTGTCCTCGGGGCCGTAGTGGTTGCCCAGGTGGCCGCCGGAGGAGCCGGGGTACTCCCAGTCGATGTCGATGCCGTCGAAGATGCCGGCCGCGGTGCCGGGGCCGCCGTAGCCGCCCTCGACCGGCAGGTTGCCCTTGATGTACTGGTCGATGCAGGAGCTGACGAACTTCTTGCGGCTCGCGTCGGTGAGCGCGGCGTCGTGGAAGTACTTGGAGTAGGTCCAGCCGCCGAGCGAGATGTTGATCTTCAGGTGCGGGTACTTCGCCTTCAGTTCCTTGAACTGGTTGAAGACGCCCACGATCGGCTGGTCCCACTTGTCGGCGACCCCGTCGACGCTGTCCGCGGCGCTGAAGGACTTCTGGTAGTCGGCGTACGAGTCGCCCGCGCCGTCACCGGCGTTGGGGTTGTTGTCGTCGCCCGCCGCCTTGTTGGCCTCGAAGCAGGTGAGGTTGGTGGGGTGGATGTTGCCGAACGAGTAGTTGATGACGTCCAGCTTGCCGGCGATGCCCCGGGTGTCGAGGTGCTTGGGGTAGAAGGCGTTGCCGTACACGCTCCACTGGTCGTAGTACGCGATCTTCACGCCGCCGGTGCTGGGGGTGGCGTCCGCGGCCTGGGCGGTGCCGAGCCCGGCGAAACCGGCCAGGGCGCCGGCGGCCAGGGCCGCGGTGGAGATGGCCGCGAGAAGCGGTTTACGGATGTGCATGAACAGCCCCCGGGGAGGTGGGAGGGAGACGGGAGGTGCGCGCTGGGTGAAGTGATAGCCGTCGCTCCGTGGCCGAGTCAATGGTTTGGACCAAACAAGGACTAGACCACTCGCGAGACAAAACCTCTGGTCAGGCCCTTGATCGCATACGAAAAACCGCTCGCCACCCCGGGTGACGAGCGGTTTAAGGCTCCCTTGAATGTTGCGCGCGCAAGGTTTCGGCAACAAACCAGCCAATCCCCGTTCGCACGCCGTACGTCAGCTCAGGAGGCGCCCCCGGGGAGCCCGTACGCATCTGCGACGAGCTCGTAGGAGCGCCTTCTGGCCTCCCCCGCATGGGCGTTGGAGGTCAGCATCAGCTCGTCCGCGCCCGTCCGCGCGGCCAGCGCGTCCAGCCCCGCGCGCACCTCGTCGGCGGTGCCGTGGACGACGTTGCGCAGCCAGCCGTCGAGGAACTCGCGCTCGGCCGCGGAGTACGGGTACGCCTCGGCCTCCTCCGGCGTCGGCACCAGCCCGGGCCGCCCCGTGCGCAGCTTCAGCATCGACAGCGCGGCCGCGCGCACCTGGCGGCGGGCCTCGCGCTCGTCGTCGGCGGCCAGCGCGGCCACCCCGATCAGCGCGTACGGCCGGTCCAGCACCGCGGACGGGCGGAACGAGTCGCGGTAGAGGTCCAGGGCCGGGAGGGTGCTGGCCGCCGAGAAGTGGTGGGCGAAGGCGAACGGCAGGCCCAGCTCGCCGGCCAGCCGGGCGCTGAAGCCGGAGGAGCCGAGCAGCCACACCGGCGGCCGCCCGGCCGGCCCCTGCACTGGGCCGGGCACGGCGTGCACGCGGGCGTACGGGTGCCCGTCGGGGAAGTCGTCGTCGAGGAACCGCACCAGCTCGGCCAGGGCCCGCGGGAACTCCTCGGCGGCGTCGTCCGTCCGGCCGGGCCCGCGCAGCGCCCGGGCGGTGTGCCCGTCCGTGCCCGGCGCGCGGCCCAGCCCCAGGTCGACGCGGCCCGGCGCGAGCGCCTCCAGGGTGCCGAACTGCTCGGCGACCGTCAGCGGCGCGTGGTTGGGGAGCATCACGCCGCCGGAGCCGAGGCGGATGCGGGAGGTGTGGGCGGCCAGGTGCGCGAGGATCACGGCCGGCGAGGAACTGGCGACCCCGGGCATCGAGTGGTGCTCCGCCACCCAGTGCCGGTGGTAGCCGCGGGCCTCGGCCAGCCGGGAGATCGCGACGCTGGTCCGCAGCGACTCCGCCGCCGTGGATCCGGCGCCGACGGTGACGAGGTCCAGTACCGACAACGGGACCGGAGCCGTGCCCTGCGCTGTCCCTCGAATGGCGTCTTGCATACCGCCCTCGCCCGCCTCTCCCGCCACTTCCGTGCGGTTCTCGTCCGGTGATCGAAACTGTACGAAGAGGTCGAACAGGGACCGGTCGGCGGACATTCCCGATGTTGACGGCCCAGGCCCATGACCATGGCATATGCCAGAGATATAGGTCCCTGTGGGGCGCCCCGATTGAGCCATCAATCTGTTCAACAGACGCTCCACGTGGGCCTCTTGGTGGCTATCGTGGTAAGCGCAAGCGGTAACAACCTGCTAGGGGGAAACCGTGGCGCTGAAGCCCGAGCCGACCGCGCCGTTCCACTCGGTGCAGTACGCCCTGCGCGTACTCGAAACGATCTCGCGGCACACCGGGGGTGTGACCGACACCCAGATCACCCGCGAGACCGGCCTGCCCTCGGTCCACCTCACCCCCATGCTGCTCATGCTGCGCCGCGAGGGGTACGTGGTCCAGGTCTCGGACGGCGCGTACGCCATAGGGGATTCACTGGTGCTCCTCGGCTCGGGGACGGACCGGCAGCAGGCGCTCCAGGCCAAGCTCCAGGAGAGCCTCGACGAACTGCGCGACACGGTCGGTGCGGCCGTCTACATCAGCCGGTACGTCGACGGCGAGGTGAAGATCACGCAGTTCGCGGACAGCCCGCGCACGCCCAAGGTGCACGAGTGGGTCGACTTCCGCTCCGCCGCCCACGCCAGCGCGGTCGGCAAGTGCCTGCTCACCCAGCTCGACCTCAACGGCCGCCGTGACCACCTGTCCCGCCACAAGATCGCCAGGCTGACCTCCCGGACGATCACGAACGAGCGGGTGCTGTTCTCGAAGCTGGACGCCCAGCCGGCCACGGTGCCGACCCTGGACCTCCAGGAGTACGCCGTGGGGACCGTGTGCGCGGCGGTGCCGATCACCGCGGGTTCCGCGGTGGGCTGCCTGGCGCTGTCGATGCCGGTCGAGCACGCGCACCGGCTGCGGGCGGCCGCGGACACGCTCAACCGGAGGGCGGCCCCGCTGCTGCTGTCGCTGACGATCTGAGGGCCGCGCCCCCGCGACGGACGGGGGCACGCGGCCCCGGGCCCGTCCCACATTCGGGGAAAACACTTCGGGCGGTTCCCGGTGAACCGGAAACCGCCCGAAGATCAGGTGCGCCGCCAGGGACTCGAACCCCGGACCCGCTGATTAAGAGTCAGCTGCTCTAACCAACTGAGCTAGCGGCGCCTGCTGACAGAGAAAATACTACCTGGTCCCGAGGGGTGCTCGTGACCACCCCCGGCCCTGCCCCGCAGGTGGGGGCGGCTCAGCCCAGCAGGTGGGCCCGGGACTGGGCCGCGTACCGCGCCAGCAGCGCGGTCAGGTCGGGGCCCGCCAGGGGCCGGAATTCCGGGCCCGCGCCCGGGCGCCACCACACGGGGTCACCGCACCGGAAGCCCTCGCGGCGCAGCGCCACCCGGTGCACCTTGTTCGTGGCGGTGACCGGCATCACAGGGACCACCCGGACGAAGCGGGGGGCCATCTTGGTGCCGAGGTCCGGCTGAGCGGCCAGGAAGGCGGCGAAGGCTTCGGGCGAGAACGCGGCGCCCTCCCTCAGTGCGAGGGCGGCCATCACCTGGTCGCCGGCCACCGGGTCCGGCACCGCGTACACGGCCACGCCCGCCGCATCCTCCCAGCGGGCCAGGATGTTCTCGATCATCGCGGCGGCCAGGTTCTCGCTGTCCACGCGCAGCCGGTCGTCGGTGCGCCCGGCGAAGTAGAGGAAGCCGGCCTCGTCGCGGTAGAAGAGGTCACCCGTCCAGTACCAGCCGCCGCGCCTGCGGTCCGCCTCGGCCGCCGGGTTGCGCCAGTAGCCCTCGAAGGGGTTGGGCCCCCGGTTCACCAGCTCCCCGATGGCCCCGTCCACACCCCGCAGCGTCCCGTCCGGGCCGCGCCGCGCGGGCGGCCGCTCCTCCAGGGTCTCCGGGTCCACCACCGCCAGGTCGTCGCGCGGTGCGGCGCGCCCGATGGCCCCCGGGGGCGTGTCCGGGGTGCGCTGGATCGCGGCGCCGCCCTCGGAGGACCCGTACCCCTCGACGAGCCGGACCCCGAAGCGCTCGGCGAAGCGCGCCGCGTCCACCGCGCCCGCCTCCGTGCCGAAGCCGAGGCGGAGGGTGTGGTCGCGGTCGTCGGGACGGGGCGGGGTGGCCAGCAGGTACTGGACGGCGCGGCCGACGTACGTGAAGTAGGTCGCGCCGTGGCGGCGTACGTCGTCCAGGAAGGCGGACGCGGAGAAGCGGCGGCGCAGCGCGACGGAGGCCCCCGCCACGAGGGCGGGTGCCCAGTCGGCGATCACGGCGTTGCCGTGGAACATCGGCATGCAGACGTAGTGGACGTCCTCGGGCGTGACGTCGAACTGCCGCACCAGGGAGGCGCCGGCCGCGGCGAGCCTGCCCTGGGTGCAGAGAGCGGCCTTGGGCGCACCGGTGGAGCCGGAGGTGAAGTAGAGGAGGAAGCGGTCGGCGGGCCCGGGGCCGCCGCGCCGGAGCACGGCCTCACCGGGCTTGGCGCCGGCGTACGGGGCGAGGAAGGCGGCGTACGCGTCGGTGTCGGTCACCAGGATCCGTACGCCGGGCAGGTCCAGGCCGTCGAGCAGGGGCAGCAGGGCCCGCTCGGTCACCAGCAGCCGGCAGTCCGTGTGGACGATGTCGCGCGCCAGCTCGGCGCCCCGCCGGGTGGGGTTGATGCCGGCGACGGCGGCCCCGGCGAGGGCCGCCGCGCTCAGCCACAGCGGGAACTCCGGGGTGTTCTCCAGGAGCACCCCGAGGTGCGGTTCCGCGCCGCGCGGCAGGAGGTCGACCAGCAGCGCGGCGCGGGCGGCGGCGGCCCGGGCCACCTCGTGGTGGGTGAGGCGGGTGTCCGCCTCACCCAGCCCGGTGCGGTGGTCGCCCCACTGGCGCTGGACGAGCTCCGCGACCGTCGCGGGTGCCGAGGGCCGCCCCGAGCGGTGTTCCGGTGTCCCAGTCCCCATGCCGCCGCACGGTAACTGACGTCACGTCAGAACTGAATGCCTCAGAACTGGACGTCCGAGCAGGAGTAGAAGGCGTTCACGGTGTCGTGGATGGTCCACACCGCGAGGATCATGTGCCTGCCGGTCTTGCCGCTCGGCATGGTGCCGGGGTGGACGACGGTGTACGGCGGGCGGGTGCCGTTGTAGCTGACGGTCATGAAGGGCTGGGGGTCGAGCGCGGCCCGGGTGAGGGGCTTGCTCCAGTCCCAGCCGTTGCGGGTGATGTAGTACTTGAAGTCGGTGGTGGCGTGCGGGGCCGTGAACTGCCAGCGGAAGTTGAAGGCCTGGCCGCCGAACACCTGGGTGGCGGGCCAGTTGCCGCCGCGCGGGTCGTCGAGCTGGGCGAACTCGGTGTGGTTCGCGGAACATATGCGGCCGTCCGCGGGACCGGCCGCCGGGAAGCCCTTGGGGCCCTCGACGGACTGGGGCTCCCACTGGATGGGGCCGCAGTCGGGGACGACCTTGTTGGCGCAGAGCTTCTGGCGGCTGATGGGCTGGTCGGTGTAGCCGTGGCTGGTGGCGTCGGGGGCACTGAGCGCGGAGAACCCGCCGATGAGGGCGACGCCGAGGGCGGCTGCGGTGAGGCGTCTGCGGGTGGGGGTGGGCAGGGCGAAGCGACGCATGATGCTCCTTGGACGTGGGGGGAGTTCCTGGGGCGTGCGCACGCGGGGATTCAGGTCTAGACCAAGTCCCAGACTATTGACGGCAATTGGCCATGTCCAGACCAATGGGTGAAGGAGGACGGACCGGGCGGGGACGGTGTCCTCCGGCGGTGTCCTGCGGCGGTGTCCTGCGGCGGTGCGGAACGTCCCCGGACGGCGGAACGGCCGACGCGCGGGGTGCGCGTCGGCCGTTCCGTTTCGGCTTCCGTTTCCGGTTGGCGGTGGGTGGTGGGCGGTGGGCGGTGGGTCTAGTCCTGGCGGCCGGTGTAGAAGGCGACGGTCAGGTCCTTCACCAGGGCCTTGCGCTCGTAGTCGTCGAGCTCGACCAGACCGCGGGACGTCAGGCGGTTGACGGTGTCGTCGACGGCGTCGACGACGGAGTTGAGCACGGCGTCCCGGTGCTTGGCGTCGATGGCGGCCACCCGGCGGCGCCGCATGGCCGCGGCGACCTCGGGGGCGTACTCGATGCGGGTGGGCTGGGCGGAGTACACCTCGATGCCCGCCACCTCGGTGTCGGCCGCCAGCATCCGGGTGAGCGCGTCCCCGACGGCCTCGGCGTCGCGGAGGGTCGGGGCGTCCTCGTGGAAGGCGTCGGCCGGGAGCTGGGAGAGCACGCGGGCCATGGCGGACTCGACCTGCTCGGCGAGGTAGTCGGTGTGGTCCTCGACGGCGAGCGCGGCGCGGGCGGTGTCCTTGACGCGCCAGACGACGTGGACGACGACCCGGAGGGCGAGGCCGCCCGCGTCGACGGCGGGCATCGGTT
Organism: Streptomyces sp. NPDC086023; assembly: GCF_044540325.1. Lineage (NCBI taxonomy): Bacteria > Bacillati > Actinomycetota > Actinomycetes > Kitasatosporales > Streptomycetaceae > Streptomyces > Streptomyces sp. NPDC086023. Next base: position 40,205 of record NZ_JBITRX010000029.1, read on the forward strand.
CGCTGCGCCAGTGCCGGAGGCGTACGTCGATCCGTCGGCGCAGCAGCATGGGGCTGACCCAGACGAGGCCGGTCCGCCGGACGGTGCCGCGGTAGCTGCCGAAGAGGGTGAGCACCCAGGCGTGGCCGGCCCGGCCACGGCCGAGCCCGCCGAGGGCGACGAGGGCCACGACGCCGAGGGCCGCGAGGGCGGCCCAGTGGTACCGGGTGGGCCCGGCGCCCGCGGCGACCCCGAGGGCGTCGGCCACCCGCCCCGGCACGAGTCCGGCCCGTACCCCGACCAGTGCGGCGCCGGCGGCGGCACCGACCCCGGCCAGTACCCCGACCCACCCGGGTGCGGCGGGCCCCCGCCGCTCGCTGAGCGCGGGGTCCGCGGGGGGCGCGGTCCGGGGCGGCACGGGCGTCCGGGTGGGCGAACCGTGCGGGGCGGTGGGGGCGGGAGCACGGGTGCCGGGGGCGGTACGGGTGCCGGGAGCCGTACCGGGATCGAGCGCCCCGCCGGTACGGCGGGCGGCCCCGTCCGCCACCGGCCCGGCACCGGCGACCGGCCCCGGAACCGAGCCCGTCCCCGCACCCTGGTCCCGGAACAGCAGGTGCAACGGGATGGCGGTGGCCCCGGGGCTCCCGATGAGGTGCCGCCCGGAGGCGACCCCGGGCCCGGGCACGCCGGCCCCGACCCGCGGCAGGTCCTGGGTGTCGTCATCCGCCACCGGCGCGGCCGTCCAGCGCATTTGACCTGCCGGACCTCCGCCGAACCGGACCTCCTCGCCGGGGACGCCGATGGCCACCACCGCATCGGCGGCTGCCTTCGCAGTGCTCTCCGCACCGCCTCCGACGGAGCGGGCCTCCGCCGCCTGCTCCCCGGTGGCCGTCGTCGCAAGACCCTCGGCGCGTCGGGCACGGGTGCCCCATGCGGGTCCCGCGAGGTGGGGCTCGACCGCCGCCGTCCGGCGGCCGGCACCGACCTCGTCCGAAGCCCGGCCGTGCGCCTCGACGGGGGCCCCCGCGACGGTTCGAGTACCGGCGGCCTCAGTCGCCGGCGTTTCGGCACGGGGCTCACCGGCAGCCCGCTCGGCCGCCGCGAAAGCGGAAGCCGCTGCGGCGAGTCCGCCGACGCGGGCCCCCGCCGGCAGCCCTCCGGCGCCAGTGCCGGTGGCCGCCTCGGCGGGACCCTCGGTACGAGCGGAGTGGGGCACCGTGGCTGCCCCCTCGGCCGGCGCGTCGCCGCCCCGCGCCCCCCGGCGCCGAGCCTGCGCGTGCCCTTCGGCGGGGGTGGCCGCCGCGGCAGCCTCTCGGGCGGGGGCCGCCACGGCGGACCACCCGGCGGCAGCGGTGGCACCGGCCCCGCCGGCGCGGGCCTCCGCCGCAGCCTCTTCGGCGCGATTGCCGGCAACCGGCGTCATGAGTCCCTCGGGGCGAGCCTCGGCAGCCGCTCCTGCGCGGGCCTCGGGGTGGGGCGCAGTGGCTGCCGACTCGGCACGGGAGCCGCCGGCTGCCGCCGCTGCGCGCCCGGCAAGGACCTCGTCCGGGGCCTGAGCGAGCGCGCCGGACGCAGCCGGGCCGGCGGCCGCCTCCGCACAACCTGCGGGCGGAGCCGTGAGGGCATCACGGCGGGCCGAGGACGGCTCTGCGGTACGGACGGCCTCCGCCGGCACGTGCAGGGAAGGCGCCTCCGGGCGCGCGGCGTCGGTGTGCGGGGCCGGGGTGCCGGGGTCGCCGGGGGCCGCGGACTCGGCGGTCGTGACGGCGTCGGCCGGTGCGGGCTGGGCGCCGGACAGCCCGCGCGGGGCCCCGGTGCGGGCCTGGATGCCGGGCTCGCCGTCAGCCGGGAACCCGGTGGTCCGGATGGTGTCGGACTCGCCGGCGGCGGAAGCCGCGACGTCCTCACCGTGCCCGGAGCGGGCATCGAGGCACGGCGTACCCCCGGTCATGTCCGCGTCGGCGGAGGGGCGACGGATGGCGGGTGCAGAGGGGTCGCCGAGCCGGGTGCCGGCACGCGGGGCCGGGGTCCGCCCGCCGTCGGCAGCCTCGCCGGGTGCGGTCGCCGTGGTGGACGCGGTGGTGGGGGCGGTGGTGGAAGCGGTGGTGGGCGCTCCGGGCGCGGTCTCGCCGCCCGGCGCCGAGGGGGTGTCCCCCTCGGCGCGCTCCGCCCGCCCGGGGGCGGCGAGTTCTTCCTCACCATCAGCGAGACCCTCGCGGGGAGCGTCCTGGCCGGCAGCCGCGCGCGCTCCCTGGGACACGCCCCCGAACCGCCCCTCGCCCTGGCCGGCAGCCAAAGGCTCGCCGTCCCTGGCCGCGCCCGGCCCGGTGGCCGGGCTCGCCGCAGGGGCGCCGGTTCCGGAGGCCCCGTCCGCGTCGGGGTCACAGGGCTCGTTCGGTGCCGGTGCGCGGCCACCGGACCGGCCTGCCGCCCATGCCTCCGGCTGGGAGCCGACCGTGGACGGGCCGGCTGCCGCCGGGCCCCGGTCCCCGGCAGCCCTGGGCGCCGGAGCGTCGGCTTCGCGCCCCGCCACCGCAGGGGCAGCGGCTGCGCCGGCCGCGCCCCGTGACGGCTGGCTCTCGGTCGTGGCCCGGGGCTGCGGCGTCCGGTCCGGCACGGGCTCGGCGTTCCGGCGCGGGGCTCCCGCGACGGCGTCCGACGACCGCGGCGGGGCCACCTGCGGGTGCTCGGCGGGCCGTTCGGCAGCCGGAGCGGGCGGGCCGGCCACTCGGGGGGTACCGGTCGGCTTCCCCGCGGGGCGTGCCGGCTCTTCGGGCGCCACGAGGCGGAGGACCTCGTCGGTGTACGCCTCCCACTCCTCGGCGCTCGCGGCGGTCCCGTCGGTCTTCCCGGGCGCGTCCTGCGCCGACGGCGCGCCGGCCGGGTTCACCGGCATCAGACCCCAGGCCGATCGCTCGGCCCCGCGCCGCGTCCGGTCAGCGGCGGCGGGCGCGCCGCCGACGGGACCGTCCGCGGCCGAAGTCGCCGGCGCCGGCGGCGACGCCGGCCCAGCGCTGGTCGGGCCTTCAGCCGCCGACCGCGCCGGCGCCGCTCCGGCGGCGGACCCGCCCGAAGCCGCCGTCCCTGCGGCCGACCGTCCCGGGGCCGAGCCGGCCGGGACCGGTCCCTCGGAAGCAGCATCCGCCGCCGCCGAAGCCCGCCGGCCCCGGGCAGCCGGTTCCCCGGCCCCCTGGAGCGCGGACGGCTCCGACCCCGCCATGACCAACCCGGCCGAAGCCCGTCCCGCGGAGGCCGGTTCGCCGGATGCCGGGGCGACTGGTGCGGCCGCCGCGCCGGGCTCCGTACGGGCAGACCGCGCCGCGGCCTCCGGTGAAGGCGACGCGCTCGCGGACGACTCCGGCAGCAGGCCCCAGGCCGAGCGCCTGGCCGGGCGGCCGGCGGCGGGCGGGCCATCCGGCGCGCCGCCCGATCCGGCGGCCGAGGCCGGAACCGCGGTGGCAGCGGAGGAAGCCGCGCCCGGCGCGAGGGCCGAGGCCTTGGCCGGTGCGGCGGTGGCCCGGGCCCGCGCCGAACCCCCGTCCGGAGTGGCCGGGACCGGGGCCGAAGCGGCCGCCGGCCTGGACGTGCCCCCGGACGACGGCGCGCCCTGAGCGGCGGCGGCCGAAGCCCGACCCGATCGGCCCGTCACCGAGCCCGCCTGCGGCGCGGCGACCGCCGAAGCCACACCTGGTGTGATCGCCGCGGGGGCCGGAACCGCACCCGGCACGGCAGCGGACGGGACGGAAGGGACGCTCGACGGGGCGGCGGCCGAAGCCGTGGCCCGCGAAGTCGCCGCCGGCGCACGGGAGTCACCCGGCGCGGCGACCGCGGCAGCGTCCGGGGCCGTCCCCGGCGTGGCGGAGGCCAGAGCTGCCCCCGGCGTGGTGGCACAGGAAACAACCGCGCCCCGCGCGGCGGTACCCGGGACCGCGCCCGGTACCACGGACGCCGGAGCAAAAGGCGTGCCCGGCATGGCGGCGGCCGAAGCCCCGTCAGCGCTCCCCGCCAACCGGGCCGAAGCCGCACCCGGCACGGCGCCGGCCCGCACCGAAGGCGCGCCCTGCACGCCGACAACGGGCACCGAGGTGGCGCCCGGCGTGGCGGCGGCCGAACCCGCCCCCGGCAGGCCGGTGACGGCGGCCGGAAGCGCGCCCCGGGCCCCCGGAGCCGCAGCCGCGCCCGGCGCGGTCACCCCCGGCCCTGAGGACGTGTCCGGCACGGCATCGGCCGGGACGGAGGTCCCCGCCCGCGAGGTGGTGCCGGAGACAGAAGGAGCACCCGGCGCGCCCGCTGCCGAGACCCCGCCCGGCAGGGCGTCGGCCGGCGTGGAGGGCGCGCCCGGCACGGCAGCGACCGGAACAGAAGGCGGCACGGCGCCGGCGGGAGCAGCAGGCGCGCCCGGAACCGCGCCGGTTACGGCACCCGGCGCGCCCAGGTCAACGCCGGCTACGGCACCTGGCGCGCCCGGAACCGCGCCGGCCACGGCAGCAGGCGCGCCCGGCACCGCGCCGGTCGGGGGGCCGTCCGGTGCTGCCGGTGGGCCCGCTGCGGGGGTGGACGGGGTTCGGGGCGCCCCGGCGAGGGTCGCGTCGCCCGTCGTCGATGTCGTGTGCGAGGGGTACATGCCTGCCTCCGTCATGCGAAGAGCCGTCGCCAGGTTTCCGGGCCGGGGTGGCCGTCCGCCGCCGCGCCCCGCCAGCCCTGAGCGCGCTGGAAGGCCTCGACGTTGCGGCGGTCCGCCTCACCCCAGCTCGGGCCCGGGCCGGACGTGTAGTGCTTGCCGAAGCCCTTCTTCACGAGCTGCCGGCCGAGGGCCGTGACGGCCGGCGAGGACTGGCCGGGCCGGAAGACGCCGCGGCCCGGGTACGGCGGCACCTTGGTCGTGGTCCCGCCCCCGGCACCCGTACCGCCCCCGCCGGTACCGCCGCCCGTACCGCCGCCCCCGATGTTCTTGCCCTTGCCCTGCACCAGCAGCTGCCAGGTGTGCGGGCCGGGGAAGCCGTCCGCCTCGCTGCCCTTCCAGCCCTGAGCCCGCTGGAAGGCCCGGGTCGCCAGCCGGTCGGCCTCGCCCCAGCGGGGCCCCGGCCCCTCGCGGTAGAAGCGCGCCCCGCCCCGCTGGACCAGCATCCGGCCGAGCCGCGTCACGTGCGCGTTGTTCGCGCCCGGCCCGAAGGCGCTCCGCCCGGGGTACGCGGCGGAGCCGCCCGGCCCCGGGTTCCCGGGGTCCGGCTTGTCCTGGTCCACCGCGGCGCCGGTCACGCCGTTGTACCGGTACGGCAGGTACTTCGCGGCGTTGTTCCAGTACCCGTACGGCGTCGCCTGCGCGCGCGTGTGCGGGCGGGTCTGCTCGTACGCCCGGTAGTGGGTCTTCGTGTGGTCCGTCCAGCCGCCGAAGATCGTGACGTGCGAGCCCGAGGTCGGGTCGGCCGGATTGTGGAAGAGCAGTATGTCGCCGGGCAGCAGCTCGTCCTTGGTGATCCGGGTGGCGAACTTGTCCAGGCTGCCGGTCCACTCGTTCGACCCGAGGTTCCACGCCATCGAGACGAAGCCCGAGCAGTCCTGCCGGTACCCGTCGCTCCAGTACTTGGACATGCTGTACGGGACCTTCGCGTCCAGCCACAGCTTCGCGCGGTTGATGATCGTCGCCCGGTCGGTCTTCTCTTCGGCCAGCGTCGTGGCCGACACCACCGCGTCCGGACCGTAGAGCGGCGCCGGCGAGCCCTGCGGGGTGCCCTCGTCCTCGCCGGCGGCGGGCGCGGCCCGGCCCGCCGCCCCGGGGCCCGCGGCGACGGCCGCGCCTCCCCCGCCCAGCACCACGCCCGCCGCCGTGACCATCACCAGCGCGCGTCGCGCGCCCTGCGCGCCCGGGTGGCCCCCGTCCCTGGGGGCCAGGGTGCGGGCTTCGGCGCGCTGCGCGGCGCAGCCGGCACAGGGACAGTCGGTCGCGGGCTCGTACTCCTCGAACTCCGGCGTCGGCATCTGCATCGTCATGCGGTTCCGTCCACTCCCCTGGGGTCAGCTCGTACCTGTCGAGGCGTCAGGTCCTACTTCGGCCAGGACATATAGTGCACAGAGAAACCGACGAATGTGGGTTAATCGGACAAGCCGGGCGTGGCTGTTCACGAGCACCCCTGGAGGTGGGGTAGAGTTTTCTCTGTCAGCAGGCGCCGCTAGCTCAGTTGGTTAGAGCAGCTGACTCTTAATCAGCGGGTCCGGGGTTCGAGTCCCTGGCGGCGCACCGACGGAAGAAGCCCCTCGCAGCAGCGAGGGGCTTCTTCGTATTGTCATATTGGCTCTACAGTGACCTCAGGCCTCCCGTGTACGGCCCCCGGGCTTCTCCCGCAGTCCGGGCGCGCCCGCGGTCGAGGACCGGCCCGGCCCGAGGTCCCGGGGAGCGGGCTCTCGGCCGGGCCCGGTGAGGACCGGAGCCGCCTCCAGCCGACCGCCGGCCGTCACCTTGGCGCCCGCGGTCTCCTTCGCGCCCGCCGTCTCCTTCGCGCCCTCGACCGTGTCCGTCAGGTACGCCGAGACCACCACGTTCGCCGTGTACTGCTTCGCCACCCGGTCGTACGTGCCCCCGCACGTCACCAGCCGCAGCTCGGCACGCCCGCGCACCCGCGGCCCGTACACCTTGTGCGCGTCGAACCGGTCGCGCTCGTAGACCTGCACGTCCTCGACGGTGAACTCGGCGACCACCCCGTCGGCCCGCACGATCCGCACCTTGTCGCCCTGCCGCGCGGAGCTGAGCCCGTAGAACACGGCCGGCTTCGAGCGCGTGTCGACGTGCCCCACCAGCAGCGCCGCGCCCGGCGCGCCGGGCTGCGTACCGCTGCGGTACCAGCCCACGGTGCCGGGCTGGTCGTACGGCGGCGGGTCGATGCCGCCGTCGGAGTCCAGGCCCCGGGGGACCACCGGGGCCTGGATGCCTATGGAGGGCATGTCGACGCGCTGTGGAAGCGCGCCCGCCAGCGGCGCGTGCGGGGCGGGCAGGCCCAGCACGATCATCGAGCCGGCGGTGCCCGGCCCCGGCCCCGGAGGTACGCCGGTGATCTCCCGGCCCCACAGCCACAGGCCGAGCACGAGCACCGCCCAGGCGGCGCCGGTGAGCAGCCGCGAACCCGGTGCGGGGCGGTCGGCGTCCGCCATCAGTCCCCGCTGCGGCGGCGCCGCAGCTTCAGCGCCCGGCCCGCGACGGCGATGGTCGCCGCCCCGGCCAGCACCGCGCCGATGGCGGTGTGCAGCACCCCCGGCCCGTCGCCCGCGTCCTCCCGCTTGGCGGCCAGCTCGGTGGCCATGCCTCCGCCGCCCGCGTGCACGGGCCAGACGGGCGAGGGGTGGTGGGTCGGCTGGTGGTCGTTGCCCCGGTGCTCGATCTGGATGGAACCGGTGGCCTTGCCGTCCTTGCCGTCGCAGGTCACCCGGATGGTGTGCCAGCCCGGCTGGGCGTGGGAGCTGATCATCGCCTCGCCGTACAGCGGGTTGCCCTTTCCGTCCCGGCCGGACAGCTCCGCGTCGGCGACGAAGACGGACGACTTGGCGGCACCCGTGGTGCCGTTGCAGCCGTTGACGCGCAGCTCGATCTGCGCGCCGGGGTGGGCGGTGGACGGGGTCGCCCACACCGTGCCCCGTTCCTCGCCGGCCTGGGCGAGCGGGGCGAAGGCGGCGGACGCCACGGATACGGTCAGCAGGGCGGCGGCCGCCCCGGTGGCACGGACAGCGAGCAGAGCAGTGCGCATCGTGAACCTCCTGGTAACGGCAGGTTCACGCGCCGTGGCGGCCGACGCATCCCGGGAGGCGTGTCGCTGGCCCGTACGGGTGCGGCCGCACCTCCCCGGGGAGGAAGCCGTGGAGGATGCGGCGGGAGCCCCCGGGGCGTCCCCGACCGCCCCCGAGGACGGGCGCCTCAGACCAGGTCGACCAGGTCCGCGATCGAGTCGACCGTCTTGGACGGCCGGAACGGGAACTTGTCGATGTCCGCGGGCGTGGTCAGGCCGGTCAGCACCAGGAAGGTCTTCATCCCGGCCTCCAGCCCGGCGAGCACGTCGGTGTCCATCCGGTCGCCGATCATCGCGCTGGTCTCGGAGTGCGCGCCGATGGCGTTCAGGCCGGTGCGCATCATCAGCGGGTTCGGCTTGCCGGCGAAGTACGGCTTCTTGCCGGTGGCCTTGGTGATCAGTGCGGCGACCGCGCCGGTGGCGGGCAGCGGGCCCTCGGTGCTGGGGCCGGTCTCGTCGGGGTTGGTGCAGATGAACCGGGCGCCCGCGTTGATCAGCCGGACCGCCTTGGTCATGGCCTCGAAGGAGTACGTACGGGTCTCGCCCAGCACCACGTAGTCCGGGTCGTGGTCGGTGAGGATGTAGCCGATGTCGTGCAGCGCGGTGGTCAGCCCGGCCTCGCCGATGACGTAGGCGGTGCCGTGCGGGCGCTGGTCGTCGAGGAACTTCGCGGTCGCGAGGGCGGAGGTCCAGATGTTCTCGACCGGCACGTCGAGGCCCATGCGCTGGAGACGGGCCTGGAGGTCGCGCGGGGTGTAGATGGAGTTGTTGGTCAGGACCAGGAAAGGCTTTCCGGACTCGCGCAGCCGCTTGATGAAGGCGTCGGCGCCGGGGATCGGGGTGCCCTCGTGGATGAGGACCCCGTCCATGTCGGTGAGCCAGGATTCGATCGGCTTGCGCTCTGCCACGGGACTGTTCTCCGCTCTGCGGTGGCCTCCGACCTCGGTGGTCGCTGGTCTGTACCACCCTATCGGGGCCGGGCCGTGGGCGTCGGTGACGTCCACGGCCCGGGACGGCACGCGGCCCGGGGTCAGTTCAGGGTGACGTCGTCGACCGTCCAGAACCAGTTGTTGGAGCCCGTGTAGCGGAAGCGGACCTGTACGTCGGTGGCGCCGGCCGGGACCTGGAGGGTGACGGCCTCGCTCTTGGCGACCGCGTCGGCCGTGTGGCTCTTGACGACCGTCGGCGTGCCGCCGTTGTACGAGACGAGGACCTGGGCGGTCTGCGGGGACTCGTGGCGGTAGTGGGTCCGGTAGCTCAGGGTGCGCGTGGTGCCGCCGGTGACCGCGTACTTGGGGCTGACCAGCGTGGAGTCGAAGGAGCCGGTGTGGGTCTTGTCGTCCCACTCGTCGGAGTCGGCGACGGCGAAGACGTCACGGGAGCGGACGTTCAGCTCGCGCCACTGGTCGCGCTGCGCCTGGGTCCAGAACTCGTCGGTGGCGAAGGCCCAGCCGGCCCACTCGGTGACGCCGCCGCTGCCCATCCGGGAGTTGTCGACGGACCAGCCGGCGGGCGGGGTGTGGGTGAAACCCTTGACCGTCGCGCCGATACCGGTCTCGTCCACCCGGGTGCGCAGGGACGGGCGGACGGTGTCGAACGCGTCGTTGTCGGCGGCGCCCAGCGCGAGGCCGTCGACCGCGGAGGTGCCGGCGTGGACGTGGTCCAGGGCGATCGCGGCCACGTCGACGAGGCGTACGTCGTCGCGTACCGAACCGGCCGGGATCCCGGCGCCCTTGGCGATGACGAAGGTGCCGCGCTCCTGGATGGTGGAACCGCCGTGGCCGCCCGCGTCGGTGTGGCCGTGGTCGGTGGTGACCAGGATCTTCCAGTTCTCCTGCGCGTACGTCGGGCGGGCGGCGACGGCGTCGAGCAGCTGTCCGACCAGGGCGTCGACGCGGGCGATCGTGTCGAGGTACTGCTGGCTGGCAGCACCGTACGAGTGGCCGGCCACGTCGACCTCGCCGAGGTAGACGAAGGCGGCGTCCGGGTTGCCGTCGCGCAGTTCGGCGGCGGCCGCGGCGGCGATCTTCGGGTCCTCGTTGCGGTAGCCGTCGCGGTCGCCCTTGAGGCTGAAGCGCTTGTCGACCTTGGCGGAGAAGATCGGACCGTTCTGGTCGGTGGAGGCGATGGGCTCCCAGTCGGCCGCGGCGTAGGTGTTGAGCGCCGGGTTGGTGTTCTCGGCACGGGTCAGGAAGTCGGGGTACGCGGTGTAGTTCTTGCCGGTGAAGGAGTTGTCCTTCACGCCGTGCTTGTCGGGCCAGACGCCGGTGGCGATGGTGGACCAGCCGGGGCCCGAGGAGGTGGCGGCCATCGGGTTGGCGTACAGGGTGCTCTTGGCGGTGAGGCCCTGGCTCATCAGGCCTTTGAGGCGGGGGGCGTTGGCTGCCTTGACGCGGTCGAGGACCACGCCGTCGAGGCCGATGACGAGGACCTTGTCGGTGTTGGCGGCCTCCGCGGCGGGGGCGGCCTGGGCGGAGACGCCGGCGGCGAGCAGGGCGCCGGCGGTGGCGGCCACGGCGAGGGTGCGTCCGAGCGGGACGGTCTGCACGTACTCCTCCTGGAGCGGGTTGCGGTGCGCGAGGGGCGGGCTGGGGTCTGGGCCGGAGTGCATCCCGGCTTGCAGGCGTGCGTCAGGAGCCGGTCGCGGACTTCCACGCGTCGACGTACGCGGTGAGGTTCTTGTCGATGTCGGCCCAGTCCGGCTCGAACACCTCGACCCCGCCCATGAGCCTGGTGAGTTCGACGGCGTTGGCATCGGTCGGCTTGACGTCCGTGCGGGCCGGGAAGCCGCCGCCGACCTCGCTGACCAGCTTCTGGGCCTCCTCGCTGAGCAGGTGGTCCAGCAGCTTCCTGCCGTTCTCGCCGTGCGGGGCACCCGCGACCAGCCCGGCCGCGTACGGCAGGGCGAACGTGGTGGACTTGCCGCCCTCGCGGGCCGGGAACCAGATGCCGAGGTTCGGCATGGACCTGGACTGGGCGAAGTTCATCTGCACGTCGCCGTTGGCGACCAGGAGTTCGCCCTTGTCGGTCTTGGGCGCGAGCTTGCTGGTGGAGGAGGACGGGCCGACGTTGTTGGCCTGGAGCTTCTTCAGGTACTCCAGCGCCGGCTGCTGTCCGCCGAAGTCGTGCATGGCCTTGATGAGGACGGCGGTGCCGTCGCCCGCGACGCCGGGGGTGGAGTACTGCAGGCGGTTCTTGAACCGGCCGTCCAGCAGCTGCTCCCAGGTGGTGGGGGCCTGCGCCAGCTCCTTCTTGTTGTAGACGAAGCCGAAGTAGTTGTTGACGACGGAGGTCCACTTGCCGTCGGCGGCCTTGTCCGCGCCGCTGACCTGGTCGGACCCCTTGGGCTGGTACGCCTGGAGGAGGCCCTTGCCGTCGGCCTGCTGGATGAAGGGCGGGAGGGTGACGATCACGTCGGCCTGGGTGTTGGTCTTCTCGCGGACGGCGCGCTGGACCATCTCGCCGGAGCCGCCCTCGACGTACTTGACCTCGATGCCGGTCTTCTTGGTGAAGTCGGCGAAGACCTTGTCGTACCAGCCGTCGCCCTTCTCGCCCTTGAGGCCGTCGGCGCTGTAGACGGTGACGACCTTCTCGCCGTCGGCGGAGTCGGCGGAGGAGGAGCCGCAGGCGGTGAGGGCGGCGGCGAGGGCGAGGCTTCCGGTGACGGCGGCGCAGGCGCGCATCAGGTGGCGGGACATGGGGTTCGTATCTCCTCGGGAGGCAGGGGGTGCCGGGGGCGGTACGGGGAAGCGGTGCGGGGGGTTGGGCGTGGTTCGGCGGTACGGGGGTTGGGCCTGCTCGGCGGTACGGGGGCGGCGCGGTTCAGCGGTACGAGGCCCTGGTGCGGACGCGGGAGACGGCCAGCAGGACGAGCAGGGTGGTGGCCATCAGGACCACGGCGACGGCGGAGCCGCCGAAGAGCGAACCGCGGTCGGTGGCGGTGAAGATGCGGACGGGCAGGGGCACCCAGTCCGGCGGGTAGAGCATCATCGTGGCGCTCAGCTCGCCCATGGAGAGGGCGAAGCAGAGGCCTGCGGCGGCGTTCAGGGAGGGCAGCAGCAGCGGGAGCCTGACCCGCCACAGCACGTACGAGGGCCGGGCGCCCAGACTGGCCGCCGCCTGCTCGTACGCCGGGTCGAGGCGGCGTATGGCGGCGGAGACGGACTGGTGGGCGAAGGCCGTGACCAGGATGGTGTGGGCCAGCACCACGATGGTGCCGGTGCCGTTGAGGAGCAGCGGGGGCCGGCTGAAGGCGACGAGCACGGCGAGGCCGACGACCACCGAGGGCACCGCGACGGGCAGCATGAACAGCGCGTCGAGCAGCCGCCGCCCGCGCCGTCCCAGTGCGTCGGCGGCCAGGGCCGCCCAGGTCCCGACGGTCAGCGCCAGCAGGCTCGCGACCACGGCGGTGACCAGGCTGGTGACGAGGGCCTGGAGGGATTCGCCGCGCACCGCCGAGGCGTAGTGCTCGGTGGTGGGTCCCGAGGGGAGGGCGCCGGACCAGTGGGTGGCGAACGAGGCGGCCACGACCACGAGCAGCGGCAGCGCGAAGAGCGGCAGGAACAGGACGCCGAAGGCGGCCCAGGAGGCCCAGCGGCCGGCCTTGCTATGCACCAGCACGCTTGCTCACCACCCGGTAGAGGCCGTAGAGGCCGACGGAGATCGCGATGTTGACGACGGCGACCGCGCAGGCGGCCGTGTAGTCGGATTCGAGGATGGCCTTGCCGTAGACGAGCATCGGGAGCGTGGTGACGCCCTTGGCGCCGGTGAAGAGCACGATGCCGAACTCGTTGAGGCACATGACCAGGACGAGGCTGCCGCCGGCGGCGAGGGCGGGCAGGGACTCGGGCAGGATCACCCGGCGCACCACGCGGGCGGGGCGGGCGCCGAGGCTGGAAGCGACCTCCAGCTGGGCGGTGTCGATCTGCGAGAAGGCGGCGAGCAGGGGGCGCATCACGAAGGGCGTGAAGTACGTGACCTCCGCGAGGAGCACGCCCCAGGGGGTGGTCAGGAACCGGAACGGGCCCTCGGCGGCCCCGGTGAGGCCGGTCCACATCCCGTTGGCCATCCCGACCGTGCCGTAGACGAACAGCAGGGCGAGCGTGATGAGGAAGGACGGGAAGGACAGGAAGACGTCGATGAACTTGGCGACCGCCCGGCCGCCGGGGAACGGCACGAACGCGATGACCAGCGCGAGCGCGAAGCCGAGCACCAGGCATCCGGCGGTCGCGCCGAGCGCCAGGGTGACGGTGTTGCCCAGCGCCTCGCGGAAGGCCGGCGAGCCGAGCACCCGCCCGTACGTGCCGAACGGGCCCCCCGTCTCGGGGGCGAGGGACTGCTGGACCACCAGACCCAGCGGGTAGAGGAAGACCAGCCCGAGCACGGCCACGGGCGGTACGGCCCACACCCAGCGCGGCACGCTCCGGCGCGCCCCGGTCCGTACCGGACGTACCGGCCGTACCGCGCGTACCGCACGCGCCGGCCGGCCGGTCGAGGTGTCAGCCATCCGACGCCCTCCCCCAGCTGCCGCTGGGGGGACCCCCGGCCGCGAGCAGCACCCCGTCCTCCGGGGCGAAGTGCAGGGCGATCTCGTCGCCCAGGGCCGGGGTCGCCCGCAGCTCCGGGACGTCGGCCTTCACGCGGTGGCCGGCCACGTCGACGTACAGCCGGTGCGTGGAGCCGCGCCACTGCACCTCGGCGATCCGGCCGCGCAGCGTGTTGCGGCCCTCCCCCGGGGCGAGCAGGTGGGGGCGTACGCAGAGGGTGGCCTGCGAACCGGGCGCGGCACGGTTCGTGTCCAGGGCGAACTCCTGCTCCCCGAACCGGACTCCGTCCTCGGCGACGCGTACGGGCAGCAGGTTGGCGTTGCCCACGAAGGAGGCCGTGAACTCGGTGCGGGGGCGCCGGTACAGCTCCTGCGGGGTGCCGCAGTCCTGGAGGCGGGCCCGGTCCATCACCGCGATGCGGTCGGCCAGGGTGAGGGCCTCGACCTGGTCGTGGGTGACGTAGAGGATCGACACGTCGGGCAGTTCGCGGTGCAGGCGGGCCAGTTCGGCGAGCATCCCGGAGCGCAGCTGGGCGTCGAGGGCGGACAGCGGTTCGTCGAGGAGCAGGACGCCGGGCCGGATCGCGAGGGCCCGGGCGATGGCGACGCGCTGCTGCTGGCCGCCCGACAGTTCGCGCGGGTGGCGGCGGGCGTACGCGGCCATGCCGGTCATCTCCAGCACCTCGGCGACGCGGGCCGGGATGCCGGCCTTGGGGGCCCTCTGGGCGCGCAGTCCGAAGGCGACGTTCTCGTCGACCCGCATGTGCGGGAAGAGGGCGTACTGCTGGACGACCATGCCGATGCCGCGGCGGTGCGGCGGGAGGGCGGTGACGTCCCGGCCGCCGATCAGGACCCGGCCGGAGAGCGGGCGCACGAAGCCGGCGACGGCCCGCAGCGCGGTGGTCTTGCCGGAGCCGGAGGGTCCGAGGAGGGCCATCACCTCGCCGGGCTCGACGGTGAGGTCGAGGGAGTCCAGGACGGTGGTGCCGTGGTAGGCGACCGAGACCGACTCGAAGCGGATGCCGGTCACGACGGCTCCCGCGTCAGCAGGCCGGGCAGCCGGGCCACCGAGGCCAGGACGTGGGTGGCGCCGTTGCGCTCCAGCTCCTCGCGGCCGTGGGCGCCGGTCAGCACGCCGGCGACGGTGCCGGCCCCGGCGCGGACGCCGCTGAGCATGTCGTACGCCGTGTCGCCGGCCACCACGACCTCGTGGACGCCGGCCACGGCTCCGGTGCGCAGGAAGGCGGTCAGCACCATGTCGGGGTACGGGCGTCCGCGTCCGCCTGCGTCGGCCGGGCAGAGGGTGAGGTCGGCCAGGTCACGCCAGCCGAGGGCGTCGAGGATGGCGTCCTGGGTGACCCGGGCGAAGCCGGTGGTCAGGACGACGGTGTGGCCCTGGGCGCGGAGTTCCCCGATGGCCTCGCGGGCGCCGGGGAGGGGCTCGACCAGGCCGCCGTCGACGAGTTCCGCGTACGCCTCCTCGAAGGCGGAGTTGGCGCGCCGGGCGAGGTCCTCCGTGCCGAAGAGGTGGCGGAAGACGGAGATCTTCGACTCGCCCATGGTGTCGCGGACGTACTGGAGCTTCTCCGCGTGCTCGGGGGTGCCGGGCTCGACGCCGAGCCGGGCGGCGGCCCGCTCGAAGGCGCGCTCGACGAGGCCGCCGTCGGCGACGGTGGTGCCGGCCATGTCGAGGACGACGAGGCGGCGGGGGGTCGTGGTGCTCGTGGGGGTGTTGTCGCTCATGGTGCTTACCAGCCCAGTTCGTTCGCGGTGGCTTCTGCGATGGCGGGCGAGCAGGTCATGCCCCGGCCGCCGGGGCCGGTGACCAGCCAGACGCCGTCGCGGACCTGCTGGCGGTGGACGACACGGGTGGTGTCGGTGCACTGCGCGTACACGCCGGCCCAGCGCCGGCGGATGCGCGGCAGCGGGCGGCCGAGGAAGGCCTCGACGACCTCGGTGAGGTGCTCGTACGGCTCCTCGACGGTGTCGAAGGCGAAGGGGTGCTCGTACTCGTGGGTGTCGCCGATGGTCAGACCGCCGTCGCGGCGCTGGACCATGAGCAGCTGCATCCTGTGCGCGGCGGCGGTCTCGGTCTGCGCCTGCCCCTCGTTGAGCGCGTCGAGGGCCGGGCCCCGGTAGGCCGGGTAGTAGCGGAAGCTGTCGGCGTCCGCGACGGAGGTGGTCAGGGGCTCGCCGAGCGGGTCGGTCTGCATCATCTGGAGGCGGACCCGGCGTACGGGCAGGTCCGGGACCAGCTCGCGGACCAGGCCGGACAGCCAGGCGCCGGTGCACAGGACGACCGCGTCGGCGGTGTGGGTGTCCCCGTGGTCGTCGCGTACGGCGTGCCCGCCCACGACCTCGCGGACCTCGCGGCCGGGCAGGAAGGTGTAGCGCCCGGTGGCCAGGAGAGCGCTGCGCAGGGCGAGTTGGGCGGTGCGCGGCTCGACGGCGGCGTCCCGCTCGCACCAGAGTGCGGCGGTGTAGGCGCCGCGCAGGGCGGGGTTGGCCTCCCTGGCCTCGGCAGCGGTCAGCAGCTTGTAGCCGCGGGCGGCGGCGTCCGGGCGGGCCAGCGCGGCCTCGGCGACGGCGAGTTCGCGCTCGTTGCGCACGAGCGTGAGCGAACCGTTGGGCCGGAAGCCGAGGTCCGGGACCTCTGCTCCGATGCCCTCCCACAGCTCCCTGGCGCGCAGGGCGGTCTCCAGTTCGGCGCCGCCCGCGCGCCCGCTGACCCAGATCTGGCCGAAGTTGCGCAGCGAGGCGCCGCGGGCCTCGGCCTCGCGCTCGATCTGGACGACCTCGTGGCCGCGATTGATGGCTTGCCAGGCGTGCATGGTGCCGACCACGCCGCCTCCGACGACTATGACTCTCACGCCGGAAACGGTCGTGGCGGGGCGTGGCCCGGGGGCGGACGGTCGACGACGAGACGGTGAACAGACCCCCAAGCTTGGACTAGACCCGTTATTTTCTCGTGATGTTCGATCGGGGCAAGGTGGGGCGTTCCGGGCGACTCAGCCGGGGCTGAGGTGGGTGGTGAAGCTGAACCGGTCCCCGCGGTAGAGCGAGCGCACCCGCTCCAGGGGCCGCCCGTCCTGGTCGCGGGAGAAGCGGTGGATCAGCAGCATGGGAAGGGCCGGCGGGGTGCCGATGAGCAGCGCCTCGCGCGGGGTGGCGAGCACGGTCTCCAGCTTCTCGTCCGCGTCGCCGAAGGAGATCCCGAGCCGCTCGCGCAGGTACCCGTAGAACGACGAGTCGGGGTCGAACTCGCTGCCCAGGTGCGGTACTCGGGCCACCCTGATGTACGTGGACTCCAGGCCCACCCGCTCGTCGTCGGCCAGCAGCACCCGCTCCAGGTGCCAGACCGGCTCGCCGGCCTCGGCGCCGATGCCGGGGGCCAGCGCGGGCGGGCAGGGCAGGGTGTCGAGGCCGATGAGCGTACGGCCGGGGCGCCGGCCCTGGCGGCGTACGCCCTCGGTGTAGCTGGCAAGGGAAAGAGGCTGTTCGAGCTTGGGGCCGGCGACGACGGTGCCGCGCCCGTGGCGGCGCAGCCGGCCCTCCAGCAGCAGCTCCCGCAGGGCCTGGCGCACGGTCTCGCGGGCGACCTCGTAGCGCAGGGCCAGATCCCGCTCGGTGGGCAGCAGCCCGCCCTCGCCGAGCTCGTCGATCAGCTCCGCGATCCGGGCCTTGACGGCGTAGTACTTGGGGACGCGGCCGTGCTCGGGGATGCCGGAGCGCACGGGTTCGCCGGGGATGTGCTGGGTCGGTTCCACAGGCCGACCCTACGGCGGCCCGGCGAGCGCACGGTCGGGGGGCCGGGGGGACGGCCTGGGGGGCGGGACGGCCCCGGTGGGGCGGGAGGACCCGGCCCCGCTCAGCGGCGGCGCAGCCGGCGGGCGGCGACCAGGAGACCGGTGCCGGACACGGCGAGCACGGCGGCGGCACCGGCGAACACCGCGTCCCGCTCGCCCGTACCGGGTCCGGTGCTCGCGAGGGAGCCGGCAGCACCGGGCCCTGCCGGCTCCTCCGGCCCCTCCACGGTGAAGCGGTAGCCGCCGCTCTCCCCCACCCAGTCGCCGTCGTCGGCCTTGCGCTGCACGAGGGCGGCGTCCGCGACGACCTCCCCGGGCGGAGCATCCTCGGTGAAGCCGAGGTGCACGGTGACGGTGACGGAGCCGCCGGGCGGGATGGTGAACCCCGGGAACCCGTCGCCGCCGCCGTCGAAGACGGCGATGACCTCGTCCTCGTCGCTCTGCTCCAGCGTCACCGCGTGGGTGCGGCCGGTGCCCCGGTCCGTGAAGTCCATCAGCAGGTGCCGGGCCTTGAGCGCCCGGTCGCGGTCGGTGAACACGACCACCGGGTGCACGGCCTCACAGGTCGTGCGGGTGGTGTTGGTGAGGTCGAGGTACCAGGTCTGCGCGCCACCGCCGCTGCGGTACACCGAGGGGCCACCGCGGATCCGGGCCCCGATGGGGAACTCGGCACTCTTGCCGTCCCCGCACTTGGGCTGGATCCGCGAGGGCAGCGCGGGCGCGGGCTTGGCCCCGCCACCGGTCCCGACGTCGCGCGGGGCACCGACGGGAGCATCACCCGCGGGGGCCGGCCGGGGCACCGCGGGAGCGGAGGGCGCGTCCGGCGCCAGGCCGGGGGCGGCGGCGAGCTGCACCGCCACCGCGGCCGGGGACGTGAAGGCCGGCACCACGGCGGCGCAAGCGGCGGGAGCCATGGCGGTCACGGCGAGGGCGGCGGACAGGACCAGGGCGTTCCGCGTTCGCATGGGCACCTTCGCTGATCGCCGGACGATGGTCTGACCAGGTGACAATCACCCGGTCCTACCCGGCACCCTGCCACGCCCCGCACCCATCCCCGCACGCCCACACGCCACCCCGCTCCCGGCGCCGATCAATTACCCCCGGATGGCTCAGAGGGGCTTTGCGGTGCGGGCCGTGGCGGGATGGCCGCGGGTGGTGCCCGGCCTGGCGGCCGGGGGCGGTGGTCAACGGTGGGCCCGGGGACATGTCTTCTGGAGTGCGCCTCCCGGTACCGCGATTGACTTGCCCGGCAATGCGGCTACAGGCCTTGATGCGCTTCGCCGTCCTACCTTCTGTAGCCGGCTCATGCGTTCAGAGAAGCGTGGTTGCTGATGGTGGGTGGCTGAGGGAGGCTCCCGTGCGCCGGATATCGTCCGCGCCTTTCGCGTGGGCGCACCTTCTGTGGCTGAGGTCCGAGACGGCAGCAACCATCGAAATCCGGTAGTCGTGAACATCAGCCACAGAAGGTGCGCCCAAACGAAACCGTGACACGGTATCCGGTGCACGGGAGCCTCCATCAGCCCACCAGCCAGCTCAGCCACGCTCTTCTGAACGCATGAGCCGGCTACAGAGGGACGGTGCCGGGAGGCGCATGAAGGCCTGTAGCCGACATTCCGGTTGAAGCAGTGGGCATACCGGGAGGCGCAATCCAGAAGACATGTCCACGGGATCACCGTTGACCACCGCCCCTGGCCGCCAGGCCAGGAACGGCCCGCACCATCAGGCCAAGGCCCCGGCCCCATCTACAGCACCCATCACCCGGCAGCACCCCACGCCTACACCCCCGCACCCCTACACCCCCGCCCCGAACACCCTCCCCAGCACCAGTTCCGCCGCACCCCGCGCCACAGCGTCCCCGGGCGCCACCACGACCGGTACCTCGTACGCACCCAGCGCCCTTTCCCGCAGTACCTCCGCGCACCCCCGCGCGAAGACGTCCGGCGCCCGCGCCACCACCCGGCCGCCCAGCAGCACCCGGTCGACGTCGAGCAGGGCCACCAGATTGGCCGCCGCCGCCCCCAGCACCCTGGCGGCCCCCGGCAGATCGCCCCGCGCCACCGCGTCCAGGCACAGCACCTCGGCGCACCCCCGTGCCCCGCACCCGCACTCGGGCCCGTCCAGCAGCAGGACCTGGTGGCCGAACTCCCCCGCGCCCGTGCGCGGCCCGCGGTGCAGGGTGCCGTCCAGTACGAGGCCGGCACCCAGGCCCGTACCCACGTGCAGGTACGCGAACGAACCCGTACCTCCGCTCCCCGCGCCACCCGCGCCCAGCGCGCCCGCGTTCGTGTCCTTGTCCAGCACCACCGGGAGCTCCGGACCGAGCACCCCCGCGAGGTCGGCCCGCAGGTCGACGCCCTCCCACTCGGGGAAACCGGTCACCCGGCCCAGCACACCCGTGGCGTGGTCCAGCGGCCCCGGAGCGGCGACCCCGGCCCCGAGCACCCCCGGGCCCGTGGCCATCGCGGCCACCTCGCGCGCGACGACCGGCACCACCTCGGCGGCGCCCGCGCCGAAGTCCAGCGGCCCGCCGCGTTCCTCGGCCACCCGCCCCGCGAGGTCCACGCGGAGCACCCGGAACTCGTCGCGGTCGACCTGGACCCCCAGCGCGCAGCCCGCTTCCGGCACCAGCCGCAGCAGGGTGCGGGGCTTGCCGCCGGTCGGTTCCCGACGTCCGGCACCGACCACGAGCCCCTCTTCCCGCAGCCGGGCGGTGATCTTGCTGACGGCCTGCGGCGTGAGGCCCGTACGACCGGCCAGCTCCAGCCGGTCCACCCCCGCCTCGCCCGCCTCGCGGAGCAGCCCCAGGACGAGCGCGTCGTTGTGTCCGCGCAGGCCCGGCAGGTTCACGCCGGCCCGCACCACGGCACCCCGACCCGAACCGGCACCCGGACCCACCCCCTGACCCACCCCCGAACCGACACCCGGGCCAACGCCCTGACCCACCCCCGAACCGACACCCGGACCCACCCCCGAACCGACGCCCGAACCGACACCCGGGCCGACGCCCGGACCCACCCCCGAACCCATGCCCGAACCGACGCCGCGCCCGCCACCGCCCCGCGCCTCGCCCGCCCCACCCTGATTCCCCTGCATCACCTGACTCACCAGCCCATTGTCGCCGCTCCTTGCACTTTGGCAACAGCGTTGCTTAAGTAGGTGCATGACGTCCACGACAACGCCCGCCCCCCTCCGCGTCGCCGTCATCGGCTACGGCCTGGCCGGTTCCGTCTTCCACGCCCCGCTCGTCGCCGCCACGGACGGGCTGGTCCTCGACACCATCGTCACCCGCAATCCGGAGCGCCAGGCGCGGGCCCGCGCCGAGTTCCCGGGCGTGCGGCTCGCCGAGACCCCCGAAGCGCTCTTCGACGACCCCGGCGCCCTCGACCTGGTCGTCATCGCCTCGCCCAACAAGACCCACGTCCCGCTGGCCACAGCCGCGCTCCGGGCCGGGCTCCCGGTCGTCGTCGACAAGCCGGTCGCCGGGACGGCGTCTGAGGCCCGGGAGCTGGCCGCCCTGGCCGACGAGCGCGGGCTGCTGCTGTCCGTCTTCCAGAACCGCCGTTGGGACGACGACTTCCTCACCCTCCGCCGCCTGCTGGAGCGCGGCGAGCTGGGCGAGGTGCAGCGCTTCGAGTCGCGCTTCGAGCGCTGGCGTCCCCAGCTCAAGGGCGGCTGGCGCGAGTCGGGCGCGCCCGAGGAGATCGGCGGGCTGCTCTACGACCTGGGCAGCCACGTGGTGGACCAGGCCCTGGTGCTCTTCGGCCCGGCGGTGCGGGTCTACGCCGAGGCCGACGTACGCCGCCCCGGCGCCGAGACCGACGACGACACCTTCATCGCGCTCACCCACGCGTCCGGCGTCCGCTCGCACCTCTACGTCAGCGCGACCACCGCGCAGCTCGGTCCCCGCTTCCGGGTGCTCGGGGCGGGCGCGGGGTACGTGAAGTACGGCCTCGACCCGCAGGAGGCGGCGCTGCGGGAGGGCAAGCGTCCGACCCCCGGCTCACCCTGGGGCGTGGAGGCCGAGGGGCTGTGGGGCCGGCTGGGCTCCGGCGAGTCGCCGCTGACCGGCGGCGGCACGCCCGTACCGACGGAACCGGGCGATTACCCGGCGTACTACGCGGCCGTCGCGGCCGCCCTGCGCGGCGCCGGGCCGAACCCGGTCAGCGCGTACGAGGCCGCCGCGGCGCTCGACGTACTGGAGGCAGCACGCCGCTCGGCGGCCGAGGGCATCACGGTCGACCTCTGACCCGCCGGCCGGAAGCCGGAGCCGCCCGAAGCCGGCGGCCCCGGCACCCCGCCGGCCGGGGCGCGTGGGCATACGCACCTCAGGGAACACCGCACCCCGAGCCACCGACCCAGGCCCCGACTCCGCCCGGCCCCGGCCCCCAACCACCGATCAGGCGTTCTTGAGCTCCTGCCGCTGACGGCCCAGGCCATCGATCTCCAGCTCCACCACGTCGCCGGCCCGCAGGTAAGGCTTCGGCTCGGGCTGGCCCATCGCCACGCCCGCCGGGGTGCCGGTGACGATGACGTCGCCGGGGTACAGGGTCATGAACTGGCTGAGGTACCGGACGACCTCGCCCACCGGGAAGATCTGCTTGGCCGTGGTGCCGTCCTGCCTCTGCTCGCCGTTGACCCAGAGGCGGACGCCCAGGTTCTGCGGGTCGCCGACCTCGTCGGCCGTGACCAGCCAGGGGCCGAGCGGCGTGAAGGTCTCGCAGTTCTTGCCCTTGTCCCAGGTGCCCCCGCGCTCGATCTGGAACTCGCGCTCCGAGATGTCGTGGGCCAGGACGTAGCCGCCGACGTGGGCCAGCGCCTCCTCGGAGGAGTTGAGGTAGCGGGCGGTGCTGCCGATGACGACGCCCAGCTCGGCCTCCCAGTCGGTTTTGACGCTGCCGCGCGGTACGAGCACGGTGTCGTCGGGGCCGACCACGGTGTCCGGCGCCTTGAGGAACATGATCGGCTCCTCGGGTACAGCGGCGCCGATCTCCTCCGCGTGGTCGTGGTAGTTCAGCCCGATGCCCACGATCTTGCCGATCCGGCCCACGGGAGCGCCGGTGCGCAGCCCCTCCGCATCGAGGGCCGGGAGCCCGCCCGCGGCGGCCGCTTCCCGTACCCGGGACAGCACCGACTCGTCGGAGAGCAGGGCTCCGTCGACGTCCGTGACGAGGCCGGACAGGTCCCGGAGGGTCCCGTCCTGGTCCAGCAGCGCGGGGCGCTCGGCCCCTGCCGGGCCGACTCGCAGCAGCTTCATGGGCATTCTCCCGTGGTCGTGGGTGGTCGACCCGTGGACATGCCCCGGGCCGGACGATGGGTTGCGGCCATCGGAGGATTGGCTGATCCTCCAAGAAGACCGCTCAATCCGCAAGACCCCGTTCACAGACTGGAACGCGCCCCCGTCCCGGTGGTACGGGCCGCCGCCTCCCAGCGCCACTGGAGCCAGGCGCGCTCCGCCGCCGTCCAGGCAGTGGTGGTGAGCAGGTAGAGCCCGGCGGCCAGCGGCACCACAGCCGCGGTGACCACGGTCCCGAAGGCCAGCAGCGGCAGCCACCTGCCGACCTTCTGCAGGGCCTCACCCCCGGGCAGCGCACCCGCACCGGCGGAGCCGACCGCCGCACCAGCACCAGCACCAGCACCAGCACCGAACCGACCACCCGTCGCACCACCAGGAGCGCCACCGCCCCCGGCCTGCCCCCCGCTCCACGTCCGGGACCCGGCGGCCCCCAGCTCCGGCACGGCCGCAGCGAGTCCGCCGGCCCGCCGGGCCCGCAGCACCGTCCACGTGGCCACGGCGGCGATGGCGGCGAAGAGCCCGAGGAAGACCAGGCCCTGCGCCCCGACGAGGCCGCCCTCCCCCAGCGCGTCCGACCACCGCGAGCCGAGCGGCGCCGCGAACAGCCGGTGGTCCAGCAGTGCGTTCACCTCTCCCCCGATCCGGTCGGAGGAGAAGTCCCGGTACATCGCGAAGAAGACCGGCAGCTGCACGAAGATCGGCAGCAGCCCCGCGAACGGGGACACCTTCGCCTCCGCGTGCAGTTCGAGCACCGCCTTGCGCAGCCGCTCGGCGTCCTTCGGTGCCGGGTGCCGGCGCCGGAGCTCGGCCACCTCGGGGGCCAGGGCCGCCCGGGCCTGCTGCGACCGGAACGCCGAGCGGTTGAGCGGGTACAGCGCCACCCGTACGAGCAGGGTGAACACCACGATCGCCGCGGCGGTGGCAGCGGTGGCGAAGACCGGGTCGAGCAACCCGGCGAGAGAGGTGACAAGGGTCGAGAAGACGGACATACGGGCCCTCCGAAGGGTCTCGTCCTGCGTTCCGGCATGGGATGTCGGCGCGACGAGCCGCGGGGGCGCGGTGCTGGAGAAGAAGGGATGAGGGATCCGGACAGGAGATCCGGATGACGATCCCGGGACCCACGGGAAAGGGAAGCGGAATTACCCTTCCCGGTTCAGGTCCGTGAACGCGCCCCTACGCGGCCGTCAGGGCAGGACGGCCTGGGGCCCTGGGCCGGGAGCGGCCGGCCGCGTCGGGATCGCGCTGTGGCAGGAAGGCCGTGCGCTGTTCCCTGTCCCGTATCGCGGTGCGTATTCGGGTCGGCGGCACGGTGAGGACGACGCGCGCAGCCAGGACCGCACAGGCCATGGCGGTGGCGACGGCGGCCGTGGCGGCCAGGGCGACGGCGGTGCCGAGCGAGCCGTCTGCGGCGAACGCCCCGAGAAGCCCCAGCAGACCGCCGAGGCCGAACAGACCACCGAGGCCGAACAGACCGAGGAGCCCGAACAGCGCTCCGCGCTCACCGTCGCGTGCCATCACGTCCCCTCCCCTGCCGACCCGTCTCACCCCTTCACCTTTCAAGACCACACAACCGCGAATCCGGTTGCCCGCCCGCGCCCACGAAAATCGAAGCATTGAAGACCCGCGGCTACCGAGGGACCGACGACCTCAACACCCCCCACACCACCAGCCGGTACTTCGAGGTGAACTCCGGCGTGCACGTGGTCAGCGTGATGTACGAGCCGGGCGCGGAGTAGCCGTACGACGGCCGGACGACGCTGCGCGGCACGGGAGCGATCACCCCGCCGTCCCGCGCCGAGGTCTGGTCGAGCCGCTTGTCGACCACGTACGTGTACCGCCGGCCGCGCACGTCGACGACCAGCAGGTCGCCGGCCCGCAGCCGGTTGACGTAACGGAACGGCTCCCCATGGGTGTTGCGGTGGCCGGCCAGCGCGAAGTTGCCCGGCTGCCCCGGCTGCGCGGTACCGACGTAGTGCCCGACGTAACCCCGGTCCAGCACCGCCCGCTTGCCCACGCCCTGCGCGACCGGCGCCACCACGTCGAGGCGCGGGATGCGCAGCACGGCGTACGCCTCCTCCCTGCGCGGCGGTTCGACGCGCGCCCGCCCCCCGCCGACCGGCACCGCGGCCCGCGCCGAGGGCGAGGCCCCCGGCTCGACGACCGGCTCGGCGCCGCCCGGCTCCACCGGCACGGCTCCCCCGGGCGCCTCGGCGGGCCCGGCGGCCCACCGGCTCTCCAGGGCCCGTACCTGGCCGCGGGCCTCGGCCAGCGCCTCCCGGTTGGTCCACCACAGCTGGTGCACCACCAGCAACAGCAGCACCAGCCCGCAGGTGACAGCCAGTTCGGCGCCCGCCCACAGCAGCCGGCCGGCCCCCACGCGTCGGAGCGAGGACCACCGGAGCCCGGCCCACCCGGACCCACCGCCCGGCCCGCCCGGCCCGCCCGAACCACCCGAACCACCCGGCCCACCCCGCCCGCCGGACCCGCGGGAGGCGCGCAGCGTCACGTACCGCGTACGCCGCCCCTGTACGACGACCGGAACCCGCTCCCGCACCGGCTCCCCCTTCCGCCGGGCGCACCCTAGAACCTCCCGCGCCAACTGACCAGCGGCAGACCGACCCGCGGCAGTACGGTGTTGACCATGCGCCCCGATACGCCTGACGAGCACGTCGCCGAAGCCGATCGCCTGCTGCGCACGGCCTCCCGCTACCCCGAGGACCAGGAGCCGCTCATCCTCCAGGCCGCGGCCCATCTCGAACTCGCCGACGAACGCGAGCGGGCGAGCGCCCTGTACGACCGCCTCCTCGCCGGCACCCCCGCGAACCCGCACCTGATCAAGGCACTCCAGGCCGCCAACCTGTGGGAGTACGGCCACGAGGCGGAGGCCCGCGCGCTGATCGCCGGCATCCGCGCGGCCGCCCCCCAGGACCCCGCGCCCTGGGAGGTCATCGCCGAGGCCCTGGAAGCCCACGACGAGCTCGCGGAGTCGCAGGCCGCGTTCACCGAGGCGGCCACCCTCCTGATCAGCGAGGACGAACCCCTCTCGACGGCATCCGCCGCCCTGCTCACCGGGCGCCACCGGGTACGGCGCCTCCTCGGCCTCCCGCACGACGACTGGGACATGGTCGCCGACACCCGCCACACCGGACCGATCCCGCTGGACGAGCTCCACGACCCCAAGCGCATCTGGGCCCTGGGCTCCAGCGACCCGACCGAGCTGCGCGCCGAGATCGCCCGGCTGCGGGCGGAGCTCGGCGACCGCCGCGCGGCCCTCTCGCGCCCGTTCCCGGTGGCCGTCCTGCACTGGCCGGCGGCGGAACTGACCGAACTCCTCACCTCGTACCCCGCCCTCCAGGCGGAATACCCGTCCCACGAGGCGCACCTGACCCAGATCGAGGCCTCCCTCCGCGACCTCGCCTCCTCGGGCACCCCGAACCTGGGCATCGTCACGGGCAGCGTCCCCTCGTACGAAGCCTTCGCGGCCTCCGAGAAGACCTCCCCGTCCTCCCCGTCCCTCCTGGCCGAATACGCCACCACCCTGGCAGCCCGGGGCAAGGCCACCCCCTGGCCCCCCGCCCCGTCCTCCCCGTGCTGGTGCGCCTCGACCCGCCCGTACGCAACCTGCCACGGCGCCCCCTGACCCCTACTCGGACCGCGGTGCCCAGCGTTCCCGGTGCTTGCGCACGAACTCCAGCCCTATCAAGTGCCCTTGGGCACGGGTGAGCGTCGCGCGGAACTCACCGCTGAACCCGTCCAGCACGTCCAGGTCGTCGGAAAGGTGCAGCGCCCCACGGTCGAAGAGCGCGTGGCAGTTGGGGCAGAGGCAGAGCAGGTTCTCCAGCCTGTCCTCGC
Organism: Streptomyces sp. NPDC086023; assembly: GCF_044540325.1. NCBI lineage: Bacteria > Bacillati > Actinomycetota > Actinomycetes > Kitasatosporales > Streptomycetaceae > Streptomyces > Streptomyces sp. NPDC086023. Next base: position 66,455 of record NZ_JBITRX010000029.1, read on the forward strand.
CGTTGTGCGGCTTACCCACGGCCTGGATGTGCGCCGCCTCGCTGTAGGCCTCGCCGCTCGGTGAGACGACGAGGCGCAGCTGGCAGACCTGGCAGGTGTTGTCGTACATCCGCTTCACCTGGCGCACGATCTTGGAGTCCCGGACGAGCCGGTCCTGCGAGATGTAGCGGCGGACCTGCTCCTCCAGGTCGGTCGGGGCGCCTTCCAGCGGGTCGACCGCCTGTGGTGTGGGAAGCTCGCCGGGCGCGAGCTTCCGCAGCTCGAACTGGCAGATGCGGAAGCCTTCCTGGCCGACGGTCATCCAGTGTTCGGCCACGCGGTAGAGCCCTCGGTACTCGTAGCCCTTCATCGCCCGGCGCCGCTTGCCGTTCGAGATGCCGAGCCCCTCGATGACCCGTACGGGGTGCCCGAGCGCCTGCGAGACGACGAGGGCGGCGTTCCCCCGCTCGCCGAGCGTCTGGTCCGCCACCATGAGGCCCGAATCCCGGTCTCGACCGCCCATGCCCGTGTAGACGATCCGGTCGTGCTCGATCCGGTCGTCGATGTAACCGCCGGACAGGACGATCGAATCCGCACCCGTCTCGGACGTCCCGGAAATGCCCTGGCCCTTGAAGCGGTGCAGGCCAGCCGCATGCAGTTCCGTGTGCCCCTTGAACCAGTCGCCTTCGGCCACCCCGTCAGGAGTACCGAAGAAGATCGAAGTTGATCGCTCAGCCATGAGGGCATGATGCCAAGCCGGCGCTCACCGTCGATCACCTTCCGACAAGGTCGGTCACCTCCCTACTGCAACGGCAGCTGGAGTTGGGTGTGGCCTCTGGCGTGGATGGTGAGGGGGGTGGGGCGGGTGGTGGTGAGGGTGAGGAGGGTACGGAGGGCCTCGACGATCAGGGCGGGGGCGTCGCGAAGCATCGAAGGGGTCGCGCTCGCCACCAGGACGCCGTGGGACTCCAGGCGGAGACGGCGCAGGAGCGTGGCGTGCCAGGAGTCGCGGGTGTAGTGGTACTCCGCCGAGTCGACCTCCAGCGCCACGCCCTCGTCGGGCCAGTACGCGTCCGGGGTGGCCAGGAAGGTGCCGTCCGTGGTGTAGAGGCGGGCGTTCCAGAGCGGGGGCGGGAGGTCGGAGGCGGCGAGGGCGTCGCGGGCCCTTCCCTCGGCGATCGAGCGGACGCCGGCCAGCAGTTCCGTGGCCGCGGCGCGGGTGGCTGGGCGGTTCAGGGCGCGGGCGGCGCGTAGCTCGGCGTACAGGTCGTGCGGGTGGACCCAGCCGGACTGGACGGTGTTGGCCAGTACGGAGCGGACCTGGTCGGGGTCGGTGGCGCGCAGGGCGTAGTCCGCCGCCGCGCGGACCGGCCGGGTGACGGGGATGCCGTCGACGCTCATCGTGACCGGGCAGCGGCTGGTGGGCATGGGGCGTACGTACCCGGTCGCCCGGAGCGTGCGCGGGGCGCGGATCAGCACGTCCACCGGGGTGGCCGGGGCATCGCGGATGCCGAGCAGTGCGAGTGCCGCGCCGCCGGTGAGGGCCGCGGCGGCGCCCGAGAGGGGCTCGGCGTCGGCCGGGGCCGCGTACAGCACTGCGGCGAGGGCCCGCTGGCGCGGGTCGGGCGGTCCGGTCTGGAGCAGGCAGACGCGGGGCAGCGGCCGCTGCCACGGCCCTCCCGGGCGGGTGCGGCGGCTGATCGTGCCGGCCGACACACCGGCCCGCCGGAGCTGATGGATGGTGGCCAGGTTGAGCTGCCGACGGGCGAGGTGGTTCGGCTCCCGTGCCGAGGCCGAGGCTCGTGCGGGTACGGGTACGGGTACGGGTGCCCTCCCTGCCGCTGCGGCCGCGGCGGCCGCCCCCGCTGATGCCGCCGCGGATCCCTTCCCGACGGCTGCTGCGGCAGCTGCTCGCCTTGCTGGGCGCGTCGGCCCCATGGGCAGCGCGCGGCCGGGCGCCGGTCCCGGGGCCGGCCCGCCGCCGGGCACTCGCGCCGTGACCGGTCCGCGGCCTGATGCCGGTGCCGGCGGTCGGTCCCGGCCCGGTCCCGGCCCCGGTCCCGGCCCCGGTGCCGGGCCACGTGCCCTGGTGGGTTCCGGGACGGGAGTGGTCGGGGCATCGGTGTCCGGGTGGCCCGGTGCCGCCTCGGGGATCGCGGGCTGGAGGTGTGCGTTGTCGGTGATCATGCCCGCGGTATGCCCCGTGCCGGGTGGGGGTCATGCCTGGGACGCGGCTCCGGGGTGCTTCGGGGCGAGGAAGACCAGGACGCCGTTGGCCGTGCCGGGGAGCGGAGGCACCTCGTGCCAGCCCAGGCGCCGGTACGTCGCCACCGTGTCCGCGGCCTTGCGCGCGGTCAGCAGCCAGGCCCGGCCGTCCGGCGCGTCCGCCGTGATCTCGGCCAGCAGCGCCCGGCCGGTGCCGCGCCCGCGGGCGTACGGGCGCACCGCGAGTTCGTCTATCTCCAGAGCCCCGACCAGCAGTTCCGCCACCCGGTCCGCGCCGAGCTGCGCCGCGACGCTCGCGTACGCGCGTCCGGTCGGGAACGGCCCCGGGGTGAGCCAGGCGGTCGCAAAACCGTCGACGCCCGTCTCCGACTGGGCCAGCGCGGTGCGGAAGCCGGCGCGGCGCGCGTCGGACTGGAGGCGCCCGCTGAACTGGCGAATGGTTTCTTCATCCTCGTTCCACGGCGGGGCGGAGAAGACCTCGGCGTACGCGTCGACCAGTTCGTCCGAGAGGTCGAGGACGGCCGGTCCGTAACAGATCACCGGACTCCTTCCAGGAGGCCCCCGCCTTCAGGCGGGGGTGGGGGTACCTCCCGCTTGCGGGGGAGAACGGATCCTAGGCGCGGAGCCGCGAAGCGGCGGAGTTCTCTTCGCATATGTTCTGACCTGCACTCTCTTCCGTTGTCAGTGGGGGCTGTTACGTTGCGGTTCATGACGACCGACGCGATGGCCGAGCAGGTGGCCGGGCACGCCCGGTACACCTACCGGTTGCGCCTGTCGTCCACCGCCCGCACCGCTTCGGAAGCGGAGTGGGGGCGCTGCCGGTGGGTGTGGAACGAGTGTGTGGCGATGTCCCGCAAGGTCCACGCTCTGGACAGGACTGTCGGACAGCGGATCACGTGTGGCCCGGCGCAGCTCGACAAGATGCTGACCGAGGCCCGGCAGTCGATGACCTGGCTGCGTGAGGGTGCTTCGGTTCCTCAGCAGCAGGTCATCCGGGACTTCGCAAAGTCCCGCACCAAGGCGCTGAAGGACATCAAGGCGAAGCTGCCGATGCGGCAGCGTGCCGGGATGCCCCGTATCAAGCGCAAGCGTGAGGCCGCGCCGTCGCTGAACTACACCACGCGGGGATTCCGGATCAAGGACGGCCGCCTGCACCTGGCGGGCGGCATCATCGTGACCGTGGTGTGGTCCCGGGAGCTGCCCGAGCCGCCGTCCTCGGTACGTGTCTGCCGAGACAGCCTGGGGCACTGGTACGCGTCGTTCGTGGTGGCGACGGTGAACGGGGTACTCCCGGAGACCAGCCGTGCCATCGGCATCGACTGCGGCGTGAGGGAGACGGCTACCACCACCTCCGACGCCCATGACCTGCCGCACCCGCAGCACGGGAAGACGGCAGCGCAGAGGCTGGCGCACTACCAGCGGCAGATGGCCCGACGCCGCACCCCAAAGAACCGGCCCGACACCAAGGGCTACAAGAAGGCCCGCCGGGCGGCGGCGAAGATGCACAAGAAGATCGCCCGGCAGCGGACCGACACCGGCCGCAAGTGGGCCAAGGCCGTTGTCCGCGACTTCGACCAGCTCGCGGTGGAGGACTTCCGTCCGAAGTTCCTCGCGAAGACCACCATGGCCCGCAAGGCAGCCGACGCCGCGATCGGCGCCACCAAGACCGCGCTGGTCGAGATGGCCCGCAAACACGGACGCACCGTAGACCTGGTCCACCCCGCGCACACCACCATGGACTGCGCGCACTGCGGAGCGAGAGCCAAGCACCGCCTACCTCTTTCCGAGAGAACGTATACGTGCACCGCATGCGGAACCGTGTCTTCGAGGGACAGGAACTCCGCCCACGTCATGCTCGTCCGGGCTGGTCTCGTACCCGGCTAGTGCTGATCTTGTAAGACCTGTACCCCCGCCGGGGGCCAGGCGAAGTGAGCTGGGAATCCCCATCCCTCAGGTGGGGAGGAGTCAAGTGCGTACTCCCTGCGCGGTAAGCGCCGGTTGGGCGGCTTGGGGCGTTTCTCCCCTCTCGGAGAGCGAATCTACGCCGGGGCGGTTCCCGGGGGGCCAGGTCCGCGGATCCGGAGGGTGCGGGGCAAATCCGACTTCTGTACGCCGGTCCCGAGCTGGCCCTTTACGGACCGCGACCCCACCCCGCCCGCGCCGCCCCGGCCCACCCCGCCCGCGCCGCCCCGGCCCACCCCGCCCGCGCCGCCCCGGCCCCGCCCGGCCGCACCGCCCCGGCCCCGCCCGGCCGTCGCCACGCCGTGGCACCGCCCCCGTGCCCCCGCACCCCGTATCGCAGTCGCCGCCCGCGCGTTGAGTGGGTGTCAGACCGAAATTCGTACGTACGACGAGCCGGAGCACCCATGTCCCAAGGCCTGTTGACCAGACTCCTGCTCGGCGTCGGCGGCTGCGCCGTGGCGTTCCTGCTCGTGCTCGGTCTGATGTCCCTGCTGCCGCCGACGGTCCAGGACGCCGTGCCGGACTCGGTGCTCGGCGGCGCGGTCCTCGTCCTCGGTCTGGCCGGCGCCCTCCGGGCCGCCCGGCGTCCGCGTTAGCCTCGAAAGCCTCGGATGTTCCGAATGCGTCCGAGGAACCGGATCCCAGGGAGGGGATGGACCATGGCGCGGATTCCCACGGCAGCGGTGACCGCCGGCGGGCTGGTCGGCGGCTACGCCGTCGCACGGTGGACGCGCAAGCGGCCGCTGGGCGGTGCGGTACTGGCCGCCGCCGGAGCGGTGGCGGCGCGCGAGTGGCAGCGGTACGCGGGCGTCCCGGCCGCCGCCGCGCTGGGCGGTCTGTACGTGGCCGGCTTCGCCGGCTCGCACCCGCTCGCGAAGAAGATCGGCGCGTGGCCCGCCGTGCTGGCCGCCGCCGGCGTCGTCTCCACGGCGGCCTGGCTGGTCTCGGACCGGCTGCCTTCGGGGGACGAGGACTGGTCCTGCGAGAAGCCGGAAGAGCTCTAGGGAGCTGACGCGGACGGCGGGGCGGGCCCACCACGGACCCGCCCCGCCGCGGCGCGCACCGAAGTCCGCCCCCCGTCCAGCGCCCCTACGCCCCCGCCGCCCGCGACACCGTGTAGATCAGCAGGCCCGCCAGCGCGCCCACCACCGTGCCGTTGATGCGGATGAACTGCAGGTCGCGGCCGATGTGGGCCTCGATCTTGCGGGAGGTGTGCTCGGCGTCCCAGCCCGCCACCGTGTCCGTGATGAGGGACGTGATCTCGGTGCGGTAGTTGGTCACCACGTACACCACCGCCCCCTCCGTCCAGCCCTCCACCTTCGCCTGGAGGCGGCCGTCCGTGGCCAGCCGCGCGCCCAGCGACATCAGCGAGGACCGCACCCGCAGCCGCAGCTCGCTGCGCTCGTCCTCGGCCGCAGAGATGATCATCGAGCGGACCGCGGACCACGCGGAGGCGATCACGTCCTGCACCTCGCCGCGCCCGATCAGCTCCGTCTTCAGCCGCTCCACGCGCTCCCGCGTCTCGGTGTCCGACTGGAGGTCCGCCGCGAAGTCGGCCAGGAAGCGGTCCACCGCCCCGCGCGCCGGGTGCTCCGGCATGTCACGCATCTCGGTGACGAACCGCAGCAGCTCCTTGTAGACCCGCTCGCCCACCTTCTTGTCGACGAACCGCGGGGTCCACCCGGGCGCACCGCCCTGCACCGCGTCCATCACCGAGTCCGCGTGCGTGACCAGCCAGTCGTGCGCCTTCACGCACACCAGGTCCACGACCCGCCGGTGGCCGCCGTCGGTGACGACGCGCTCCAGGGTCTTGCCGACCGCCGGCGCGATCTCCGCGCTCTCGGCGCGCCGCGTGATCGCCTCGCCGACCACCGCCTGGACGTCCGAGTCCCGCAGCACCGTCAGCGCGCCGCGCAGCGCCGTGGCCAGTTCGGCCGTCACCCGGTCCGCGTGCTTCGGCTCGGCGAGCCAGGCGCCGAGCCGGCCGCCGATCCCGAGGGCGTGCAGCCGGGCCCGTACGACGTCCGAGGAGAGGAAGTTCTCGCCGACGAACTCGCCGAGCGAGACGCCCAGCTGGTCCTTCTTCGTCGGGATGATCGCGGTGTGCGGGATGGGCAAGCCCAGCGGCCGCCTGAAGAGCGCGGTGACCGCGAACCAGTCGGCCAGCGCGCCGACCATGCCCGCCTCGGCCGCGGCGGCCACGTAACCGGCCCAGGCGCCCGCGCCGGTGTTCTGGGCCCACTTGGCGAGCGCGTAGACGACGGCGACCAGCAGCAGCAGTCCGGTGGCCGTCGCCTTCATGCGGCGTACGCCGCGCCGCTTCTCCTCGTCGGCGGCGCTGTACGCGAAGACGGCGCGCCCGCCCCGCGGCGGCCCGCCGCCGGCACCACTGGCACCCCCGGGACCACGCCGGCCACCGGAGCCACCCCCGCCACCCGCACCACCGATCCCGCCCGGCCCACCGGCACCACCCACACCACCGATCCCACCCGGCCCGCCAGCCACGCCCGGCCCGCCGGCCGCACCCGGCCCGCCGGCCCCGAGCTCCGCCTCGCGCCGCGCCCCAAGTGCCGGCGTACCTGTGCCTTCCACCGCTCTCCTGCCTTCCCCCGCCCCCCTGATGGCGCTGCGGCCCGCTCCCGTACCGTTCGTACGCATAGCATCTGGTCGCAGTGCCACTGTCGCCTACTTGACCGACTCCCGGGGCGCGCCACGAGTTCCCGGAGTCGCCCATTCCGGCGTACCGCCCCCCCACCCGCCACCGGAGGAGAACCCCCCGCATGACCGCCCCGAGCCCAGGCCGCTTCGATTCCCGGCAGCGCCGGAGCCTGCTCGGCGCCTTGGTGGCGCTGGTCGTCCTCGGAGTGGCGGGGATCTTCACGGCGGTCCTCGTCGGCCTGTGGGGTGCCGACGGCGACGACCCCCGGGGTTCCGGCCGCAACACCGGCCGGACCGCGGGCCCGGTGGACCGCGGCGGCGCGCTCACCCCCCACTGGGTCGGCACCTGGTCGGCCGCGCCCGTAGGCCCCGAGCCGGACACGTACCTGCGCGGCCACTCCGGCCGTACCTTCCGCAACGTGGTGCACACCAGCATCGGCGGCGACCAGGTCCGCATCACCCTCTCGAACCTGTACGGCGAGCAGCCCCTGCGCATCAGCAGCGCGACCGTCGCGCTCGCGGCCGGCGCCACCACCCCCGCCGCCGAGCGGGGCTCGCTGGCGCCGCTGACCTTCGGCGGCGCGGCCACGGTCACCGTCCCGCCCGGCGACGAGGTCACCAGCGACGCCGTCGGCCTGCGCGTCCCGGCGGACACCGGCCTGCTGGTCAGCACGTACGCACCGGCGTCGGGGGAGCCGGGCGGCCCGGTCACCTACCACCCCGGCTCGCGCCAGACCTCGTACGCGGCCGACGGCGACCGGACGCAGGACGAGTCGGGCGACCCGTTCGACTCCCGGACCACCGCCTGGCGACACCTGGTCGCGGTGGACGTGCGCACGGACCGGACGGCCGGGGCGATCGTGGCCTTCGGCGACTCGATCACGGACGGCGCGATGTCCTCGGTGGACGAGAACCGGCGCTGGACCGACGTACTGGCGAACCGGCTCCGCAAGGGCGGGGCCGACGAGCAGTCCACCGCGGACACCGGCACCGACATCACGACCGGGACCGGCACAGGTGCCGGTGCCGGTGCCGCCGCCGGTCCCGGTCCCGGTCCCGGCAAGGACGGCGCCACCCCCCGCCTGAGCGTGGTCAACGCCGGCATCAGCGGCAACCGCCTCCTGCGCGAAGGGGTCGGCCCCAGCGGCCTCGACCGCTTCGACCGCGACGTGCTGTCCCGTGCGGGGGTCCGGGTCGTCGTGATCGAGCTCGGCATCAACGACATCGGCCGCACCGCGCGCCCCGCCGAACCCGAGAAGATCGTGGCCGGCCTGCGCGAGCTGACCGAACGGGCGCGAGCCCGCGGACTGCTGGTGGTGGGGTCGACGCTCACCCCGTACGGCGGGCACAAGAGCTACTCGGCGGAGGGCGAATCGGTTCGCCGCTCGGTGAACGCACGGATCAGGGCCGGCGAGGTCTTCGACGCGGTGGTCGACTTCGACCGGATCCTGCGCGACCCGGAGGCCCCGGACCGGCTGCGCGCCGAGTACGACTCCGGGGACCACCTGCACCCGGGCGACGCGGGCTACCGCGCGATGGGCCGGGGCTTCGACCTGAAGCTGCTGACGTCCTGAGCCGACGTCCTGAGCTGACGCCCTGAGGGGGCTCCGACCAGGGCCCCAAGGACGGGGCCGGCGGCAGGCCCCGTCCACACATACCCGTCGGAAAATCGCCAGCGCCCGGGCCCCGCACCTGATGGACTCGGACGCATGACCACCACCTCGGCCGCACAGGCCTTCGCCGCCCTGCACGACCCCGCCGCCCCGCTCCGCCTCGCCAACGCCTGGGACGTGGCCAGCGCCCGCATCGTCGAGGCCGCCGGCGCGCCCGCCGTGGCGACCACCAGCGCGGGCGTCGCATGGAGCCTCGGGTCACCCGACGGCGACGTACTGGGCCGGGAGCGTGCGGTGGACCTGGTCCGGCGGGTCGTCGCGGCCGTCGGCGTACCGGTCAGCGCGGACATCGAGGGCGGCTTCGGGGCCGACTCCGACGGCGTCGCCGAGACGGTCGCCGCCGTCGTACGGGCGGGCGCGGCCGGCGTCAACATCGAGGACGGCCCGCGCGACCCGGCCGACCAGGCCGAACGCCTCGCCGCCGCCCGTGCCGCCGCCGGCCCCGAGCTGTACGTCAACGCCCGCATCGACACCTACCTCTTCGGCCTCGGCGAGACCGGGCCCGCCCGCCTCGACGAGACCCTCCGCCGCGCCGAGGCCTACCTCGCGGCCGGAGCCAGCGGCATCTTCGTGCCCGGCACCACCGATCCGGCCGTCGTCGCGGAGCTGGCCAAGGGCATTCCGGCCCCGCTCAACGTCCTCGTCGGCCCGGGCGCGCCGAGCGTGTCCGAACTGGGCGCGCTCGGCGTGGCGCGGGTCAGCCTCGGCTCGTCCGTCGCCGAGGCTGCGTACGCCGTGGCCCGGCGCGCGGCCGCCGAACTGCTGGCCTCGGGTACGTACGGCGCGGTCGCGGACGGCCTTGAGTACCGCGACCTGAACGCCCTCCTGCGGGGCGACGCCTGAGGCCCCTGAGGTGGCCGGGACGGGCGATCCACCCCCGACAGGGGCCCGAACCCGGCCATCGCTGCCCGATAGCGGGCAGAAATCTCGACTACGGCTCGCCCGGTCCCTAGGATTCCGCGTCATGCGCACAACAAAGGACAGCCCCGCCGCCCTTGCCACGGCCACCCCCGCACGGCACCTCGGCGGGGCCGTCTGGGCCGCCCTGCTGATCGTCTACGTGGTCTGGGGCTCGACGTACCTCGGCATCCGGGTGGTCGTCGAGACCGTGCCGCCCTTCCTCTCCTCGGGCGGCCGGTTCCTCGTCGCGGGCCTGCTGATGACCGGCCTGATCGCCTGGCGCTTCGGCCCCGGCGCCCTCCGCGTCACCTGGCCGCAGCTGCGCTCCGCCCTGCTGGTGGGCCTGCTGCTGCTCCTCGGCGGCAACGGCATGGTGGTCCTGGCCGAGACCGCGGTGCCCTCCGGGCTCGCGGCGCTGCTGGTGGCCGCGGTGCCCATGTGGGTGGCGGTCTTCCGGGCCGCGACCGGCGACCGGCCACCGGTGCGCACCCTGACGGGTGTCGGTGTCGGATTGGCCGGGCTGGCGGTGCTGACGCTGCCGGGGCTGAGCGGCGAGATCAGGCTGTGGGGCGTGGTGCTGGTCCTGATCGGCACCGTGCTGTGGTCCCTCGGCACCTTCTCCTCGGCGCGGCTGCCGATGCCGAAGAACCCGTTCACGGCGAGCGCGTACGAGATGCTGGGCGGCGGGGTCGCCTCGCTGGCCGTGGCGTTCGGCCGGGGCGAGCAGCACGGGTTCTCGTTCGCCGAGGTGTCCACGCGGTCCTGGGTCGCCTTCGGGTACCTGATCGTCTTCGGCTCGCTGGTCGCCTTCTCCGCGTACGCCTGGCTGCTCCAGTCGGCGCCACTGTCGCTGGTCTCGACGTACGCGTACGTCAACCCGGTGGTGGCCGTGCTGCTCGGCGCCCTGATCCTGGGCGAGGCGCTGACCTGGCCCATCGTGGTGGGCGGCGCGATCGTGGTGGCCGGCGTGGTGGTGATCGTCAGCACGGAGCGGCGCGGCCGGGCGGGCACGTCGTAGACACGCCCCCTCGCCCGATCCCGGTCATCCCTCGGCCGACCCCGGTCATCCCTCGGCCGACCCCGGTCATCCCTCGGCGGACACGGCCGGGCCGGGGACCGGGGCCTGGAGGACCCTGCTGATCCACTCCAGCGAGCCCTCCCGCATGCCGCGCACGTAGTCCCTGCCGTTGTGGGCGCCGTCCTGGATCACCCGCACCGTGGTGTGGACCGGCCCCTTGCCCCAGTTCCGCACGAACCGGTCGAGCTTCTCCCGGCCGTTCTCGCGGGTGCCGATCTGGAAGTTGACGTAGACGTCCGGCCCCTTGCGGTCGATGATCCGCTGGGCCAGCACCTCCGGGTCGTTCTCCCGCTTCTCCTTCTCGTGCCCCTTCCAGAGCGGCGAGTCGGGCGCGGTCTCGGGCCCGCTGGCGATCACCGCCTTGAACCGCTCGGGGTGCGCCATCACCTGCTTGAGGCCGACGTAGCCACCCGAGGACGAGCCCATGAAGGCCCAGCCGTCACGCGAGGCGAAGGTGCGGAAGTTGGCCTTGACGAAGTCCGGGACGTCCTCGGCCATCCAGGTGCCCATCCTGGGGTGGCCGGGTATGTCGGAGCCGTCGTAGTAGAACTTCCGGTCCGGGTTGATCACCGGCATGACCACGATGAACGGCAGGCTCGTTCCGGCCTTCACCCCGTCGGCGACGGCCTGCTGGAGGCCGAGGTCGGTGCCCATCCAGTAGTTGGTGGGGTACCCGTGGCCGCCCGGCAGCGCGATCAGCACGGGGAAGCCGCTCCTGGCGTACCGCGGGTCCTTGTACTCCTTCGGCGTCCACACCCACACGTCGCCGGTGAAGCCGGACTTCCCGCCGTGCAGGGTGGTCCTGCCGATCTCGGTGCCGTCGGGCAGGCGGTTGGCCCGTACGAAGCGCGCCTCCGGGCCGGCGGGCAGGGACACCTCGGGTCCGGCGGGGCGGCGGGCGGGACGGTCGCCTGCGTCCGTCTCGTCGGCGGCGTTCTGCTGGTTGAAGGACATCGGCTCTCCGTTGTCGGAGAAGGCGTCGAGCCGGTACGCGAGCACACCGCCGCCCGCGACCAGCGCGGCGGCGACGACGCTGGCCACCCGGGCGGTGCGCCTGTTCCTGCGGCGCCTGCGGTCCCGGCGCCCGTCGGCCGGCTGCGCGGGGTACGGATCGGACGGGCCTCCACCGCCGGGGTACTGCTGCACGGACCTTGACTCCTCAGGACAGAACGGACAGGAAGGGACGAGGTGTCCCATCCAGCCTGACGAGCAAAACGCCGCACGGGTTTCAGAAGGTGACGAATCCCCCGGCCCCGGCCCTCCACGGAGACGCGCAGGCCTCCCCTATTCCGGCCGCACCCCGTCCAGTACCGCGGCGCACCGCCCCAGCATCCCGGTCAGCGCCGCCCGCTCCGCCTCCGTGAACTCCTCCACCAGGGCCCGCTCCACCCGGATCGCCGCCGAGTCGGCCTCCGCCAGCACCGCCCGGCCCGCCTCGGTGAGCCGGGTCTCCAGCACGTTGCGGTGCCACTCGTGGGGGGTGCGCTCGATGAGCCCGCGCTCCTGGAGGTTCTTCAGCACGGTGTTCATGGTGGGCGGCGTGACCCCGCAGACGCGGGCCAGGGCGGCCGCCGAGATGCCCGGGTTCTCGGCGAGCGAGAGCAGGGCAGCGTACTGCGGAACCGTTACTCCTGCCGGCTTGAGCGCGGCGTGCTTGGCCGCCTGAAGGGCCTGCTCGGCCCGCTTGACGTGGAAGCCGAGGCGCTCGGCGGCGGGCATGGAGGTCATCTCCGCATCGTAACGGCCGTGCGCCCCCGACACTCCGTCATGACGATAAGACCATTGACGATCATTAGAGTTCTAATCTACATTCGTACCGACCCTCAAAGAAGAGCAAGAAGAGCAAGAAGACCCGAAAGGCTCCCATGCGTTTCCGCTTCTGCACCCTGGCCGCCGCCACCACCGCGCTTCTCGCCGCCACCCTGCCCGCGCTCACCCCGACGACCGCCTTCGCCCGGCCCACGGACCACCACCGCACGGCCCCGGCCGCGCCCACCGTCACCACGGCGTACGGCCTGCCCGGCGCGGCCGTGTACCCGGAGGGCATCGCCGCCGACCCGTACACGGGAGCGGTGTACGTCGGCTCGTACGCGGACGGCACCGTCTACCGCGCGATACCCGGCCGGCCCACCGCCGAGGTCTTCCTCCCCTCGGGCACGGACGGCCGCCGCACCGCCAACGGCCTCAAGGCGGACCCGCTCGGCAGGCTCTGGGTCACCGACTCGACCAAGGGCGTCGCGGTCTACGACATACGCACCCGTCGGCTGCTCGCACGCTTCGACGTCCCCGACACCGCGCCCCGCTTCGTCAACGACGTCGCCCTCGCCCCGGACGGCACGGCGTACCTCACCGACAGCGTCCGCGAGGTGGTCTACCGGGTCACCCCGGCCGACTTCGCGTACGCCCGCGCCCACGGCGGCACCGGCGAACTCACCCCGCGGTACGACCTCTCCGGCACCCTGGAGCCCCACCCCGCCGGCACCTTCACCCTCAACGGCATCGTCGCCGACCCCGCCGGCCGGTACCTCCTGGTCGTCGACATGACCGGCGGCGACCTCTACCGCGTCGGCCTGCGCGACGGCGCGGTCCGCAAGGTCGCCCTGACGGGCGCCGACATGGCCCACGCGGACGGCCTCGACCTGCGCCACGGCACGCTGCGGGCGGCCCACAACACGGTCAACACCCTCACCCGCTGGCAGCTGAACCACGACGGCACGGCGGCCCGCCTGGTCCGCACCTTCACCGACCCCTCGCTGGAGATCCCCACCACCCTGGTCCACACCCGGGGCCGCACCCTGGTGGTCCGCTCCCAGTTCGACAAGGGCGGTCCCCTCGGCTCGCCCGGCACCCCGGGCCCTTTCACCATTGCCGCGGTGACGGGCCTCTGAACCACCACGTCCACGGAAACGCAGAAAAGCCCCGCACCACGATTCTTTCGAATCAGGTGCGGGGCTTCCCCACAATGATTGCTCGGCGGCGTCCTACTCTCCCACAGGGTCCCCCCTGCAGTACCATCGGCGCTGAAAGGCTTAGCTTCCGGGTTCGGAATGTAACCGGGCGTTTCC
>NZ_JBITRX010000030.1:0-74126 GCF_044540325.1 Streptomyces sp. NPDC086023
CTCCGCGACCTCCCCCTCCTCGACGACGACTACCGCCACGAATTCGCCCAACTCGCCAACGGCTACCTCGACACCATCCACCCCGACGCCTACGAGCAGGTCAACCCGCTGCAGGCGATCTGCGCGTACCTGCTGACGCGCGAGGACTGGGACAACCTGCTGCCGGCCGTGGACTCGCTGGCGAACAAGGACAAGATCTCGGCCCCGCTGGTGGAGCACGACGGCCGGATCTACTGGTGCGACGAGCACCTCGACGACGAGTTCGGCCGCAAGGTGCTCGACGTCACCGACCTCGGCCTGCACGCCAAGCCGATCGACAGGATGTTCCTGCGCAACGCCCTGACCTCGTACGAGGTCCGCGACGGCGCGGTCTCCCTGAGCGGCGCCGTGGTGAACCCGCTGGGCCGCATCAGGCCCGGCGCGAAGCTCGGCGCCGAACTGGAGTTCCGGGCCCGCCGCAAGGTCGGCGTGAAGCCGGTCTCCTTCCCCGTCGCGTCCGTGACGCACGAGGGCCGGACCATCGCTTGGTCCGCCACCGCCGACCTCGCCGCGCAGCTGCGCCCCGTCGGCGTGGTGGACGCCGTGTGGGACGTACGGCTGCACCTCGACGTGGACGGCGTTCGGACCACGACCCGCCTGTCCGTGGTCGACCCGGACCTGGTCGAGGGCGCGCTGCCGGTGCGGCCGCGGCTGACCCGCATGGTCGCCGACCACCTGGAGCCCGAGGTCTCCCCCAAGGGGCACCTGGCCTTCTGCCTGGTCTCGCACGACCGGCGCAGCGAGGCCCTGCAGGCCTTCATCGACCGCCGCGTGCAGGGCGCCCCCGGGCAGCTCGCCAAGACGGGCGTCCGCAAGGCCAAGAAGGTCCGCGGCAAGCTCGCCTCGACCGAGACGAAGCTGCGCCTGTACCACGAGGTCTTCTCGAAGCTGCCGGTCAAGAAGGGCCTGGTCGTCTTCGAGAGCCACCTCGGCAAGCAGTACAGCGACAGCCCCAAGGCCATCTATGAGGAGATGCGCCGCCAGGGCGTGGACTTCGAGGCCGTCTGGTCGTACGAGGGCAAGCCCAAGGGCTTCCCGAAGGACGCCGCCCTCGTGCGCCGCTGGTCGCTGCCCTACCTCAAGGCGCTGGCGCAGGCGGAGTTCTGGGTGGACAACCAGGGCTTCCCCCTCAAGCTCACCAAGCGCCCCGAGACCACCTACATCCAGACCTGGCACGGCTCCGCGCTCAAGCGCATGGGCTTCGACGAGGCGGCCTGGAAGCTGAAGTCCAAGCCCCAGCAGGACGAGCTCCAGCGCACCCTCGACCGCTTCGACCGGTTCCTGGTCCGCACGGAGCACGACGTCCGCACCCTCGCCCGCGCCTTCCGGCTGAAGGAGTCGGTGCTGCTGCGCACCGGCTACCCGCGCAACGACGCGCTCGTGCGCGCCAAGGAGCGGGAGGACGCCACCGGCACCCGGGAGCGCGGCCCGCTCGCGGAGCAGCTCGGCATCCCCGCGGACAAGCAGGTGCTGCTGTACGCGCCGACCTTCCGGCAGCGCGGCAACGGCAGCAAGGCCTTCGAGCTGCCCTTCGACGTGGAGGAGTTCGCGGAGCGCTTCGGCGACCGGTACGTGCTCCTGGTGCGTTCGCACTACCTGAACCACGTGACGCTGCCGCCGTCGGTGCGCGGGAAGGTCGTCGACGTGTCCTCGTCGGTGCCCGACGTGACGCCGGTGCTGGAGCTGGCCGACGCGCTGATCACCGACTATTCGTCGATCATGTTCGACTACGCGCTGCTCGACCGGCCCGTCTTCCTCTTCGCGTACGACTACGAGGAGTACGTCGAGGAGCGCGGGGCCTACTGGGACATCTTCCAGAACGCCCCGGGCCCGGTGGTGCGCACCGCCGGCGAGCTGTTCGAGGGAATAGTTTCGCTGGAGTCCTCGGCGCGTGAGCACGCCGCCGACCGCAAGCGTTTTGTTGCCGAATTCGGCGAGTACGACACGGGTTCTTCCGCCCGTCGCATCGTCGACGAGTTCTTCTCCCACAGGAGGAATGGATGACCGAGTTCGCCGATCCCCGGCGCGACATCTTCTTCGTCGGAAACCAGGTCGACGAGCTGGGCGGTGTGACCACCTGGACGCACCAGATGGCACGGCTGTTCACCGGCCGCGGGCACAACGTCCACGTCATCGGCATCACCGAGCCCGAGGTGGTCCAGGACCTGGGCGGCGAACTGCCGTACCCGACGACCGTGCTGTACGGCGAGCACCCGCCGAAGGTGCCCAGCACCAGGGGCGTGCACAAGTTCAACGTCGCCCGGCACCGCGTGAAGGCCCGGCGCGACGAGGGCATGCAGGAGCAGGCGGCCAAGCTGACCGCGCTGTTCGCCGCGGCGAAGCCGGGCGCGGTCGTCATCGTCACGCAGGTGTGGGCCATGGAGTGGGTCGCGCTCGCGGACACCTCCGGGCTGACCGTCATCGGCATGAGCCACGAGTCCTTCGAGTACAGCAAGGCCTGTTCGCGCTTCGGCCGGGTGCAGAAGTTCTACAAGGACGTCGACCGGATGCTGGTGCTGACCCAGGAGGACTCCGACCTCTGGATCCGCCAGGGCCTGAACAACGCGTCGTTCATGCCCAACCCGCTGCCCTTCATCCCGGACGTGCCCTCGCCGCGCACGGAGAAGGTGGTCACCAGCATCGGCCGCCTGTCCGACCAGAAGGGCATCGACATGCTCCTGGACACCTGGGCGGAGGTCGCGCCGAAGCACCCCGACTGGACGCTGCAGATCTTCGGTTCCGGCGAGGACGAGGAGATGCTGAAGAAGCAGTGCACCGAACTCGGCCTGGACGCGTCGGTGCAGTGGATGGGCCGTACCAGTGATGTGGCGGGCGCCCTCCGCGGCGGCTCGATCTTCGTGCAGTCCTCCCGCGGCGAGGGCTTCCCGCTCGCCCTGATGGAGGCCATGGCGGCCGGTGTGCCGTGTGCCGCGTTCGACTGCGCCCCCGGCGTCCGGGAGATCATCAAGGACGGCGAGGACGGCCTGCTGGCCGCGCTGGGCAACACCAGCGGCCTGGCCCGCACCCTGAGCACCCTCATCTCGGACAAGGAACTCCGGGACTCCATGGGCGAGCTGGCCCGCGAGCGAATACAGCGGTACGCCCCCGAGAAGATCGTGGCCCGCTGGGAAGCGCTCTTCTCCTTCCTCGACCGTTGACGGACGGGCCGGTTTCTTTCATGTGCGACAAGTTGGTGGATTCATGGGCATGAGCAATGCGCAGCAGGCGGTCACGAAGGCCGTCATCCCGGCGGCCGGACTCGGCACCCGGTTCCTCCCGGCGACCAAGGCCACTCCGAAGGAGATGCTGCCCGTCGTCGACAAGCCGGCGATCCAGTACGTGGTGGAGGAGGCCGTCGCGGCGGGTCTGAGCGACGTGCTGATGATCACGGGCCGTAACAAGCGGCCGCTGGAGGACCACTTCGACCGCAACTACGAGCTGGAGTCCGCGCTCGTGGCCAAGGGCGACGACGACCGGCTGAAGAAGGTCCAGGAGTCCAGCGACCTGGCCACCATGCACTACGTCCGCCAGGGCGACCCCCGCGGCCTGGGCCACGCCGTCCTGTGCGCCGCCCCGCACGTCGGCGACCAGCCCTTCGCCGTCCTCCTCGGCGACGACCTCATCGACCCCCGCGACCCCCTGCTCGCCAAGATGGTCGAGGTCCAGCACCGCACCGGCGGCTCCGTCATCGCCCTCATGGAGGTCGAGCCCGCCCAGATCCACCTCTACGGCTGCGCGGCGGTCGAGGCCACCGAGGACGAGGACGTCGTCCACATCACGGGCCTGGTGGAGAAGCCGGAGCCGAGCGAGGCGCCGTCGAACTACGCGATCATCGGGCGCTACGTCCTGAACCCCGCGGTCTTCGACGTGCTCCGCGAGACCGAGCCGGGCCGCGGCGGGGAGATCCAGCTGACCGACGCGCTCCAGCAGCTCGCCGCCGACGAAACCGTGGGCGGCCCGGTGCACGGCGTGGTCTTCAAGGGCCGCCGATACGACACCGGCGACCGCGGCGACTACCTCAAGGCCATCGTCCGCCTCGCCAGCGAGCGCGAGGACCTCGGCCCCGAGTTCCGCGCCTGGCTGCGCGGTTACGTCACCGAGGAGCTGCACGAGGGAGCGGGCGAGTGAGCAAGTACCTGGTCACCGGCGGGGCCGGCTACGTCGGCAGCGTCGTCGCCGCCCACCTGCTGGAGGCCGGCCACGAGGTCGTCGTACTCGACAACCTCTCCACCGGCTTCCGCGAGGGCGTCCCGGCCGGCGCCTCCTTCGTCGAGGCCGACATCCGCGACGCGGCCGCGCACCTCGACGACTCCTTCGAGGCGGTGCTGCACTTCGCCGCGTTCTCACAGGTCGGCGAGTCCGTGGTGAACCCGGCCAAGTACTGGGAGAACAACGTCGGCGGCACCATGGCGCTGCTCGCCGCGATGCGTGGGGCCGGTGTGCGGAAACTGGTGTTCTCGTCCACCGCCGCCACGTACGGCGAGCCGGAGTCGACGCCCATCACCGAGTCGATGCCGACCGCGCCGACCAACCCGTACGGCGCCTCCAAGCTGGCCGTCGACCACATGATCGCGGGCGAGTGCGCGGCACACGGCCTGGCCGCCGTCTCGCTGCGGTACTTCAACGTGGCGGGCGCCTACGGCGAGTGCGGCGAGCGGCACGACCCGGAGAGCCACCTGATCCCGCTGGTGCTCCAGGTCGCCCAGGGCCGCCGCGAGGCCATCTCGGTGTTCGGCGACGACTACCCGACGCCGGACGGCACCTGCGTGCGCGACTACATCCACGTCGCCGACCTCGCCGAGGCGCACCTGGCCGCCCTGACGGCCGCGACCGCCGGCGAGCACCTGATCTGCAACCTGGGCAACGGGAACGGCTTCTCGGTGCGCGAGGTCATCGAGACCGTCCGCAAGGTCACCGGTCACCCGATCCCCGAGGTGATGGCGGACCGCCGGGCCGGCGACCCGGCCGTGCTGGTCGCCTCGGCCGAAACGGCGCACCGGCGGCTCGGCTGGACGCCGCGCCGCCCGGACCTGGCCGGGATCGTCTCCGACGCCTGGGAGTTCGCGCAGCGGCGCGCGGCGGAGTAGCCCTCCCCCGCACGTGACGGAAAAGGCCGCCGCCGGCGGGCGTGATCGCCCCGCCGGCGGCGGCCTTCCGCGTGGTGCGCGAGGGCGTCAGAACCCCAGCTTCCGCAGCTGCTTCGGGTCCCGCTGCCAGTCCTTGGCCACCTTGACGTGCAGGTCGAGGAAGACGGGCGTGCCGAGCAGCGCCTCGATGTGCTTGCGCGACTTCATGCCCACCTCCTTCAGGCGGGAGCCCTTCGGGCCGATGATGATGCCCTTCTGGCTGGGCCGCTCGATGTAGACGTTCGCGTGGATGTCGAGGAGCGGCTTGTCGGCCGGGCGGTTCTCGCGCGGCAGCATCTCCTCCACGACGACCGCGATGGAGTGCGGCAGCTCGTCGCGTACGCCTTCCAGCGCGGCCTCGCGGATGAGCTCCGCGACCATGACCATCTCGGGCTCGTCGGTGAGGTCGCCCTCGGGGTAGAGTGGCGGGCTCTCCGGGAGCAGCGGGGCGATCAGGTCCGCGAGGAGCTGGACCTGCTGGTCGCCGACGGCGGAGACCGGGACGATCTCGGCCCATTCGATGCCCAGCTCGGCGCCGAGCTGCTGGATGGCGATCAGCTGCTCGGCGAGCGCCTTGGAGTCGACCAGGTCGGTCTTGGTGACGATGGCGATCTTCGGGGTCTTCTTGATCCCCGCGAGTTCCTTGGCGATGAACTTGTCGCCGGGGCCGATCTTCTGGTCGGCGGGCAGGCAGAAGCCGATGACGTCGACCTCGGCCCAGGTGGTGCGGACCACGTCGTTCAGCCGCTCGCCCAGCAGGGTGCGCGGCTTGTGCAGTCCGGGGGTGTCGACCAGGACGAGCTGGGCGTCCTCGCGGTGCACGATGCCCCGGACGGTGTGGCGCGTGGTCTGCGGCCGGTTGGAGGTGATCGCGACCTTCGTGCCCACGAGTGCATTGGTCAGGGTGGACTTGCCGGCGTTGGGGCGGCCGACGAAGCACGCGAAGCCAGCGCGGTGCGCGGAGGAGGAACGATCGCTCATGCGAGCCATTCTCCCCGATCGGGCCGGGACCGCCGACCAGTGCGGGTCCGGGGGCGCCGGAAGCGGTACCAGAGGACGCCCCCGAGCAGCGCGAAGGCCGGGACCACGGGGGCCAGACCCCAGCGTCCGGCCTGGAACGACGTGGTCGCCAGGTCCGCCGCGGCGCGGTCCCCGGCCGCCACGCGCAGCCGGACCCGGTCGAACCACGGCAGCCCGGTCCACCGCTCGGTGAGCCGTACGGACTGCCCCGGCAGCAGGTCGGCGGGGAGCGCGGTGATCCTGCGGTCCACCAGCCGGCCGCTCAGCACGCCGCGGGCGACGAGCCGGGCCCTGGGGTGCAGGGTGACGTTGCCCAGGTTGCGGAGGGTGTACGAGACCTCGGCCGTGTCCCCGTCCTGCCGTACGCCGAGCCCCTCCACGGCGAGGGCCGGCTCGGTGGGGCCGCTGACCCGGAGGTGGACCCGGGCGGCGACGGCCTGCCGCACCCCCAGGCCCCGGCCCCCCGGCACGGTCCGCTCGTCCAGGGCCACGATCGCGCCCGGGTGGTCCCCCGGCTCCGCCCGGTCCGGCAGGGTCAGGGAGAAGGGCACGGTGACCGCGGAGCGGGGCGGTACGGTCACCCGCTCCCGGGAGAGGCGGGTCCAGGCGCCGACGCCGGTGCGGGGCTCGTCGGCGCCGCGGACGGCGAAGCCGCCGTCGCGGGCGGTGTTGTAGGCGTCGGCGGCGTACAGGCGGAAGGTGAGCGGCGCGGCGGTGCGGTTGGTCACCGTGACCCGGTCGTCGACCCGGCCGCCGGGGTCGGCGGCGAGGAAGAAGTAGGGGCGCTGGGCGATCCGGCCGGCGGCGGGCACGACGGACCACTGGCCGTTGTCGGCCGCCGACGCCGGTCCGGCCGCGCCCGGGGCGAGGAGCCCGAGCAGGGCGAGCGCGGACGCCGCGAGCAGCCTGACCGTCCGGGAGGCGCCCGTCACGAGAGGGTGAGGGTCAGCACGGCCGCGTACGAGCCCGGGGCGGTGTAGGGCGGGACGGTCAGCGCGACCTGCGCGTCCACCGTGAACTCGCCGCCGGCGAGCGAGGCGTCCGGGGTGCTGGCGAGGGTGGCGCCCTCGGCTCCCACGGGCCCGGGGGTGCCGGGGACGCAGGTGCTGGGGCTGCCCTGCCTGGTGGCGCAGACGGGGGTCCAGGTGAGGCCTGCTCCGTCGATGCGTACGCCGCCGGGGCCGGTGAAGTCGGTGAGCTTTCCGGTGAGGGCCCAGCCGGCCGGGCCGCCGCGCTGGTCCCTGACGGTGACGGTGTGGATCCGGCCCTCCGCGGTGCCGCCCTGGCCGTAGGGGACGGCCGTGAGGGTGATCTCCTCCCCGGCCTGGGTCATGGAGAGGGCGCCGGGCTCGACGGTCAGGCCGATCTTCTGAGTGCCGGGCGGCAGCGGGGCGGCCTCGATGACGGCGTACGTGGCCGGGCCGGTGCCCCGGTCCGCGGTCCAGGCGGGCCCCTCGTACGCGACCACGGCGGTCGTGGCCCGGTCGGTGACCGGCAGCTCGGCGCGGACCACGCCGAGCCCGTCGGCGAGGGCGGTGACCTTGTCGGCGGTCTCGGCGGCGCCCGCGCGGCCGGCCACGGTGACGGCGGCGCCCGGGGTGAAGCCCGCGCCGGTGACGCGTGCCTTCGCGCCGGGTTTTCCGGCGGCCGCCGCGAGGGAGAGGGCGCGGGTGTTGGCACCGGGGACGGCGGTGGCGGTGAGGCGCTCGGCCACGGGAGGCGGGTCGGCGGGGTCGGTGGTGCAGGGCGTGTCCAGCTCCATGAGGTGGCTGGTGTGGAGGGTGTAGCCGCCCGGGGCGAGGGTGATCTCGCCGGGTTCGGTGACGGTGAAGGTGCCGGTCATGGTGAAGGCGGGGAAGGCGCCGTGGCCGGGCACCGGTCCGTTCCTCTTGGGTCCGGTGACGGTGACCTCGCCGGTCTGCGCGCCGCCGAGGACCACCTTGCCGGTCGGGGTGAGGACGTCCGCCGGGAGTTCCGCTTCGAGGGGGTTGGCGGCGGCGGTCCTGGTCACCTGGTAGGTGACGGTGACCGTGTCGCCGACCTCGGGTGCCGGGTTGTCGACGGTGACGCGGGCGGTGGTCGGGCCGTCGGCGGGCGGCAGGCCCGCCTCCTGGGGCGGGATGCAGTGGGTGGGGAACTCCACCGCGCCGCTGGTCTCCCCCGGGTCCACCGGGCTCGCCGCGTTGGCGGGGACGCCGAGGGCGGCGAGCGTGAGGACGCCCAGGGCTGCCGCGAGCCGGCGACTGCGTGCCGTCATTTCGTCCCCCTGTGGTCGGACCCCCGTCGCGCTGACGGCCATTCACGAGCGGGGGGCGGCAGAAGTCAATGGCGGCGCTGGCCATCGACTGATGGCCCATCAGGTATTGGCGGGATCCGCCGCCTCGGGATCCGCCGCGCCCGGCGCCCCTCCGCTCCCGGCCGGGCGCTCCGCGCGGAAGGTCCTCCGGTAGGCGGTGGGCGTCACACCCAGCGCCGCCTGGAGGTGCTTGCGCATGGACTGGGCGGTGCCGAACCCGGCCTCGCGGGCCACCCGTTCCATCGGCAGGTCGGTGGACTCCAGCAGGTGCCGCGCCCGCTCCACCCGCTGCCCGACCAGCCACTGCCCGGGGCTCAGGCCGGACTCCTCACGGAACCGCCGCGTGAAGGTGCGTACGGACACGGCCTCCCGGCGTGCCATGTCGCTCAGCCGCAGCGGCTCGTCCAGCCGCTCCAGCACCCAGTCCCGGGCCGCGGCGGTGCTGACGGCCCCGGCGGCGGGCACCGGCCGGTCGATGAACTGCGCCTGGCCGCCGTCCCGGTGGGGCGGCACGACGGTCCGCCTGGCCACCTCGTTGGCCACGGCGGAGCCGTGGTCGCGGCGGACGATGTGCAGGCACAGGTCGATGCCCGCGGCGACCCCCGCCGAGGTGAGCACCGGCCCGTCCTCGACGTACAGCACGTCCGCGTCGACCCGGACGGCCGGGAAGAGCCGCTGGAAGTGCTCGGCTGAGGCCCAGTGCGTGGTGGCGCGGCGACCGTCGAGGTGGCCGGCCGCGGCCAGCACGTACCCGCCGGTGCAGATGGAGACGAGCCGGGTGCCGGGCCGGATGCGGGCCAGGGCGGCGGCCAGCTCCGGAGTCAGCCTGCCCTCCTCGAAGACCGGGCCGAGCTCGTACGAGGCGGGGACGACCACGGTGTCGGCGGTGGCCAGCAGTTCGGGTCCGTGCTCGACGGCCACGGCGAAGTCGGCGTCCGTGCGGACCGTGCCGGGAGCGAGGCCACAGGTGAGGATCTCGTAGAGCGGCCGTCCGCCGGCGTCCTTGGCGCGGCCGAAGATCCGGTGCGGGATGCCGAGCTCGAAGGGCAGCAGCCCGTCGAGGGCGAGCACGACGACGCGATGGGCCATGGCCCGATCGTAGCGAATGCTGACCATCGGGCCACTCGATCACCAGGATCAGGCCACGGATGCTGTGGGGGTGACGACGATCCAGCCGCAGACGGCGGCCCCGACCCCGACGCCCGTGCGCCCGCCGGGCCGCGTCCACCGCGCCTGGTCCGTCGCGGCGGTGACCTTCGTGACGATCATCGGCGCGGCGGCCTTCGCCTCCCTGCCCGGCCTGCTGATCGAGCCGCTGCACGAGGAGTTCGACTGGCCCCGCGGCACGATCGGCTTCGCCGTCTCGGTGAACCTCGCGCTCTACGGGCTCACCGCGCCGTTCGCCGCCGCGCTGATGGACCGCTTCGGGATCCGCCGCGTGGTGGCGGTGGCCCTGACCGTGATCGCGGTCGGATCGCTGCTGACCGTCCGGATGACGGCGTCCTGGCAGCTGGTCCTGTACTGGGGGATCCTGGTCGGCCTGGGCAGCGGCTCGATGGCCCTGGCCTTCGCCGCCACCGTCACGAACCGCTGGTTCACCGCCCGGCGCGGCCTGGTCACCGGCATCCTGACCGCCGCCGGCGCCTCGGGCCAGCTGGTCTTCCTGCCGCTGCTGTCCTGGCTGGTCCAGCACCACGGCTGGCGTCCGGCCGCCGTGACCGTGGCCCTCTCGGCCCTGGCGGTCGTGCCCTTCGTGTGGCTGCTGCTGCGCGACCACCCCGCCGACGTGGGGCTCGCCCCGTACGGGTCCACCGAGCCGGTGGCCAAGCCGGCGCCCGTGCCGGGCGCAGCCCGGCGGGCGGTGGCGGTGCTGTTCCGGGCGGCCAGGACCGGGCCGTTCTGGCTGCTGGCCGGCACCTTCGCGATCTGCGGCGCCTCGACGAACGGCCTGGTCAAGACGCACTTCGTGCCCGCCGCCCACGACCACGGCATGCCGATCACGGCGGCCGCTTCCCTGCTCGCGGTGATCGGCGTCTTCGACGTGGTGGGCACGGTGGCCTCGGGCTGCTTCACCGACCGGTTCGAGCCCCGCCGCCTGCTGGCCGTGTACTACGCCCTGCGCGGGGTCTCCCTGCTGTTCCTGCCGGCGCTGCTGGCCCCGTCGGTCCATCCGCCGATGCTGTTCTTCATCGTCTTCTACGGCCTGGACTGGGTGGCCACCGTGCCGCCCACCATCGCCCTGTGCCGCGAGCAGTACGGCGAGGACAGCGCCATCGTCTTCGGCTGGGTCCTCGCCTCGCACCAGGTGGGCGCGGCCCTGGTCGCCTTCCTGGGCGGCGTGGCGCGCGACGCCTTCGGCTCGTACGACCTGGTCTGGTACGCCTCGGGCGCGCTGTGCGCCGCGGCCGCCCTGATGGCGATGGTCATCCGCCGCAAGGACGGGACGGGGCTCAGCCTGCCTGCACCGTCAGCCTGACGGTGCCGTCGGGGCCGGCGAGCAGCACGGGCGTCTCGGGGCCGCCCAGGTCGCGGACCGCGGCGCGGTCGGCCTCGGCCGGCTCCTCGGCGGCGGTGACCACGGCCGCCGCCTCCAGGGACTGCGCGCCGCTGGCCACGGCCATGGCGACGGCGGTCTGGAGCGCGCTGAGCTTCAGGGAGGCGAGGTCCACGGTGCCCGCGACGTACGTACGGCCGGTCTCGTCCCGGACCGCCGCGCCTTCGGCCACGCCGTTGCGGGCCCGGGCGCTGCGCGCCAGCGTGATGATCTTGCGGTCCTCGGGGTCGAGGGCGGGCGTCTGCTCCGTGGTGTCGGTCATGCCGATCAGCATAAGGAGCGGGGAAAAGGAGCGCCTCGGCGGTCCGGTGGACGGACCGCCGAGGCGCTCTCCCCTCCGAAGCCTGAGCAAGGGGATCTTGGCACAAGCAAAGACAGGCTAAGGCAGGGAGATCCACGGATCCGGACGGGGTTCCGAATCGTGACCTGGGGACCGCGTTAGCTACGTCACGGCCCCTGGACGGAACCCGCCCCGGGGCCGGGCCGTCGCCACGCCGTCACCGCGCCGCCGCTACGGCCGGTCCAGCCGGAGCCGCTCGGCCCTCGGGAGACCGGCCACGACCAGGTCGTACGAGTCCTCGACCAGCTCCCGGAGCAGCGCGTCCGGCACCCCGGCCACGCTCACGGTGTTCCAGTGCCGCTTGTTCATGTGCCAGCCCGGCACGATCGCCTCGTGCTCCGCCCGCAGCCGCACGGCCTGCTCCGGCTCGCACTTGAGGTTCACCTTCAGGGGCGAGGCGTCCAGCGCGCTCAGCGCGAACACCTTGCCCAGCACCTTGAACACCGAGGTCTCGGGGGTGAAGGGGAACTCCTCGACGGCGGCGTTGAAGGACAGGCAGAACGCGCGCAACTCCCCGGGGGTCACTCCGCGGCCTCCTCGGCCACGACGGGTTCCACCAGCACGGTGACGATCTTGTTCCGGCGGCCGGCCGGGGACTCGGCGGTCAGCCGCAGCACCCGCCCGTCCGGCAGGTCCACCACTGCCGTGGCGCCGGCGATGGGCACCCGGCCCAGGGCCTTGGCCAGCAGGCCACCGACCGTCTCCACGTCCTCGTCGTCGAAGGCCTCCAGGCCGAAGAGCTCGCCGAGGTCCGTGATGTCGAGGCGGGCGGTGACACGGTAGCGGTCGTCCCCCAGCTCCTCCACGGGCGGGAGTTCGCGGTCGTACTCGTCGGTGATCTCACCGACGATCTCCTCCAGGATGTCCTCGATGGTCACGATGCCGGCCGTGCCGCCGTACTCGTCGATGACCACCGCGACGTGGTTGCGGACCTGCTGCATCTCCCGCAGCAGGTCGCCCGCGTTCTTGGTGTCCGGGACGAACACCGCCGGACGCATGGCCGTGGACACCAGGTCCGCCTCCGCGTCGCGGTTGATGTGCGTCTTGCGGACCAGGTCCTTGAGGTACACGATCCCGACGATGTCGTCCTCGTTCTCGCCCGTGACCGGGATCCGCGAGAAACCGGAGCGCAGCGCCAGCGTGGTGGCCTGACGGACCGTCTTGTACCGCTCGATGCAGATCAGGTCGGTGCGCGGCACCATCACCTCGCGCACCAGGGTGTCACCGAGTTCGAAGACCGAGTGCACCATCCGGCGCTCCTCGTCCTCGATCAGCGACTCCTTCTCGGCGAGGTCCACCAGGGCGCGCAGCTCCGCCTCCGAGGCGAACGGGCCCTTGCGGAAGCCCTTGCCGGGCGTGAGCGCGTTGCCGATGAGGATCAGCAGCTGCGGGATCGGACCCATGATCCGGGCCAGCGGCAGCAGGACGTACGCCGCGGCCGTCGCGGTGTTCAGCGGGTGCTGGCGGCCGATGGTCCGCGGGGAGACGCCGACGGCCACGTACGAGACGAGGACCATCACGGCGATCGCGACCAGCAGGGCCTTCCAGGTCTCGCCGAAGGCGTCGAGACAGGCGTAGGTGACCAGCACGGCGGCGGCCATCTCGCAGACCACCCGGACCAGCAGCGCGACGTTGAGGTAGCGCGTGGGATCCGCGGCGACCTGGGCGAGCTTGGCGCTGCCGCGCCGCCCGGACCGGACCGCCTCCTCCGCCCGGAAGCTGGAGACGCGGGCGATGCCGGCCTCCGCGCAGGCGGCCAGCCAGGCCACGATGACCAGCAGGACCGCCCCGGTGATCAGCTGCGGGAGGCTCACGAGACGGTCGGGGCGGGAGACGGGCCGGTCAGACCGTGCTCGGCGCGCCAGCCGTCCACGATGGCGGCCTGGAGGCCGAACATCTCGGCCTTCTCGTCAGGCTCCTCGTGGTCGTAGCCGAGCAGGTGCAGCACTCCGTGGACGGTCAGGAGCTGGAGTTCCTCGTCCATGGAGTGCTGCGTCGGGGCGTCCTCGCCCTGCTTCTTGGCGACCTCGGGGCAGAGCACGATGTCACCGAGGAGCCCCTGCGGGGGCTCCTCGTCGTCCTTCGCCGGCGGACGCAGCTCGTCCATCGGGAAGGACATGACGTCGGTCGGTCCGGGCAGGTCCATCCACTGGATGTGCAGCTGCTCCATGGCGTCGGCGTCGACGACGATCACGGACAGCTCGGACAGCGGGTGGATCCGCATCCGGGTGAGGGCGTAGCGGGCGATGTCGAGGATCGCCTGCTCGTCGACCTCGGTACCGGACTCGTTGTTGACGTCGATCGACATGGTGCTGTTGGACTACTTCCCCTGGGAACCGTTGCGGCTGTCGTACTGCTCGTACGCGTCGACGATACGGCCGACGAGCTTGTGCCGTACGACATCCTGCGACGTGAGCCGGGAGAAGTGCACATCGGGGACGCCGTCGAGGATCTCCTGGACCTGCCGCAGCCCCGACTTCGTGCCGCCCGGCAGGTCGACCTGGGTCACGTCGCCCGTGATGACGATCTTCGAGTCGAAGCCGAGCCTCGTCAGGAACATCTTCATCTGCTCGGGATTCGTGTTCTGCGCCTCGTCGAGGATGATGAAGGCGTCGTTCAGGGTGTTGTGCGTCAGCAGGTAGTCCTCCGTGACGTACAGCGAGTCCTCTGCGCCCACCTGAATGCACACCGCCTCCTCCCGCCCCGCCGGCTCGATGGAGTCGATGAAGCGCATCGGACGGCCGCCACCGCCTGCCGCGTGGTACTTCTCGACCTTGCGGGTGAGGCGGAAGGGCTCGATCCCTTCGGGGAGCCTGATGTCGACCACGTGGGAGTCGTACCGATGAGCGGCCACGGCGTTGCCCTGGTGGCGTCCCTCCGCAGGGCGCCGCCGCGTGTACGCGACGCCGCCGAGTGACTGGACCAGCGCGATCACGTCGTCGCGCAGGAGGATCGACGCCGTCGAGTACTGCACCCTGCAGGTGCGGTCCTGCTGCACGACCGGACCGCCGTCGGCATCCAACAGGCCCTGCAGCACCGCGAGACGGACCTCTGCCGTGTTGAACAGGTAGTCGTCCGGCACGAACTTGGAGTGGGAGCGGGTACCGATCAGGTCCAGCTCGCGCACCATCCGGGTGACCGGATTCTCCAGGGTGACCACGTCGCCCGGCGACTTCACCCGGTTGAGGACGTAGTCGGGCGCTCCCCGGTGCCGCGCGACGACGCCGGGGAGCGCCGCCTCCAGGGCACGGACCAGTTCCTCGTCTTCCGTGGCGAAGGAAGGCGTGGTGGAGCCGGTGAGACACCCGTCGCCCAGCAGCAGGCCCAAGGCGTAAGGGTCCATCGGGACCTCCCGCGCCGGGAACTCGACGGGGGCGGTGAGGAGCGGCAGCTCGTAGCGGCGCGCGTGACCCGCGCGGAGGCTGCCGATCATCTCCTGGGTCTCCAGCACTCGCCACGGTTTGCCACGACGCTGGTCTGCAGCCGTGCGCACCGTCCACAGGTGCTCCCCGCAGCAGAGCACGGACGCGCCGTCCTGGGCGGTGACGCGGTAGATGTCCTTCTCGCCCTGCGGGTAGACGCCGAGGACCGGGGTCGGCTCGCCGTTCGACCCGACCACCAGGTCACCGACCTGGAGGTCGCCGATCGGGCGCCAGCCGTCGGGCGTCAGGACCTTCGTGAAGGTCGGATGGGCGCGGCCACGCATATAGGCCAGCGGCGCGACCTCGATCGTGCCCGCGGCCATCAGGCGCGGGATGGAATCTGGGTCGAGCATGTCGTGCAGCGCGTCGTACAGCGGCCGCAGGTACGGGTCGATCTTCTCGTAGAGCGTGCCCGGCAGGAAGCCGAGCCGCTCGCCCGCCTCGACGGCGGGCCGGGTCAGGATGATCCGGCTGATCTGCTTGGACTGCAGGGCCTGGACCGCCTTCGCCATGGCGAGGTAGGTCTTGCCGGTACCGGCCGGGCCGATGCCGAAGACGATCGTGTGCTTGTCGATCGCGTCGACGTACCGCTTCTGGTTGAGGGTCTTGGGGCGGATCGTGCGGCCGCGGCTTGAGAGGATGTTCTGGGTGAGCACCTCGTGCGGCGTCTCGTCGGGCCCGTTGCCGTTCTCGCTCGCCGTGAGCATGGCGATCGAGCGTTCCACTGCGTCCTCCGTCATCGGCTGACCGGTGCGGAGCACCAGCATCATCTCGTCGAAGAGCCGCTGTATCACAGCGACTTCACGCGCGTCACCGACCGCGCTGATCTGGTTGCCGCGCACGTGGATGTCGGCGGCGGGGAAGGCCCTCTCGATCACGCGCAACAGGGCGTCACCCGAGCCGAGCACCATCACCATGGGGTGCTTCGCGGGAACGGTGAAATGGGCTCGCGCCTGGCCCGGCAGAAGGGCGTCACCCGCGCCTTCGGGGCGCTGGGGGCGGCTGCTGGCTGTGGGTGTCTGAGTCATGGGCTGGCACTGTGGCCTGCGCATACCTCCCGTAGTGAGGCCCCGCCGGTCGCGGCCTCCTGGACTTCCAAGCGTACGACGCCGCTCGCGGTGATCCGAGGGGGTTTTCCGGACCGTGGACGGCGTGCAGCCCGCCGCTCACGCGGTGTTGCGGAAGCCGATCGTCGGCACGGCCCGCCGCCGGGCCCCCGCCGGCTCCGGGGAGGGCGCGTCGCCCGGCAGCAGTCCGTCCAGGAACCCGTAGTGCCGCAACCCCTCGGGCACCCCGCCGGGCAGCGAGCGCACTCCGCGCCACCAGGCCGCGACCTCGGGCCAGCCGGGCGCCGAGAGGGAGCCGCCGAACTCCTGCACGGACAGGGCGGCGGTCAGCCCCGCGAAGGCCAGCCGGTCCGCGAGCGGCCACTCGGCGAGGGTGCCGGTCAGGAAGCCCGCCACGAACACGTCGCCCGCGCCCGTGGGGTCGAGGGCCTCCACGGCGATCGCGGGTACCTCGGCGGTCTCCCCGGTGCGCCCGTCCACCGCGTACGAGCCCCGCTCGCCCATCGTGACCACGGCGATCGGCACCCGCTCGGCCAGCTTCCGGGCCGCCGCCCGCGGGTCGTCCTCGCCGGTGTACCGCATGGCCTCCCCCGCATTGGGCAGGAAGGCCTCGCAGTGCGCCAGGCCGGCCAGCCCGTCCAGGTCCCACCGGCCGGTCTCGTCCCAGCCCACGTCGGCGAAGATCCGGGCCCCCCGGCCGGCCGCGGCCGCGATCCACTCC
Source organism: Streptomyces sp. NPDC086023 (assembly GCF_044540325.1). Classification (NCBI taxonomy): domain Bacteria; kingdom Bacillati; phylum Actinomycetota; class Actinomycetes; order Kitasatosporales; family Streptomycetaceae; genus Streptomyces; species Streptomyces sp. NPDC086023. The sequence continues at coordinate 16,586 of NZ_JBITRX010000030.1, forward strand.
TCCGGCCTGCCCGGCTCCAGGGAGGCCACCGCGGCCCGGGCCCGGGGCGGGCAGTCCGGGAAGGGCCCCGGACCGGCCGGAGGGGGCGCCTCGTGGCCGTGGGAGACCATCGTGCGCTCGCCCTCGTAGGCCATGGAGACCGTCACCGGCGAGTGCCAGCCGGGCACCGTGCGGGACTGGGACAGGTCGATGCCCTCGCCCTGCTCCAGCGCGTCCCAGCAGTACTCGCCGTAGAAGTCGTCGCCGAAGGCCGCGGCCAGGCTGGTGCGCAGCCCGAGGCGGGCGAGGGCGGTGGCCATGTTCGCGACGCCGCCGGGGCTCTGTCCCATGCCGCGCGCCCAGGACTCCGTACCGCGCACGGGGGCCGAGTCGAGGCCGGTGAAGATGATGTCGAGGAAGACCGTGCCGGTCAGGAAGACGTCGCAGCCGGGGTCCTGCGGGGCGCGGACCTCTCTGAGCGGGTCCAGGGCGCCCCGGCGGTGCTGTCCGTTCCTGCTGGCCATGGCGTGCTCCCCGGGTCCGTACGCGAGAAAGTGTGCAGCCCTGCCCGCCGGCAGTCGGCTCAAACCCAGTGTGTCCCAGATCACTACAGCAGGGCTCGACTCTGCACGCTCCGCACGGGGCCGCGCCGGGGCGCCGGGGCGCCGGGGAGGGGCGGGCGGGGCGGGGGCGCCGGGCGGGGGGCCGGGCGGGCGGGAGCGGGTCGTGTCCGGCCCCGACCCGCCCGCCCCCGCTACCGGCGCTTCGGGAGCGGGACGCGCAGGAGGTCCTGGGCGACCGTGAGCTCGCCCTGGAAGCCCGCCGCCCGCGCCTGCCGCTCGAAGGCTTCCGGGTCGGTGTACCGCTGGGAGAAGTGGGTCAGCACGAGGTGCTTCACCCCCGCCTCCAGCGCGACCGTGGCCGCCTGCCCGGCGGTCAGGTGGCCGTGCTCGGTGGCCAGCCGCACGTCCTCGTCGAGGAAGGTGGACTCGATCACCAGCATGTCGCAGCCCTCGGCGAGGGCGTGCACGCCCTCGCACAGCCGGGTGTCCATGACGAAGGCGAAGCTCTGGCCCGGCCGGTGCTCGCTGACCTGGTCGAGCGTGACGCCGTCCAGGACGCCGTCGCGCTGGATGCGGCCCACGTCGGGGCCGCTGATCCCGTGCCGGGCCAGCAGCTCGGGCCGGATGCGCCGCCCGTCGGGCTCGGTGATCCGGTAGCCGAAGGACTCCACCGGGTGGGAGAGCCTGCGTGCCTCCAGGGTGTACGCGTCACCCTTGGCCAGCACTCCGTCCGCCGCGACCGGGGCCTCGTCGATGCGCACCGTCTCGCGGTACGCCGTGGCGTACCGGAGCCGGTCGAAGAAGACCTGGCCGCTGGCCGGGTAGTGCGCGGTGACCGGGTGCGGCACCTGGTCGAGGTTGATCCGCTGGATCACCCCGGCCAGGCCGAGCGAGTGGTCGCCGTGGAAGTGCGTGATGCAGATCCGGTCGATGTCGTGCGCGGCCACGCCGGCCCGCAGCATCTGCCGCTGCGTGCCCTCGCCCGGGTCGAAGAGGAAGCCCTCGCCGTCCCAGCGGAGGAGGTAGCCGTTGTGGTTGCGGTGGCGGGTGGGCACCTGGCTCGCCGTGCCCAGCACCACGAATTCCCGTACGGACACGGCTTATCCGGGGGGCCATTCGAGGCCGCGGCCGCCGAGGACGTGGGCGTGCGCGTGGAAGACGGTCTGGCCGGCGCCCGCGCCGGTGTTGAACACCACGCGGTAGCCGGTGCCGTCGGCCTTCTCGTCCGCGGCCACCGCCCCGGCCTCGCGCAGCACGTCGGCGGCCAGCGCCGGCTCGGCCGCGGCCAGGGAGGCCGCGTCCGGGTAGTGCGCCTTGGGGATCACCAGGACGTGCGTCGGTGCCTGGGGGTTGATGTCGCGGAAGGCGACGGTGGTCTCGGTCTCCCGCACGATCGTGGCCGGGACATCACCGGTGACGATCTTGCAGAACAGGCAGTCGGGCTGTGCCTCGCCAGCCATGTGCGGCCTCCTCGCGGCTCCTTGATCGGTACGGGCGCATCGTATCGGCCCCCTGCCGCGCGGGCGTCCCCGTTTCCCGGCCGGGCCCCGGTGTCACGACCAGCGGCCGGTGCGGGCCAGCAGGACGGCCACCGCGGCCGTGCCCGCCGTCGAGGTGCGCAGCACCGAGCGCCCGAGCCGGTACGGCCGCGCCCCCGCCTCCGCGAAGACGGCCAGCTCCTCCGGCGAGACCCCGCCCTCGGGGCCCACCACGACCACGATCGAACCGGTCTCCGGCAGGGCGGCCGTGGCCAGCGCCTCGGAGGGGTGGTCCCGGTCCTCGTGCAGCACCACGCCCAGGTCGGCGCCGGCCAGCAGCTGCGCGACCTGCCGGGTGGACATCGCCTCCGCCACCTCGGGGAACCGCACCCGGCGTGACTGCTTGCCGGCCTCGCGGGCCGTGTTGCGCCACTTGGCCAGCGACTTCGCCCCGCGCTCGGCCCGCCACTGGGTGATGCAGCGGGAGGCCTGCCACGGCACGATCGCGTCGACGCCGGTCTCGGTCATGGTCTCGACGGCAAGCTCCCCGCGGTCGCCCTTGGGCAGCGCCTGGACCACCGTGATGTGCGGCCGCGGGTCCGGCTCGGTCAGCACCTCGTGCAGGTCCGTGACGACCAGCCGGTCCTTGCCCTCGGCGGCCTTCACGACGCCCTCGGCCCACTGGCCGCGGCCGTCGGTGAGCACGACGTCCTCGCCCGGCTCCAGCCGCTTGACGGAGACCGCGTGCCGCCCCTCCGGGCCGTCCAGGACGAACTCGGGCCCGGCGGGCACCTTCTCGACCACGAATACGGGGGCTGTCATGACGCACTCCTTGTCAACGCGCTCTGCGCCTCTGCCAGTTCGGCCACGAGGACTTCCACCAGCTCCGCGGCCGGCAGCGTCCGGGCCAGCCGGTGCCCCTGCCCCGCCCACAGGGCCATCCCCTGCGGGTCGCCGGCCTCGGCCGCGGCCTTGCGCAGCCCGCTGGTCAGGTGGTGGACCTGCGGGTAGGCGGCCGGCGCGTAGGGGCCGTGCTCGCGCATGAAGCGGTTGACCAGGCCCCGGGCGGGGCGGCCCGAGAAGGCCCGGGTGAGTTCGGTGCGGGAGAACAGCGGGTCGGTCAGGGCCCGCTTGTGCAGGGGGCTGGCGCCCGACTCGGGGCAGACCAGGAAGGCGGTGCCGAGCTGGGCGGCCTCCGCCCCGGCGGCCAGTACGGCGGCGATCTGGGCGCCGCGCATCAGCCCGCCGGCTGCAATGATCGGGAGGGCCACGGCCTCGCGTACCTGCGCCACCAGCGGGAGCAGTCCGAAGCCGGCGCAGTCCGTCTCGGGATCGTCGCGGTGGGTGCCCTGGTGGCCGCCGGCCTCGATGCCCTGGACGCACACGGCGTCGGCGCCCGCGGCCTGGACGGTACGGGCCTCCTCCGCGGAGGTCACGGTGACGACGGTACGGGTTCCCACGGCGGCGAAGGCGGCCAGCAGCTCGGGGGCGGGGCAGCCGAAGGTGAAGGAGACGAGCGGGACGGGGTCGTCGAGCAGGATCGCGAGCTTGGCGTCGTACCCGTCGTCGGTGCGGTCGTCGACGTCCTCGGGCAGCGGCGCGTCGTACCAGGCGGCCTCGCCCGCGAGCTGGCCCCGGTAGGCCGCTATCTCGGCGGGGTCGGCGTGGCCGGGCTGGGGCATGAAGAGGTTCACGCCGAACGGCGCGCGGGTGAGCGCGCGCATCCGCTTGATCTCCTGGTACATGCCGTCGGCGGTTTTGTAGCCGCCGGCCAGGAAGCCCAGTCCGCCCGCGTCGGACACGGCTGCGGCGAGCTGCGGGCCGGAGGCGCCGCCCGCCATGGGGGCCTGCACGATCGGGTGCGGGTGGAGATCGCTCAGCGCGGAGGACATGACCTGCATCGTGCCATGTCCCCCGCACGGTGCCGAATCAGGGCATTCGCCTGGCATAGTCCGCCCGGAGCCGGTGCACCGGCGGTTCTCCGGGCGGCCGTTGGGCGTTCGCCCAGCGGCCGCCGGAGCACGCTCCGCGCACGGTCAGCGGCCGTTGAAAGCGTCCTTCAGCCGCGAGAACAGCCCCTGCTGCCCGGGCTGACCGTGTCCGCCCGGGGGCCACCCCCGGACCCCCGGCAAGGCCCCCGCCGCCGGGGGCCACCGCCGTCAGCGGCCGTTGAAAGCGTCCTTCAGTCGCGAGAACAGCCCCTGCTGCCCGGGCTGGAACTGGCCCGTCGGGCGTTCCTCGCCGCGCAGCTTCGCCAGCTGGCGCAGCAGTTCCTCCTGCTGCGGGTCCAGCTTCGCCGGGGTCTGCACCTCGACGTGGACGATCAGGTCGCCGCGGCCGCCGCCGCGCAGGTGCGTGACGCCGCGCCCGTGCAGCGGGATCGACTGGCCGGACTGGGTGCCGGGCCTGATGTCGACCTCCTCCATGCCGTCCAGCGTCTCCAGCGGGCACTTCGTGCCCAGGGCCGCCGCCGTCATGGGGATGGTGACCGTGCAGTGCAGGTCGTCGCCGCGCCGCTGGAAGACCGGGTGCGGCAGCTCGTGGATCTCGACGTACAGGTCGCCGGCGGGGCCGCCGCCGGGGCCGACCTCGCCCTCGCCCGCGAGCTGGATCCGCGTGCCGTTCTCCACACCGGCCGGGATCTTGACCGTGAGGGTGCGGCGGGAGCGGACCCGGCCGTCACCCGCGCACTCGGGGCACGGGGTCGGGACGACGGTGCCGAAGCCCTGGCACTGCGGGCAGGGGCGCGAGGTCATGACCTGGCCCAGGAAGGACCGGGTGACCTGGGAGACCTCGCCGCGGCCGCGGCACATGTCACAGGTCTGGGCGGAGGTGCCGGGTGCGGCGCCCTCGCCGGAGCAGGTCGTGCAGACCACGGCGGTGTCGACCTGGATGTCCTTGGTCGTGCCGAAGGCCGCCTCGTCGAGCTCCAGCTCAAGACGGATCATCGCGTCCTGGCCGCGCCGGGTGCGCGAGCGCGGGCCGCGCTGGGACGCCGTACCGAAGAAGGCGTCCATGATGTCCGAGAAGTTGCCGAAGCCACCGGCGCCGAAGCCGCCCGCACCGCCGCCGCCCGAGGCGGACAGCGGGTCGCCGCCGAGGTCGTAGACCTGCTTCTTCTGCGGGTCCGACAGCACCTCGTAGGCGGCGTTGATCTCCTTGAAGCGCTCCTGCGTCTTCGGGTCCGGGTTGACGTCCGGGTGGAGTTCGCGCGCCAGGCGGCGGAAGGCCTTCTTGATCTCGTCCTGGGACGCGTCGCGGCGTACGCCGAGTACGGCGTAGTAGTCGGTGGCCACTTACGACTCCGCCAGGATCTGTCCGACGTAACGTGCCACTGCGCGTACCGCTCCCATCGTTCCGGGGTAGTCCATGCGGGTCGGTCCGACCACGCCGAGTTTGGCGACTGCCTCGCCGCCCGAACCGTAGCCGACCGACACGACGGACGTGGAGTTCAGCCCTTCGTGGGCGTTCTCGTGCCCGATGCGTACCGTCACGCCCGGTTCCTTGGCCTCGCCGAGCAGCTTGAGGAGCACGACCTGCTCCTCAAGCGCCTCCAGCACCGGCCTGATCGTGAGGGGGAAGTCGTGTCCGAAGCGGGTGAGGTTGGCGGTGCCGCCGATCATCAACCGCTCCTCGGTCTCCTCGACCAGTGTCTCCAGCAGCGTGGAGAGCACGACCTGGACGGTGCCCCGGTCGTCGGTCTCGAAGGATTCCGCCAGGTCCTGCACCAGCTGCGGCACGTCCGCGAACCGGCGGCCGACGACCCGGCTGTTCAGCCGGGCCCGCAGATCCGCCAGCGAGGTCTCGCCGAACGGCGCCGGGCAGTCGACCATGCGCTGCTCGACCCGGCCGGTGTCGGTGATCAGTACGAGCATCAGCCGGGCCGGCGCGAGGGAGAGCAGCTCGACGTGGCGCACCGTGGAGCGGGTGAGGCTCGGGTACTGCACGACGGCGACCTGCCGGGTCAGCTGCGCGAGCAGCCGGACCGTGCGGCCGACGACGTCGTCGAGGTCGACCGCGCCGTCCAGGAAGTTCTGGATGGCCCGGCGCTCCGGGCTCGACAGCGGCTTGACGCCCGCGAGCCGGTCGACGAAGAGGCGGTAGCCCTTGTCGGTCGGGATGCGGCCGGCGCTGGTGTGCGGCTGGGCGATGTAGCCCTCGTCCTCCAGCACCGCCATGTCGTTGCGCACGGTGGCCGGCGAGACGCCGAGCTTGTGGCGCTCCGTGAGTGCCTTGGAGCCGACCGGCTCCTCCGTCCCGACGTAGTCCTGGACGATGGCGCGCAGCACCTCGAGTCTGCGTTCGCTGAGCATCGCGCACACCTCCAGCTGTGATGCCCGGTTCGTTTCACTGGCTTGGCACTCGATGCGTGTGAGTGCCAGAGATCCCCCGGTCAGTGTACGGCGGCGGGGTACGCCCCTAGCAAGGGCGGCCCGTCACGGTAGCGTCGCGGTATGGACGTGGCTTGGGAAGAGGCGGGGTGGGAACGGCTGACCGGGCGCACCGGCCGGCGGCGGCTCCCGGTGTGGGACTGCACGGTGGGACTGGTGGTGGGGGACCGTTCGGTGCTCATGGTCGACCCCGGTTCGTGCGTGCGGGAGGGCGCCGAGCTGCGGGCTCAGGCGGAGCTGCTGACCGGCCGGAGAGTGACGCACCTCGCATTCACGCACGGCCATTTCGATCATGTTCTGGGTGCCGCGGCGTTCTCGGGGCCCGAGGTGTTCGGCGCGGTCGGCCTGGACGCGCTGCTCGTGGCGGAGCGTGAGGAGCTGCGCGAGTCCGCGGTGCGGCACGGGCTCGCGGCGGAGGAGGCGGCGGAGGCCGCGGAGCTGCTGGTGCCGCCCCGGCACCACGTCTCGGGCGAGTGGACGCTGGACCTGGGCGGGGTGCAGGTGCTGCTGGCGAACGTGGGGCCGGGGCACACCGGCCACGACCTGGCCGTGCTGGTGCCCGGCGAGCGGGAGGTCGTGTTCTGCGGGGACCTGGTGGAGGAGTCCGGGGAGCCCCAGGCCGGGCCGGACGCGGTGCCCGGCCGGTGGCCGGCGGCGCTGGACCGGCTGCTGGCGCTGGGCGGGGAGGACGCGCTGTACGTGCCGGGGCACGGTTCGGTGGTGGATGCCCGGTTCGTCCATGAGCAGCGCGACACACTGGCCCGTCGTTTCGGCGTGTCGCGCGCGTGAGGGTGACGCCGTTCCTACTGTCGTGCGAATGCGACAGTACGGTCCCGACCTGACCCCGCCCTGGAAGAAGTCCCGGCCCGCGCCCGAGGTGCCGGCGGACCACGATCTGGTGGTCGAGGAGGTGGCCACCGGGTGGTGCGGTGCGGTGGTCGCCTGCGAGGGCGGCACGGTGACGCTGGAGGACCGCTTCGGCAAGCGCCGCGCGTTCCCCCTGGAGCCGCGCGGCTTCCTGCTGGAGGGGGCCGTGGTGACCCTCGTACGGCCCTCCGCGCGCCCGGCGGCCGCGGGCCCCGGCCGGACGGCCTCGGGCTCTGTGGCGGTCCCCGGGGCCCGGGCGCGGGTGGCCCGGGCCGGCCGCATCTACGTGGAGGGGCGCCACGACGCGGAGCTGGTCGAGCGGGTGTGGGGCGACGACCTGCGCATCGAGGGCGTGGTGGTCGAGTACCTGGAGGGCGTCGACGACCTCCCGGCCATCGTCGCCGAGTTCGCCCCCGCCCCGGACGCCCGCCTGGGCGTGCTGGTGGACCACCTGGTCCCCGGCTCGAAGGAGTCCCGCATCGCGGCCGCGGTGACCGGGGCGGACGTGCTGGTGGTGGGCCACCCGTACGTCGACGTCTGGCAGGCGGTGAAGCCGTCCTCCCTGGGCATCGCCGCCTGGCCGGAGGTGCCGCGCGGCCAGGACTGGAAGACCGGCGTCTGCCGCGCCCTCGGCTGGCCGCAGAACACGGGCGCGGCCTGGCAGCACATCCTGTCCCGCGTCCGCTCGTACCAGGACCTGGAGCCGTCCCTGCTGGGCCGCGTGGAAGAACTGATCGACTTCGTGACGGCGCCCGCGTGACCTACGGCAGGGTGCCGAACTCCTCGGTGCCCAGGACCAGGCCCAGGCCCGCCAGCGGAACCGGCTCCCCGAACTTGCTGGTCCGTTCCGCCCGGTACCCGGCCTGCTCCCCGGAACCGAAGGGCTCGGTGAGCATCGTGCACTTGGCCTCGAAGGGGTCCACGATCAGGTACGCGGGCACGCCGCCGGCCGCGTAGAGGGAACGCTTGGTCACGTAGTCCCGGAGCCTGCTCGTCTTGGACACCACCTCGACGAGGAGCGTGACGACCTCGACGGGCATGAGACGTCCGGACCCGGGCGCGGCCTCCCTGGGCACGACGACGAGATCCGGTTGCGGCTCGCTCGACTCCCTCAGCAGGTCGACGTCCTGGGTCTGCAGCCGGAGCCAGCGATCGCGGGGAATCGAGTCCTGGATCGCTTCCACGATCAGGTTGTGGACCAGGTCCGGCCCGGCCATCATCACGATTTCCCCCCTGAGGAGCTCGACCTTGATGCCCTCGGGAGCCTGGAGACTCTCGAAGAACTCGGTCATCCGGCGATCGTCCACAGCGGTCATCTCCGTGCCTCCACTTCTGCCGCCGTGAGCTACGGCGCCAGGCTATGGACAGGTTAGGCAGCGTCCCGGGGGTTCCGCGTGGGTTCACCCCGGTGGGTGAACGCTGCCGTCGCTGCGAGCCGAGCCGGCGGCTCCGTCAGTCCACCAGGTCGCGGACCACCGCGTCCGCGAGGAGGCGGCCGCGCAGGGTGAGGACCGCGCGGCCCTCGGCGTACGGGCCGGGCTCCAGCAGGCCGTCGGCGAGCGCCCGGCCGGCGGCCGCGAGCCCGGCCGGGGCCAGCAGGTCCAGCGGGCAGCCGTCGGCCAGCCGGAGCTCCAGCAGGACCCGCTCGACGCGCCGGTCCTCGGCGGACAGCAGCTCGCGCCCGGCGCCGGGGCTGCGGCCGGCGGCGAGGGCGGCGGCGTAGGCGCCGGGGTGCTTCACGTTCCACCAGCGGACGCCGCCGACGTGGCTGTGAGCGCCGGGGCCCGCGCCCCACCAGTCGGCGCCGCGCCAGTACAGCTCGTTGTGCAGGCACCGGCCGGCCTCGGAGGTGGCCCAGTTCGACACCTCGTACCAGTGGTAGCCGGCGCCGGAGAGGACCTCCTCGGCGATGAGGTACCGGTCGGCGTGCACGTCGTCGTCGGTCATCGGGACCTCGCCGCGGCGGATCCGGCGGGCCAGCTGGGTGCCCTCCTCGACGATCAGGGCGTACGCGCTGACGTGGTCGGGGCCGGCGCCGAGCGCGGCGTCCAGGGAGGCCCGCCAGTCGTCGTCGGACTCGCCCGGGGTGCCGTAGATGAGGTCGAGGTTGACGTGCTCGAAGCCGGCGGCGCGCGCCTCGGCCACGCAGGCCTCGGGGCGGCCGGGGGTGTGCGTGCGGTCGAGCACCTTCAGGACGTGCTGCCGGGCGCTCTGCATGCCGAAGGAGATGCGGTTGAAGCCGCCCTCGCGCAGCTCGGCGAGGTACTCGGGGCCGACGGACTCCGGGTTGGCCTCGGTGGTGACCTCGGCGTCGGGGGCCAGGCCGAACTCGTCCCGGATCGCCGCGAGCATGCGGACGAGGTCGGCGGCGGGCAGCAGGGTGGGCGTGCCGCCGCCGACGAAGACGGTGCGCACCTCGCGGGGGTCGCCGCCGAGGACCTTGCGGGCCAGCCGGATCTCGTCCGTCAGGGTGTCGGCGTAGTTCTCGCGGGAGGCGAGCACGCCGCCGGTGCCGCGCAGCTCGGTGGCGGTGTAGGTGTTGAAGTCGCAGTAGCCGCAGCGCGTGGCGCAGTACGGAACGTGCAGGTAGAAGCCGAGCGGGCGGTCGTCGGCGCCTTCCAGGGCATGCGGAGGCAGCGCCCCGTCGTCGGGCACGGGCTCACCATCGGGCAGTACGGAAGGCATGGGCCCATTGTCCCGTACCGCCCGACGGTGTCGGACGTGATGCCGGTCGCGTCCCGCTGCCGGGGCGCGGGTCCGGGTCAGGCCTCGCGGGAGCCCTCGTACATCTCGTCGATGAGGTGCTTGAACTCGCGCTCGACGACCGGCCGCTTCAGCTTGAGGCTGGGCGTGAGGTCGCCGTGCTCGACGTCCAGGTCGCGGGGCAGCAGCCGGAACTTCTTGATCGTCTGCCAGCGCTGGAGGCCCTCGTTGAGGGTCTGGACGTACGTCTCGACCAGGCGGTTCGTCTCGGGCGCGGCCACGACCTCGGCGTACGGCTTGCCCTCCATGCCGTGCTCGGCGGCCCAGCCGAGGATGGCGGCCTCGTCGAGGGCGATGAGGGCGGTGCAGTAGTTCCGGTCGGCGCCGTGGACGACGATGTTGGAGACGTAGGGGCAGATCGCCTTGAACTGGCCCTCGACCTCGGCCGGGGCGACGTACTTGCCGCCGGAGGTCTTGATCAGGTCCTTCTTGCGGTCGGTGATCCGCAGGTAGCCGTCGGGCGAGAGCTCGCCGATGTCGCCGGTGTGGAACCAGCCGTCGGCCTCCAGGACCTCGGCGGTCTTCTCGGGCAGCCCGTGGTAGCCCTCCATGATGCCCGGGCCGCGCAGCAGGATCTCGCCGTCGTCGGCGATGCGGACCTCGGTGCCGGGGAGGGGCTTGCCGACGGTGCCGGTGCGGTAGGCCTCGCCGGGGTTGACGAAGGACGCCGCGCTGGACTCCGTCAGGCCGTAGCCCTCCAGGATGTGGATGCCCGCGCCGGCGAAGAAGTAGCCGATCTCGGGGGCGAGGGCGGCGGAGCCGGAGACGCAGGCGCGCAGGTTGCCGCCGAAGGCCTCGCGGAGCTTGCCGTAGACGAGCTTGTCGGCGATGGCGTGCTTGGCGGAGAGGCCGAAGGGCGCGGTCGCCTTGCCGGTGCGGCGGAAGTTGTCCTGGGTGACCTTCGCGTATTCGCGGGCGACCTCGGCGGCCCACAGGAAGATCTTGTACTTGGCGCCGCCGGCGGCGCGGGCCTTGGCGGCGACGCCGTTGTAGACCTTCTCGAAGATGCGCGGCACGGCCGCCATGTAGGTCGGCTGCACGACCGGCAGGTTCTCGATGATCTTGTCGATTCGGCCGTCGACGGCGGTGACGTGGCCGACCTCGATCTGGCCCGAGGTGAGGACCTTGCCGAACACGTGGGCCAGCGGCAGCCACAGGTACTGGACGTCGTCGGCGGTGATCAGGCCGGTGGCGACCGTGGCCTTGGCCATGTACGACCAGTTGTCGTGCGGCAGCCGGACGCCCTTGGGGCGGCCGGTGGTGCCGGAGGTGTAGATCAGGGTGGCGAGCTGGTCGGCGGTGATCGCCGCGATCCGCTCCTTGATGGCCTCGGGGTGCTCGGCCAGGTGGGCGTTGCCGCGCTCCTCCAGCTCGGCGAGGGAGAGCACCCAGCCCTCGGGGTCGCCCTCGGCCGGGACGGCGTCGTCGGCGTTCAGGACCACGACGTGGTGCAGGCCGGGCAGGTCCTTGCGGTGCTCACGGGCCTTGGCCAGCTGGGCGGCGTCCTCGGCGATGAGCACCCGGCTGTCGGAGTCCGAGAGGATGAACGCCGACTCCTCGGCGTTGGTGCTCGGGTAGATCGTGGTGGTCGCGGCGCCGGCGCACATCACGCCGAGGTCGGCGAGGATCCACTCGACGCGGGTGTTGGAGGCGAGGGCGACGCGCTGGACCGGCTCGACGCCGAGGGCGATGAGACCGGCGGCGATGGCGAAGACCCGGTCGGCCGCCTGTCCCCAGCTGAGCGACTTCCACTCGTCCGGCCCCTGGCCCGAGGCCGCCGGGACGGGATAGCGGTAGGCCTCGCCGTCGGGCGTGGCGGCAACGCGCTCAAGGAAGACGGACGCCACGGTGGGCGGGCGATTCTCGATCAAGGACTTTGTGTCGCTCACGACATCCTCCGGACCGGTCCACGCGGAGTTGCGTGGGAGCGTGGGGACTGGCGGGTTTTTGTAACTGGCGAGTAACCATCGAGCAGTGATCAGAGTAGAGGCCGCCCGGCCGGGGCGTAAGAGCCAGAGTGCGGCCGGTTCATAACGAAACGGGCCCCCGCGCGTCTGCGTGGGGGCCCGTTTTCGGACAACGTGGTTACTTCTTCTTCGCGCCGGACTCGTCGCTGGACAGCACCGCGATGAAGGCCTCCTGCGGGACCTCCACGGAGCCGACCATCTTCATCCGCTTCTTGCCTTCCTTCTGCTTCTCCAGCAGCTTCCGCTTGCGGGAGATGTCACCGCCGTAGCACTTGGCGAGGACGTCCTTGCGGATGGCGCGGATCGTCTCGCGGGCGATGACCCGGGAGCCGATGGCGGCCTGGACGGGCACCTCGAACGCCTGCCGCGGGATGAGCTCGCGCAGCTTGGCGACCAGGCGCACGCCGTACGCGTAGGCCGCGTCCTTGTGGGTGATCGCGGAGAAGGCGTCGACCTTGTCGCCGTGCAGCAGGATGTCGACCTTGACCAGGCTGGAGGCCTGCTCGCCGGTGGGCTCGTAGTCGAGGGAGGCGTACCCGCGGGTCTTGGACTTCAGCTGGTCGAAGAAGTCGAAGACGATCTCGGCGAGCGGGAGGGTGTAGCGGATCTCGACGCGGTCCTCGGAGAGGTAGTCCATGCCGAGGAGGGTGCCGCGGCGGGTCTGGCACAGCTCCATGATCGAGCCGATGAACTCGGTGGGCGCGAGGATCGTGGCGCGCACGACCGGCTCGTAGACCTCGGAGATCTTGCCCTCGGGGAACTCGCTCGGGTTGGTGACCGTGACCTCCTTGCCGTCCTCCAGGACGACCCGGTAGACCACGTTCGGCGCGGTGGCGATCAGGTCGAGGCCGAACTCGCGCTCCAGGCGCTCGCGGATCACGTCGAGGTGGAGCAGGCCGAGGAAGCCGACGCGGAAGCCGAAGCCGAGCGCGGCGGAGGTCTCCGGCTCGTACACCAGGGCGGCGTCGTTGAGCTGGAGCTTGTCGAGGGCCTCGCGGAGGTCCGGGTAGTCCGAGCCGTCCAGCGGGTACAGGCCCGAGAAGACCATGGGCTTCGGGTCCTTGTAGCCGCCGAGGGCCTCGGTGGCGCCGCCCGTCATCTGGGTGATCGTGTCACCGACCTTGGACTGGCGGACGTCCTTCACACCGGTGATCAGGTAGCCCACCTCGCCGACGCCGAGGCCGTCGGCGGCCAGCATCTCGGGCGAGTTCGTGCCGATCTCCAGCAGCTCGTGCGTGGCGCCGGTGGACATCATCCGGATGCGCTCGCGCTTGTTGAGCTTGCCGTCGACGACACGGACGTAGGTGACGACACCGCGGTACGAGTCGTAGACGGAGTCGAAGATCATCGCGCGGGCGGGCGCGTCGGCCACGCCGACGGGCGCCGGGACGGTCTGCACGACGCGGTCGAGCAGGGTGTCCACGCCGACGCCGGTCTTAGCGGAGACCCGCAGGACGTCGCTGGGGTCACAGCCGACCAGGTTCGCCAGCTCCTCGGCGAACTTCTCCGGCTGGGCGGCCGGCAGATCGATCTTGTTGAGGACCGGGACGATCGCGAGGTCGTTCTCCATCGCCAGGTACAGGTTGGCGAGGGTCTGGGCCTCGATGCCCTGCGCCGCGTCCACGAGCAGGATCGTGCCCTCGCAGGCCGCGAGGGAACGGGACACCTCGTACGTGAAGTCCACGTGCCCCGGGGTGTCGATCATGTTCAGGATGTGCGTCTTCCCCGCACCCTCACCCGCCGTCGGTGCCCACGGCAGACGGACGGCCTGGGACTTGATGGTGATGCCGCGCTCACGCTCGATGTCCATGCGGTCGAGGTACTGGGCGCGCATCTGCCGCTGGTCGACGACACCGGTCAGCTGGAGCATCCGGTCGGCGAGGGTCGACTTGCCGTGGTCGATGTGCGCGATGATGCAGAAATTGCGGATCAGCGCCGGGTCGGTACGGCTCGGCTCGGGCACGTTGCTGGGGGTCGCGGGCACCTAGTGTCCTGATTCTCGGGTGGAAGTCGGATCGATACGCAGGTACCCATGGTCCCACGCCCGCGCGAGTGCGCTCGGTTTGGGCCGCCCGAACGGCAGCTGATACCGTGGACAGCTGTGTCTCGTCTGCCCTCTCAGCGGCGGGACGCTTCCGAAGAAACTCTGAACCTGAAAAGGCTCTTTCGTGGCGAACATCAAGTCCCAGATCAAGCGGAACAAGACGAACGAGAAGGCGCGCCTGCGCAACAAGTCCGTCAAGTCCGAGCTGCGCACCTACATCCGCAAGGCCAACGAGGCCGTCGTCGCCGGCGACGCCGAGAAGGCCACCGCTGCCGCCCGTGCCGCGTCGCGGAAGCTGGACAAGGCTGTCTCGAAGGGTGTCATCCACAAGAACGCCGCCGCCAACAAGAAGTCGGCGCTGGCCACCAAGGTTGCCTCCCTCCAGGGCTGAGCACTCTGATGTGATCGCCGGAAGGGACCAAGCGGGCCCTCTCATCCGCTCCTGACCGGCAACCCCGCGCCGCACGCGGCCTGCGTTCGCCACGCGGGTGCGGCGCACTCATCTCGAACCGAAGGCCCCGGTGCCCGTCCTTCCCCAGGACGGCCCGGGGCCTTCGGCATGTCCGGCCCCGGGGCGGGACCACGACCGCCGAGGAAGGAAGCAGCACGCATCCGCGGAGACGGTCGCTGCGGCGCGGAACCTGCTGAACCACCGCAGCCCCACCGGAGAGCCGCGGTCTCAGCGGTCCCGATGAGGGGCCGCAGCGCACCCCTCGGCACCGTATGCGGACCGGCCGCGTCCGGGCCCCTCCCCACGGCGGGCCTGCCCAGCTGCGCAAACGGGCTGAATAGGATCACTACCGCCAAGTAACCAAACGGGGGGGGATCCCGCACACGTGACGACATCGACCGTTCCCGATCTCAAACCGGCGGCAGGCCGGGCCGGCTCGCCGCCGGGCAGCGCGAAGATCATTCCGGCGCGACGGCCCTCCCGGCTGTACGCGCTCGACGGGCTGCGGCTCCTCGCCGCGCTGGCGGTGGTCCTGTACCACCTGGCCGGCTACGACCGTTACGGCGTGGCGGGGGTGTGGGCCGCGAGCACCGAGGACGTCTTCCCGCTGCTGCACCGCTTCGCGCAGTACGGCTGGCTCGGGGTCGAGCTGTTCTTCCTCATCAGCGGTTTCGTGATCTGCATGTCCTGCTGGGGCCGGAGCGTGCGGGACTTCGCCGTCTCGCGGGTGGTGCGGCTCTTCCCGGCGTTCTGGTTCTGCGTGCTGGCGACGGCCGTGGCGATGCGGCTGTCCGGGGACACCGGGATGACCGCCTCGCGGGTGCTGACCAACCTCACGATGCTCCACGAGCCGCTCAAGGTCCCGCACGTCGACCCGTCGTACTGGTCGCTCTGGGCCGAGTTGCGCTTCTACGTGCTCTTCGGCGGACTGCTGGTCTGGGGGCTCACGTACCGGCGGGTGATGGCCTTCTGCGGGATCTGGATGCTGGGCTCGGTCCTCGCCCCGGTCTCCGGGATCCCGCTGCTCGTGGTGATGTTCCAGCCGCAGTACGCCCCCTTCTTCATCGGCGGCGTCCTGATCTTCCTCATGTACCGCTTCGGCACGTCGCCGCTGCTCTGGCTGATGCTCGGCGGGTCCTGGCTGATGGCCCAGCACCAGTTGCTCACCCTCGTGCGGGGAGCCGAGGCGTGGAGCCGGGTCCAGGTGTCCTGGACCGCCTCGCTGGTCCTGGTGACGGCCTTCTACGGCGTGGTGCTCGCGGCCGCGCTGGGCCGGCTGAACTTCTTCAACCGGGCCTGGCTGGTGCCCGCCGGCGCGCTCACCTATCCGCTCTACCTGCTGCACGAGCGCCTGGGCTGGTTCGCCATCCAGCGGCTGCACGGCACGGTGCCGCCCCTGGCGCTGCTCACCGGGCTGATCACCACGCTGCTGGCCGCGTCCTGGGCGGTGCACCGCTTCGTCGAACGGCCGCTGGGCCTGCGGCTGCGGCGCTGGCTCGCGACGGGACTGGAGAAGGCCGGCCCGTCACGGAGGCGGTCGGCCGCCGCGCCGTAGCGCCGGTCGCGGCGGGCCGGCCGGGGTCAGGAGCGGCCGGGGCGGGCGGCGCGGGCGACGGCCACCACCGCCTTCTCCAGGGCGTACTCCGGGTCGTCGCCCCCGCCCTTCACGCCGGCGTCGGCCTCGGCGATCGCGCGCAGCGCGGTCGCCACGCCGTCCGCCGACCAGCCCCGCATCTGCTGCCGGACCCGGTCGATCTTCCACGGCGGCATGCCCAGGTCCCGGGCCAGGTCGGCCGGGCGGGCGCCGCGCGGGGCGGAGGCGAGCTTGCCGATGGACCGTACGCCCTGGGCCAGCGCGCTGGTGATCAGCACCGGGGCCACGCCCGTGGACAGCGACCAGCGCAGGGCCTCCAGGGCCTCCGCCGCGCGCCCCTCCACCGCCCGGTCGGCCACCGTGAAGCTGGAGGCCTCGGCCCGGCCGGTGTAGTAGCGGCCGACCACGGCCTCGTCGACGGTGCCCTCGACGTCCGCGCACAGCTGGGTGACCGCACTGGCCAGCTCCCGCAGGTCGCTGCCGATGGCGTCGACCAGGGCCTCCGTCGCCCCCGGCGTGGCCGAGCGGCCCAGACCCCGGAACTCTCCCCGTACGAAGGCAAGCCGGTCCGCCGGCTTCGTCATCTTGGGGCACTGCACCTCGCGGGCACCGGCCTTCCGGGCGGCGTCCAGCAGGGCCTTGCCCTTGGCCCCGCCCGCGTGCAGCAGCACGAGGATGATCTCCTCCGCCGGCATGCCGAGGTACGCCTTGACGTCCTTGACCGAGTCGGCGGACAGGTCCTGCGCGTTGCGCACGACCACGACCTTGCGCTCGGAGAACAGGGACGGACTGGTCAGCTCGGCCAGGGTGCCCGGCTGGAGCTGGTCCGGGGTGAGGTCGCGCACGTCGGTGTCGGGGTCGGCGGCCCGGGCGGCCGCCACCACCTCCCGCACGGCACGGTCGAGCAGCAGGTCCTCCTGCCCCACCGCGAGGGTGAGCGGGGCGAGGGGATCGTCGGTGGAGTTCTTCCTGGTGGCCATCGCCGTCCAGCATCCCACGCCCCGCTGACACCCGGTCCCCGCCCGGCGGGACTCCCCGCCGGACGTCCGGACGCCGTGCCCGAGAATGGTCCGGTGAACGCTCGACATGTACTGGTGCTGCCCGACCGCGACGCGGCGGAGGAGGTGGCCGAGGAAGTCGCCGACCGCTTCGGCATCGGTGAGGAACCCCAGCTGGTCCGCGACGCCCTGGCCGGTGAGGACGACGCCGAGGACGCCCAGTGGCTGGTCGTCCTGGAGGACCCCGACGCCCGCCTCGACCCGGCGGCCCTGGACGAGCTCGCCGCCGCGTACGAAGGCTGGCTGGAGGCCCCCTGAGCCGTGGGGGGGGGGGGGGGCGGGCCCCCCCCCCGCCCCGCGGGGGGGGGGGGGGGGGGGGGGGGGGGGGGGGGGGGGGGGGGGGCCCGGGCGGGGGGGGGGGGCCCCCCCCCCCCCCCCCCCCCACGGCCGGGGTCAGTTCTTGCGGACGATCTGGACGTCGAGGTCCACGGCGACGCTGGAGCCGACCGCCGCTATCCCGCGGGCCAGCATCGACTGCCAGGTCAGCGTGAAGTCCTCGCGGTGGAGTTCGGTCGTCGCCCGGCAGGCGGCCCTGGTCTCGCCCTCCATGCCCGTGCCCACGCCGAGGTACTCCGTGTCGAGGGTCACCGAACGGCTCACGCCGTGCAGGGTCAGCGCCCCCGCCACCGCCCAGCGGCTGCCGCCCCGGTGGATGAACCGCTCGCTGTAGAACTCGATGGTCGGATGGCGCGCCGCGTCGAGGAAGTCCGCCGAGCGCAGGTGGTCGTCCCGCATGCGGACCCCGGTGTCGATGCCCGCCGCGTCGATGATCACGTGCATGGAGGAGTTCTCCATGCGGTCGGCGATGCGCACCGCCCCCGCGAACGTGTTGAACCGGCCCCGGATCCTGGCCAGCCCGAGGTGCCCCGCCGTGAAGCAGACCGCCGAGTGGCCGGGGTCGAGCTCCCAGTGCCCGGGCTCCGGGAGGAGCGGCGGGTCCACCGGCTCCAGCACGATGTCGCCGGGCCCCGGCCGGCCGCCGGCCACCAGCAGCGTCGACGCGTGGTACGGCGCATAGCCCTCCGCGGTGACGGCGATCCGGTACTCGCCCTCCGGCACGGTGGCGACGAAGCCGCCGTACGGATCGCTCTCGCCCGTCACGACACGGCGTCCTATCGGGTCGGTGACCTCGAAAGCGGCCTGCCGTACCGGCTGTTGGCCCGGGTCGAGCACCCGGACGCTGAGCACCCCCGCGGACGGCGGCACCTCCAGCGTCGCGAGCTGGGTCGAACTGGAACTTCCGGCCGTCTCAAGCCCCCGTCGGCGACCGAACATGTGTGGAGCACCCCCGTGCTGTATGGATTGACGCCCTTCTGGCGAAGAGGCATTCGATCATGCTGTCGGGTGTGGGGCAAACAGAATGATGCCGCCCGGTATGGCATCGCCCGTACCCGACGCCCCTTGTAAGGGCGCGGTGACGGGCTGCTGTTCCCCGACCCGCTGTCACGCATCCGTAGCGGACGCCTCCTGACGCCCCATCGGTTCCCGGAGACCACCGCCCGGAGCCGCGGCCCCGTCCCGAGCACCGCCACCGCCCCGTCCTCGTCCGTCCGCAGGACCGCCGCCCCGGATCTCCGCAGGGCCGCCATCGTGCCGGGGGCGGGGTGGCCGTAGCGGTTCTCCCCCACCGGGACCAGTGCCAGGCGCGGGCGCAGCCGCTCCAGCAGAGCGGGGTCCTGGTGCGCCGAGCCGTGGTGGGCGACCTTGAGCACGTCCACCGGCCCCAGCTCCGGACGGGCGGTCAGCAGCGCGCTCTGGGCGGCCGGTTCGAGGTCGCCCGGGAGCAGCAGGCTGACCCCGCCGGCCCGCACCAGCAGCACCACGCTCGCGTCGTTGGGGCTCCCCGACGGCGGATCACCCTCGGGCGGCCACAACACCTCCCACCGCACCGCCCCCACGCCCGCACGCTCCCCCGCCCACACCCGGGCCACCGGCACCCCCGCAGCGGCGGCGGTCCGCCGCACGAACGCGGCCTGCTCCCGCGGCTCCTCGTACGCCGTGGTCCGCACGACGCCGACGGCCCGGCCCCGCAGCACCCCGGCCAGCCCGCCCACGTGGTCGGCGTGGAAGTGCGTCAGCAGCACCAGCGGGACCCGGGTGACGGACAGCTCGCGCAGACAGCGGTCCACCGGCCCCGGCTCCGGCCCGGCGTCCACCACCACGGCCGTACCCGGGCCGGCCGCGAGGACCCCGGCATCGCCCTGCCCGACCGGGCACTGCACGTACCGCCAGTCCGGCGGCGGCCACCCGGTCAGCACCCGCGTCACCGGCACCGGCCGCAGCACCGCCAGTACGAGGACCAGCGCGACCGGCACCCCGGCCCACCACCGCCACCGCGCCCGGCCCGCGACGCACACGGCCACCGGCGTCACCAGGGCCAGCAGCAGCCCGCCGCCCACCCCTCCCGGCCATCCGGCCTCCGCACCCGGCAACGACGCACCCGTCCGGGCCACCCCCGCGATCCACCCGGCGGGCACCCCGGCGCACCAGGCCAGCGCCTCCGCGACCGGCATGGCCACGGGAGCCGCCGCCAGCGCCGCGAACCCCAGCACGGTCGCCGGCCCCGCCGCGAGCTCGGCCAGCAGGTTGCACGGCACCGCCACCAGACTCACCCGGGCGGCCAGCACCGCCACCACCGGGGCGCACACGGCCTGGGCCGCCGCGGCCGCCGCCAGCACCTCCGCGAGCCTGCCGGGCACCCCGCGCCGCCGCAGCGCGGCGCTCCACCGCGGAGCAAGCACCAGCAGCGCCCCGGTGGCCAGCACGGACAGCAGGAACCCCGGGCTGCGCGCCAGCCACGGGTCCCAGAGGACCAGCAGCAGCACCGCGGCGGCCAGCGCAGGGACCAGGGACCTGCGGCGCCCGGTACCGATCGCGAGCAGCGTCACCGCACCGCAGGCCGCGGCCCGCAGCACGCTCGGGTCCGGCCGGCACACCACGACGAAGGCGAGGGTCAGCCCCGCACCGCAGAGCGCGGTCCCGCGGAGGGACAGTCCCAGCCGGGGCGCCAGGCCGCCCCGCTCGGCCCGCAGCGCCCGGTTCGGCGGCCCGATGAGCAGGAACAGCACCACCGTGAGGTTGGAGCCGGACACGGCGAGCAGGTGGACCAGGTCGGTGGCCCGGAACGCCTCGTGCAGGTCCGGCGGCACCCGGGAGGTGTCCCCGACGACCAGTCCGGGCAGCAGCGCCCGCGCATCCGGCGCCAGCCCGTCCGTGGCCTCGCGCAGCCCGGACCGCAGCGCACCGGCCGCGCGCTGGAGCCGACTCGGTCCCCCGGTCACCTCGGGAGCGGCACCCGTGCCCACCCGCGCCACCGCCACGGCCCGGTCCCCGGCCTCCCGCGCGGGCGCCAGCCGCACCACGGCCCGCACCCGGGTCGACGGCAGCAACCGCGTCCAGCCCTCGTGCCGGGCCACGACCAGCACCCGCGTACCGGTCCCGGTCACCGTGCCGTCGGGCCCGGTCACCCGGGTCAGCTCCGCGTCCAGCAGCACGGACGGCGGCCCGGTCCCGGTCCGCCGGGGATCGGAGGTGACCGTCAGCTCCGCCACCACCCGGACGTGTCCGCGGGCCAGCTCCGGCACCGGACCCGCCCGTGCCTCGGCGGACCGCAGCCCCGCGACCGCGCCCCCGGCGGCCCCGCACAGCAGCACCCCGGCCACCGCGCTCCCCCCGAGCCGCCGCACCGCCCCGCCCCCGGCGCCCCGGGCCAGCAGCACACCGCCCAGCACGAGCGCGGCCACCACACCGGCCGCCGTCCACCCGCCCGGCATCCCGAGCGCGAGGGCCGCCGCGCCCCAGGCCCCGAGGGCGGGCCCGACCAGCCGGAGGTCCAACGGGCCCTCCCGCTCCGGCTCCCCCGCCCCGCCCCGCAGCTCCGCGTCCGGCAGCACCACCGCGCCGCTCACGGCCGCACCAGGGCCCGCAGATCGGCGAAGCGGCGCTCGCCGAGACGTAGTTACCCATCTAGCAAAATCGCAAAGGACGGCCCCCGGACCGGTGCTCGCAACACCAACCGGGGGCCTTGGCCGAACCCCTTCCATATAAAGGGAGTACGACCCATGGCTGACCGTACACGTCTGCCCGACGCGGACACCCGCGTCCTCCTCCTAGCCCTCGCCGCGCGGCTGAGCGCCGAGCGACCGACCGAGCCGATGCGCAGCAACGTCCTCACCGCGCTCGCCCTCACGTACGCGGAGCGCCGACACGGTCGGACCTCTCGCGCCGAGCGCGCCGAGGCCGACGTACTCGCCCACGCGCCCGACGTCCCGGACGGAAGCAGCCGCGGCCAGTACGCCCGTCTCCTCCGCCTCGCCGCCGGCGGTGAGGGATGACCGCTCCCCGCACCGTCGTGGTGCCCACCCTCGACCACGGCCCGGTCACCCTCACATGCCCGGCCTGGTGCGTCGAACCGCACACCACCCCCGAGCACCGGGCCGACATCTCCCACACGGGCCCCGAGCACCGGTTCGCCTTCGGCGGGACCCCTCTGCTGGTAGCGATGCTGTCCGCCGACCCCTTCGGGCCGGCCCGGCGCCGCCCCACGGCGCTGTACGTCGAGCAGCAGGACTTCGCCCGGATCCTCGACCCGGACGGCCTGCGGCAGCTGGCCACCGCCTACACGGTCCAGGCCAGCCGCCTGCAAACTTTGGCCGCCGATCTGGCGGTCCTGCTCGCCGGCGGTGACCAGTGACGAGCCCGGCCGAAATCGCTGACCGGTGCGCCAAGGTGCGCCGCCTGGCGCAAGGTGGCGCATCAACGCGCCAGATCGCGGCGCAGCTCGGCGTGTCGAAGGACACCGTCCGCCGGGACCTCGTCAGGCCGGACGCGCCACCGCAGACACCGGCGGAGCGACGGGCGGCCCGGGTGGCGCAGTCCGAAGCGGCGGTGCGCCAGGCTGGCGCCGCAGCTCAGGCGGTTGCCGCGGCTCAACCGGCGTACACGATCGCTGACGATGCGACGGCACAGCGCTGGTGCGCCGAGCTGCGCGCCGCGGCCGAAGAGCTGCTGGCGCACGCCGCACGGTTCGCGGACTACTACCCGTCCGCCACCGCCTGATGTCCGCCGTTCTGTTCGCCGCTGCGGCGGTTGGCGGGTTCGCGGGGTTGATCCTCGCGGGCCCGCCCCGCGCCCGCGATCTGTACGCCACGCCGGCCCTCGGCTCGTGCGCCTTCATCCTGCTGCTCGCCGCGCTCGGCGCGGCCCTCCTCTGAGGACTCTTCATGGACTTCCCCACCTACGGGATCGTGTCGCTCGGCGGGGTCACCGTCGGCCTGTCCCTCCTCGGCTGGGAGATCACACGCTGGTGGCCCGGCGCCAAGCAGGCCGGCAAGCCCAAGCACCTGGTCAAGCTCCTGCCGTTCCTGCTGGTGTGGCTGTACGGGATGCTGCTCATCCTGTCCGCCGGCGGTCTGCTCGGCGCGGGTGCCGACTGGAGCCTGTGGGGCTCCTCGGCCATCGGTGACGCCGCGCTCGCCTACGGGGTCGGCGGCGACACCCCCAACGTCACCCGTAGCTCGCACCTCGTGCTCAGCCCTGGCGGGCACGCCGTCGTCATCATCGCCACCGTGGTCCTGATCGCGGTGTGGACGAAGCGGCGAGGCTTCAACTGGATGATCCTGCGCGCGATCCTCTCCGGCATCAGCCTCGGCCTGGCTTCCGGCGTCGCGGGGATCGCCGGCTACGTCCTCTCGCCGGTCGTCTCGACCGCTGGGGACGCCGTGACGGGCCTGCTGTGACGAGCCTCGGCGACGTCGGTCGACGCCTGGCGCGCGGTACCGGGCTGCTGCTGGAGTCGCCCGCCCGCTGGTTCGAAGTGACCACCGTGGGCGCCCTGGTGGTCCGTCTGGCCGTGCCCGTGGGAGGCCTGGCGTTCGCCGGGCGGGTGCTGGAGCGGGCACCGCACTTGATCTACGCGGTCCCGGTCGCGTGGCTGGCGGCCGCATGGGCCGTGTCCGATTCGTCCGCCACTCCCCCACCGGAAGCGGCCACCCCTTTCGGAGACGAATCCGCAGGTGAGACGCGAGTGGTGCACTCCCCAGAAGGGGTTATGTGCACCTACCACCCAGTGCGAGAGCAGGAGTCTCAACCCGGCACGTGACCGGCATTGCATCGAGTTGCACAACGGCTCCCGACGCGCTTGGCACGGGTCGGGAGCCGTTGGCGTCCCACGCTCAACTTCGCGCCCACGACGGCCGCCTGAGCAGTCCGGCCGCTGCCGCTTCACTCCTCAGGCGTCAGACGGGCTGCACGCTCCGCACGCGACGTTCATGGGCGTCCGGTTCACCGGGTCGACCATGAAGGTCACTCCGAGCCCGTGAGGACAGACCCGGCGGGGCCTCCTCCCGCGGCGCCGCTCAACTCGGGTCGTGGCCCAGCTCGCTACGACGGCACTCAGCCGCGGGTCGGTCCAGCTCTCTCCGGGATTGCTCACCGCAACGTCCTCCCTCACGGAATGCAATCGACTGTAGCGAAGCGGAGTTGGCCTCGGCAGCGTTCTACGCGGCCGGCGGCGCAGTGCAGCCCGACCCGCCCTCGGTGCACTCGCTGTGCATGCAGTCGCCCGCGTGGATCTCCGCGTCGGCCAGCGGCCCCCACAGGTAGGCGTCCGGCTCGTATCCGGCGTCGCGGATGGCGGACATGGTGAGGTCGAGCGTGTCAGCGTCGCGGCGGAGCGTCTCGGGCCCCTCGGGCCGGTGGTCCACGAACCGGCCGAGCGACGCGCACAGCGAGCGGTACATCGCGGTGTGGAGGATGAGCGCGTGCCAGCCCATGTCCACGGTCTTGGAGGGGCGCAGGTGCCGGCCCGTGGTCGTCGCGGCGGCCGCGACGAACTTGAGCGCCTCGTCCACGATCCGCACGGCCAGCGGTTCATCAACGCCGTCGTTGTCGCGCATCACGAGGTGGACGACTCGGCCGAAGCCCTCGTCGGAGAGCAGGTGTCGGGCGGACGTTTCCGGGATAGTGGGGGTTGCCATCGTTCCTCCAGTAGTTGGGGGTGGTGGTGTGGCCCGCTCCGGTCGTGGTCCTGGCAGATGCGCGGCCGGAGCGGGGTGTCGCCCGGCCCTCCCGGTCGGCGTCACGGGAGGACCGGAGATCAGTGGACGTCGGCCGGGTCCTGGTCGGTGATCGGCCGGCACTTCGGGTCGCCTTTGTGGTGGGCGTACACGTCCGGGCGCGCGCCGGACGCCGAGTCAGGCGTCCTCACACGGGCCTCGCCGCGGATCGCGCGCTGGCAGTAGCAGCAGATGCGCACGGCTCTACCGGACCTGCTGCCAGCAGCGCACCGGGTCGTGCCGGATCCCGAACCCGCCCTGACAGGGCGCGCAGTACACCATGTCGGAGCCGAGTCGGCGCTCAAGCCTCCCCGGCCGGCGGCAGAGCGGGCACGGCACCTTGGTGGCGCGGCAGACGCCCCCCGGGTGGGCCAGCGACGGGCGGACCTCCAGGCCGAGCCCCGTCACGTGAAGGTTCGCGGCCTCGGCCTGCATCTGGGCCAGGCTCCGCCACCCGCTCACTGCGCGGCCCGCACGGACTCGATCGGGGCGTCGAACTCGCGGCAGTCGTCGCCGCGGATGTACGCCACCCGCCTGTTGTCCTCGACCAGAACGGCCGCGAGGACGCCCTCGCGGAGCGACCGAGTGTCGAGCACGCGGGAGTTGAGGAGCGGGTGGTCAACGTGGTTGAAGGTCAGCGCATCGGCGGCCATCCTCGGTGCTCCCTAACGGTCGTCAGCCATCGTGAAGACGAGCGTCGGGGCGCTGGGTACGGCGCCCGAGTCTCTCGCCATGCCGAGCACCGTAGGAAGCCAGACCGAGGCCAGTACGGCCGATTGCGCGCGATTGCGCGGGCCGTCAGGCGGGTTGGGGCAGGTTGCTCATGCGTGTGCAATCGCGTGCCTGGCGCGGGCGATGAGCCGGTGTGCCTGCGGCCCGTGCACGGCCGCCGAGTGCAGCCCGTCCCAGACGCGCGCGTACAGCGCGAGGTCGTCGGCAGAGTCGTAGGACAGCTCGGTGTTGACGGTCTCCACAATGACGCGTTCCTCATCGAAGATCCAGAAGCCGTGCTTCGGGGTGAGAGGGAGCGGAGCCCCGAGGGGCACTACGCCGAGTTCCACCGTGCTCATTCCGATCAGCCCGACCAGGCGGTCCAGCTGGCCGGCCATGACCTCGCGCGGGCACACGAGGACGTGCAGCGCGGCTTCCCACAGCAGGACCCGGAACAGCTTGCCCGGCTGATACAGAACCTCTTGGCGGCGCATTCGGGCGGCCACGGCCGCCTCGGTGTCCCGCGGGGACTGCATGAGGGTCGTGTTCGCGTCGATCAGGTGCCGGGCGTAGTCGGGGGTCTGGAAGAGGCCCGGGATGACGGTGGCTTCGTAGCCGCGCATCGTCGCGGTCTGCTGGTACTCCACGACGTACCGGTCCTGGACCGGCCGGTGCCCAGCTGCCAGCTGGCGGCGCCAGGAACGCTGCTGCGACTCCAGGCCGCGCAGGCGGCTTCGGAGGTCGGAGGCCTGCTCAGGCACGCCAGCGGCAGCGGCCCACGCGTCGGTGTCTGCCTCAGTGGCGGTCTGCCTGCCGTTCTCCAGCCGGGACACCTTCGAGCGCTGCCAGCCGATCCGGGCTGCGAAGTCCTTCCCGTTCAGGCCGGCCTCGGCGCGCAGCTCCCGCAGGCGCGCGCCGAGGGCCACCCGGGCGTTCTGGAAGTCCGTGGTCACACGGACGAACGTACCTGCGCCCACACCTCGGCTGAAGGTGTGGCGGCGGGCCAGGCGCGGTCTCGGGCCCGGCAAGCGGCGAGCACCTCGGCAGGGTCGGTGCGGACCTCCACGCCGGTGGTGGTGTCGGTCTGGTCGATGTCGAAGCGGACGAGGGTCCTGGAGTCGAAGAGCCAGAAGTCGTAGGCCGGCAGCTCCAACCGCTCGGCCTCGGCGCGGGCCAGGACGCGGATGTCCTCGCCGGGTGTCGCGGCGGCCGCAGCCATGAGGAAGCGCTGCCCGTCCGTGGGCGGCTGGTCGATGATGCGCACACGGGAGAACCGGGCGCCTTGCTCTGCCTTCTGCCGGACGTTGACGTGCCAGGGGTTGTCCGGCTCCGGGGCCGGGTCGGTGCCGCGAAGGAAGGCCTGGAAGCGGGCGCCGGCCCGGTCGGAGGCATATCCGCGGCGCGTCTCCAGCCGGAACGCGGTGTGCTCGAACTCGGCGAACAGGTGGGTGATCTCCTCGAAGGGGACGAGCACGGGTTACTCCTTCGGCGCGAACCGCGTCAGCAGCTCGCGTGGGATGACGACGAACGTCTCGTGCTCGCCTACGTCTCGCAGCTGCGCGAGGTGCTCGGGGTCGGTGAGCTGGTCGCCCTGGACGACGATGTCGCCGGTCTCCACGACCTCGTAGAGGGTTGGGCAGTTGCCGTACTCGGAGGTCGTGCCGATGAACCGCAGGGTCATGGTGGGCTCCGTCCTGGCTGGGTGGTACTCCAGGATCGTTGTCTCGGCCATAGCGTGGGGGGCGATTGCCGGAGATTGCGCGCCTGCGGATGGCACCTCCCGCCGGCCCTTCACGAGGGTTACCCTTCCCGGCCATGAGCAGCTACCGAGGGCCCGCAATCCTGATCACGGTTGATGGGCGCGAGTACGAGGTGACCGCGCACCTGCGCAAGGCTCCCAACGGTCTCCGAACAAGCTGGGGTGGCACGCTCTCCGTGCCGATCAGCCAGCGGCCAGCAGAGCTGTCCACTCTCACGGTGGGCCGCGTGCGTCTGGGCACGAATGAAGGGGCCTTTGTCCGGCCCGACATCAGCGACTGGCTGGGGTCTCCGCCCAACGTCTTTCAGATCACGATCGAAGGGAACGGCGACGAGCCGTTCTGACCCTGCCGCCCGTGTCCGATCTCCGCGGCAGGGAGACTAGGCACGGGCGGCGTACGCCTTGCGCACGCGTCAGGCGACGGGGCGGCCACGCAGTTCGGGCGGCAGCTGCGGGGTGTGGAAGTCCTTGTAGTCCCATCCGCTCCCCCGCCCACCGTCCAGGGCGTTCCGCAGGCTGCGGCGCTCGTCGCTGTACCCGCGCAAGCCGTGCTTCTCGGCTACCCAGCCGTCGACGAGGTGCGCGTCCCCGGCCTCGGAAGCGTGCTGAAGCAGCGCGCGCTGCATGGAGTCGTCGCCGTACCGGGCGGCCTCGGCGAGGAGCTGCGGACGCTGCTCACGCGACGCCGTACGAGCCTGTTCCAAGGCTCCGCGGAACGCGGCCATCAGGACGGCGCGGTCGGCGGCGCTGGCGTCGTCGGGGATGCCAGGGCCGGACGGTACGAGGCTGTCCAGGTAGGCGAGCCGAGCCCGACGGCGCTCGTTGACCCGCTCGTAGGCGGCGGCGATCTCGGCGGCGTGCTCGCCGTACGCGGTGGCCAGCTGCTCGGCCTTGTACGAGTCGGACCACTGGGGGTTGGCGCGGATCTCGTCGGCGCGGGTGGCGAATGCGGCCCGGGACTGCCGTGCTGCGAGGTGGTCCGGGTCGTCGTTGGGGTGCGTCGCGAACGGGTTCTCGGGAACGGTCATCAGGCAGCCTCTCTACGGCGTGCGAGGTGTTCGACATCGTCGGGGTGCCACAGGCCGCGGCCGGCGGAGGTGATTCCTTCGGCCGCGGCCAGGCGCCGGGCGTGGCGTCCGGTCACCCCGAGGCGGCCGGCAAGCTCCTCGGTGGTGATCAGGCCACGTTCTAAGGGTGCCGGGATGTCCGCCGATGTCCGCTCGTCGTGTCCACTGGTGGACACGAGGTGGTTGAGGCCAGCCGCGCGGAGAGCGTCCAGGGCGGCCGCGACGTCCGCGCGGACCGCGCCTCCGTCGGCACGGTGCCGGTTGAGCTGGGCCCGCAGCGCGAGCCACAGGGGGTGGCATACCTCGGCGGGCAGGAACACGCCGCCTGCCGCGATGACGGCCGGGTGGGGCTCCCCCGCCTCGCGGTGCACTACGCGGCTTCCGGGGCCAGGCCGAGGCGTTCGGCGCGGTGTCGCGCGGCCGGGTCGAGGGCCTGCCAGTCGGAGGGGGTAAGGCGCCAGTCGGCCGCGACGGCGGGCACTGCGTCCATCGCGCGAGTGGCGGCCGCCTCGGCTCCCTGAAGGGATTCGTGGACGGCCGGCAGAAGCGAGAGGTCCGGCAGGCCGAGGGCGACGGCAGCGGCGATCAGGTCGGCCGTATGCACGGCGCGGATGCGGGCGTACGGCTCGTGCACAGTCACGGTGGTGGGGTCGCCGGTGACCTTGTAGCGGTCGCGCATGTGACGGCCGAGGGCTCGGCGGTCGGGGTGTTCGGCGGCCAGCTCGACGGCCAGGGCCTCCACGGCCGAGCCAACGGCGCGTACGCGGTCCTGCCGGGTGTCCGCGAGGTGCACCAGCCGTGCCACTGCTTCCGCGACGTCTCGCACTGCGGCGGCCACGCCCTGCGCGTCGTCCCGGTCGGCCAGGGCCCGGGCGTCGGCGGCCACTGCATGGCCTCGGGCGTCGCGGTCCACGGCGAGCGCGGCTCGGTGCTTGCGCTCAGCCGCGGTGATCCGCAGGGCTGCGAACTCGGCCAGCTGCTGCGCCTCGGCGAGTTCGTGCGGGGTGACCTCAGCGTCGCCGCTGCGGACTCGCTCGGCCAAGGCCTCTGCCAGGGCTCGGGCCTCGCCGGTCTCGGTACGGGCCTGCTCCAGGGCGGCCAGCGCCTTGGCCGGGGTGGGGGTGTCAGTGTCGGTCATGACGTTGGCTCCTGCTGTGCGGTGCGGGCGGTTTCAAGGGCTCGGGCTGCGAGGCGGTCGCGGTACGCGGGCGGGAATGCGTCGTATGCCGGGGTGCCGTACAGGGCGGCGTCCGCGTCGAGGCGGGCAAGGAAGCGTCCGCCTGCCGACTGCGCGGCGCCGTCCCGATCGGCCTTCAGGCGCGCGCCGACGGCCTCCCCGAGGCTGGGGCGTCCGTTCGTGCTGGGGTCCATCGCTGTCCTCTCCGGTAGGCGTCCAGTGACGTGGCATCCACGAGCCAGACCGGGCCGGCGCGGCGGGCCCGCAGCCGACCCGATCGGGCCAGGCGCCGCGCGTACTCGGGGCTGCACTCCAAGAGCGCGGCCGCCTGCTGCGCGGTCACCTCCACCGTGGCAGGCGCTCCGGGAGGGGTTCCGGGGACGGAACCGGCCCGCTGGTGCTGCTCGTCGGCCGCATGGAGCGCGTACAGCAGGCGGCGGACCGTCGGGGAGACTTCGCCCCCGTCGGCCCGCACGCGCGCAGTCAGGTCCCGCACCAGGGCACGCAGAACTTCACCGGCCACAGCTGCGGGCACCAGGACCGATCCGTCCGGGCGAACGAGAGAGCGGAAGGGTTCAGGCTGCGCCGTCACCGTGCCGGCCCTGCTGCTGCTCGCGGCGCCTCTGCCGCTCGTCGAGGCGGGCCAGCAGGGCGGCCGCGCGGGGGTTGCCGCGGCGGGCGGCAGCCTGCAACTGCTTGCGCTGCTTCGCCTCGGCGGCGGCCAGCTCGCGCCGGTTCCGGGTGCTGCTGGACTCGGCGGCCTCAGCGTCGCCCGCCAAGCGGGAGAGGTGCTCGGCGGCCTCAGACACGATCCCGGAGAGGGCCGGCATGAGGTCGGGGTCGTGGCGTACGGCCTCTTTCAGGAGTCGGGTGACCGAGCGGCGGAAGCGGGCGTTCGCGAGGTCGAGTTCAGCGCGGCCGGGGTAGGGACCGGGCTTGTCGGGGGTGGTCGGCACGGTGGTGTCCTCTCGTACATGTACGGGCGCGTTGTGCGCGAGGTGCGGGGAACCGGGTGCGCGCGTCAGCGGGCGTTGGGGGTGGGGTGGGCGGCGCGGAGCATGTCGGGGGCGGCGGGGAGGGTGCCGGCCAGGACGGGGCATCCGTTGTCGTGGTGGATGTTGAGGTGGGGGTTTCCGTGTTGGTCGGTCCAGGCCTCGGCTTCGCTGTGGCAGTGGCCGCAGCGGTAGTTGGCGGCGATGAGGGCGATGAGGTCGGTGGGTCCTGCGATGAGGGTCGTGTGGTGGGGCTGCATGAGGGCTCCTGAGGTGAGGGTGAGGACATGTGGATGTGGACATGTGGACATCCGTCCACACCCCCCTGTCGCGCGTAACGCGAAAGAGACTTCACGCCCTTTTTGTATGTGTATGTAGCTGTCTAGGGGTGACATGCTTTTGCTCGACAGGGGGGTGTGGACGCGCGTCCACATGTCCACATCGACGGCGCGCGTCCACATCCATCAGCCCGTCCTTACGCAGATTCGGTCGTCTTCCTCGAACACCCAGTCCCGGGCGATAGCAAGGTCGACGGCCTCCGGCAGGGCCTTCCGGTCCCGGCTTGCGAGCCGCCGGTGCAGCTCGCTCCCTGTGATGCCACCTGGGCGCGAGGCGTGCCGTACGACCAGGCGCGCAATGCGCTCCAACGCCCGGTCGGCTTCGTTCTTCGCCAGGTGCGCTCGGACCTCGACGCCGACCTTGGCGTCCTCGGTCGCCTGCCGCTGCGCTTCGGCCTCGCGGCGGGCGCGGGCCACGAGGGAGTCGCGGACGGCGCACGAGGTGGCCCAGACGGTCTCGGCGAGGGCCCAGTCCTCTTCGGTGACCTCGTACCGGCAGCCGTCCATGAGGGCGAAGAGAGCGGCAGCCTTCACCTTCATCAGGCCCGCGTGCCCGTCGAGTTCGGCCACCTCCACGTCGCCGCGGTTACGCGCGGTCCGCTCCTCCCACAGCATCCGGCGGATGCGCGGAGGAAAGACGACGTCGATGTCCTCGGCGGTCCGGATCTGCCCCGGGTGCTTGGTGATCGGCCCGGGCCACTCCGGGGGGTCGTCCGGGATGCTCGGGTCCAGCGACCAGCACCAGAAGAATCGCTGCGGGGTGCCGGTGCTGGCGTCGTCCAGCAGCGGCACGGCAGTGCTGGGCTGGAACCCGACGAACAGGCCCAGGCTGTACGAGCCGGGCGCCACGTACCGCGTGCGCTCCTCCGAGGCGTTCGTCTGCCCGAGGGCCTCGCCGACGGCCGCGCGGCGGAGGGTCTCGGCGAGCGTCGAGCCCTGACGCATGGCCAGGGTCGCCATGGTCTGACCCTCATCGATGTAGATGTACCCGTTGTGCCGGACCTGCTTCCGGACCTTCCGCGTGACCGGATCGCCCTTCAGCGGGCCCCGCTGGTGGATCTCGCCCGTGGGCTCGTCCACGGTGCCCATGAACATCTCGGCGATGCCCTCGCCCGTGCCCACGGGCAGGCCGTCACGGAACTCAGGGTCCTCAGGGAGGATCAGTTCGCGGGCCCCTGACTGCCCGGTGGACTTCCCGGAGCCGGACGGGCCGACCGCTGCCGCGAAGACGTTCAGGGATGCCTTCCCGGAGATCCCCGTCACGGCCTTGATGTACGGCGAGATCATTCCGGAGAGCCGGGCGAGCGTGCTGTAGAACAAGACGTCCGCCGGCCGCCCCTGCGAGTGCGCCGCCTGCTGGATGTGCTGGAACACGGGGCGGGCCGCGTAGAACTCGGCCGTGAGGTGCCCCGGCCGCTCCTGGCCGTCCTCCGGGGTCGCGGCAGCGACCGGGAGGGCGGCGAGGATGTCGTCAACGGTGGTCACTGAGCTGTTCTCCGCGGGTTCCTGAGACCGGCGCTCACGCCGGACGTGATGGTCTTCTGCACCTCGCGCGGCGCCAGCCCGATCGACTCACCCGCGGCCACCAACGCCTCGACAGCGACGCGGGAGTCGAGGCGGCCGGCGCCGACAAGAGTGCCGAGGTTGAACGCGGCCTGGTTCAAGGTGTCGTTGCGGGTGCCCTCTGCGGCGTCAAGGACGGCTTGCAGCTCCCCGCGGAGGGCGGAGGCTGCGTACCCCGTGGAGTCCGTGACGACGGCCGGGAGGGCCGGCGCGGGCGGCTTTGGCGGGGCGGCCCGGCGGATCAGCCACAGCGGCATGTGCTGGGGCTTGGCCTCTCCCGGGTCCGTGATCCACTGGTAAGGGCCCTTGCTGGTGACGGTGGGCGGGGCGGTGATGTAGCCGCCGTGTGCGCGGACGTCCACCTTCCAGCCGACCCGCCCGGCGGAGAGGCGGACGTCAAGGCCGTCGGGCGCCGCGTAGTACAGGTGCAAGCCGCCCGAAGGTGAGAGGACGGTGGGCGTGGTGCCGGCGGGGAGGCGCTCGCCGTGCCGGGCGTGCAGCTCGGCGAAGACGTCCAGGCCGTCCACGATCCCGGGCGCCTCCCACTCCTCGGGCGGCGCCTGGCCCTTGTCGCGGTCCAGGTCGAGGACCACGAGCCGGGACGGGCCGCAGGCCACGCCGAGGTTGTACCCGCGATAGCGGCCCGTCCAGGCCCGGGTGATGCGATCCAGGTCAGCGGTCGCGCGCTGCTCCCACTCCTTGATCGCCGGAGTGCCGCCGCGGGGGGTGAGCGGGAACACGTACCAGCCGAGCGAGGCAAGGGCGAGGGCCTCATCGAGCACGCGGGACGGCCCCGTCGCCATGGCGGTGACGGAGCTTCCCTGCGTGGTGCGGGTGGTCACTCGCCGGCCTCAGCGGTGTCGATCAGGGCCTCAACCGCGTCGAGGTGGGCGCGCAGCTGGGCGACCTTGCCGCGGGCCTCGGCGGGGGTGAGGTCGAGGTCCAGGAACCCGATCATCGGCGCCCCGCCGTTCAGCTCCTCGTACGCAAGGATCGCCGCGTACAGCGGGGAACAGCTGCTCGGGCCCTCCAGGCCGAGCTGTTCCGCGGCCTCGACGTACGCGGAACGGTGCTCCGTGTGGGCACCGGTCTCGGCGCACCAGCCGAAGCGGGCGCAGGGCTCTGCGGCAGGTTCCTCCTCGGCACCGGAGAGGAGTGCGCTGACACGGTCGAGGACGGCGGCGGAGTCTCCGGCCTTGCGGATCTGGCGGGCGACGGTGTCCCAGAACGTGCAGACGTTGTCGGGCTGGCCATGCTTGGCGTCCTCGATGCCCGCGAGGACACGGGCGGCCCGCGGGGTGAGCGCCGGGGTGTCGGCGGCCGGTCCGCCGGCGCGGTCCACAGCGTCAGCGGTGAACGTGTGCTCCCTCGCCGAGACGGGGGCCGCAGCCATGCGGGCGATGGCCTCGCAGGCGGGGATTCGGCGGCGCTGGTCGGCGTCGAAGATGTCCAGTTCAGCACTCGCGACCATGGGGAGTGCGGAGGTAACCTGCATTGCGAGACTCCGTTTCTGCGTCGGCCGGGTTGCACCCCGGCCGTTCGCGTTTTCAGCTGGCGTGCTGGTAGCGGCTCTCAACAGGCGGCGCGGAGGTTGCACCCTCGGCGCCGTCGTCGTTTCCGGGGTCCTGCCGGCCGGTCAGGCCGAGCAGAGCGACGATCCGGCGGGCCTGCTGCTCGGTGAGCGGCCGTTCGGCATAGAGGTCTGCGAGAGTGCGCGCCATCTACGCGGCCTCTTTCATTGCGACGAGCGCGTCGACGTACCGGTCGAGCAACTGGCCGCGAGGTGTCCGGACACCGTGCTCCCAGTGGGAGACAGCAGCGCGGGTCACTCCCACTGCGTCGGCCAGTTCCTGCTGCGTCAGTCCGGTGGCCTGCCGCAGTTCGCGCCGCTCGGGCGGAGGCGGCAGGCAGCGCCGAATTCGCAGCCGAAGGCGGATCCGATCCGCTGTATCGGTCATGTCGCCAACGGTAGGCCTACCCCATCTGTTTGTCCAGAAGGTGGGCCTACCCTATGGGTTCAATCTCACGGTGAGCCTAATCCAGTCTTTTTGCTCGTGGTCCGTTGACCTGCTGTTGCGTCAAGTGCGACATTCGGGAGGTGACCAACCACCAACAGACCGACGCCCCGCCGGACTCCGGGCTGGACCTGATGACCGCGTGCGAGGACCCCACCACTGAGGAAGCAGCGCGAGGCGTAGTCCAGAAGTTCCATCGAGGCGGAGCAGACTGGCGGGCCCGAGGTGAGGTGTCCCGCGGCCCTCAAGGGCTCGTCATCACGCGCATGGAGGTGTGGCCTCATGGGCCGGCAGGCGCAAGCATCACATCCCGCATGCTGCGGGACGTCCCTGTCGGAGCCATCCTCGACGATGTGCGGTACATCCTGGCGATGGACGAGCTGAAGGGCACGCCAACCGTGGGGCCGATCACGGGCACGGTCTTCAGCGGCCAGGCGCCTACCCGTACGGCTGACGAAATCATCGCCAGCAGCGCCCCTGCGAAGTCCACGCCCGGGCGAGCGGCACTTCCCGACGCACTCATGCAGGCGGTGGCGGAGGGGTACATCGCGGAGTCGGCCCCCGGGAAGCCCCGAGGCGCAGTAAAGCGTCTGGCAGCCGCACTCGGCCGCCCGGACGCCACGGTGTCCGGCTGGGTCATGAAGGCCCGCAAGGACGGGTGGCTCGGCCCTGGCGCCGCGGGCCGTGAAGGCGCCGAACCAGGCCCGCGGCTCCTCCAGGCCAACGCGGAGCAGACGCGGGAGCGGTTCGGCAAGGACAGCTAGCCGAGCGGCACCAGCCGCTCTGGGTTGAACTTGTTGCCCCTGCTCCGGTCATGCGGCAGCACGTCATAGCCGGGCACAAGCGCGAGCGCAACGTCTCGCCGCTCGGCTGGGGTCAGGCGCTTCCACCCGACCCGCACGTCGCCCTCCAGAAGCACCCGGAGGACCCGCGGGGCCCGGGAGTGGATGAGGGCACGGGACTCCTTGACGCGGGCCTCCACGATCCGACGAGCCTCGGTGTACTCGGCGAACGTCATCTCGCGGCGGGCCCACATGCCCGCCATCTGCTTCAGCTGAGCCTCGTCCTCGGCCAGTTCGGTCCGCGCGTCGGCCGTGGTTTCCGTGTCCGCGACATGCCGAAGTTGCTCCAGGATCGCCGGCTTGCTCAGCAGCTCCAGAATCTGGCGCTCGACTTCGTCCTCGGCAAACGAAGCCTTCACCGCGATCTTCCCGCACCCACCCTCGGGCGTGGCGCACCAGTACCGCAGGCCGCCGGTCCCCTGCCAGCCCATGAGCATGAAGTGGCAGAGCGAGCACCGGAGCACTCCGGTCAGCCACCGCTGCAATGTCAGGTCGACGCTCCTTGCGCGGCCAGCCAGGCGGGCGCAGACGCGTTCCCACGTCTCCACGGAGAGAATGGGCTCCCACACGGCCTTGCCGACCACCTCGCCCTTGTAGCCGCGTAGGCCAGCCACGGACGGCTTGGTGACGACGGAACGGACCGATCGGTCGCCCCAGGGCTTGCCGGTCACCGTGGGCACCTGCCGGCGGGTCAGGTCGGTGGCGATGGAGTTCAGGCTCTCCCCCACCTCGGGCACGATTTTCGCGCGCTGCTCGTCGGTCCAGCCGTCCCACTCGCCGAGGACACGAGCGGCGATCTCCCGGAGGATCGCGGCCTCCGCCTCGATCGGCTCATGTCCGTCGGCGGTGTAGCCGTAGCCGCGGAACCCGCCGCCGCCCGGCTTTCCCTCGGCGGCCAGCTCCTCGTGCTTGCGGGTGACGCGTCGGGCGGTGTCTCGGCTGGACTTGTTGGCCACGGCGACCATGACGCGCGCCATGGTGATGTTGGCGTCGTTGTCGAGGCGTAGGGACCCGGTCACGGACTCGACGGGGATCCGCGGCCGGCGGGACTCAACGACGTCAATGAGATCTTCGAGGTCGCGCGGGTCGCGAGCGACACGATCAAGGTCGTCTGCGATCAGGCCGTCCGCTTCACCGGAGGCCAGCATCTCCAAGGCGCGCCGGAAGCCCGGCCGCACCGTACGGAGCGCCGTGGTCCCGTCGGGCAGCTTGATTTTGCGGCGCTTGAAGGCGGACGTGTCGTCCTCGGGGATGACCTCGGCGATCTGCCAGCCGAGCCGCTCGGCGAGCGCGCGGCCGTCGTCCTCCTGGCGGCCGATGCCCTTCGAGAACTCGGAGCGGCGGCGCTTCCCGCCCGCCTCAGCCCCGGACTCCTCAGCGTCCTCATCAGGCTTCCGGTAGCTGATTCGAACAAGCAGCACTGCCCTTGTTGGCCTCATGTCCATAGGTTAGCGTCTACATGTAGGATCCCCGATGCCGTTCACCTGGCGGAGGTCCTCCACCGAGCGGAAGCCGCCCCGCGCGGTACGGAAGTCGACGATGTGCTGGGCCAGCACGGGCCCGACACCCGGCAGCCCGTCGAGCTGCTCCACGGTGGCGGTGCTGAGGCTGACCGGGGCGGCGGGCCCGGCCGCTCCGGGGAGGGCCACGGCACCCGGGGCCGGGGGTGGCCCGGTCACGCCGACCAGCACCTGCTCGCCGTCCACCAGCACCCGCGCCCGGTTGAGCCCGGAGGTGTCCGCGCCGGGCCGCACTCCCCCGGCGGCGGCCAGGGCGTCCTCGACCCGCGCTCCGGCGGGCAGTCGCCGCACCCCCGGCACCCGGACCTTCCCCGACACGTCGACCACGACCCGGGAGGGCTCCGGCCGGGGCGCGGGCGGGGCGACCGCCGTGATCTCGGGGGCCGCCACGGCATCGGGCCGCCCGGTCCACAACTGCGTGGCGGCGAACCCCACGGCTCCGACCAGCACCACGGCGACGGCGGCGAGCGCCCTCGGCTCCAGCCCACACCGCAACTGCACCCACACGGGGAGTCGCTCCCGCACCCGCTCGTACAACGGCAGCGGTCGCGCCCCGACCGCCACCGACCCGGCCGGCACGGGCTCAACCACCCCCGCCCCCTGCTCCGGCACCGGCTCCGGCTGCCCCGGCACAGGCCGCCCCCTCTCGGGCCACGCCCCTTCCGGCTGCTCCGGCTCGGGCGGCGGTGAGGCCCCTGGCAACGAACCCGCCTCACCTCCCGGGACGACCTGCACGCCGAACAGCGCCTCGGCGCGGCGCCGGGCGGCCTCGGCATCGAAGGCGGCAGCGGCCCGGCGCCGCCGGGAGCGGCCGTCGGAGCCCCGGGCGCGCCCGGGGCCGCTGGTGGAACGGGAGACGGTGGTGGCTACGGACGTTCGAAGAGTCATGCCACAAGACGTTAGCCAGAAAAGGAAGTTGCAGGCCGGACGCCCGCACTTCCGTGGATATCCCAGCACTTGTGGACAACTCCGCCACCCACAAGGGTGAGACGCCGGCAGCCGGCACCGCGCCCCCTCAGCGGGGCGCGATCACCGCCGCGAGCAGCCCCGGGCCGGTGTGCGCCCCGATGACCGCCCCGACCTCGCTGACGTGCAGCTCCCCGAGGGCGGGAACGCGATCGCGCAGGTGCGCGGCGAGCTTCTCGGCCCGCTCCGGCGCGGCGAGGTGGTGTACCGCGACGTCCACCCTGCCGGTCCCGGCGCGCTCCACGGCCAGCTCTTCGAGACGTGCGATGGCCCTGGACGCGGTGCGGACCTTCTCCAGCATCTCGATGCGGCCGCCGTCGAGCTGGAGGAGCGGCTTGACCGCGAGCGCGGACCCGAGCAGGGCCTGGGCGGCGCCGATGCGGCCGCCGCGGCGCAGGTAGTCGAGGGTGTCGACGTAGAAGAACGCCGACATGCCGGCGGCCCGCTTCTCGGCGGCGGCCACGGCGTCGTCGACGGACCCGCCCGCCTCGGTGGCCTCGGCGGCGGCCAGGGCGCAGAAGCCGAGTGCCATCGCGACCATGCCGGTGTCGACGACCCGGACGGGCACGGGCGCGGTCCTGGCGGCGAGCACGGCGGCGTCGTACGTACCGGAGAACTCGGCGGAGAGGTGGAGCGAGACGATGGCGGTGGCCCCGGCGTCGGCGGCCTCCTGATAAGTCCGGACGAACTCCTCCGGGCTCGGCCGGGAGGTCGTCACCGAGCGGCGCTTCTGGAGGGCCAGGGCAAGGGAGCGGGCGGAGATCTCCGTGCCCTCCTCCAGGGCCTGGTCGCCGAGGACCACCGTCAGGGGCACGGCGGTGATGTTGTGGCGCCGCATCGCCGGTGGGGGCAGGTAGGCCGTGGAATCCGTGACGATCGCGACATGGCGGGACATGAGCGGGAGGTTACCGGGCCGCGTGCCCTCCCGGCAGCCGGGGCCCGTAGGGGACCGCACCGTGGCGACCCTCACGGCCGCCGCCGCACTCACCGACGGCGCCCACACCCCCTGGCCGACGGCACCCGCACCCCTAAGGGGTGGTCTCCCACGCCCCTGTCACTCCGCCGCCCCCACAGCGCTCCGGCTCAGGCCGTGGTCTCCGGCCGGGCCTGCTTCTGCCAGGGGTACGGCGTCGCCGCAGGCGGAGCGTCCAGCGGCTTCGGAGCCGAAGCCCCCTCCGACCCACCACCCGCACCGGCACCGGCACCGGCACCACCACCGCCGGCACCCGCACCGGCCGCACCAGAACCCGCACCCGTCCCCGCCGCACCCGGATACCCCACACCCCCGGCACCGGCCGGGTCGTCGCCCCAGGGCGACGCGGACGGCGCCCGCGACCAGTCGCGGAGGGCGTCGGATTCCATGGCGATCTCGCCGGTCAGGCTCGTCAGGTCGTCGTCGGCGAACCGGCGGGCCCGGTCACGGGCGGCCCAGCGCAGGGAGTCGGCGGACTTGGTGATCTTCCGGGTGCGCTCCCGCAGGTCCGGCAGCCGCTCGGCGATCTTCGCCTTGTCCGGCTCCTGCTCCAGCCTCCGCAGCTCGCCGTCCAGCTCGTACCCGTGGGCGCTGAGCCGCTCGAAGAGCGCGATCGACTCGGACAGCGAACCGTCCTGCCTGACCCCCTCATGCAGCGCCGTCTGGGTGGCCCGCATCGACGTGCGCAGATCCAGCCGCAGCTGGGCCAGGGCGCCCACGACCCCGCCGCCGCCCAGGCTCTTGGCCCGGAGCGTGGTGTCCTCGACGGTGCGGCGGGCCTGCGTCAGCGTACGGTCCACGCCCCGCTTGGCCGCACCGACCGCCTTGACCGTGGCGTACGCCCCCAGCCCCACGAAGGCGAGGAACACCAACAGAACGAAGATGATCAACGCGGCCTCCATCAGAGAGTCCCTTCCCCTGCCGTGCTGCCGGTACCGGGCGCGGCACCGCCGGCACCGCCGGTACTGCCGTCAACTCCACGGTAAACGGAACGGGCAGGCCGAGGGTTCCAATCGAACCCCCAACCTGCCCGTACGGGATCACCCTGAGACGTCCGGCGTCACCCCGGGGACCGAGGCCTCCCCGGGACGGCCACCGGCACCACGCACACGGCGCCGCCCGCCTCAGACGACGATGTTGACCAGCTTCGGCGCGCGCACGATCACCTTGCGGATCTCCGCGCCGCCCAGGGCCGCCACGACCGCGTCGTCGGCCAGCGCCAGCTTCTCCAGGTCGTCGTCGGAGATCGACGGCGGCACCTCCAGGCGCGCCTTGACCTTGCCCTTGAGCTGCACGACGCAGGTCACGGTCTCGTCCACGACGTACGCCGGGTCGGCCACCGGGAAGTCCTGGTGGACGACCGACTCCGCGTGACCCAGCCGGTGCCACAGCTCCTCGGCGATGTGCGGGGCCAGCGGCGCGATCAGCAGGACCAGCCGCTCGGCGACCGACCGCTCCAGCGGCCGGCCCGCCTTCGTCAGGAAGTTGTTCAGCTCGGTGATCTTGGCGATGGCGGTGTTGAAGCGCAGCCCGGCCATGTCGCCGCCGGCGCCGTCGATCGCCTTGTGCAGGGCGCGCAGCGTGGCCTCGTCCGGCTCGCCGTCGACGACCGTGACGGCGCCCGTCTCCTCGTCGACGATGTTGCGCCACAGGCGCTGCAGCAGACGGTACTGGCCGACGACGGCACGGGTGTCCCACGGCCGGGAGACGTCCAGCGGGCCCATCGCCATCTCGTACAGGCGCAGCGTGTCGGCGCCGTACTCGGTGCAGATCTCGTCCGGGGTCACGGCGTTCTTCAGGGACTTGCCCATCTTGCCGTGCTCGCGCTTGACCGGCCGGCCCTCGTGGAAGTACCCGCCGTCGCGCTCCTCGACCTCGGCCGCCGGGACGTACACGCCGCGCTCGTCGGTGTAGGCGTACGCCTGGATCATGCCCTGGTTGAACAGCTTGTGGAACGGCTCCGCCGAGGAGACGTGCCCCAGGTCGAACAGCACCTTGGACCAGAAGCGGGCGTACAGCAGGTGCAGCACCGCGTGCTCGGCACCGCCGACGTACAGGTCGACACCGCCGTGCGGGGCGCCCTCGCGCGGGCCCATCCAGTACTGCTCGATCTCCGGGTCCACCAGGGCCGAGGAGTTGTTCGGGTCCAGGTAGCGCAGCTCGTACCAGCAGGAGCCGGCCCAGTTCGGCATGGTGTTGGTCTCGCGCCGGTAGGACTTCGGGCCGTCGCCCAGGTCCAGCTCGACGTGGACCCACTCCTCGGCGCGCGACAGCGGCGTCTCCGGCTTGGAGGCGGCGTCGTCGGGCTCGAAGGTGCGCGGCGAGTAGTCGTCGACCTCCGGCAGCTCCAGCGGCAGCATCGACTCGGGCAGGGCGTGCGCGACGCCGTCCTCGTCGTAGACGATCGGGAAGGGCTCGCCCCAGTAGCGCTGGCGGCTGAACAGCCAGTCGCGCAGGCGGAAGTTGACGGTGCCCTCGCCGATGCCGCGCTCGGTCAGCCACTCCGTGATGGCGGCCTTGGCCTCCACCACGCCCAGGCCGTCCAGGGAGATCCCGGCGCCGGTGGAGTTGACCAGCTTCGCGTCGTACGAGACGAAGGCGTCGTCCCAGGTGGCGGGGTCGGTGCCGCGGTCGTCCGAGGGCTGCACGACGCAGCGCATCGGCAGGTCGAACGCGCGGGCGAACTCGAAGTCCCGGGAGTCGTGGGCGGGGACGGCCATGATCGCGCCCGTGCCGTAGCCCATCAGGACGTAGTCGGCGATGAAGACCGGGACCTGCTCGCCGCTGACCGGGTTGACCGCGAACTCGCCGGTGAAGACGCCGGTCTTCTCCTTGGCGTCGGCCTGCCGCTCGACGTCGGACTTGGCGGCGGAGAAGGCGCGGTAGGCGGCGACGGCCTCGGCCGGGGTGGCGTGCCCGCCGGTCCACTTCTCCTTGGTGCCCTCGGGCCAGGCGGCCGGGACGAACTCCTCGACCAGCGGGTGCTCGGGCGCCAGCACCATGTACGTGGCGCCGAACAGCGTGTCGGGGCGGGTGGTGAAGACCGTCACGGCCCGGTCGCCCAGCGCGAAGTCGACACGGGCGCCCTCGGAGCGGCCGATCCAGTTGCGCTGCTGCAGCTTGATGGCCTCGGGCCAGTCCAGCTCGTCCAGGTCGTCCAGCAGTCGGTCCGCGTAGGCGGTGATGCGCATGTTCCACTGGCTCAGGCGGGCCTTGAAGACCGGGAAGTTGCCGCGCTCGGACCGGCCGTCGGCGGTGACCTCCTCGTTGGCCAGTACGGTGCCCAGCCCGGGGCACCAGTTGACGGGCGCGTCGGAGGAGTAGGCCAGGCGGTAGCCGCCCAGGACGTCGGAGCGCTCGGCGGCGGTCAGCCCGGACCAGGCCTTGCCCCCGGGGACCTCACGCGTGCCGGCCTCGAACTCTGCGACCAGCTCGTCGATCGGGCGGGCCTTCTTCGCGTCCGCGTCGTACCAGGAGTTGTAGATCTGCAGGAAGATCCACTGCGTCCACTTGTAGTAGTCCGGGTCGATCGTGGCGAAGGAGCGGCGCCTGTCGTGGCCCAGGCCCAGCCGGCGCAGCTGCTTCTTCATGTTCTCGATGTTCGCCTCGGTGGACACGCGCGGGTGCGTGCCGGTCTGCACCGCGTACTGCTCGGCGGGCAGGCCGAAGGCGTCGAAGCCCAGCGTGTGCAGGACGTTGTGCCCGGTCATGCGCTGGTGACGGGCGAACACGTCCGTGGCGATGTAGCCCAGGGGGTGGCCGACGTGCAGGCCGGCGCCCGAGGGGTACGGGAACATGTCCATGATGAACTTCTTGGGCCGCGCGACGACCGCCGGGTCCCCCGCGAGGTCGCCGGTGGGGTTCGGGGCCTCGTAGGTGCCCTGGGCGTCCCAGGCGTCCTGCCAGCGTGCCTCGATGTCGGCAGCCAGGGCGGCCGTGTAACGGTGCGCCTCGGCCGCCTCGGGGGCCGGGGAATTCGTCTCGCTCATGATCCTTGAAGCTCCATCGATCGTCTCTGCCGTGGGTTCCGCGCCACCAAACGAAAAAACCCCTCGCACAGGAGGGGACGCCGCGCCGAGGCCGACCTGGTCCGCCGTCCATCCGGGACGGCCCCACCGGTCGGGGCTGTTCAGCGCGGCTCGGTAAGC
Source organism: Streptomyces sp. NPDC086023 (assembly GCF_044540325.1). Classification (NCBI taxonomy): domain Bacteria; kingdom Bacillati; phylum Actinomycetota; class Actinomycetes; order Kitasatosporales; family Streptomycetaceae; genus Streptomyces; species Streptomyces sp. NPDC086023. Next base: position 58,867 of record NZ_JBITRX010000030.1, read on the forward strand.
AGAAGGCGTACGGCACGCATGGCGTCAGGGTACCGCAGCCGTTACGACGGCCGCACGGTTGACCACAGAACGAGAAGCGGGCCACCCGATCCGGGTGGCCCGCTTCTTCACTGTGGAGCTAAGGAGAATTGAACTCCTGACCTCTTGCATGCCATGCAAGCGCTCTACCAACTGAGCTATAGCCCCTTGTCCTGCTTCGCCGCCTTGGCTTTCCGGCCGGTTTCCCTTGCCGTTCCCCTTGGCGACGTCCCAAACATTACACGGTCCTGGCCCCAGTCCAAAAACGGGTTTCCGATGGAGCCAGGAGGCGCCTCGTTTGGGAGCACATGTCCCTTTTTCACACCCTGTCGGCCGCGCCGGTCACGCTCTGGCGAACGAGTAGAAGCGCTTCAGGGTGCAGTGCTCGTCGAGCAGGCGGCCGTAGATCGGCTCCCCCTCCAGCTCGCGATAGGTCTCGATCGGGTCGCCTTTTATGATCAGCGCCCGTGCGCACTCCTCGCACCAGTACTGGTAGTCGGGATTGACCGGGTCCATGTCCCGGACGATCGGCGTTCCGTTGTCGCACCAGTCGCACCGCCGCCGGTGTGCACCCATCCGTCAGCGACTCCCTCCCGTTCGGGCCGTCGTCTCCCCCTCCGGCCGTCCGATTCTGCCATGCCGTCACACGGCTGGTCAGCCCCGAATGTCCGGTCGGTCCGGAGGCCCGGTCCCCGTCGCGGGGTTCCGGGGTACAAAAGCAAGGATCCCGCCCCCTGTTGGGGACGGGATCCTGATTGTGGAGCTAAGGAGAATTGAACTCCTGACCTCTTGCATGCCATGCAAGCGCTCTACCAACTGAGCTATAGCCCCTTGCCGTGTCCCGCTGCTTCCTCGCTCCGTTTCCGGTGCTCTCCGCTGCGGACAAGAAGAACTCTAGCCTGCGATCTCCCAGAAACGAAATCCGGGCCCGAACGGCCCCCGCGAGGCCCCCACCAGGCCTTCCGCGGGACGAGCCGGGACCGGCCGGTGGCCGGTCCGTCGCCGGCCGGTGGCCGCCGGGAGCACCTCGCGAGGCGCCCCCGGAGACCGTGGCCACCAAGTCAGTCGTCGTCGCCGAGCACGGGCTCGGGCAGCGTGCCCGCGTTGTGCTCCAGCAGGCGCCAGCCGCGCGCGCCCTCGCCCAGGACCGACCAGCAGCAGTTGGAGAGCCCGCCGAGGCTCTCCCAGTAGTACGACTCCCAGCCGAGCAGCCGGCCGATGGTCGTGCGGATCGTCCCGCCGTGGCTGACCACGACCAGCGTCCCGCTCTCGCCCAGCTGGGCGGCGTGCCGGAGCACCACCGGGGCCGCGCGGTCGGCGACCTCGGTCTCCAGTTCGCCGCCGCCGCGCCGGACCGGCTCGCCGCGCTTCCACGCCGCGTACTGCTCGCCGTACTTCGCGAGGATCTCGTCGTGCGTCAGGCCCTGCCACTCACCGGCGTACGTCTCCCGCAGGTCCGCGTCGTGGGACACGGCCAGGCCGGTGACGGCGGCGAGTTCGGCGGCCGTCGCCGCCGCCCGCTTGAGGTCGGAGGCCACGATGGCGTCCGGCTTCAGCGAGGCGAGCAGCCGGGCGGCCCGGCGGGCCTGGGCCACGCCGGTCTCGGTCAGCTCGATGTCCGTGGAGCCCTGGAAGCGGCGCTCCAGGTTCCACGAGGTCTGGCCGTGCCGCCACAGGACGATCTTGCGGCCGGTCTTGGGAGTGCTCAGAACAGATCACCGTCCAGGTCGTCGTCGCCCTGCGCCTCGCGCAGCTTGGCGTGCTCCTCGGCCTTGCCCTTGGTCTGCTTGGCGTCCTCGGGCAGTTCGATCTCGGGGCAGTCCTTCCACAGGCGCTCCAGCGCGTAGAAGACCCGCTCCTCGCTGTGCTGCACGTGCACGACGATGTCGACGTAGTCGAGCAGGATCCAGCGCGCGTCGCGGTCGCCCTCACGGCGGACCGGCTTGGCGCCGAGCTCCTTGAGGAGCTTCTCCTCGATCTCGTCGACGATGGACTTGACCTGGCGGTCGCTCGGCGCGGAGGCGAGCAGGAAGGCATCGGTGATCGACAGCACGTCGCTGACGTCGTAGGCGATGATGTCGTGCGCGAGCTTGTCCGCAGCCGCCTGGGCGGCGACGTTGATGAGCTCGATGGAGCGGTCCGTGGCGGTCACTGGCCATGCTTTCGGGTCGGGTGGCAAATCACTTCAAGGGTCTCATGTACCGCCGACACCGCTCGCGAATAACCGCCCGGCCGGTCGTCCCGGCTGCTCAGGACCTGCCCGGACCCCTCTCGGGGCCCGGGCGCCGCCTGCTCCCGTGCCTGCTCAGGGCTTCTTGAAGTCCGTTCCGAGCACGACCACGACGTCCGCGTTGACGGCCGCCTGGGCCTTCTTCACGGCCGTCTCCTTGAGCCCGAGGGTCTTGGCGACCTCCAGGGCCCTGGCCCTCTGGGCGTCGTCGGCGTACGTGACCTGGGTGGCGTCCTGCGTGGCGTCGGCCCTGCCGCCGTCGACGAAGGTGTAGCCGCCGTTGACCAGGGCCGCACGGGCGTCCGTGGCGGTCTTGGCGTTCCCGGAGGCGTCCTTCAGGCCCACCCGCGGGGCGGCGTTGGCCGCCGGGGCCTTGAACGCGCCGCCCAGCAGCTCCTTGACCACGGAGTTCACCGCCGCGTCGGTCAGGCTGCCGTCGTCCTTCACCGGCACGACCTTCGTTGTGTAGTCCCCGACCTTCGCGTGCTCGCCGATCTTGGCGAGCGAGGAGCCCAGGTCCTTCTCGGTCAGGGACGGGTCCATGATCTGGGCGAGGGTCTCGACGGCGACCGTCGCGGACTGCTCGTCGCCGGGGATCTTGCGCAGGGTGCCGTAGAGCACCGTGCCGAACCGCTCCAGCTGCCTCGTCTCCGGCTCGCCGGGCGCGCGGTACGTGGCGTAGGCGACCGCCATGGCGCCACTGAGGCTCTGCTTCTGGCCCTTGCCGACGGCCGGGGCCTTGGCCTTGGCGTCCGCCGGCACGGCGGTGTCGGTGTCGACCTCGATGCCGCCGAGGTTGTCGACCAGCAGCTCCAGATACGGGGTGTCCAGCCGCCAGGTGCCCTCGATGCGGGTGCCCAGGAGGGTGTCGAGGGACTCGCGGGTGCCCCCGAGGCCGTCCTCGTCCACGGACTTGCCGAGGGTGGTGCCGGTGCCGTCGTCCGAGGTGACGGCGGTGGCGTTGGGCAGCAGGACGGTCGCGCCGCGCTTGGCGGTGACGTTGTCCACGAGGATCGCGGTGGAGGTGCCGCCCTTGAGGTCGTGCAGGTGCACGACGATCATGTCGCGCTTCTGGGGTCCCGCGACCGCGGCCCCGTTGGTGCCGGGCGCGTCGCCGAGGAACGGGAGCCTGCCCGCGTACCAGAGGTAGCCCAGGCCGCCGACGACGAAGAGGGCGAGGGCGACGACGAGGACGACCACGCGGTTGCGGCCGCGGCGTTTGGCCTCCTCGCGGCGCTCGGTGCGGCTCTCGGTGAACTTGAGCCAGTCGATGACGTCCTCGGAGTCCTCGTCGGGCTCCTCCAGGAAGGCGAACTGCTCGGTGCGGTAGTCGGGCGCCTCTCGGCGCTGCCCGGGCACCTGGGGCGCCTCCGGGGAGCCCGCCGGGGGCTCTTGGGCGGCCTCGGGCGCGGGCGCCTGCTGCGGAATCCACTGGGCGGTGGTGTCGACCGCCGGGAACTGCCCGGTGGCCGCGGCCTCCGCCGGGGCCGGGCCCGTCTGCCCGCCCTGGCCGTAGGCCGGGTAGCCGCCCGTGTCGTACGCGGGGTACTGGCCGGTGGAGGCCGGATCGGCCACCGCGTACTGGCCGGTGCCGGTGTCGTACGCGTACCCCTGCGCGGGGTACTGGCCGGTCTGGCCGCCGTACGCGTCGTAGTCCTGGGCCGGCTGCTGCGGGGGCGCCGTGGGGCGGCCGTACGCGTCGTAGCCGTACCCGTACGCCTCGTACTGCTGCCCGGGCGCGGGGGACACCGGTCCGTACACCGGCTGCCCATAGGCGTCGTAGCCGATGAGCTGCTGTTCCGGTGCTGAGTCCTCGGAGTGTCCGTCGTACCTGTCGTACCGGCCGTACGGGTCCTGGCGGTCGTTCACCGGTGCCCCTCTCTCTCCGGAAGCTCAGGCGCCCCGGTACAGCTCACGCTTGTCGATGTAGCGCACCACGCCGTCCGGCACCAGGTACCAGACGGGGTCGCCGGCGGCCACCCGCTGACGGCAGTCCGTGGAGGAGATCGCGAGGGCGGGCACTTCCACCAGCGAGACCTTCCCCTCGGGCAGACCGTCGTCGGTCAGTATGTGGCCGGGGCGCGTGACGCCGATGAAATGGGCCAGCGAGAAGAGCTCCTCGGCGTCCCGCCAGGTGAGGATCTGCGCGAGCGCGTCGGCGCCGGTGATGAAGAACAGGTCCGCGTCCGTGTTGAGGGCGCGCAGGTCCCGCAGCGTGTCGATGGTGTACGTCGGCCCGCCGCGGTCGATGTCGATGCGGCTGACCGAGAACTGCGGGTTCGAGGCCGTGGCGATGACGGTCATCAGGTAGCGGTCCTCGGCGGGCGAGACCGCCCGCTGCGACTTCTGCCACGGCTCGCCGGTCGGCACGAAGACCACCTCGTCGAGGTGGAACAGCGCGGCCACCTCACTGGCGGCCACGAGGTGTCCGTGGTGGACCGGATCGAACGTCCCGCCCATCACTCCGAGCCGGCGCTTGACCGGACCGGTAGGCATTTCCTGCTCTCCCATGCGTGCAGAGCCTACTGGCCCGGTGGAGCGGCCCGACCCGGCGGTGTCGGCCCGAGGGCGCGACGCCGTGTCCGCGGCTCAGCGGTCGCGGTTCAGGCGGGTGGTGACCCACAGCATCAGCAGCAGGATGAAGAGGGCGCCGCCGCCGGTCAGGTACGGGTTGAGGCTGTCGTGGTTGCCGCCGTGCTGCTCGCCGCCCTCGGAGGCGAGGACGACCAGGTCGTGGGCGGTGCTCAGGAGGCTCATCAGGCAGGTACCTATCGTGTGGGCTGAGACGTCGCCCACATCGTAAGCGGGCGCCCCGGGCACGCTCACGCCGACTCATGCGTTGAGGGGGCAGTGGCAGGTCCGACCGAGGGGGAAGAGCGATGAGCGACACCGGGTCCGAGAAGCTTCCGGCACGTGACCGGAGGCGTTTCCCGGGCATCTCGTCACGCGCGTACGAGCATCCGGCCGACCGTTCCGCGCTGGTGGCGCTGCGGAAGCTGAGCGGGTTCGACACCGTCTTCAAGGCGCTGAGCGGGCTGCTGCCGGAGCGGAGCCTGCGGCTGCTGTTCCTGTCCGACACGGTGCGGGTGGGCGAGACGCAGTTCCCGCACCTGCACCGGATGCTGCTGGACGCCTGCTACATCCTGGACCTGGAGAAGGTCCCGCAGATGTACGTGCAGCAGGACCCGAACCCGAACGCCATGTGCATCGGCCTCGACGAGCCGATCATCGTCGTGTCCACCTCCCTGGTGGAGCTGCTGGACGAGGAGGAGATGCGGGCGGTCGTCGGGCACGAGGTGGGCCACGCCCTGTCGGGGCACGCGGTGTACCGCACGATCCTGCTGTTCCTGACGAACCTGGCGATGCGGGTGGCGTGGATCCCGCTGGGCAACATCACGGTGATGGCGCTCGTGACCGGGCTCCGCGAGTGGTTCCGCAAGTCCGAGCTGTCGGCCGACCGGGCCGGGCTGCTGGTCGGGCAGGACCTCCAGGCCTCGATGCGGGGCCTGATGAAGCTGGCCGGCGGCCACCACCTGCACGAGATGAACGTGGACGCCTTCCTGGCACAGGCCGAGGAGTACGAGGCGGGCGGCGACCTGCGCGACTCGGTGCTGAAGATCCTCAACATGCTGCCGCGCACGCACCCCTTCACGACGGTGCGGGCCGCCGAGCTGAAGAAGTGGGCGGAGAGCCGCGACCACCAGCGGATCATGGACGGGCACTACCCGAAGCGCGAGGACGACAAGGACACCTCGGTGTCGGACTCGTTCCGCCAGTCGGCCTCGCACTACGCGGATTCGGTGCGGACCAGCAAGGACCCGCTGATGAAACTGGTCGGCGACCTCGCCGGGGGCGTGGGCGACGTGGGCGGCAGGCTCCGCGACAAGTTCGCGGGCCGGCCGTCCGAGGGCCGGGACGGTGCCGCCGGGGGCACCGGCGGCACCTCGGACGGCGAGCGCGGTGGGAAGGGGACGGAGTCCTAGGCGGGGGCGGCGGGACGGGGTCCTAGGACCCGGTCGTCGGGGACGCAGGCGGTCCGGTGGGCGGTGCGGTGGCCAGTACGCCGCACAGCCCGGCCGTCCGGTGCGGGTGCGCCGTGTCGTACGGGTCGATGGCGGCCGGTCCGGTGCCGGCCGGCCGCTGGCCCGCCAGCAGCGGTTTGAAGGCGGCCGACGGGTCCGCGGCGCAGTCCTGGGGGCCGGCCGTGACGTAGGCGTCCAGCAGCTCGGCGCGGCGGCCCTCCAGGTCCTCGCGGTCGAAGCGCAGCCGCAGCTCGCGGCGGACGGTGAACAGGGAGGCGTCGGCGGGCCCGGCACCGGCCCTGCGGACGGCGTAGACGAAGGTGTGGTCGGTGACGACCTCAAGGACCTCCGGCCCGGCCTCGGCGTAGACCATCGTGCCGCTCACCCGGACCCGGGAGTCGGCGACGGTGGCCGTGGCGGGGTCGAAGCGGACCAGCCAGCCGGTGGCCGCGTGCCGCCCGTCGGGCGCCGGCCTGGCGAGGCTGTCGTCGAACTGCTGCTGCTGGTCGGGGTCGAGCAGCACCCGCACCGGCCGGGCGGCGGCGCCGGAGAGCACGTCCGGGTCGAGACCCGACTGGACCAGGTAGTCCTTCACGGTGGTGAGGGCCGTGACGACCTGGGTGTCGGTGAAGTGCTGCGTGCGCCGCACGGCCGGCAGGGTGATCCCGGCCGCCCCGACGCGGTAGCCGTCCGCCGGGCTCGCCGCGTACAGCTCGGCGGGGCGCCCGCCCGGGACAGCCCCCCGGGGCGCGAGGGGCACCACGGTGCTGGTCAGCGGGTCGGTGTAGGCCGAGGGCGGGGGTACGTACGGGTGACGCAGGCCCATGTAGACGGCCGCGCTGAAGGCGAAGGCCACCAGCATCAGCAGGACCAGCCCCTGGCGGGGCCTGCGCGTGCTCGAACCGGTGCCGCCGCCCCACACGGGACGCGTGCGCACCGCGCGGGCGTGCTCGCCCATCCGCTCCTGCGCGGAGAACTCCTGGAGCCTGGCGGCCCGTACGAAGTCCTCGTCGAACACCACGGAACGGTACTCGTCGTCCCCGCCGATGCCGTCGGGGGCGCCGTCGGGTGGATCTCCTGGCACGGCCATCGCTTCTCCCCGCTGTCCCCGCAATAGAGAAGCCCCCTCGGGGTGCTCGTGCGCACCGCTCGTGCTGAGGGGTCGTACTTTCAGGGTTGGTCGCTACCGGGGCAGGTAAACGCCCGCGTGGCCGGGACTTTCCGGCTGGAGCCCGCCGCTGCGGAAGCTCGCCGGTGCTCCGCCGGTGTCGGCCCCGGTGGAGGCGGGCGGGGGCACCTGCTCCCGGTCCGAGGCGGCCGCCTTGTAGACGGCGGTGAAGGCCAGGGCCACCATGCCGACGCCCATCACGACCGCGAGCATCCAGGCGACCGGGCGGTGCCAGCGAGCGCGGCCGCGGTACGGGCGCAGGGCGCCGCCGTAGGTGCCGTACGGGCCGCCGTAGCCGTAGCCGTACGCGTACTCGGGGCCGAAGCCGTAGGGCTCGCCGTCGGGGCTGTAGCCGTAGCCGAACCGGTCGAGGTAGCCGTCGTAGCTCTCGCAGCCGTCGTCGTCCGCGGCCCTGGCGGCCGCGATGGCCCGGGCCTCCTCGGCCTGGGCGCGCGCCTGGGCCGCGGCGAGCAGCCGCTCGGCGGCGGTCGGTTCATGGATCTCGGCGCTCCGGACGAAGTCCTCGTCGAACACCACGGAGGCGAAGTCCTGCTCCGCGCCTCCGCGGTCGTCGTCGGGCTCCCCGTCGTCCGGGAACGGAAGGCCCCCCACGTCGTCCGGCACGGGACCAGACTAGACCTGGGGGGCTCTTTTGGGCAGGGAGTCGGCCGAAAATCGGCCACTCGGAGGTGGTCCGGCGGTTACCGCACGTGACCGTCGCCGGTGACGATGTACTTGGTGGAGGTCAGCTCCGGCAGGCCCATCGGACCGCGGGCGTGCAGCTTCTGCGTGGAGATGCCGATCTCCGCGCCGAAGCCGAACTGGCCACCGTCGGTGAAGCGGGTGGAGGCGTTCACGGCGACGGTGGTGGAGTCGACCAGCTGGGTGAAGCGGCGCGCCGCGGCCTGCGAGGTGGTGACGATCGCCTCGGTGTGGCCGGAGGTCCAGCGGCGGATGTGGCCGACGGCCGCGTCCAGGGAGTCCACGACGGCGGCGGCGATGTCGTACGAGAGGTACTCGGCCGCCCAGTCCTCGTCGGTGGCGGCGACGGCCGTGACCTTGCTGTCGCCCGCGTAGCCGAGGATCGCGGGGTCGCCGTGCACGGTCACGCCGGCGTCGGCGAGCGCGTCGAGGGCGCGCGGCAGGAAGGCGGCGGCGATGTCGCGGTGCACGAGCAGGGTCTCGGCGGCGTTGCAGACGGAGGGGCGCTGGGCCTTGGAGTTGACCAGGATGTCCACGGCCATGTCGATGTCCGCCTGTGCGTCGACGTAGACGTGGCAGTTGCCGGTGCCCGTCTCGATGACCGGCACGGTGGACTCCTCGACGACCGTCTTGATGAGGGAGGCGCCGCCGCGCGGGATGAGGACGTCGACGAGGCCGCGGGCGCGCATGAGCTCGCGGACGGAGTCGCGGGACTCGCCGGGCACGAGCTGGATGGCGTCGGCGGGGATGCCGGTCGCCTCGACGGCGTCGCGCAGGATGGCGACGAGGGCCGTGTTGGAGGCGTAGGCGGAGGAGGAGCCGCGCAGCAGCACGGCGTTGCCGGACTTCAGGCAGAGGGCGGCGGCGTCGACGGTGACGTTGGGGCGGGCCTCGTAGATGATGCCGACCACGCCCAGGGGGACGCGGATCTGGCGCAGGTCGATGCCGTTGGGGAGCGTGGAGCCGCGGACGACCTCGCCGACCGGGTCGGGCAGGGCCGCGACGTCGCGGACGTCCGCGGCGATGGCCCGGACGCGCTCGGGGGTCAGGGTGAGGCGGTCGATGACGGTCTCGCTGGTGCCGGCCTCGCGGGCCTTGGCGATGTCGACGGCGTTGGCCTCGACGATCTCCGCCGTACGGGCCTCCAGGGCGTCGGCGATCGCGTGCAGCGCGGTGTCCTTGGCGGACCGCGGGAGTGGGGCGATCTCGGCGGCGGCGGTACGGGCGCGGGTGGCGGTTGCGAGGACGGGGCTGAGCGAGGTCATGGGTGCAGGGTAATCCCCTGGTGCGGGGGCGCGGGCGTCGGTTTCACCCCCCGAGACGGGGTCTCGCGGTGCGGCGGCCGGATCCGTACGGTGCCGCCGCCGGTACCCGTACGGCGGCGGCCGGGGCCCGTCCTTCGGATCAGGCCCGCGGGCCCGGCCCGGTCCGGAAGACGGCCTGGACGAGCAGGTCCGCTAGTACGGGTGGACGCCCACGGGAGAGGCCGGCGGCGGGCCGTAGCCCTCCGCCACACGCTGGTGGTACGTGGCGCGGTCGATGACCTCCAGGCCCACGATCTCCCACGGCGGCAGCTTCGCGGAGGAGCGGTGCTCGCCCCACAGCCGCAGGGCGACGGCGGCCGCGTCGTGGAGGTCCCGGGCCTCCTCCCAGTACCGGATCTCCGCGTGGTCGGCGGCGTACCGGCTGGTCAGCAGGAAGGGGTGGTCGTGCGCCAGCTGCTCCAGGCCCCGGCGGACCTCCGCCAGGGGCGCGGGTGCCCCCGAGACGCTCAGCGTGACGTGCCAGAGCCGGGAGACCTCGGCGGGCCCGGCTCCCTCGCCCGTCTCGACGCTCGTCAGCGCTCGCTCGGCGCCCGCTCGTCTCACCGGCGGCCTCCTGGTTCTGCGTCGGTCTGCGGCTGTCCCCCGTACGTCCCCCGCCAACAAAGTTGACCAGTCCGCGGCCCCCCGTGCGACGGTTTTACCGGATCGAGCCCATCACCGGTGCAGGAGCACCAGGTCGTCGCGGTGGACGACCTCCCGCTCGTACTCGGGACCGAGCTCCCTGGCCAGCTCCTTCGTGGAGCGGCCCAGCAGCCGGGGGAGCTCCTTGGCGTCGAAGTTGACGAGCCCGCGCGCCACGGCCCGCCCGTCGGTGTCCCGCAGTTCGACCGGGTCGCCCGCGACGAACTCGCCCTCGACGGCGGCGATGCCGGCCGGCAGCAGCGAGCTGCCGCGCTCGGTGACCGCCGCGACGGCGCCCGCGTCCAGCGTGAGGTGGCCCTGGGGCGTGGAGGCGTGCTGGAGCCAGAGCAGCCGGTCGGCCGAGCGGCGGCCGGTCGCGTGGAAGTACGTGCCGGTGACCCGGGCGGCGAGCGCGTCGGCGGCCTGGCTCGCGGAGGTGAGGACCACCGGGATGCCGGCGGCGGCGGCGATCCGGGCCGCCTCGACCTTGGTGACCATGCCGCCGGTGCCGACGCCGGCCTTGCCCGCGCTGCCGATGGAGACGTGGGCGATGTCCTCCGGGCCGCGCACCTCGTCGATGCGGGAGGTGCCGGGCTGCGCGGGATCGCCGTCGTACAGGCCGTCGACGTCCGAGAGCAGCACCAGGAGGTCGGCGCGGACCAGGTGGGCCACGAGGGCGGCCAGCCGGTCGTTGTCGCCGAAGCGGATCTCGTCGGTGGCAACGGTGTCGTTCTCGTTGACCACCGGCAGGGCGCCCATCGCCAGCAGCTGGTCCAGCGTCCGGTAGGCGTTGCGGTAGTGGGCGCGGCGGCTGGTGTCGTCACTGGTGAGCAGCACCTGGCCGACGCGTACGCCGTAGCGCGCGAAGGAGGCGGTGTACCGGGCGACCAGCAGGCCCTGGCCGACGCTGGCGGCCGCCTGCTGGCGGGCCAGGTCCTTGGGGCGGCGGCGCAGGCCGAGCGGGGAGAGGCCGGCGGCGATGGCGCCGCTGGAGACCAGCACGATCTCCTTCTCGCCGCCGCTGCGGGCCTTGGCCAGTACGTCGACGAGGGCGTCCACCCGGTCGGCGTCGAGGCCTCCGGCGGCGGTGGTCAGGGAGGAGGAGCCGACCTTGACCACGATCCTGCGGGCGTCGGCCACGCTCCGCCGTCCACCCTGACTTGCCCCTGACACGTCCCTGACCCCTATGCGTTCGCCCGGTTCCGGATGCTCCTCCCCCAAATTTACGGGGTGCTCCGGCGGGCCCGCGTCCGCGTCCCGGTGCGTGGGACGGACACGCCGGGGGCGCCGCCCGGTCCGGCGGGCAGCTGCGCGCCGGGGCCTGCGGACAGGCGCTCGGGAGGACGTCCCGTTCGCGTGAATCGGGGGGCGGCCCATTGCCCGGCCCGTCGGACCGCCGTTGACCAGCGAGCCCCCTCCGCGTCACCCGACCGCTTGGAGCCCCGGCCGTGAATCCGCTGCGCCCCCTCCGCCCGCTCGTCCGGGCGGCCGTCCCGGCGCTGCTCGCCGCGTCCTTCGGGCTCCAGGTGGTGGGCGCGCTGGCCCCGGACGCCGGGTTGCTGGCGCTGGCCACGGTGTCCGGGCTGGCCGCCGAACTGGCGCTGCACCGCTGGCAGGGGGACGTGGCCGAGGTGCTCGCGCGGCTCCGGGCCGATGTGCCCGTGCGGCAGGTGCTGCGGGACTTCCTGCTGGTCGCGGGGCTGCTGGCGACGGGGCGGGGGCACGAGAGCGCGGCGGCGCTGCCGCTGGTGTTCGGACTGCTGCTGTCCTACGCGCTGCACTTCGCGAGCCGGGGAGTGGCAGTGCTGGTCCGGCGGTCCCGGACCCTGCCCGTACTGACCCGGAACGTCGACACCGCCGGGCTGCGGCTGCCGCCCGCTCCCCCGGCCCTGCTACTGGGCCGCCCGGGGCCGCGGATGCTCTGGTGCGGCCTGCCGTCCACGGCCGGACTGCTGGTCGCGGCCGGGACGGGGGTGCCGCACTTCGCGGCGGCCGGGATCGCCGTGTCGCTGGGGCTGGCGGCGACCGCGCTGCTGGAACTGTCGCTGCACCTGCTGCCGTCGCGGCGGCCGGCGGGCGAGGCGGAGGTGCTGGCCTGGTTCGACCGCTGGCTGGCCGAGTACCGGCCGACGGTGGGCATGTACTTCTCGGGCGGGACGGCCTCCGCCTACCAGGCGGACATGTGGCTGGGTCCGCTCGCGGCGCTCGGCGGCCGCCCGGTGGTGGTGCTGCGGGAGCGGTTCATGCTGCAGCTGCTGGCGCCCACGGACCTGCCGGTGGTCTGCCTGCCGAAGGTCGAGCACCTGATGCGGCTGGAGCACTCGACGCTGCGGGTGCTGATCCATCCGGCGAACTCCGGCAAGACCTCCCAGGTGCTGCGCATCCCCACCGTCAAGCACGCCTTCGTCAACCACGGGGAGAGCGACAAGCCGTCCAGCTGCAACCCCTATGCCAAGGCGTACGACCAGGTGTGGGTGGCCGGTCCGGCCGCCCGCGAGCGGTACGCGCGGGCAGAGGTGGGCGTGGACGACCGGGACGTGGTGGAGATCGGCCGCCCGCAGCTGGAGGCGGTTCACCCGTACGGGGGACCGCCCGCGGGCGGCCGGCTCACGGTCCTGTACGCGCCGACCTGGGAGGGCTGGACCGGGGACCCCGGCGGCACCTCCCTGGTCCTGGCCGGGGAGCGGCTGGTCGGGGCACTGCTGGCGGACCCGCACGTACGGCTGCTGTACCGGCCGCACCCGATGACGGGCTCGGTGGACCCGCGGGCCGCGGCCGTCGACGCCCGGATCCGGGCGCTCGTACGGGCGGCCGGGGCGGCGTACGGCGACGCGCGGCCGCCAGCGCCGGGGGCGGCGGCCGAGCTGGCCCGGCGTACGGCCGTGCTGGACGCGCTGACGGCGGCGGGGCTCCCGCCGGACGCGGACGGGGCGGAGCGGATGCGGCTCCAGGGAGCGCCGGTGGCCGACCGCGCGCTGGCGGTGGAGGAGGCGACGGCGGCCTGGGAGGCGGCGTACTGGGCGGTGCGGCCCGCGGGCGCGCACCGGGTGGTGGCGGGCCCGCGGCCGGGCCTGTACGCGTGCTTCAACGCGGCGGACCTGCTGGTCGGCGACGTGTCCAGCGTGGTGTCGGACTACCTGGCGAGCGGGAAGCCGTACGCGGTGGTGAACACGGGCCACCTGGGCGAGGCGGAGTTCCGGGCGGCGTTCCCGACGGCGCGGGCGGCCTGGGTGCTGGGCCCGGACGCGGCGGGCGTGGCGGCGCTGCTGGAGTCCGTACGGGACCCGGCGAAGGACACGCTGCGGGCGGCCCGCGCCGAGCTGCGGGAGCACCTGCTGGGGCCGGACCGGCCCTCGTCGGCGGTGCGTTTCCGGCGGGCGGCGCTGGCGCTGGGCGAGGAGGCGGAGCGGCACCGGGAACGGCGGGCACGGCGCGCGGCGGTCCCCGGTCCGGGGGCGGGCCGCGCGCCGGGCCCGGTCAGCCCTTCGGGGCGGACGTGACGGCCGGGGCGGCGGCCTCCGCGTCGGCGCCCTCGGGGGCCTTGCGGCTGACGAGGATGCGCTGGGCGATCAGGTAGGTGAAGGGGATCGCGATCACGGCCGCCGCGAGCGGCGCGATCTTCGAGTCCATGCCGGCCCAGGCGACGAGCGCGAAGAGCCCGGCGGACTGGACGACGTAGTTGGTGACCTGTGTCAGCGGGAAGAGCAGGAACTTCTTCCAGGTCGGCCTGGTGCGGTACGTGAAGTACGTGTTCATGAAGAACGAGCCGACCATGCTGAGCAGGAAGGCGCCGGTGTACGCGGCGAAGTACGGCATCCACGGGTGCAGCAGCAGGTAGATGCCGTAGAAGGTGCCGGTGTTGACCCCGCCGACCAGGCCGAACCGGAGGATCTGGCCGAGCTGGTCCTTCATCGGCCGTCCCGGTCCGCGGAGACCGGCACCGGCTCACCCGTGCGGGTGTCGGCACCGTGCGACTCCTTGACCAGGAAGTGCGGGCGGCGCTTGGTCTCGTAGTAGATGCGGCCGATGTACTCGCCGATCAGGCCGAGCATCGTCATCTGCACGCCGCCGAGGCCGACGATGATCGCGACGAGGGTGACGTAACCGGGGGTCTCGATGCCGCCGGCCAGGGCCGCGATCACGATCCACAGGGTGTAGAGGGCGCCGAGGGCGGTGAGCGCGCCGCCGGTCCAGATGGCCAGGCGGAGCGGGCGGTTGTTGAAGGAGATCAGGCCGTCCATCGCGTAGTTCAGCAGCGACGCGAACTTCCACTTGGTCTCGCCGGCCTCGCGCTGCGCGTTCTGGTAGTCGAACGTGATCGTGTCGAAGCCGATCCAGGAGAACAGGCCCTTGGAGAAGCGGTTGTACTCGGGCAGCGCGAGGAGCGCGTCGACGGCCTGGCGGGAGAGGAGACGGAAGTCGCCGACGCCGTCGGTGAGCTCGACGTCGACCCAGCGGTTGACCGCCCGGTAGTAGAGGCGGCTCAGGGCACTGCGGACCTTCTTGTCGCCCTCGCGGTTGCGGCGGGCGATGATCTGGTCGTGGCCCAGGCCGTAGAGGTCGAGCATCTTGCCGATGAGGTCCGGCGGGTGCTGGAGATCGGCGTCCATGATCACCACGGCGTCGCCGGTGGCCTCGCGCAGGCCGGCGAGCATGCCGGCCTCCTTGCCGAAGTTGCGGCTGAAGGAGACGTACCGGGTCTGGTCGCGGTGCTCGGCTGCGATGGCACGGAGCTTGCCGAGGGTGCCGTCCCGGGAACCGTCGTCGACGTAACAGACCTCGTACTCCACGGGCAGCTCGTCGAGCACCCGGCGGATCTCGGAGTCGAAGCTGTCGATGACCGCTTCTTCGTTGTAACAGGGAACGACTACGGACAGCTTGGTCATGAACACTTCCTGCTGCGGGTTCGAACCGGGTGGTCGCCGCCAGCGGAACCCGACGCTCACCTCTCCGCTAAGAAGTATGCACGCCGGCGCCGGGCCCACACCGACAGGTCGCTTGCCTCCGTCGAGTGGAACACACGGTAGTTTTGACGGGCGCAATGAGAACACAAGTGGATTGAGGTGCCAGTGCCTGACGTCTCCGTGGTCGTCATCGTCTACAACGACGCAGAGCGTCTGCCGACGGCGGTGAAGTCCGTCCTGGACCAGACCCTTCACGGGGTCGAGGTCGTG